>JAQXDZ010000030.1 GCA_029251085.1 Mariniblastus sp.
GGCTCAACTGGAGCGCTCATTTACCCTGGAAACGCTCAGGGGCCCGATTATGATGCAGCGCCGCTTGAGTTTATGCCCGTTTTTAATTTTGAAGAGGTATTTCGATTCGATATCAGTGAAAACTGGGTGAGAGATCGTTGGAATCGAATATCAACAAACGCAGAGGCAGTTGGTCTGCACGGCCTGCGGGTCGCCCTCGTGACCGGCACCAGCGCTTCGGATCTCCACGGCTCATTGACCTACTATTTTGATCAAAATCATCGCCCCCAGAGGATCACCTTTCGAGGCTGGGCGGGTGACGGGATTAAACTTACTGAGTTTTTAACCAAATTCTACGGTTTTCGCCGACAACCGACCCACTGGGCTGGATTTTATCTATCCGAAAATGGAAGAAGCCAAATGGGCGGGATCTTGATGCAATATCCAACCGTTATCTACCGCGAAAATCAAATCCAACAGGTCGCCGTCGTGATGGAAATAAATAATCCCAGCGGAAACATTGGCTTAAGCCAAGAATTCCAGTCATTAATCGCCGGTTCTCAGGCCAACCGCTAGTCCACTCGACCGCAAACTAAGAAGTATTTCCTGCGGTAATCGCCTGCGCTTTTCTGCTATACTAACTAGCTACCTCACCAGTCAAATTTTACCCAATCCGACCCGTTTAAGTGGACCCAACCAAGATTGACTGCCGAGGAAAGGGGAGTTTTCTTTTAACAACAATCGCTTGACATTTTATCCACCTAACTGAGCCTCGGAACGGTTGGATTCAGGCGCGAGAATTTACCGTGTATTTTGAAAACTCCGCGCAGGTTTCCGCAATAAAGGTGAACTTCAAATTTATTTCGAACTAACGGTTTGACAGTCGTGCTAGCACTCTTAGAATCGCAAATCCTCAGTTTGAGATTATTTGTCAGTTCGCAAGATGTGGATTGAAATTATAAACAATGGACGGTCTTCGTTCGCTGCTTACTCAGGACATCATTCCCAGCCAGAATCGCTGGATGTCCCGCTCAGAGCATCGCACCGAGGAGCGGGCCGATAATGTGTCAGGATGTGACTTTGTCGTCTCAGGATTCGATCATTAACAATCGTTCGGAAAACCCGGACCTTGCCAGCACGATTGCTACCCATTTGGAAGCAAGGCTTGGCAAAGATCGTTTCGACCTTTGGTTCTCCCAGGATCAAAGTTTTTCAGTCAACTCAACTCCGTCGGCGAATAAATCACCTCGAGTTGTGGTTAGTGCAGAGAACAGTTTCTCACTACAGCGAATCAAGGGAACGTTGGCTAACGATGTTCGCGACATCGTAAACCATGTTTGCGGTCCGCATTTTCAAATCGATTACGAACTGAGTGAAGTCACTGCGGCAGATAGTTCTTCCATTGAAAATGATGAAACGACATCTGGGCCGGATACAGTTTCCCCTCAACCGCTACGTCTCGCATCGGATGACGTGCAACGTGCCAATTTGCCGACCTCTATCCGCAAAGCTCCGAGGGGATTGAGTTCATTTTCCTTTGGACCGGACAACCGTCTTATCGAAGCTGGTGTCGAACAACTCTTTCGAGAGCCTGGTCAGTTCGCTCCCTTTTTCGTATTTGGCCCCACCGGCAGCGGCAAGTCACATCTACTTGAGTCAATTACCAACGACTTCCGTCGCCGACTGCGATTGAAACGGTGTGTCTATCTATCCGCGGAACAGTTCACTAGCGAATTTGTCAGTTCGCTGCGTGGCGGAACAGGGCTTCCGATGTTTCGCAGGAAGTACCGGGATCTCGACTTGCTGGCCATTGATGACATTCAGTTCCTCGCAGGAAAACGAGCAACGCTAGGCGAATTCCAGCACACGATGGACAATTTAATTCGTTCTGGTAAACAAATCATCGTCTCGTCAGACCGACCACCGATTGAACTCGGGCACCTTGGAAATGACATCAGTGCAAGACTGACAGGAGGATTAACCTGCCCGCTTCAGTACCCTGATTTTGAAGGACGTGTCAAAATCACACGTCGAATGTGTGCCGAACGAAAAATGGATATCCCCACAAACGTCATTAACTTAATTTGCGAGCAACTGACGCGGGACGTTCGGCGACTTTCCGGTGCGATCAATCGATTACACGCTTACACCGTTGCGACTCGAACTCCCATGGTGCCTGAAGTAGCACAACAGGTGCTTTGCGATTTGTTCTCACTGACAGGCCCCAACTGTACTTCCATGGTGACCATCGAGCAGGCTGTCTGTGATTTTTGCGGAGTGAATTCAAAAGAGCTGAAATCATCCAGCCGACAAAAACGAATCAGCTCGGCTCGAATGTTAGCGATGTACCTCTCCCGACAGTACACGGGCTCCGCCTTTTCCGAAATTGGTGAATATTTTGGGGGACGCAGTCACAGCACGGCGATTGCCGCCGAACGCAAGGTCGCCCAATGGCTCGAAACTGACCACGGAATTTCTTTGGCACATTCGGTTTACCCCACGAAAGAAGTGATTCGCCGGATCGAGTCGAACCTCAGAATCGGTTAAACACCGCCCGAGAGTCCGTGGGCACACAGCCACGGTGCTATCGACGCTTCTACAGCCAGCCAAACCAGCCCCAAACTGTCAAAACAGGCAAACAGCAAAGCTTGGGCGGCCAGCCGGACCAACCACCGTTAACTGTTCTTGACTCAGTCGAGCAATCCCACCAATATTCCGCCCCACGAGTAGGACCCCCGTTGGGGAAACTCCCACTCGCCAGGATTTGTTGGAATCACCTCCAGAGCAATCTCGGATGAAGCCGTTTTTTCGCGCTGTAAAACACTCGCTACGCTACCGCTGGACTATTGCCGGGGCGTTTATATGCTCCCTGACCATTGCGGTCATTTGGAGTGCGAGTATCACCACGGTATTTCCAATCGTAAAGATCGTCTTAGAAGGTGAAACTGCAGTCACCTGGGTTCAACACGAAATCGCCAGCGGCGAACAAAGTGTCGATCGCTTTGCGGGAGAGGTAGCCACCCTTGAGGCCCAGCAAGCAAGCAACCCAACGCCTCAACTCGCCAACAAAATTGACCTCAAAAAAGACCGCCTCAGTGGCGAAGTCAAATCACTGGAATGGTATAAAAATGCCAAACCCTACGTCGACCGCTATGCTCCCGACAACGCTTTCCAAACACTAGTGGTCGCCCTAACTTGGCTTCTTGGAGTTTCCATATTTAAGGGAATCCTGTTAGTGATCAGCGCCATTCTAGACGCGCGAGTTTCTGAAAAAACCGTTCTAGATTTAAGACGCATTTACTACCGAAAAGCCCTGGAGCTCGACCAACGAAGAATCGACAACATCGGAACTTCCGCGATGATGACTCATTTGTCTTACAACATGACAATGATCAGTTCCGGCCTTCGAATGTTCTACGGCAAGTGCCTTCGCGAACCATTAAAAATGATCACCTGCCTTTGCGTGGCAGCTTGGATTTCATTTCCTCTCTTGATTATTTCCATGTTCATCGTGCCTGCGGGAGCATTTTTAATCCACTCCTTATCCCGCCGAATGAAACGCTCAACACAAATTGAGATGGAAGGCATGGCCGATGTATTTCAAACACTCATCGAGACCTTTAAAGCGGTAAAAACGGTTCGCATTTTTAATCGTGAAAGAAGCGAGCGCCGACGGTTCAAGAAAAATGCCGACACGCTCTACCGTATGCAACTTCGAATCGCACTCTACGATTCACTTCTCAGACCGATCACCGAAGTTCTTAGTATCATCTCGATTTCACTTTCGATGCTGGTCGGCGCCTATCTTGTTTTGAATCAAGAGACCTACCTTTTCAATTTCATCAAAATCAGTGACACCCCGATCAAACCAGCCATGTTGCTCGTGTTTTACGCCATGCTCGCAGGCGCTGCAGATCCCGCCCGAAAGATGAGCGAAATTGTAAATGTTATCGTGAGAGGGGGCACGGCTTGCGACAACCTGTTTAGAACCTTTGGCCCCGAACCACTTATTGGTCCGCCCGAAAACCCAATTCCGGTTCCCGCACATAAACACGAAATCCAATTTGAAGACGTAATCTTTTGCTACCTCCCACGGCAACCTGTCATTAAAAAGCTGAACCTGACCATTCCAGCAGGCCAAACCCTCGCAATCGTGGGTGGAAACGGCTGTGGTAAATCGACACTCATGAACCTCCTAGCTCGTTTTTACGATCCGCATTACGGAAAAATCATGATTGACGGGCAAGATATCCGTCAAATGCACCCTAAAAAAGTGCGTCAACAGATCGCCTGGGTGACTCAAGATTCGGTTCTCTTCAATGGATCGCTTTGGGAGAATATTGGCTATGGAAATCCAGATGCAACGGACGCGCAAATAATGGATGCTGTGCGGATCGCAAGAATCGACAAATTCGTTTCCAAACTCCAAGATGGATACCAAACCAACGTAGGAGACGATGGTAAAAACCTCTCTGCCGGACAGCGACAACGCGTCGCAATCGCCAGAGCCATCGTTTCAGACCCCCAAATTTTGATTCTTGATGAAGCTACTAGTCAAATTGACGGGCAATCAGAAAGCATCATCCATGACTCACTTGAAAAATTCATCCAAGATCGCACCACGATTGTCATCACCCATCGCCCTTCCTCCCTTCGACTAGCGGATCGAGTAATCGTAATGGAACTCGGAGAAATTGTGCACGACAGCTCGGTACAAGAAGCCAAACAGTCATCACAACAATTTCAGAGTCTATTTGCAAAATCAGCTTAGACTGGGCGACTGAGCATTCCCTCGGCTCCCTCGGCACCCTAATCTCCCTACTTACTTTTAGGGGGCGTCTGGAACTACTCGAAATTGACTCCTAATTTCGCTAGCAATTGAAATCTCGTCTCGCTGATCTTTGAGAGTTTTTAGCGAAGTGTTATCTTCAATAGCGAAGCAAATTTGCATACGAATAATCATGGATGATTCTCGCAAATCTTGCCTCTGACTTTTAAGCCGGACCCAGCCGGCCATTCAGGAAAAACAATGCGAATATTTCGAAAAAACAAGAAAAGCAAATCACCTTCCACGCCACAACAGCGAAGGGTTGTTTTTGTATCTCACGAAGCCACCAGAACGGGCGCTCCGAAGATTATTCTTAATATCCTCAAACACTTTCGAGAAAATTGTGATGTTCAATGTGAGACCGTTCTTCAATCGGGTGGGCACTTAGCAACTGATTTTGCAGAACACTCGGTCGTCGATTGCTTCAACGTTGACAGCCAAAATGTTGAGGAACTTCGAAAACGTACAGCGCGTGTTGTAAATCGCGAAAAAAACAACAAACCAATTCTCGCTGTTTGTAACAGTATGGAGTCTCGTCATGTTGCAGCGGCTTTTGCCGAACACGGTGTTCCCTGTGTTTCCTTAGTTCACGAATTGCCATCCTCTTATTCTGAAAAAGACTACGAAAACATTTTCAAGTCCTCTGAAAAGATTGTCTTCCCGGCTCACGCGGTTCGAGACGCAGCCGACTCAAAGACGGCAATCCCACAGGGTAAGTCGATCGTATTGCCCCAAGGGTTGCTGACACCAGATTTTGGCAAAGGTATTTCACGAGAGAAAGCACACGCTCAAATCAGAAAAGAATTGTCACTGCCCCCCAATGCATTTATCGCACTGGGCTGCGGCACGCTCGATCTCCGCAAAGGTATTGATCATTATGCTGCGATCGCGAGACAAACTTGTGCTCAAAATCAATCAGATGTTCCAATTCACTTTGTCTGGGTGGGTGAAGGGCCTCGCTGGTGCCACTCACCTTACCACTACGTGCAACTCGACATTCATAAAAGCCATGCCCGACATAACGTTCATTTCATTGGTGAGCGCCCCAATGTCGAACCTTATTTTGTGGGGGCAGACGCCTTTCTGATGACTTCTCGGGTCGATCCATTCCCGTGTGTGATTCATGAGGCGATGGCGGCAAGCTTGCCCATCGTCACATTCGCTAACTCCGGCGGGGCTGCTGAGGCTGTCGACAATGGCGCCGGAATCATTGTCGACTATGCTGATTATGAACAGGTCTCCAGTTTGCTCCGAACACTGGCCGCCCAACCAGAACTTGCCAATGGCCTTCGGGAACGATCGTTGCAACGCGTGCATTCCCGTTACCGTTTTGAAGAGTACGGAGACAAGCTGATCGACCTGAGCGAATCGGTAGTCAATCAGACCTTACGAGCAACCGAGTCCATGGAGCAATTTCCAAGAATTGTTGCTGCGTGATTTAGAAGCGGTCTACGTATCGTCAATTTCCCAATAAATCTTCTCAGCAATCAAGCCCAATGGACTCGCTCGGGCAGTTGAATCTACCCCGCCATCGCTTCCCACCGTCGACGCGTTAACGCCTAGATACTTCACGCCCCCTTTTATGCAACGCTGGTCAATTCCCAACGACCGTCAACAAACGGTTGCGAACCGACTTGAATTAAATTAAATTCGAGTTACTTCTTTCAGGGATACCTCAATGCTGCCAATGATTTCTGCCGAAACGCGTTACCGCAACCGCTACAGCGGCCTCTAATTTCGTAAGCGCGCATCCCTATTCGTCACTCAGCAAATTTGTGATTCAGCAAATTTAATTGAGAAAAATCCCCGCACATATTTTTGAAAGTGCACTGCTATGCCCAAAATGACTGCGTTTCACTCGCGTCTGGAACCACTCAACGAAACGAAAGTTTGGAAAAACTGGTCCGGATTTCTGGTTGCCCCTCAGTTTAAATATTCGCTTACCAACGAATACTATGCGATCCGGAGTTCCGTCTCGCTCCTCGACACCTCACCGTTGTTCAAGTACCGCATCTCAGGCTCCAATTCCGTTCGCCTGCTCGAGCGAATTATGTCGCGTGATATCAAACGCTGCAAAGTCGGGGGAGCCCAGTACACGGTTTGGTCGAACGAAAATGGATTTGTAATTCAGGACGGTGTCATCCTGCGAACCGATGAATTTGAATTTTACTTAACCGCGGGCGAACCAACACTGCGGTATTTCAATTCGATTGCCAGAGAAATGCAACTCGATCAAGTCACCGTCGAGGACATATCCGAAGCCTACGGAATCCTCGCCCTGCAAGGTCCGCATGCTCACAATGTCATCTCCCAATTATCCAAAGACGCCACCGATCTAAAGTATTTCGACGTTGCCCACGGCAAACTGGGCGACGCCGAAGTCATCATTTCGCGGACCGGATACACCGGAGATCTCGGATACGAAATCTGGGTCCCCAAAGACAAGGCTCTCACCGTCTGGGATTCACTGATGACGGCTGGCGAGGGATACAACATCGCTCCTATCGGAACCACTGCGTTAAAGATGGCCCGAGTGGAGGCCGGACTGTTGCTAATGGGTGTTGATTTTGATTCCTCGCGATTCGCCTGGGTTGATGCCCAACGTGAGACGGCAATCGAACTGGGCTGGTCGTGGATGTTTCGCAATCTAGAAAAAGATGATCGAGATTTCATCGGTCGCCGCGCGATTGAAGCCGAAATCAAAAATAAAACCAGTCGCTGGAAAACCGTTGGGCTCGAAATCGACTGGCACAGTTACGAGGCAGTCCATTTGGAGGCAGGTATTTTACCACCGAAGAGTGATCTCTATCGCGAAACAACGATGAGCATTTATCGACGGAGCGAGACTCCCTGGGAGTATGCAGGATACGCAACTAGCTTTCTGTTTTCTTCGCTTTTGCGAAAGCCGATCGCAATTGCAAAACTACCGCTTGACCTGACGGGGGAAGGCACTGAAGTCGACCTCGAGGTTTCCGTCATTCGCAAGCCCGTCAACGTTTTGGCCAAAGTCACTTCACTGCCGTTCTTTAACCCCGAACGTAAAACCGCACTAATGGGAGGTGGAAAATGAGTAATTCCAACAACTTCGATGCCATTGTTATTGGTGGTGGGCACAACGGTCTCGTCAACGCTGCCTATCTCGCCAAATCAGGATTGAAAACACTCGTCCTCGAACGCCGACACTTAGTCGGTGGAGCTGCGATCACCGAAGAGCTTGTCCCGGGTTTTAAGTTTACGACCTTCTCCTACGCCATCAGCCTGATGCGACCGGATATCGTGCAGGATCTCCGCTTAGCTGATCACGGCATGCTGGTTTTACCGCTGGTCAACACCTTCCAACCCGACTTCAATGGGAACTACCTGCTTCTAGGTGCAGACGCCGATGCTAACTTTCATGAAATTGCCAGACACTCACGAGAAGATGCCGAGTCCATCCGCGACTTGTCGCATCTTATCGATCGTGTTTGTTTCGCTTTAAAACCGCTCATGGATAACATTCCTCCAAATGCAATGAGCGATGACCCAGCCGAACTTGCTGCCATGGCAGGGCTCAAAGACTACATGGCCGGACTCGAACCGGATGTCCAGGCGATGATTGACAAATTTGTAAATTGCAGTGCCGCTGAAATTCTCGAAGAGTATTTTGAATCCGACTTAGTCAAAGCATTAATCGCCTCAAGTGGAATCATTGGCAGTAAAGTCGGACCACGCTCAAAAGGATCCGGGCTCGTGTGGCTATTCCATAAAATGGGAGAGTACGACGGTGTTTTAGGAGAATGGGGATTTCACAAAGGAGGCAACGGAGGATTCACTGAGGTCTTGGCCAAAGCCGTTGTCGCGTTCGGTGGGACCATTTTGACCGACGCAGATGTGGATACCGTGATTTATGAAAACTCGGTGGCAACGGGCGTTCGCCTCGCGAGCGGCGATGAATACTTTGCCCCGACGGTTGTCAGTGCACTCGACCCCCGCAGAACGTTCACCCAGCTAGTCTCTTCCGATGATTTGCCGAACTCCCTGACCGAAGCTATTGGGAAATATAAATTTCAGGGCACAGCCGCCAAAGTGAATTTTGCCCTGTCCGATCTTCCAAGTTTCCCAGGCTTGGAAAACCGAAAAGACATCTTCATGGGATTCACAAATCTTGGTCCATCCATCGACTATCTCGAAGAAGCATTTGCTGATTGCGAAGCGGGAAGGTACAGCAAAAAGCCGTTCCTCGATTGCTGTGTACAGTCCACCATTGATCCGGACATGACCCCTCCCGGCAAACATATCATGTCCTGTTTCGTGATGTATGCACCCTATCATTTATCTGAAAGTGACTGGGACACCGAGCGAGAAAACCTTGGTGATGTTGTTCAAGCGACGATTGAAGAATTTTTCCCGGGATTTGGTTCTTTGATTCTCCACCGCGAAATTGTCACGCCCCTCGACATTGAAAGAATTGTCGGACTTACCGAAGGTAATATTTTTGCAGGTGAGCTATTCGCAGATCAAATGTTTTTGAATCGCCCCGCGCCCGGATGGAATCAATACCGGACTCCAATCAGTGGCTATTACCAATGCGGGTCAGGGACCCACCCAGGCGGTTGCGTCATCGGTGGCCCTGGAAAACTAGCAGCCCAACAGATCCTCGGAGATCTTAAGAACCAAGAAAACTAGAGCTCGCTCCGCTTGGGAATATCAACCAAAGCACCCCCGCTGCAGAAATGGCGACAATACTTCGTACTGCGGTGGGGATGCTTAAGCGGTCAGCGTTGCCGGCCAGTCCAACTCACAGACACCCCATTGCCCTCGATTTTCATCCACCGAAACAACCAACCCCTTGATTTGATCGCCGAACTTGGGGTGTGTTTTTTCAATTAACTCTCGACCGATTAACTGCGCCATCAATTCCGCTGTAGTATTCGCAATCGGTAACAGAACGCAATCTTGCCGGGGAAAGACCCACCGTCGATCTTCAAACTTAACCACGACCTCTTTTTCGACTTCAGCCACCTGAATCGTTGGATGCAACGTCGGTAAGACAACATGGTGATCGAGCCGATTTACAATCTCCTGCAGAGCATCTCGAAGTGCAATAAAGTCAACGACATAGCCGTTCTCATCGAGTGCACCAATCACTTCGCATTTCACGCGATAATTATGACCGTGAATAGACTCGCAAGTATTGCCATCAAAAGTGATGAAGTGCGCCGCACTAAAAACCAAATTGTCTTTTTCAAGCTGAACTCGAAATGTATCACTTTTCATTTTTTTACCTAAAGGGTGGCTTGATAATTTGATTATGGATTCCAATAAATAAGCTTGCCGCAATCAGATCGGCCGTCGTCCCTGGATTGCGTTGATGACCATCTGATCGCAGCCAGAAATCTAGCTCCGAAACTCGTTGCCAATAATCACTCTGACGAGTCGAAACATCTTTCAAGCTATCGACAGCTAAGGCTTCCATCGCTTTCGTTGCAAGCATCTGAGAGTGCCTGGCAACCTCAAGTCCGCATTTCCTCGCAATAAGACTATCGGGGAATTTAGCCATCAATGCGACATGGGCATACACAATCCCTTCCGTAAGCCCACCCAACAATTCCCGGCCACGCTCGATCATCGGAACGGCGAATTCAAATAGCATTTGAAATCCATCTGAATATTGCCGAGCGATCATATCTCGATCCCTTGCTAATTCCATCGCTGCCAGCAAATCAACGGATTCAGCGGTCGCATCGGCAACGTCAAGGTCTTGTGCAGTGCCTAATCCACCGGGATTTGCCAACCGAATCGCTTGGTAAAATTTAGCTCCGTCTTCCCTACTCAATTCACTCAAAAAATTTAAGATTCGCTCTGAACTCAATAAGGCGTTCGATTCGATTGCCACCAACTTTGCCAACGGCACCAATAGCAGGATGATTCCCAAATTAGTATTGGTCCCTACGATGTCTAAGTTAGAACGCACCGCCTGCAAAACCGTTTCACCAACAGAATTTTGCGGCACCCCATCAATCACGTTCCCTAAAATCACGGCACTGGTCGTAAAATCGACCAGGGTAACGTCATCAAAATCAGCTCCCCGATGTACATTACCAGGCTTCGACGCAACAACTTCAAGAATGCAACTGAGCGTTGCAAGTCCACCTGGAGAAAGAGGCGTTTCGCTCATGCTCGATGCCGCACTAAAAAATCTTCAACCAAAAGCTGTACCTGCTCCGCTTCATCCTCAATTACATAATGCCCGGCATCGGCCATTTTATGCACCTCAGCCGCAGGCCAATGTTCCTGAAGTCGGTCAAGACACTCGGGGCGAAAACACCAATCCTTCATTCCCCAGACCATCATGATTGGCCACTCGGCGACCTCCTTAAGTCTCGATTCGATATTCTCCAATACATCCCAAGTCGGATGACTCTTGCTAAGCGGAATATCTTTTACGAACTTGTAGGTCGCTATCCGATTTGACCAACTGTCATAAGGTGCCAACAATCCGTCTGCAACGACCTTAGGTAATCCACCTTTTTGTTCGGTCGCCATGGACGTTGCTGCCCGGGCGAATAGGTTAAAACCCTGTAACCCAATCTTCCCAACGACGGGCCAACGGCAAACTCGAATTCGAAAAGGAATATAGGGCGGTGGAAAGGCGGCAGTGTTAAACAAAATGATTTTTTTAAATCGATCTTTTCTGGCCAACAACGCACCCAAACCGATAGCGCCGCCCCAGTCATGTACCATCAAGGTCACATTTTTTAAATCGAGCTCGTCAATTAAACAACAAAGATTATCGATATGATTTTGCAACCGATAAGGATAATCCGCCGGCTTATCACTTAGTCCACATCCAAGATGATCCACCGCAATCGCCCGACCCTGGTCTCCCAGACTTCTTAACAACCGACGATAATAAAAAGACCAAGTCGGATTGCCGTGCACCATCAAAACCGGCTCAGCTCCATCACCACCGTGGTGGTCAACGTAATGAATCCGATGGCCATCGACCGTCAAGTAGTTAGCTGGAAACTGATATTCGTCTCTCCAACTGGCAGTTTGGTTCATTAAATTTAGCTCAGATAAAACGGGAGAATATTCGCCCAGGAAGGAATAGATCCGCGAAGGCAACCGACACGTTGGCTAACCAATTTCGTTAAATTCGCGATGGGAGAATCTTAGCAGTTTCTGCACTGCTTTCGTAGTAACCACCCCAGCTTCTGTCGCGAGCTTCTCAGAATTGAAACAGAAACGAAAAACCAGACGGCAGTCGTTCTCTGGGCGAACAAAAACCGACTTAATCGAAGCGATTCTCTAGGCAACTTCCCGGACGGCGTCAGATTCTGGCTTCCGACACTCTATGAAGATCGAGTCCGGCTTTCTGACCTGCCCCTCGACTGAATCGAGCTGGTAACCCGAATAACCTTCGATCGAACTTTCTACCGCAGAACAAACTCGAAAATTCTCAAATCCAACTGAATGACAAATCTCTCGGAGAGAATACCGATCGTACATCCAACGGTGAATTTCCCCCTGACTACGAAACATTCCTTCATCAAACGCTGCTTCGGCGTTACGACCTAGCGTCCAACGTACGAAACGTCGCGCCATCCGGCGACGAAAACCGACAGTCGACTCTTCCAAACGGCTCAACAGACTTTTTTCCTTCACAGCTTCCGGCTCGGCTGTCTCCTGACAAACCGCCAGCTCATCACCGACGCGCGACTGAACGAATTCAGCATTTTTGATTTCCTGACGAGACATATATATTCCCATCTGGCCACCCGATTTTTCTCGAACCAATTGATCCAGCAGCTCCATCTTCATCCAGTCGTAATTGACAGACGCTACTTCGTCACCGTCCCAAGCCTGTTGGTGATTCTCCAAGTAAAGCCGCGCTATGCGTTCGAGATCCGGAACCACCACCCGCAACACTCCACCGGGCGACAATACACGATAACACTCCTGAATTAACACTTTCCCCTCGTCAGGGGTCAAATGCTCAAGAACATGAGAGTGATAAACCGCATGGAAGCTTGATACCTCAAACGGAATTCCCCGAGTGATATCGTGAGAGACAACCTCGGGGTCATTTGATTCTAAATCCAGATTAGTCCACGCCGAATGATATCGACGACCGCAACCAAGGTTAAGGTAACGGCTCGAGGAAACAGGAGATTCATCAATAGGTTTAACTGACATCAAATATTTACCAGTGGCGATTTAATACCGATGCGGCCGGTATAATCAATCCGATTCAAAAACAATGAAATTTCGTTCTTCTTTACATACTCATCGATCGCACGACGGCAACCTTCCCAGTGGCCATAATCGTCGATGATAATTACCCCGCCAGGTACGAGCAGAGGAAATAGATGCTCCATTTCGCATCGCGTCGATTCATACCAATCCGTATCCAATCTTAATAACGCGATCTTATTTGGCGTTTTCGTTGGTAAGGTGTCCTCCACCTTGCCTTTGACGAACTCTATTTTACCGGAATCATAGCCGGTCTTTCGCATGGTTTCTTTGACTTGATTCAGTGGCGAGAAACACCAAATACTTTTCTCATCAAGTCGATCCTGATCGTCCAACAACTTTTTAGCCGCCTGCCCACGAAGATCTACGTCTGCCTTCGATGGCTCGCTCATTCCCTCAAATGTATCGTACATCCACAATCTGCGATCCATCTCATTAGATTGCACTAATATTTGCGCCGTCGCAGCCATACTTCCTCCACGCCAGACACCACACTCAACACAATCACCTTCAATTCGATTCTCAACGATGTACTCAACTGCGTTGCACAACGCAAAAACTCGCTCAGGCGAAGTCATCGTTAACTCGTGCACCGATTGATAGATCCGCAAATGAGAATCGGGGACATCCGGAAATTGAGTCCGCAGCTGAGCAATCGGATCTACCGAATGAGACAGTCTTCGCCGAGCCGAGCGATTGGGGCGTATATGATCTAATAACGATTTCAAAATCGATCCTTCGATTTAGTTTCAATGCATCCTGTTTAAAAAGACGGATTATCTTCAAACTCTCACTGCGAGCGAGAAGGTCTTTTCAACAACCAGTAATTGAACGGTTTTTGCGATTCCTGCCTAGATCGAATTTCACGCTGGCATTTTAAATCTGACGTCGCTTCCCTCGTGATTTTAATCGAGGCTAAATTCACAATTCGCCATCACGAACGATCAGTATTGGAATCGCGATGACTGTAAGATAGATTGTCGAGGAGTTCAAATTAAACACCACGCACGCTAGCACTCCAGTTTCGAGCTACTATGGCACTTGAAACCCCAATTGCATTTTGCATATTCAATCGACCCGAATTGACTCAAAAAGTGCTTGACGTCATCGCCCAGGCAAAACCTCGTCGACTACTGGTGATTGCGGACGGAGCCCGTTCCGATCGCCCCGATGAAATACAACTAGTCAGCCAAACTCGGGAAATTATTGAAAGAGTTGATTGGAACTGCGATGTCCAAGTCAATTATGCGACCCAAAACATGGGCTGCAAAAAACGCATCGCCACCGGCCTTGACTGGGCATTTCAGCAATCGGACGAACTGATTATTTTGGAAGACGACTGTTTACCTGACCTCAGTTTTTTCAGCTACTGCAGCGAATTGCTCACGAGATATCGCGATGACGAGCGGGTCATGATGATCAGCGGTGACAATTTCCAACCGCAACCAAGAACCTCCAACAGCTACTACTTTTCGCGCTGGGCTCATATCTGGGGCTGGGCGAGTTGGCGGCGAGCCTGGGAACATTTTGATGTGGACATCTCAACGTGGCCACTCGCCAAAGCCAACAATTCCCTCCGAGCTGCTTTTAGCTCAGACGATGAATACCGAGGCTGGGAGCCAATCCTCGACCGTCAATTTGCCGGAGAAATTGACACTTGGGATTTCCCATGGCAATACGCCTGCTGGGCCAACCACGGACTGAGTATCATTCCCGAACGCAATCTAATTTCGAACATCGGGTTTGGGGGCGATGCCACCCATACAGTCGACCCCGAGTCCCACCTCGCGAATCGCCCAACGACCTCCATTGGCAAGCTAGACCACCCGAAACTCGTTCTCCCCAATCACGAAGCGGACCAACATACTCTCCAACAAATTTTTGGCCCAATGCTCAGCCCTCAACCCTCGGTTCCAAAACCTAAATGGTATCGACGACTTATGCCTTCACGCAAAGCGGCCTAACCGATGACACCCAAACAACTGATCCATGGAACCCGAGCACTGAAAATTGCGATTATCTCGCCCTCTGCAACGCTCACCCCGCATTTTCCAACCGAACTCGACATCGCTCAACAGCACCTCGATGCGGGGCACTCCGTTGAGTTTTTCAATTGCAATGGCCAGCTTAAAAATTGCGACCACAACCCGGATCGTTCGCCCAAACTATGCAATGACTGTGTCGGCAGGCGGCAAATGGGGCTCGAGCTACTCGCCCCAAAAGTCCCTTGCCATTCTTTCAGTGGAGAATTCTCCAACGAAGTTTCCATCGACTTTGATTGCTTAGCAGAGCTACTGGCGTATAAGATTGACAACTTCGATATCGGATTTGCTGCCTACTCCTCGCTCGTCTCGAACTGCCGAGATCCTGAACCCGACCTAATTCAAAATCGTGAACAGCTCAATCGTTCCCTGCAATCTGCAGGGCAGGCTTACTACCAAACCCTCGAATTGCTTTCCCAGCATTCATTTGATCGAGTGTATGCCTTCAATGGCCGCTTCGCTGCACTACGTGGAGTACTTCGGGCTTGCCAGAAATGCAAAGTCGACTGCTATCTTCACGAGCGGGGATGTGACCAACAGCATTTTGATTTGTTCAAAAATGAACTCCTCCACGACATCCAATCGACTGAGCAAATAATCGTCGACTATTGGGAATCTGCTAACGACCGACCGGACCGTGAATCGATTGCGGCCAGCTGGTTTCAAGACCGAGTCGACCGAGTTGAAAAGGTATGGCATTCGTTTGTCAAAAATCAGGAACAGGGAAGACTCCCCGACACCTGGAACCCCGCCCGAAGAAACATTGGAATTTTCTGCTCTTCCGACGATGAGTTCGTAGCCATTGGAGAAGCATGGAAAAACGAAATTTACCCCAATCAAGTCACCGCGATTCGAAAGGTTTCCCAAGATTTATATAAATCAAATCCGGAAATCCACCTCTACCTTCGCGTTCACCCCAACCTTGCCGCTGTCGAAAACGAGCGTAAAGCTGCCATGCTTTCACTCCAGTCGCCCAATCTTACGATAATCGCGCCGGACGCCGAAATTGACACCTACCAATTGATGAGATCTTGCGAAAAAGTTGCAACGTTTGGATCGAGCGTCGGCTCCGAAGCGATTTATTGGGGAATCCCGTCAGTCCTCCTCGGCCCCTGCCTTTATCAAGGACTAGGTGGCGTTTACCGAGCAAATTCGCATGAACACTCGTTAGACCTGCTAACCCAAACACTTCAACCACAGGAAAAAACGGGGGCCCTCAAGTACGGTTTCTGGTTCCAAACCCGTGGTTATCCACACAAATACTACGCACCTTCGGGACTGTTTGACGGGCAATTCAAAGGT
The DNA here is from genome assembly GCA_029251085.1 of Mariniblastus sp. Taxonomy (GTDB): domain Bacteria; phylum Planctomycetota; class Planctomycetia; order Pirellulales; family Pirellulaceae; genus Mariniblastus. Next base: position 16,387 of record JAQXDZ010000030.1, read on the forward strand.
CAAACAATCTACGCCAAGCCCCCTAAACTCTCGCCATGGGCGCGACTCAAGAAAAACACGAGGCGACTGCTATTTCCCCCATCTCGATCTGGGAAATGAGATCGGGAACGCAACCGATGCCAGCGGGCCTCAATGCAAAAATAACGTGCCAGCGATTCCATGCCAGCCAAGCCATAATCTCCGCGGTGTGATTCGTATTGGAGATTTTAGAGCAGTGGGATAGCTTAATAAGAAGTAACGATCAATTTCCAAAGGAACACGGATGTTCTGGCTAAAAAACAAAACTGTACTTATCACTGGCGGCACGGGTTCTTTTGGAAAAAAGTGTGCCCGTTTCTTGCTCGAAAACTCTGAAGTCAAACGGCTGATCATCTTCAGCCGCGACGAGCAAAAACATGTCGACATGCGTCGCAATTTGTTCCCAACCGACAAATATCCACAAATCCGCTACTTCATCGGAGACGTCCGAGATGAAGCGCGACTTCGCCGGGCGTTCAAAGGAGTGGACTTTGTAATTCACGCTGCGGCAATGAAACACGTCGACGTCGCTGAGTACAATCCGCAAGAGTGCATTCGAACCAACATCGGTGGTGCCGAAAACGTCATCAATGCGGCACTTGACTGCGGTGTGGAAAAAGTCGTTGCTCTTTCTACTGACAAAGCTGCCATTCCCGTGAACCTCTATGGTGCGACCAAATTGTGCAGCGACAAACTATTTATCGCTGCCAACTCTCTGGCAGGTGAGACAGGAACTCGCTTTTCAGTTGTACGTTATGGCAACGTCTGGGGCAGCAACGGATCCGTCGTCCCCTTCTTTCAAAAACAGGCTCAAACAGGTGTGCTGCCGATTACCGACCCAAAAATGACTCGGTTTATCATCACACTCCAAGAAGCAGTTAACCTCGTCGTCAAAGCATTCACACGCATGGAAGGGGGCGAGGTCTTCGTCCCAAAAATTCCAAGTACGACCGTTTTGGATATCGCAACCGCAGTCGACCCGACCTGCGAAACCAAGGTCATCGGCATCCGACCTGGTGAGAAGCTTCACGAATGCATGATTCCAGCCGATGATGCGAGAAACACTTTGGAATTCAGCGACCATTTTATTATCCAACCCACCTTTCGAAGCTGGTCGGCAACCCCGCCTCGCTATGCCGACGAAGGAATTCAGTGCCCCGATGGCTTCAGTTATTCAAGCGACAACAATCAAGCGTGGCTCACCATTGACCAACTTCGCACCATGATTGCAATGGAAATGGATCAACCAAAGCCCGAACCAAAGCCCCAACCGAAACTCGCCCCACAACACGCAGCCTGAGGAGCAGTCTATGTTGCCCTATGGAAAACAGACGATTGAAAAAGACGATATCGAAGCCGTCGTAAACGCCTTGCAATCCGATTGGCTAACGACTGGCCCATTGGTTTCAACCTTTGAAACCACCTTCGCCCAGACGGTTGGTGCTCAACAGGCGGTTTCCTTCAGTAGTGGAACGGCCGCCCTGCATGCCGCCATGCACGCTGCCGGCATTGGAGCCGACGCGAATGATGAAGTCATTGTCCCAGCCATTACCTTCGTCGCCACATCGAATGCCGTTTTATATCAAAATGCCAAACCTGTTTTTGCAGACGTAAACTCGGACAGCCTGTTAATCGACCCAGAAGATGTTGCGCGGAAAATCACCCCCAACACCAAAGCAATTGTCGCGATGGACTACGCTGGCCAACCGTGTGATTACGCGGCACTGCGAGCCCTCGCAGATCAACACAACCTGGTATTGATCTCTGACGCCTGCCATTCACTCGGGGCAGCCATAGGCTCAAATCGTGTAGGCAGCCTCGCAGACTTCACCTGTTTTAGCTTTCACCCCATTAAACAGATTACGTCTGCCGAAGGCGGAATGGTAACGACCGACAACGACCTTGCCGCAACGACCTTAAAAGAATTTCGAAATCACGGCATCACCACAGATCACCGCCAACGAGAATCCAAACAACAGCACCAGTATGCAATGGAATCACTTGGATTTAATTACCGACTGACCGACCTGCAGTGCGCACTTGGGCTTTCTCAACTGGCTAAGCTGAAACGGTTTACCCGGCGCCGAAATGACATCGCACGTTTTTACCGCTCCCTTCTCCAGTCAATCCCGCACGTCAAGCCGCTCCACACGCGAACTGGAATCGAGCATGCGCATCACCTTTTTGTCATTCGCTGGGATCAAGCGTCCACCGGCATCTCCCGAGACCATGCCTTCGAACAACTTCGCGAACGAAAAATCGGTGTAAATGTCCATTACCAACCGGTTTACCAGCACCCCTATTACGTTAACCGCTTCGGCGACCAAACGGGAACTTGCCCAACCGCTGAACAGGTCTACCAAGAGATTCTCTCACTGCCGATTTTTCCATTAATGAGAGAAGAAGACGTCCGACAGGTAGTCGAGCAACTGCAAGCGATTACCCAAGCCAAACCGAACGCCCTTTCGAAAGCCGCCTAGCTCGATGAAAACCGTTGCCATCATTCAAGCCCGCCTCGGAAGCTCTCGCCTTCCAGGCAAAGTCCTTCGCCCACTGGGCGGGAAAACTATGCTTGAATGCGTGATGCAGCGTCTGAGTGAGTGCAAGACCATCGATCAACTTGTCATCGCTACTACCACTGAACCAGCCGATCGCGAACTGATTGAGTTCTGCCAAGATCGACAATGGGACTTTCATGCTGGAAGTGAAAACGATGTCCTCTCTCGCTACGTTGAGACAGCGGAAAAATATGCCGCGGAGCAAATTGTCAGAATCACTTCTGACTGCCCACTTATCGACCCTCGGATTGTCGACCAAACCGTCGACCTAATAAATTCTAATCCGGAGATCGACTACGCCAGCAATTTCCACCCCCGACGAACCTATCCTCGCGGCCTCGACTGTGAAGCGATGACTCGCCGAACACTCGACCGAATTGACCGCCTTGCAATAACGCCAAGGTATCGCGAGCACGTAACACTGTACGCCTATCAAAACCCAAAAAAATTCAACATTGCTTCGACTCAGGGAACTGAAGACTGGTCTCACCTGCGCTGGACCGTCGACACAGAAGATGACCTCCGACTCGCTTCAGAGATCTACCACCACTTTGGTGATTCGCCATTCGACTGGAGACAAATCATCAAGGCTTACGAAACCCATCCATCGTGGATAGAAATCAACCGCCACTGTTTGCAGAAAATTGCTTAGTGACCACGTTTTTATGCCCATCAATCGACCCAAACTTTTGATTCGCGCTGACGCCGGGCCTGCCATTGGAACTCGGCATGTTACTCGCTCACTCTCGATTGCGCGAGCCTGGAAAAACTCAGGCGGCACTGTTGCGTTCGCTTGCGGCTCACTTCCCCGCGGACTTCTCAAAAAAATTGCTTCGGAACAAATTCATTTCATTCCACTAAACCATTCAGAATGCGATCAAGCCGACGCGGTGGAAACGAAACGAATCGCTGCCACCATGCACCCCGATTGGATCATCCTTGACGGCGATAGGTTTTCCGAAAACTACCTTGCGTCGTTAACACAAGGACAGGCGAAATTGCTTCTGATTGGCAACCACGACTCAACCAACCCCAGACTTGCAGACATGGTTTTAAATCAGACCGCAACGTCGATTACTTCAGCGACTACCAGCCAGACCGAACACTGCGTTTTTCTGGGCGGTCCAGAACATGCCCTCCTGGATAACTTCATATCTCACCAGGAATCTCTTCTCCCTACACCCAAAAAAATTGCCAAGGAAGCAAGGAAGATCCTTGTGGCCCTTGGCGAGAACGACAAAGACAATTGGACGCTCAAGACACTCCAATCCATTTCTGATTTAGGAAAAAAACGTATCGTTGTGGATTGCGTGATCGGGCCTCGCTACCCCCATGCAGCCGAACTAAATCAGTTCAAAAGGCATGCTAAACTCAATTTAAGAATCCACCGAAATCGCGATCGAGTTCAACAATTGCTCCCCCGAATTGACATCGCGATTACCTCGAGAGCCGCAGCATATCAACTCGCTTACTGGGGAATCCCGACCGTCATCATTGACCAAGCCCGCCAACGGCCACGTGTGCACGACCCGTTTAATCAGCCAGCACTTGAACTAAAGGGACAAACCGAGACTCCCAATCGCCAGGAGTTTAAGCAAGTTCTACTGCAATTAATTGGAAATCCGGAACAAAGAAAGTCCATGTCCGAACTCGGCCAGCGCCAAGTTGATGGACAGGGTGCCAAACGCGTCGTACGCACCATGAAAACCGGCAGCCTCAAATTGCGATCGGCCAATTCCCAGGATTCCAAAACCATCTGGCGTTGGCACAATGATCCAGAAGTAAAATCCGTTGCTCTGGCGAGCCCCGATCAGTCACTAGATGAGTTTGCCACCGAATTCCAAACAAGAATTGAATCCCGCAACAACCACTGTTGGATTGTCGAAAACACCGCTGGAACCGCAATTGGATACGCTTGCTTTGACGAATCAAAAAGTGAAGCTTCGCCAAACATGAGAATCATTGTCGACCACTCGAGGCGGGGTAGGGGAGTCGGAACCGCAATCATCTGCCAAGCCTCAGAAAAACTATTTCGCCAGTCCAACCACCTCTCGATCGTTGCTCAAATCAGACCGGGAAATATTGCCTCGGAAAAAGCTTTCCGGGCGGCCGGTTTTACTGGAATTCAACCGGCAATCATCCATGGAAAAATGGCACTTCAATTTGAGCTAAAACGTCCATCGGAAATTCCACTCCCAATTCCCGAGGAAAGCCAAAGAAAAGCAGCCTGAAATATTTCCAGAACACAACGCAACCAATCTGCCCCCCCAAACTCATTCGTTTAAAAGCTACTCGATGGACCCCCAAAAGAACATTCAAATCAATGGCCGCCTGATTGGCGATCGCCAACCGACCTACATCATCGCAGAATTGTCGGCCAACCATCACCAATCGTTTGACCGAGCTGTGGAAATTATCCAGCAGGCACATCGGGCGGGTGCGGATGCTGTCAAACTCCAAACCTATACTGCCGACACACTAACACTCGACTCCCATCAACCTCATTTTAAAATCCAGGGCGGCACCGTCTGGGATGGCAAAAGCTTTTACGAACTTTACCAAAAAGCATCCACTCCATGGGAATGGCATGCTGAACTGAAATCGATCGCGAACCAACTCGGGATGGATCTCTTCTCGAGCCCGTTCGATGCGACTGCCGTTGAATTCCTTGAAACACTTGATGTGCCTGCCTATAAAATTGCTTCATTTGAAATTATTGACGTTCCACTCCTGCGGAAAGTCGCCGCCACAGGTCGTCCCGTAATTGTCTCCACCGGAATGGCGACTCTCGAAGAAATTGAACAAGCCGTCACAACGCTGCAGAGCAACGGCTGCAACGAAATCGCATTGCTCAAGTGCACCAGTGCCTACCCGGCTCCACCGGAATCAATGAATCTGAGGACGCTCCCGGATCTTGCAGCTCGGTTCCAGCTTCCCGTTGGGCTTTCCGATCATACCCTGGACCACCATTCCTCGATCACCTCGGTTGCACTGGGTGGCTCCATTATCGAAAAACACCTTACACTCTCACGGTCTGAAGAGGGGCCCGATAGTTCATTCTCATTGGAACCTTCGGAATTCGCTGAATTAGTTAACGCGATTCGGACCACTGAAAAAACGCTGGGGAACGTAAATTACGGGCCCACGGAGAGCGACCAAAACAACCTCGCCTTTCGCCGCTCGCTCTTTGCAATCCAAGACATCGAACAAGGTGAACAGTTCACACTCGAAAACGTTCGCTCTCTCCGCCCCGGTAAGGGCCTCGAGCCAGTTCATCTCGACAAAGTGCTATCGGCAACCGCAGCCCAGCCAATCCCCCGAGGAACGCCTCTCAATTGGCAGCACGTCACCTAAAATCAAAGAATCCGTCCGGCGATAACGCCGTTCTCTCACCTAAACCCCGCCATGCTGACCCGAGAGCCAGCAAAGCCGCTTAAAACCCGACCAGTTCATTGGCGATTCCAAACTTCAGCAACGGCTAGCGGATCCGATTGACGTTTGAGAATCAGGGCAAAAAGATTAAGTTTAGACAAGCTCGTCAGTCTATCGCTAGCAACGGTGTCCGAGCATTTGCAAGGAAGCATTTTTTCAAACAGGCATCATGAAAAATCTCAATCGAGCGTTACGGATGACGCTCAAATATCGCTGGTCTCTGATCGCCTCTTTTTTCTGCAGTGCGATGGTGGCGGTCCTATGGTCGCTCAACCTCGGCGCGGTTTATCCGTTTGTCGAAATCGTCATTAAAGGTAAATCGCTTCATCAATGGGTCGCTGATGAAGACATTGAATCACAACAATTAATCACGAGCAGCCAAAATAGCATTCGGGAATTAGAAGCGCGTTTAAAAGCAAATCCGGATCCGACTGAATCGTCCGAGATCCAAAGCCAAATCAACGCCAATCTTTATGATATTCAAATTCAGGAAACTCGCACGACAGGCCGAGCCAAACTGGCACCCTACATAAAAAAATACGCGCCGGACAAACCATTTACAACGCTCGCCTATCTAATGGCATTAATGTTTATCGGAACGGTCCTTCGTGGAATGTTCCTAATGGGCAGTATGGTTTCAGTTGCGCGCGTCGGCCAGCGCACAATGTTGGACATGCAAAACCGAGTATTTCAAAACGTGCTCGACATGGAAGCCTCCGAACTTGGAGTCAAAGGAACCGGTGACTTAATCAGCCGCATCCGTGGGGAAACCGGCGCAATTTGCCAAGCCATCACAACGCTCTTTGGCAAGACTATCCGCGAACCGCTCAAAATGACGGGCTGCCTCGTCGGCGCGGCCTGGGTGAACTGGCGACTGCTGCTGTTCTCGCTCCTAATTTGCCCAATCGCTGGATACCTGATGCTCAAATTGGCGCAGGTAACCAAACGAGCAAACAAAAGGGCAATGGAAGATTCAGCAAAACTGCTCAATCGACTTTACCAAGCCCTGACCTACATGCGTGTCGTCAAAGCCTTCACGAATGAAGACAACGAACGCAGGCGATTCGATCTGGTTGCCAACGATGTCTACAAAAAGTCCATGCGGATTTCTGTGTTTGGCGCCCTCTCAAGGATCAACAACGAATTACTCGGCGTCAGCATGATCTCCCTCAGCGTCCTTGCCGGAGGATACCTAGTCCTCAACTCGACGAATTACCTTTTTGGAATTCGCATGTGTGACGCACCCATGGGATTCGGCAGCCTCATGATGTTCTTTGGGTTTCTGATTGGAATTGCCGATCCACTACGAAAAATGGCTGACGTCTACAACATGATTCAAGGCGGCGTTGTGGCGGCCGACCGGGTATTTCCCTTGATTGACCAAATCCCAGCCATCCAGGACCCTGAAACGCCAGTTGAAATTCCGACTGGCAAACTCGACATTGAATTTTGCGATGTGCATTTTGAATACGAGCCCAACCAACCTATCCTTCGAGGAATTAGTGAACAAATTCCCGCGGGCACTTCTCTGGCCATCCTGGGACATAACGGATGTGGAAAAAGCACACTGATCAATTTGATTCCGCGGTTTTTTGAAACCAATGGCGGAACCGATCAGGCCGACGGACAAATCCGAATTGGTGGTCATGACGTTCGAAACTACCCCGTCAAATCGCTCCGGCAAAAAATTGGATACGTGACGCAACAGACCATGCTATTCAACGATTCGATCTCACAAAACATCGCGTACGCCAAGCCAGAGGCAACTCACGAAGAAATTGTCGCTGCCGCCCAAAAAGCGCATGCTCACGAGTTCATATCCCAGATGGAATTCGGATACGACTCGATGATGGGAGAGCACGGAGGCAAACTCTCCGGAGGGCAACGCCAACGCATTTCACTGGCCCGGGCAATTCTCAAAGATCCTGAGATTCTAATACTTGACGAAGCGACCAGCCAAATCGATCCGGAAAGTGAAAAGCTGATCCATGAAACACTGGCCGAATTCATCCAAGGCCGAACTACGGTTCTGATTACTCACCGCATGTCTACACTCGAACTTGCTGACAAGATCATGATCATGCGTGAAGGACAAATTGTCGACTGCGGAACCCACGAACAACTTCTGTCTCGCTGCTCCGATTACCGCCGAATGAGAAACCTTCAACTTGAGGAGGCCGCCTGATGAGTGCACCTGCCCGAAAATACATGGAACCGAATCGGCAAACCGCCAGCCTACAATCTGGCCTCACCACCAAATTTGAACAACTTCAACTCGCTACCGAAATCATTAAGCACGAAGCAGAGGCATTAAAAAATCTGGCCTCCAACTTGCCGGATGATTTCTGTGTTGCCACCGACCTGTTACTTGAATGCGAAGGCTGCGTAATTGTCACAGGCATCGGCAAGGCTGGTTGGATTGGCCAAAAAACTTCTGCGTCTTTGGCGTCGGTTGGCGTGCGTAGCCATTTCCTTCACCCCGCCGAAGCAATCCATGGCGACCTTGGAAGAGTTGGCCCAAAAGACATTGTTCTCGTTTTTTCTAACAGCGGAGAGACAGGCGAGATCCTCAAACTGCTGCCGTCCTTCAAAAAGTTTCAAACTCCCATCATTGCCATTACCAGCAAACAGAATTCAACTCTGGCTGCGCACAGTGCTGCCGTGCTCAATTATGGAAAAATTAATGAAGCCTGCCATCTCGGACTTGCCCCCTCTACAACCACGGCACTGATGCTCGCTCTGGGAGACGCACTCACTTTGGTTGTCTCCAAAACCAAGCAACTCCAGGCAGATGACTTTGCAAAATTTCACCCGGGTGGCTCACTTGGAAAACGACTCTCCCTCGTAGAGCAGGTAATGAGACCGATCGACGAATGCCGAATTGCGAACGAAACCGCAACCGTTCGCGACATCTACATTCAACAAGGAGGCCGGGAACGAAGGACTGGCGTTGTCTTAATTATTGACCAGCAATCTCGATTAACCGGCATTTTCACCGACAGCGACTTGGCAAAATTACTTGAAAAACAACAAGACGAGCTATTTGACGAACCTATTCGAAACGTCATGACGCAGTCGCCCATCACGATTGCAGCCGGCACAAAAACACTTCTAGCCATCGAAACGCTCGCCTGCAGAAATCTAAGCGAGCTGCCCGTCGTCGATGCGAACGGTCGAGCGATCGGCCTGATCGATATTACCGACGTGGTTAATGTCCGCAGCGGACAATAGGCTGCCTAGCGAAAATCCTCTTCGCAGCGACAACTTCTATAGCGCCTGCTTCTGACGCGTCTGCTTCTGACGCGCCAACCGTCTCTCTCAGTTTCGACGATCGACTTGCTCACGCTGCCCAATCAACGCCGGGAAACGGGAAATCCAACTTTCCACCCCCAGTCGAGTGGCCACTGTCGATTATCCGTGACCGCCGGTGATTCGGCAACAATTCTTAGCCTTCCTAAGCTATGTACCGAATTTGAATTTTTACTTATTTTTTTTCAATAAACTTTAATGGAACAAAAACAAACACTAACGACATGGATGACCGAAATTAAATACTTTGAAGGACGTTTTAATTACGATAATAAATCCCTGATAGCCCACGAATTTTTGCCTTGATGAACAAATTCTGCGATCAATTTCTTCATCCAAGTGCCGCAGAGACAGAATTACTAACGGTAGACAACGCGCAATAGCTACAATATGGACAGGGTAACCCCGCTGGTTTCTTCCTTTTTCAGTTGGTTTTTTCCTGCAATACTGTTGCAGCGACTCATACTTTAAACGTGTCGCTGGAAATATATTTCATCCTATTTGTTTTAAGAGGTAACACCTATGTATTCACCATCGCGCCGAAAGGCGTTCACGCTGGTTGAGTTGCTAGTGGTCATAGCGATCATTGGAATCTTGATCGGTATGCTGCTTCCTGCTGTACAGCAGGTTCGCGAGGCGGCCAGACGGACGACTTGCATGAACAACGCGCGTCAGATCGCTCTGGCAGTATTGAATTATGAAAGTGCCTATCAGCAATTCCCTTCAGGTTGGGATGGCTGGAATGCTTCTTCTGCATTTCCAAAGCAATACAAGCCATTCGTGTGGCGTGGAAGCACTCCTTACAGAGGTAACTACTGGGGATGGGGAACGTTCATTCTTCCATTCATGGAGCAAAACAACCTGTATGACAACTGCAACCTCTACACCCACTGGGGCGAGGATATGTTGTTGCCAAACGGTGACCAGTTAACTGGTAGTGTGATCCCGTCCTTCCAGTGTCCAAGTGACACTCCTAAGATTGACGGCAAGAACACTTGTTACACCTCAAACTCTTTGGACCTACCAAACGGTATTTCCAACTACGTCGCCAACATCGGCTACTCCATGTGGACTTCACGTCGAATGCAGCCAAACCACCGAAAAAAGTGGGGCCCATTTGGTATGAACACCAGAGTTGACTTCGGCACGTTGACCGATGGCTCCAGCAACACAATCATGATTGGTGAGCGATCCAGCAAATCAGAGACCGGACCAAGCCCGAAGAATCCACTTATGGTGGGAGCGATTTGGGCAGGTTCACATCGCTGGCAAAACAACCCAGACCTGTCTACACCGATGGCTGGGCGTTGGTCCAACATGGGTCGTGCTGGTGGCCTTAACTTCATCGTTAACGGTAACTACCGCGCCCGCTCGCTTGCATCCAGTGGCCACACCACAGGTGCGACAGTGGCAATGTGCGACGGTTCAGCTCAGTTCCTTTCTGACAACGTAGCGAATTCGACTTTGAATTGGCTTGCTGCCTATCAGGATGGAAACACAGTTAACGAGTATTAATTCTAATAATTGTTTACATTTCAAATGGAGCCCGATTGCTAAGTAATCGGGCTCCAATATTTTACGGACAAACACACGAGAATAAATGATGAAACTCAAAATCAACAGCCTTTCGTTTTTCTGCTTAGCGGCTCTACTTTGCGTTAGTACGCTTGTTGGCTGCAAAGAGGGTGGCTCACTTGCTCCCGTATCTGGCGTCGTAACGCTCGATGGCAAACCACTCCCCGGTATTAGGGTCACCTTTTATCCAGAACCTGCCGAAGGGAATTCGTCCCCCGGCCCTTATTCCACCGCGGTTACCGACGGCGAAGGGAACTTCTCCTTAGTAGACCGTTACGGAAACGCCGGAGCGATGGTTTGGCGACACAAGGTTGAATTTGAGTGGGATGAAATGGACGAGGCAGCTCTTTCGGATGCAATGGAAGGCGCTGACGGCGGTGGACAAGCTGACGGCACAGCCGTTGCTGCTGCCAAGGCTCAGATGAAAAAATTCACCAAAATTCCGAAGAAGTACGAAGGGGGCGGAGCGTCACAATTCGTGGTTGATGTCCCAAGTGGTGGACTTGAGTCTTACGCCATCGAGATGACCAGCAACTAGGCTAGGCGACCCGAATCGATGGGTCCTGGCAGTTCCTCCGCACGAATGATAACTAAAAGAGCTCTCGATCTTCGAGAGCTCTTTTTTATTGACCCAATCCCTCTTTGAATCATCAACAATAAATTAATTGGTTGCTCTATTAGAGCCACGCCTTCTCAATTATGTTGTGTTTTACGAGGCGCTCTGCTAGTTCCCTAGCAAGCCAGAACAAGCGATCATTGCATACCTAAATTAGAAGATAATAAACCATGGACAAACCAAAAATTGCTGCCTGTTTCCCAAAGCAAGTTGAACTAGAGGCTGGTAAAAAATACGCTTACTGCACCTGTGGCATTTCGGAAAACCAACCCTTTTGCGATGGGAAACACAAAGGAACGAACTTTGTGCCGATGGTCTTTGAGGCGACTGAAACAGAAACAGCCTATTACTGTCAGTGCAAACACACCTCCACCGCACCCAAATGTGACGGAACTCACAACACACTCGAATCTGCCGACGATTCCACAACCTAATGTTTCATTTCGGCTCCCCAGCAACGGCCAATCGGCGACTCCAGTAGTGGATCAATATGGGCAAGCAAGCAAAATTCATTTTCCTCAGCAAAGCGCTTGGATGGGTCTTGCTTGCCTCAATATTCATCCTACTAATTTTAATCCCGCTGCTGACATCCACGCTATTAAGAACATCCCAACTCCCCGTTAGTGCATTAGAGTACTGGAGATACATCGAGTCGTCGCAGGCCGTGCTGATGAAAATCCTAGGCGTGATCTGGATTTTCTTTCTTGGGGGATGTTTTGCGAGCTTTTTAAATGTCGTCGCCTGGCGACTCCCCCGAGGCCGCGGTGTAAATGGCTCAAGCATGTGCCCGTTTTGCGAAACCGAACTCTTGTTCAGTGACAATCTACCCGTTTACGGGTGGATTCGAAATTCAGGAAAGTGCCGAACCTGTCGTACACCCATTTCACCGCGTTACCTAATCGTGGAAGTCTTTCTCGGCTTCATTTTTCTCCTAATCGCATTTTTTGAAATCCTAACTGGTGGATCCAACCTGCCATTTCAACAGCCAAGTCAATCTCAAGGCTTCGAATATCTTCTGTTTGACCCCCAATGGAATTTGATCCAAATTGCTGCTTATCACCTAGCCCTGATCTGCCTGCTGTTCACAATCTCGCTGATTCGATCCGAACGCCTGCAAATTCCCCGGAGCGTATTTTATTGGGGACTGGGCATTGGAGTTGGATTGCCATTGATCTGGCCAGACATGACCTTGATCGCGTGGAACATTGACACGGATCAACTGATTGAAATCGCACGTGCATCATCGACACAATTCATCACATTCGCCTACGGTTTAATCGCCGGCTCCGCATGCGGATTATTGTGCTCGTGGGCAACGTTAAATTCTAAAAGAATGCTAGATGATCGCGTCCACCAATCCACCATTGAACAATTAAACTGTGTCGACGATACCATCGCTGCCATGGCTTTGGTGGGAATTTTTCTTGGCTGGCAGGCAGCCCTATCCGTGACACTCTTCTTCTTATTCATCCAAGCAGTTTTGCTGGTGTCTACGAAAGGAAACCGAACCTCCGCCGTCACACCGTCGGCGGCTGTCTTCGTCGCGACGCTTTTACATTTAATAACTTGGCAAGGGTTCACGTACCTTCCCGTCTGGCCATCTCCCACAGCCAACGCCGGCGGAATTGCAGTCTGTCTCGTCGCTATCCTCTCGGCCTCCGCAGGTCTTCGCAAACTTGCCGCTGCCCAACAAAATCTTCAAATTGGTTGAGATTCAGGCCGTGAGATTCAGTGGCAAAACCTGAGCCAGAGCACGGGAATCATTGCGGAGTACCGAAGAAGCCTATTCGATTTCGCCGTGTAACTCACTTAAAAGATCAAGCTCTGACTCGAGAGTCTGATCAGTTTCAATGGCAGCCCCTTGAACGCTTGGCAAGATTGTCGGCATTGGCGCATAGATTGACTGTGGTAAATTCCGCTCGGGAGTGGGCTTGGACTGCTCAGAAATTTCCCATGGATTCCCTCGGATTTTACATCCGGGCAGGGTTACCAACACTGCTAGTAACAGTATTAAATAAGCGATTAGATTGCGTTTGTCAGCCAATTTTTTTTCCTGGAAACCACTCGACCCAATCAATCTCATCAAAAAACTACTTATCAGACAACCTCAATTTCGCAGTTACCCCATCGAAGGATTAACCTCAGCTTCCATTGGACTTTCTTAGTAAGAAGTCACCCAATCGTGGAGAAAGCTGTGTTATTGAAAACAAAAGCTTCGCGTGCCAGGGCATTATCAACTCAGGCTTTCTCTTCTCGCAATGACGAACTATTTTTCGAGCGAGAAAATCAGGATCAATTCCTTTCAGCTTAACCCCGGCACCCGGTTGAGCTACCGAATCTCCCATTCCCTCCGCTTGCGAATCGTAACGAGTACCCGAATCATCCCGACGAATTGGCCCAGGACAGACGTGTAAACAGTTTACGTTTTCTGGCCCCTCCAGACGCAATTGGTGACTAAACGCTGCCAGGCTATGCTTACTCACTGCGTAAGGCGCTACTTTAGGCCAGCCAGTCTTCGAAGCCAACGAACCGATGTTCACCACCTGCCCGGATGTCGCCTTGAGCGCGTCCATCGTCGCTAAAGTACAACGGATCGCCGAATAAAGATTCATCTCCATAAATTCTGCATACTGCTCAACCGTGCAATTGAGCAATTCTATACGCGTCGATTTACCAACATTATTCACCAACAAATCGATTCGACCGTGCTTTTCGAGTGTGCCCCGGACAGCTGCTTCAATGCTTGAATCACTCGTGACATCCCCCTGAATCCAGTCCAGCTGAATGTTTGACTTCGCCTTCAGCTCACATACTTTTTGAAGCTTTTCTTCATCGCGAGACAGCAAAATCGCGGTAGCCCCCGCCTGTGAAAATGCGCAGCCAATCGCAAGCCCCAGACCACCAGAGCCACCGGTCACCAACACTACTTTTCCTTGCCAACTTCCCATTATTTCCAATCAACTCAATCGAATCACTTTTCAAGTCGCTTCATCACCGGCCAAGATGCCCGTTACTTTTACACGAATAACGATGGGCGTTCGCCCCCATTGCACGCTAGCAAATCAATCGAATTAGCTCCATTTCCAAAGCCAATTTAACTAAATCACTAGTTTTTCATCTATCTCGCTAACTTCTCTCAAGACTGCCTCTCGTCTTGCCGATGCCGATTGTATCAGGTGGGGGGTCTAGGGAAAGTTTAACGCCTGAATATGCTCTCAAACTAATTCGGAACAATCGGTAAAGCCATGAGTCCAAAAGATACCCTCAAATCAGCCCTTCGCTTCACCCTACTGCTCTTTCTTGGGCTAACCACTTTTTCATCTGTTGGTTGCGTCATGTCTCAGGGCGGCTCAGTGGCAGCTCCCGAAGCACAGATACCAGTCGAAAATGCGGAGCCAACTAACGCAGAAAGGTATCGAGTCGAGATGAGCGGTGGTTTCAGCGCCGGCGAAATCTACGAAGGCGAAATTGACGGCTCACTATTTGTTCAAGACGCACTTGAGCGTTCAGGCGCATGCAAGCGGTACAAAGCGATGGACATCACTGTTTATCGGGTTGTGAAAGAGTCTGGAAAAGGCCTCAAACTGCCCGTTGAATACGAATCGGATGGAAAATCGGTAATGCAAAACCAAAACTATGCCTTGCATCCCAATGACCGCATCGTTGTCACCAATCGGTCGAAAAACGTGATCGACAAGTTTATCGATTCGCTCAACCCACTCGACTAGGCTCACGCGCTTGGCCTGTCCTGACTAAATTCGCCCCTTCACTGGGTCGACGTTCCATTCGTAATCCTCGCTGACCTATTTTGCTGATTGCCTAAGCTCGAATTCGAGAGATTACATTCACTCAGAAATTTGAAAATTCCCAGCGAATTGCTCGACTAACCGTTACACTAGTCAGCTGAGTTGGTCAGACGATCGCTGGCAAACCGACTGGTTTGCGAGAGGAAAGTCCGGGCTCCACAGGACAGGATGGTCGGTAACGCCGACCGATCGTGAGATTAGGGAAAGTGCAACAGAAAATAGACCGCCTGAAATTTGGTTCGCCAAAGATCAGGTAAGGGTGAAAAGGTGGGGTAAGAGCCCACCAGTACTCGGGGTGACTCGAGTAGCTTGGTAAACCCCATCCGGAGCAAGGCCAAACAGAAAGAAGCGGTTGTCCGCCGCGTTTTAACTTTCGGGTAGGCTGCTTGAGTGCGTCAGCAATGTCGCGCCTAGATAAATGATCGTCGCCGGTGCAAACTGGCCACAGGACCCGGCTTACGACCAACTCGTTTTTTACTTTTGAGACGCTTAGCCACCGCTGTCCAAATAAGATCTTCCATCCCCGCAAGAGAGCCAACCATGAAGAATTCTCTGTGGCCTTTTCGGATAATCCTGCTGTTCGCCACGCTAATGGGGCTGGCTTCCCTCAACACCGGCTGCGTCCCTGAGGGAAATAACCAAGTCGCAACCGATTCAACTACGATCTCTTATGAAAGCCTTGACCGGAGTACCCCTCAGGCAAGTTTTGAAGCGTTCGTCGCGGCCATCAATTCCGACAATCACGCCGCGCGACTGGCTTGCTTAACCAGCTCAGAACAGAACCGCGAAGCCGGGGCCGCCGCCATGAATCTGATGCAATTAGCCGTCAAAAGCCCAAGCGACGGTGATCGGTTTTTAAAAATCCTCGACGACCACGGGTTGACCCAAAAGGCCATCAACCGTGCCATGTCCACCTATGGTGCCGGATCAATCGGAATGCCGGGATTCACCGAAAAGATGGGTGAAAAAATTCAAGACCTTCCCGAATTCCACAATAAGATTTCTAAATTAGCGATCCGGCCCCCGCTCGAGGAACTCATCTTCATCTCCGCCAATCAAGAAAACAATCAGATGATCGGTCGAATCAAGATCGGCGACCGTGATGCCGCTATCACTTTTCGCCAGGTTGATGGCAACTGGCTAATTGACAGTCCAATGCATTGAGCATGAGTGCTCTCCAAGCGGTTAGAACCTCCGGTTTCACCGCCGCAGGAATCTCCAAACTCCAAGCATAGATTCACGGATACAATCGTCTACCCTAAACTTACTCGCCGGATTTCGGCAGCGCAGTTTCCGCTTCGTCTCCGAGTTCCGTCTGCCAATCATGCAGGATCTGAAGCGCGTTCATTGGTGTCAACGCATTCGCATCGAGTGATTTAATCTTGTCGACCAAGGGGTGATGAGTTGTGCCAAAGAGAGTCATCTGGATCGGGCCAGTCGAACCGCCACCTTGCGACGTTATCATTTCACGATTTTGCTCGACCTCACCGCTCGACTCTAACTTCTCGAGGATTTGCTCCGCCCGGCGATTGACCCAATTCGGAACTCCAGCCAACCGAGCAACGTGAATTCCATAACTTTTGTCTGCACTACCAGGAACAATTTTGTGCAGAAATACGATCTTCTCTTCCCACTCGCGGACTGCCACGTTGAAGTTACTGACCCCGTTGAAATCCTTTTCCAATTCAGTCAACTCGTGATAGTGCGTCGCAAACAATGAACGACAACCGATTTGATCGTGTAAATATTCAACGATCGCCCACGCGAGAGAGACACCGTCATAGGTACTGGTTCCTCGGCCAATTTCATCCAGAATCACCAAACTTCGGGAGGAGGCTGTATTTAAAATTCGAGCGGTCTCAGTCATCTCGACCATAAACGTAGATTGACCTCGCGACAATTCATCGCTGGCACCTACTCGGGCAAAAATCTTATCAACCAATCCCAATTTCGCTTCCTTGGCGGGAACGAAGCTTCCAATCTGACCCAACAGACTGATGAGAGCCACCTGACGAATGTAGGTACTCTTTCCCGCCATATTGGGACCCGTGATCAGATGCAGGACTCCGTGTTCTTCATCGATCACCGTGTCATTAGGGATAAACGCTCCAAGTGGTTCGATGATGTCGAGCACTGGATGTCGACCTTCGACAATCTTAGTCACACTGTCCTCGACAAACTCTGGGCGGCAATAGCTTTGCTCCACCGCCAATTGAGCTAATCCACCAATTGCGTCGAGGGTCGCAATGATCTGAGCATTCGACTTAAGCCGGGAGGTATGAGCACGCACCAATTGGCGTAGATTCTCAAATAGCCTGATTTCAAGTTCATCCGCTTTTGAATCGGCCGCCAAAACCTTTTCTTCATACTCCTTCAATTCCGGAGTAATGTATCGCTCGGCATTCTTAAGAGTCTGTTTGCGAATAAAATCGGAAGGAACTTTATCCCGATGAGAATGCGTGCATTCAAGGTAGTAGCCAAAGACTTTATTGAATCCGACCTTCAAACTTGGAATCCCCGTCTCATCGCAAATCCGTTGTTGATAATTTGCGATCCACTGCTTCCCCCCAGCAGCGAGCTTTCTCAGCTCATCAAGTTCGCTGTCGAACCCTTCCTGAATAAATCCTCCGTCTTTGATTTGGGCAGGGCAGGGATCCACAAGCGCGGCCTCTAACTCTTCTCGTAAATCGACACATTCGTCAAGCTCCGCCTCAAGCTGCTGCAACCACAGCGTCTGACAATCAGTTAACTTTGACTTTAACTGAGGAACTGCAGCTAAGGTTTTTGCAATGTAACTGAGGTCTCTCGGAGAAGGCCGGCCGGAAGCAACCCTTGCGAGCAATCGCTGGAGATCAAAAACTCCCTTCAGATACTCTCGCAAATCGTTACGAAGCGTTTGGACGTCACACAGCTCACCGACCGCATCTTGCCGGTGAACGATCTCATTCATTTCAGTCAACGGATTTGTCAACCAATCACCAAGTAGGCGACTCCCCATCGGGGTCTTACAACGATCAATCACACCAAACAGTGAACCTTCGCGTTGCCCAGTTCGAATGGTCTGGCTAATCTCAAGGCTACGCCACGTTGCAGAATCAATCTCTACAAAATTTGACTGGCGGTACGCCTGTAGATGATCAAAGTGCTCGAGCGACGCCTTTTGGGTCTCACGTAAGTATTCCAAAATTCCGCCGGCAGCCCCGACAGCAAGCGGACCGAACTCGGCGATTCCAAACCCATCCAGCGACGCAACTCCCAGTTGTTTTTTCAACAACTCTTCGGACGACTGAATCCCAAAACTCCAGTCGGGGCGACGAGTGATCATCGCATCCGGAAAAAGCTCTTTGTCAAATTCACTGAATCGATCGGGAACCAAGATTTCGCTCGCGCCCAACCGGGCCAACAAATCGACGAGTTGCTTTTGCCCAACCGACGTTACATAAAACCGCCCTGTCGACGTCTCAGCCCAAGAGACACCAAATTGACTTTCACAATCATCACTGCCGCTTTGTTTTCCTTTAGAGAATGCCGGCAGAACCGCCACGAGGTAATTGCTTACCGCTGGATCGAGCAAAGCCTGATCGGTGACGGTGCCCGGGGACACAATCTGAGCGACTTCCCGTTTAACAAGTCCCTTCGCCGTCTTCGGATCTTCAACTTGATCACAAACCGCGACGCGAAATCCCTGCTTGATGAGTTTTCCTAAATACGAATCAAGCTGGTGATACGGGAAGCCCGCCATCGGAATCGCGTTGGATTTGTCGCGACTGGTCAGGGTCAGCCCGAGTATCTTGGCGGCGACTTTTGCGTCGTCATGAAAAAGCTCATAAAAGTCCCCCATGCGAAAAAAAAGCAGTGCGTCACCGCAAGCTTTTTTCGCATCGTCATACTGTTGCATCATCGGAGTTTTAGACATAGCCAAAATGTAACAAGCTTGCCGCAGGCTTTCGAGTGGCAACTACCAATCCCCGCTAAATCAAGGGAATATTTCCCGATTAACGGACCCCCTAATTCCTCTAATTGACAATTTTTCTATTCCAGCCAAATACCAGTTGATCACCGCCCCAGAGTGTCAATGAAGATTTCTCACCACCGGCACGAGGACAAATTCTGGCTCTCGTGCACGAATGTTTAAAATAACCCCACCAAACGGTACTAAAGTATCGACGTCAGACCTCACGAGAACATTCACTTTCGACAAAACAGGGCATCCTCAGGATGTAATTGGTTGAGCTAGGCATGGATGCTGTCTATACTAAATTTGAACGGGTAAGTGGCGATCTTGTTACTCCTGTTTCCCATCCTCTGCCAGTTTATTTTCGGTTCACTCGAATCGTGAACTCGACCGCGAAACGGCGAGTTCTCCCTGACGCAACACCTGGAGATTTGTTCGTGGACTCGAACCCTCAATCTAACGCCCAAGCTGTACCCTTTGTTTTCACATCGCCAGATATTCCAGAAGACTCACCGTTCGATTTTTGGGGGATTCTCAATCGCCGAAAATGGCTGGTATTTCTGGGTTTAGTTACCGGCATGGCCCTTGGGGCCATCTACGACGCACAGTGTGAGACGATTTATAAAAGCGTTGCGAAAATCAAGATAGAGCCCAAGGATCCGCTCTACCTACCCATGTCGCAAAACAGCAGGACGATGTTCCCGATGGCGGCGGACATGGCAATTCGGCACGATCAATTGATTGGCCAATACAACATCGTTCAACGCTGTCTACTTGAAAACAACCTTTCAGCACTGGAGTCGTTTTCAGATTTAGCCAACGATGAAACCATTCCAAACGTCATGGACAATCTCGTCGTGACGCAAAACAAAGACGAACAAGTTCTTTACGAATTAGTCTATTACAGTTCGGAACCCGACGACGCACAGACCATCCTGAACAACTTAATTGCGACCTATGAAACCGATTTAGGTGAGCAGTATCTCAACGAGAGTACAAAAGTTAGCGATCTTCTTACGTCAATCCATCGGGAATTTAAAGACAATTACAGTGCCCTGCAAAAGCGACTCGACGCCGCTCATGAAGAAGACCAGGCGATCGTGGTCTCTCAAGGGAATATCACGCTGCACCAGGTCAAGGTGAATGAACTAACCAAAATTCTTCAAACAGACCAAAACAAAATTGCGTTCCTCGGGAAAGATTTAGAACGGGCCAAGGAGGCCCTGCTGTCGGGCGAAAAAGAAATCGAAGAAATGGTTTGGATCTTTAAAGAGCAAAATAAAATCAAAGACGACGGCCGCAGAGAAGAGGCAAGCAACCGGGATATTTTCCTACTCGAAAACAAGATCAGAGAATTGCAGGCCAATTACCGCCGCCTTGAGCAGATTTACGGTGCTGGAAACAAAGAACTCAAAGGACTAACCCAGGAAATCCAAACCTGGCAAACCTCACTCAATAAATTAGTAGCCACCGGAGACGGTGAAAATCGCACGAACATCGAACCAAGAGAAATTCTTCAACGCCATATCCGATCTCTTGAACAACAAATATTTGACCTGCGAGCCTCAATTGAAATCAACCAGCGGGCGCTCATTGAAAACTCTACAGAAGCAGGAAGAATTGCTTCCGTCCAACGAAAAATTGAAAACATCAACACCCAGATGAATGATGTTCGTGACTTTGTAAAGATCGCCGAAAAGAAATTGATTGAAATTGACGCGGGAGACAGCAACGCCAGTCAAGAAGGTTTTCGTTTTCAAAAGCTGCAAAACGCAACTTACGGTGAAGAAGTCTGGCCCATCCTTCTGGTCATCCTCGGAATTGGCGGACTACTCGGAAGCCTCACAGGATTTGGACTTGGTTGTTTGGTAGAACTGGCGGACAAAACGTTCCACAATCCAGACGAAGTCATGAAGAAACTGAACGTACCGCTGATTGGTCATGTTCCCGTCATTGCACAAAACAAACGCTATCTTGTTGAAAACTCATCCATTGATTCTGTAGTTTGCACCTACCACCGTCCAAAATCTCAGGTGGCGGAAGCTTTCCGCGCCGTAAGAACTGCCCTCTACTTCAACACGCAGGGTAAAAATCACGCCATCATTCAGGTTACGAGTCCAACCCCCGGAGACGGAAAGTCCACGCTCGCGGCCAACCTCGCCGTTTCAATCGCGCAGTCTGGAAAAAGCGTTTTGTTAGTCGACGCAGACATGAGACGCCCTCGGCAGCACGTGACTTTTGGAATCGAATCGTCACTTGGATTCGCAACTGTTCTCAGTGGACAGTCGGATTGGCGAGATTCAATGATTGAGAGTGGTGAAGTCAATGGATTGACGATCATGCCATGCGGCACGCGTCCCAATAATCCAGCCGAACTCAGTTCTTCACCACAAATCGATGTTCTCTTTGAGCAAATGCGAGAAGAATTCGACTTTGTTATTATCGATACGCCTCCGTTACTGGCTGTCACCGACCCAAGCCCAATCGCTGCTCGCGTTGACGGCGTTGTCCTCTGCCTGCGAATTAAAAAGAACGTCCGGGTCAGTGCTGAACGAGCCACCGAAATGCTGACGAATCTGGGGGCACATTGCATCGGATTGGTCGTCAATGGAGTTGGAGCCCAGTCCGGCTATGGCAGTCAATACACCTACGGAGCCTATCGTGCAGGATACTCCTACAACGGTTACGGATACGGTTATGGATACGGAACCGGTGGTGGAAAATACTACGATGAAGATAAAAAAGGCCGGCGATTTGAACCTGAAACAAGTCAGCTTCAACGAATCGAGTCGGCAGACCAAACAAGCGTCTAAACTTTACGTCTTTGTTTGAATCAATTGTTTCATCACTTTCCCGCACGGGAAGGATCTGGCTGGCGTTCCCCTTGAGCGGTTTGCCGCCATGGTGGAAAACCGCCAAGCTAGCACCTTGACCTGACCTGTAACGCAACGCGTCGCTTTGCTAATCTCCTCGAAAACAGGGTAATTACGCCAGTTCGGGGATATTCAAATGCCAATCAAAATGGCTTCGCAAACGAAAAACAACGTCGTGACCTACACGCTTCTTGCCGCGTCGCTGGGAATGTGCGTGAGTTTGACCGGATGTGCCGAAGGGGTACTATGGCGAACCGGTCAATACGTTCCTTGGGCTCAAAATAAATGGATTGAGGAAGAGAAGATCGCAGATACCCTGTTTGTGAAAAAACGGGAAATGCGCGAGCGGGTCGAATTTGCCATCAATGGAACTCAGCAAGATCAACAAAATGCAGCAAAATTTCTGGCTGAAATCGTCCGCCGAAACTCCATACTTTTACATCGAATCTATGCGGTGAAACTGTTAGGTCAACTTGATTGTCCAGCATCGCTGCAAGCACTTCAAGAAGCGACTGAAAATTCCAATTCTGAAATCAGAATCGCAGCGATCGGATCCCTCGAACAATTGCCTGCCGACGAATCGCTTCCACGGTTACAAGAAATATTGATGGATGACTCGAACACCGACGTGCGACTAGCTGCTGCCAGAGCAATTGGTGAATTTTCCGGTGAACAAGCAATCGCTGCCGTTGCGGTCGCTTTGGACGATCAGGATCCTGCTCTTCAGCGGAGAGTCATGCAGTCGTTGGAGAAGATTTCCGGCGAACCGCTGGGGATAGATCTAGTGGCTTGGGAACAGTACGTCAAAGCGACTACCAGCGACCGCATTGCACCTACTCGAAAACTTAACTCGACTCTCGACGACTATTTTGAGAGCGACACACCCAAAAGGTCAGCCGACAATTCGTTTCAACCAAAAGTTGAGAAAAGCTGGCAGACTCCGTGAGACCGCTGCAAAGCAACTTGCCCTAGCGACCCCTCATTTCTAACCACCTTCTTTTCGGTCGACTTTGTCAATTCTCCAGCCTGCCTGCGCGAATTGAACAAGAAATTCACAGAGCGGTGTGCTTGCTTGACGTCTAAAATGCCGATAAAACATAGTAGTCTGTCAATTATGTTTTGAAAAGTTCTGCATGGCCCCACCATCGCGTCCGGTTTGTCCGAAAGCCAGTGTTTGATGTCGTTACCTAAAAAGCACAAATCGTTTTTCTCGTTTGTTGATGCTGGTGTTAAACTAGTGAAGGCTTCGGATGCTGACGCGTTGCTTGTTTTGATGGAAAAACAAACCGATTGGGCCAGGCTGAAACGGAAATCGGTAAATCAGGTCCTAATCATTGCGACCCACGATGACGCGATTCACGCTTCTGCAACTGAGGCTGAAATCCATTCAATTCACTTGGAAATGCCAGAAGCTTCCGTCCAAAATCAGCTCACACAGGCCGTTCTGGCGAGTGTCGCATCGGAAAAGGTAAAACCGGGTTCTACGGTGGTCGCAATCTACAGCGGCTTTGACACCGAAGACATTGATACGATTTCAGTATTAAAATTAACGGAGCATCTTGGACGTTTAACCGCCCGCGATTTGCGGAAACTCGAAACCAAAGTACCCCTGGATACCCTCAAAGCAGTCGTCGACCTAGCCGTGGCCATCGGCCGCGAAGGACGGGAGGGCAAGGCCGTGGGCACCATGTTTATCGTGGGTGACCACCGGAAAGTTCTCGACGAAAGCCGACCCGCAGGATTCGACCTTGTCAAAGGCTATACACGAAAAGAACGAAACATCTTTGATGGTAAGGTCCGGGAAGGTATTAAAGAAATTGCCCAGTTAGACGGGATGTTTATCATTTCTTCCGACGGCACGGTTGAAGGCAGTTCACGAATCATCGACACTTCACCGGTCGAAATTACGATGACCAAAGGGCTCGGCTCGCGGCATTTTTCTGGAGCAGCAATCAGCAAAAACACCAAAGCGATTGCTGTGATTGTCAGCCAGACCAACGGCACCGTCAGAATTTTCCAAAACGGCGAAGTGGTTCTCCGGATTGAACCGCTCCAGCGAGCCATGAAATGGAAAGATCTCGATAGCGATCACCCGGACACCGATTGATTCCCTCTCGTTGAATTAATCTGCTTTTAAAGACTCTAAATCCATTGGTACTCCGATCCCAACCACCACGACTGTGCCGGTAAACAACCGGGCGCCGCCGTTTTGGAATCCAATTTTCTCATCAACCATCGTACAGGTTACATCCGCTCGAAACGTAGGTTCAGACGCCCCCCCAGAGTCGCAGTCTAAACCCGTTGGCAAATCAACCGCCAGTTTTTTAACCGACAATATATTTGCGGCAACGATCGCCTTTGCGATTGGTGGCCGCAGAACTCCGCTGGCTCCTGTTCCCAACAACGCATCCACAATCCAGGTTGTCGGTTGCGTACCCACCTTCGCAAATTCTTCGCTCGTTTCGGCGGCACTCCAATCAGGGTCAAACCTGTCAATTTCGATGCCTAGTTGCCGCAACACATCCAAATTTACCCGTGAATCCCCCGCGTACTTTTCAATCTCTTGAAAAAGCATGACCCTCACGTTGCAACTTGCCAACGCGAGATGGCGAGCAATCACAAATCCATCACCCCCATTATTCCCCGGGCCGCATAAAATCAAAACTGAAGGCTCTCGGCGGTTGTCCACCGCAGACCAATTCAATAAACACTCGGCGCACGACCGCCCCGCATTCTCCATCAAAATTAAACTTGGAATCCCGATCTCATTCACTGCAATTTCATCCACCCTCCGACTCATCTCACGGTTCAACACGCTGATCTCCTAAATTGAATGCCACCCTCGATTCCGATCAGCCATAACGACATATTTCGTCGCCACCAATATAAAACCCATCTGAAAAATTTACTGCAATCGATTGGATAAACCACTCGTTTTTTTGCTAGAATCGTGCTGCGGCAATCAACCACCGACTCTAACGTCACTCTTTTGGCAGAAAGTCGTCGCCCGCAATCGAAACTCAAGCGTACAATCAAAATTCAAACGTATTAATAGATAGACTGTAAATCCAATGCCCATATATGAATTTATTTGCCTGAGTTGCAACTCAGAGCTTGAACTCTTGGTAAAAAGTGATGCAAAACCCAACTGCCCTGAGTGCCAAAGTGGAAAGCTCGAAAAGCAGTTGAGTGTAATTTCATCTACAACGTCAACGCAAAATGACGCCGCTCCGGCATCTTGTGCACAACCACGCTGCTGTGGCGGCGGTTGCTAACCAAGCTGGTCAATCAACACTGATTTATGACCCGCGGTAGCAAAGTTAATTGGCGTACGAATGTTACACAATTAATCATCTACGAAACACTATCCAATCACTAACCACTTCTTACAAAGAGACTCCAACATGCGTCACCTGATTTTCGCCTTACTACTTGCATTGATTCCAGCCAATCTTGTTTCAGCACAAACCGAATGGCAAACGATGTTCAATGGAAAAAACCTCGACGGCTGGCGAATTAACGAGAGCCCTGATTCATTCAAAGTTGTAGATGGCTGTTTAGTCGTTGAAGGACCCCGCGGACATGCGTTCTACACCGGTAAGGATGAAAAAGCTGCTGAAAAGATAACTGACTTTCACTTCAAAGCGAAAGTTCAAACCATGCCGGGTGCGAACTCCGGAATTTATTTCCATACGAAGTTCCTTAAAAGTGGCTGGCCCAACCGTGGCTACGAAGCCCAGGTCAACAACACGCAATCCGACAAGAAAAAGACTGGCGGACTGTACAATGTCAAAGATAATTTTAAAGCACCCGTCAAAGACAACGAGTGGTTTGATTACGACATCATTGTGAAAGGCAAGCACATTGTTGTGAAGATCAACGGTGAAACCATTTCTGATTACACCGAGCCCGACGATCTCGATCGTCCAGACCGGCAGCTTTCAAGCGGAACGTTTGCCCTTCAAGCCCATGACCCTGGAAGCAAAGTTCTTTACAAAGACTTGAAATTCAAAGATCTTTCAAAATAGTCCAGCTACAATCGTCACTTGACGAATCTAGACCTTCGACTCAAGCGGGCTAGTGATTTTCTCCATGAAAGAAAAATCCTAGCCCCCGTCGCAGCTCATCAGGTAGGACAGGCAGATCCTCACGTGGGATCAAAAAGGTTGACAGCTTGAACAGATCCAGAAACGCCCGGTTTTGTCGAGTCGTTGCATTGAGATAGTTATGTCCGGAAGACCCACCTGTTCCGATCTTAGCCCCCAACATTCGCTGCACCATCATTGCGTGCCGTTGCCGCCAATTGGTGAACATTTCATCAATATCGAGCAACAGAGTTAAATAGCGAAACGGTGTGTACAGCATTGGCTCGTCACGATAAAGGTTGATAAACAAGGCTGCCAAGAACCCTTCATGTGACAAGCGAAACTCCCCTGATCCACGCAACTCTTCGAACTTATCACGATCCAGCAGCGATTCAAATTGCGTACGCGACATTTCCAGGCCATTCAGCTGAAACTCCTTCTCCCGCTCACTCAAAGTTGGATTTCCCCGAATAATATCCGCATCAGAGTCGAGCATTTTATTCACAGCATGATCGTAGGCTTCCCAAAATCGAAATTCATTAAATTTCAAAAACGGCATTCGCCCCAACCAGCTATCGGTCAGCTCTAAAAGAGACCTCTGACTTTCCAGCTCTTCGAGAGTTTGATAATCGGCGGCAGATAGCCTCGAGTGAAAAAATTCTTTGTCGGCGTTAATTCGATGTTCACGCTTGATCCCAAGCTGAATCTCAATTTTTTTGAATTGCACACTTTGAAACCCCGACGCAGGAACCAGCAAATCACGAAACTCCATAAAATCTAGAGGGGTCATCGTTTCGATAATATCGATCTGCTGAATCAACACACGCTGAATCGTTTTGATACGTGACAGATGGTGTATCACCTGACCCATTTTCTTATCTTCAATCACCGGATCTTTGAAAACATTGATGACCGCCGCCAGCTCATACAAAACTTGCTTGAACCACAATTCATAGGCCTGATGAGTGACGATAAATAACATTTCATCATGCGCGATCTTGCCATTTTTTTCACTCTCCAATTCCTGTGCATTAAGAATTTTGTCAAGCTGCAAATAGTCGCCGTAATAAATGCCAGATGTCATACTTATCTTCGTGGAAAAGGTTCTTAATTGATCCCAGCGATGCGAATACTCGCCGATACCTGGGCATCCACAGTCTAATGCGCAGACCAGCTAAAAGTAATAGGTATGGCTCAAGCACAATTCTTGGAACTTAGCAAAACCTGGCAAAACTTAGCCAATTCATTTGCCATCGCGACTCTCCTCCCTTTCATTTCGAACTTGCTGGAAAACAAAAAAAGACGACGGCTTTAGCCGTCGTCTTATTCGATTTTTCAAGGAGTGTCCCGTTTTTGAGACCTACCATTCACTACCTGGGCGGGCGACTTTATCGGGAACATAATTCTCCGCATTGTAAATGTCGTCTGGACCCAATCTCTTTTCAGATTTCATAAAATCTTCCCATTTGATTTTCTTTCCAGTGTAGGCCGCATCGCGCCCAATCAAAGCCATCAACGTACTGTAACTCATATAAGTTCCATTGTTGATTGGCTTTCCTTCGCGAATACTCCTAAACAGGTGCTGGTGCTCCACATCATACATACTTGGGTTACGTTTCTTATGTGAAAACTTACCGTCCTCGTTGATGATCTGCCCCTTGAGAATCTTCGCAGTTCCCTTGGTACCAACGATGTGGTCCTCAGTTTCATTAAAACATCCAGCCATCTGACGGCAGTTTGTGTGAGCCTTAATGTCGCTGTCTTCCCACTCAAAAACGGTGGAGAAGTGGTCGTAGACATTACCCCACTTTTCGTTCGTTCGAACTAATCGCCCGCCCGTGGCATAACAGCTAACTGGTGGAATATCGTCCATCAGCCAAAGGGCCTTATCGATCGAGTGAATATGCTGCTCGGCGATATGATCTCCTGAGAGCCAATTAAAGTAGAGCCAGTTTCGCAACTGATATTCCATCGGTGACCACTTCCGAACTTCTTTGGTTACCGGGTCGGTTGTACTGTCGCCGCGGTGCCAAAGCGTGCCGGTTAAGTAATTTTCTTGAATAGATCTAACTTCGCCGATCTCGCCGTTCTTGATCCGACTGATCATGTCATTAACACCAAGGTCATATCGCCAGCAGAGACCGGAAACAACACTCTGACCGTTGGCTGCAGCCTTCTTACAAGACTCCATCACCGAACGAACACCGGGCACATCAACTCCAACAGGCTTTTCACAGAAAACATGCTTTCCAGCATCAACTGCCGCTTTCAACTGCATCGGTCGGAAGTAAGGCGGAGTCGCAAGAATGACGACGTCGACATCGCTGGCAACTAGATTCTTATAGCAATCCAGCCCATCAAACATGTGATCTTTATCAACGTTAAATCGGTCTGGCAACTGCTTTGAGAGTGATTTCGCACAAGACTCAATGCGATCTGGAAACGCATCGGCCAAAGCAACCACTGAAGTATTGGAATCAGCATTCGTTGCGTTCAAGACCGCTCCGGTTCCACGCCCTCCACAGCCAATCAAACCAATTTTCAATTTGTCGTTATCGCTATTGTGATACCCAAAAACCGGTTTAGGAATCATGGAAGAGCCGATAGTACCAACAGCTGCTACCTTAGCAGAAGTCGATATAAACTTGCGGCGATCTGGTTTCGAATTCGACGGCATCTTTTAACTCCGTAAAGCAATAAAATTGCAATAAAACTACTTGGTTTAATTAATAATAACTTTCAACGACATTTGATCATAACCACCTCGGATTATCCGATGCAAGTGATTCATCGAACTATAGACAGCAAAAACAAGAACCTCTCACAAACTGTTAACTTCACTACCTCAGGTCACCAATATATGCGAGGAATTGACGATCCAACTCAGCCAAACTCTCCCCAAATATACGCTCAAAATGAGCAATTCGCATCTCGGGCTCGTCGCTTACCAAAGCTTTCTTCTTTGACATAAACTCGAGGTATGCCACGTATTGATCTGATTTCTTATTGAATAAGAAATGATTAAACGCCCAGGCTTCAGCGTAAGCATCATCGACCGAATCCGGAGCCCGCAGACGGTCGTCCGTGGCTAACAACGTTCTCAGCGAATCACCCGGACGATTGGCAAGGTACTTTCGAAAACGATTCAACCGTAGTTCAAAAACTTTCCCCGGCACTCGCCAACCTATCTTGCTGCGAAAATCGGGGGCCTCAAAAAACATCGCAATTCCTTCATTCAACCATAGTGGTGATTCTGCAAATCGTGTTTGCAATCCACGGTTAAACATCAGTTGATGCGTCGCCTCATGAATAATGGTCGCCACTAAAAAAGTTGAATTTGGATTTTGCAATACTCGCTCAATATTGCGACTAGTTAATGGCTGATTAGGATTCCGCTGATCTGCGGTCAAGTCATAAAGTGCAATCCTGTTTGTCTGGAGATTATAATAAGCCTCCATGGTTTGCCCGGGCCCCAGTTCCCGATCAACATACTGCTGGTATTGAGCTTTCGAGCCAAACACAATCGCGATCAATGGGTACTGCGGATCGGTCAGCTTAAACTTTTTCTTCTTTTCCCAAAATGTCTCAAACGCACGATACAAACGACTTTCGTAGAGTCCGCTAATCCAGCGGGCAAACGCAACTTCATTCTGATACGCAATGACATAGTGTTTTGTTTCGTAAATCCGAAATCCAGCGGGAAGTTCTTTCAACAAACGCTCGCCCACGGCCTTAAATGAAAGTGGCGGGCTTGGCTTTTCACTATCGACGCGTGCTTTTATTTGCTGAGGTTCGACAAACCAAATCTTGCCGTCAACCTCTCGAAAATAAAGGCTATTATCCCTCGCTTCAATCAGGATCTCGCCCTCCAGCTGGACCTCTTTTCCATTAACCAATAACGTCAGCGAGTCGGCTGCGGCGTTGCCACAGAAAGTCGCTACCGAAAACAACGCAATAATTATTAGCCGCCAAAGATCCATCTATTCAACCTCACCTAGAACACTACGAATATTTTCGTTCGCTCAATTTGTGACTCAAATTAACCACCCACCAACCTGCTGCAGATATCCCCACGATCACCAACACCGTGACAATCGTAATCCCCGCCGTCAATTCGTTAACGCCAGCATGTAAATCTCCAAGCATCTTCCGTGGTACGGTATCCATTCCCGCAGGACGAACAATCTGGGAAGCAGACAACTCACCAAAGCAACAGGCGAAAGTAATCATCCAACAACCTACTAGCGGTAACCAATTGGCTTTGAGCCCTAGCGATAAATACTGGGTGAATTTCCCCGCACCTTCGACATGCGCACTTTCCAAAGCGTCCTCAGGAATTTTCCGGAATACAAACCATACTACCAGCGCACCTAGCGGCCAACAAAAGATAAAATTAGCCAGCACGGGTGCGAACACGGTATAGTTGAACAACCAAACCAACCACTGACCGTCCACGGAACTGGTCACTGAGGCAATCGCTGTGCCCAACAACGGTCCTGGCAGGGCAAAGGTGGCAGCAAGCGACAACGCAAACAATACCTGAGCCCAGCCGAACCTTCGCCCCATCGCGCTGATCCATGTCGCTAAAACCAGGATCATACTCGCCGATGCAAATGCAATGATTGACGACCAGATAAATTCATCTTGATAGTCAAAACAAGCTCGTCGGATCGCTGAAAAACACTGGGCAACCGAGTATCCTTGCGTTGGCACTCCATTCACGGGCCGAACATAGAAACAGGCACGCAAAACTACATTTCCAATGGGGATCAAAAACGTAATCGCAATCAAACCGATGCCTGCTAGATTCTTTGCGAATCCACTTCGCTCGGTTCTTACTGCTTGAAATCCTCCCGCCTCGTATTCCGTTTGCGTCACCGCAAAAAACAGAACCGTCGAGAGGGCAACCAAAACGGCCATTAAACCTAGCGTCAATCCGTAACTTACACCGCCAATCCCACCGTCAAAACCCGCGCCTCCAACCGAATTTCCGCTCAGGGAATAGCCCAAATAGATCTGCTCAGCGAGAGTACCAATTTGGTACAGGTCGGTAACAGCAATCTCACGCGAACAACCGACGACAACCCACAAAAACGCCAGCACTCCCAATGGCCACAAACGAACAATCGTAACGCTCCAAAACACGCGGAGAGAGGACGTATCCAGCAAGGCTTGCTCTTCAAAAACGCGTCCGCCAAAACTCAAACCGACCAAAAATATAATGGCGACCTGAGATGATGCCGCAATTCCGTGAATCCAGCTTGCCGCCCACCATCCTGGAATTAGGGGAACTAGAATTTGTCCCTGCACAGAAGTCAGCCAGCCCAACTTCCCAAAGGCTGCATCCCAAGCACTGACATGGATAAACATTGGGATGAACAAACTGGCGACCGTACCTAAAAGCACGAAGGTGGAGACCCAACCTCTCCCCATGCAAACCCACGCAGTTAAAATCCCTAAGGGCAGGGCGATTCCGAATGAACAAAACCCAAGCCCGAATGTTCGAATCGCTAACAACCGTTCGGTTGGCTCAGATGCAAAAATCGAAATACAAACACCAAGTAACACCGCCAAGCAAAAGATGACAGCTAGAACGCCGCGAGTCATTTTTAATTGCTGGATCATGAGACTTTTTTAAACTTTGGGCAATCACTGTCACGGTGGACAATTCCGGCAGCTACCGCCTCATTTGTCGGCATTCTTTTTCAGACCTTGCAAATATTCGACAACCTTCTTTCGATCTTCTGCAACCTTTTCTAAATCTAAATCCAGATCGAGCATTCGGTCGACCATTTTCATAAAATCTGTGACCTCGGAGAATTCCTGTGAAGCAATCTGAACCGCCGTAGCACCGTCCCGATTTTTTACATCCACATCAACACCTTTTTCAACCAACAACTTCATGATATCAATCCGCCCGAGAAACGCAGCACTATGAATGACCGCATTCCCGTCCCGCGACATCGCATCAACATTGGCTTTGTTGTCAACGAGGAACTTTGCAACTTCAAGTTGCCCGCCAAGGGCTGCCATGATCAGCGGAGTCGTCCCATCTCCATTGGGTTGGTCTACATTACGCCCGTTCTTTTTCCAATCCTTCAATAAATCCATGTCGCCATTTTTAGCGGCCAGCCAAACATCCGGGCCTGTTTTTTTCGGACGACGACGATCGCCCCATCCTTCTTTAATCACCGCAGCCTCGCCTGGATCTCGCGTCCATTCTGGCATTCCATTTGCCATCTCAGCATTAATCTCGTCGCGCCTTGTTTTGATAAACGATTTAACGCTCCGCGCGCTGTACCGTTTTGCCTGAGACTCGGAAAGAAACGGAAGCACGAGTTCCTCAATTCGATCGACTTCCGCAAGTAAAGCAGTCTCATTCCAATGCTCTTCCAATAGCTTCACTAGCGTCTTGCGGTAGCGCTCCCGAGAATCAGGATTTTGATAGAGTCGATGGGCAAGAATCCCCTTCGTCTTTACACAAAGTGGCAATCTGGGATCGCGATCAACCATACTAAATTTTTGAAACATACAGTCGCCCCCCCACGGAATGAAGTAGAGCTTATCATCCGAACGGTTGACGTAGAAAAAGAAGTTATTGCGATTCCCTGAATACCCATCCCAAAAACCAAGTAAACTTTCTACCGCCCAAAATTGGTAGAACTCGTCCATCGCGACAAGATCTTTCATCGCAGACTCGGCGTCAAATGTGTCAAACGACTTTCCTTCAGGCAGTTGCACAGCGTCGATCAACTTCTCAATCTGTTTTTGGCCATAATCTTTTTTTCCAAATTTACGATCAAAGCTTGCTCCCCAATCCTGATGGAAATCGACGACCGTTCCCTCATAAAGCGTGCCATCTGAGTTTCCAAAACAATTTTTCACAAGCGGTTTTTTAGCCGACTCAACGTGACTGTAAACACCAAGATTGTTTCCATTCAATGTGACCTTGGCGAACGCACACCGTGGAGCAGGCAATCCAGCATCACGAAAAAATGAATACCCCATGTACTGACTAAGCAGTGTTGTGTCTTGACGATTATTATTAAGCGTCAATGTAGACAACCCACCAATACTCGCCTTTTTATCCTTATAATCGAGTTTGATTTTGAATGAAGGGCGACTGGTGCTTTGCGAACCAATGAACCCTTTCTTTCGAAGCCCAACGTTTTTGAACTTAACCCCGTCGATGGTGATATCAGCTTTGACGTACTCATAAGGCGATTCCAACGCCCCAAACTGACGCTTCGCGCCTAATTCGGTTCTCAAATCTCGCGTAACGTAACGAATGGACTTCCAGTCATCCGGATCAATATCAATCTGGATTTCCAGCACTCGATCCGTGGGAAATAATCCATCAACAGTTAATTCTTGAGCGCTGACAACGCTTGACATCATCAAGAAGACAACTGAGAAAACAGAAAACAGTCGAATCGCATTCATAGCTATACATCTCTAAGCGCGTGATTTAAAAAAGCTGTGCCCATGATACACTACCTACTGGCGAAGGTGCGAGTGTTCCACTCAGACTGATGCTGCAGAGGCTCGAACCGTAGATAACGGTATCGCAATTTACGAAAAAGGAGATCGTAATTTCAATTTTGCAATTTTTTAAACTGCGATGCATTTCATCTCAAGCCAACGCACGGAACACTCCTTAACGCTATTTCCGCATCACTGGATTTGATTCTCGCGTTTTTATATCTACCGGCGCATTCACCACTTGGCCTTCCCCCGACGGAGCCAATTTACTCGCAATCGCCGCCGTTTTTCCGTTCGAATCAAAGATGATTTTCTCAGACATCCGAGCAACATATTTCAGATAACTGTCGGCTCCCTCAAAGCCCTGGGCTTTCTCATCCCACTGAACTTGCTGAAGAACTGGACGCCCTAGCTCCATATCAAATACGACAATTCCCTTCGTCATCTTCTGCATGATCGTGGATTTGATTTTCTCACTTTTGACTGGCGTCAGCACTTCTGTTTTAAACCGAATGTAGGCTTTATTTTCCTTGACCTTGGCAAGTTCATAATGAATTCTTGCTTTGAGTTTTTTCGTCCCATTCTCATCATTGGCGGAGAGCACGATTGGTACATTCCACTCGTAACCAACTGGGACTGCTTTTTCGGGTAACGGGATGGTTACCTTGCCAACCCCGAACACGTCCTGCTTTAAATTTGACTTTCGATCAATAATCGTGCCATTGGGGGCGATTGAAAAAATGGCAAGCGGCTTCCCAACTTCATCGGCCGTTCCAGCGTACTCTTGCGGTATCTCTTTATCTGTTTTACTGTCGTAAGAAACAGGATCTGTATCGCCGACCTGCTGCCACATTTTTACTGATTCAATCGTATAGGCGAATGTAATGTTTCCTAACTGATCGACGTTCGCAACTTTCCACAGTTTAACATTTTCACTTCGTGAAGAAGATTCTTCGACCTCGCCGGCCATTTGAAACTTAGTGGTCACGACATGCTCAAAGTTCCAGCGAATCTCTTCACCTTTCTTGAGCTTGTACTCGATTTGATAGACTTGGTTTTTATTAACCTTGTCAGTTGCGCGTTCAATCTGATCAGTTACAGATTGTGATTTGCTTGAATTCGAACCATCCTGTGCGCCTGCCTGAGCGACAAAGCATGTGCCACAGGATAAGAAGATTCCGAAAACCACGGCCAGTGCTGCGCCAATTTTGCTTCGTTTACAATCCACAAGTGTATCTCCGACCGAAACTGAATTTCTCGACAAGCTGGATACTAACGTTTTTTGGATTTCCAAATCAACGTTGATTGTGGGGCGATCCCGTAATTAGCGAGGGATTAAGGCCGTGGCTGAAATTGACCATTCCAGCCCAATTTCTCACGAAGCGTGCTGTAATAGTCATTTCCAGAGATTTCGATCATCTGAAAGACTGATTTTGCTCGGAAAATCGTGACGCGATCCAGTGAAGTTAACTGCGACAGCGGAAGCCCATCCAGCACGACACAGGTCGAATCATTGGGCTGACTCACGACAATCTCGTAAATTCGGTCTGCTGTATCGACCACAGGCCGAACGGTAAGCGTGTGGGGGCTAATAGGAGAAATCACAAATGCCTGTAAATTCTTTCGAAGAATAGGCCCTCCCGCTGAAAGACTGTGGGCCGTCGACCCAACTGGAGTGCTGATGATCAACCCATCGCACATGTAGGAAGTGGCATGCTTTTGATCAACAAACAGATCAATCTTTTGAATATCAAACGGAGGACCACCAAGAATCGCCACCTCGTTAAGGCCAATTTCATCGGCAACCATCACGTCACCACGAAAAACCTGACAACGAATCATCAGATGGTCAATCAACTCATACTTCTGTTCACAAACTGACTGCAGCGCTGATTTGAGTTGGTCTGGATGAATGTCGGCAAGAAAACCCAACTTCCCAAGATTCACACCCAGTACCGGGATCTGCCGTTCCCCCATCTGTTTGGCCGCCCGAAGTATCGAGCCGTCTCCACCAAAGACAATGGCGATATCAGCACAGACCTGCGAAAGATCACTCTCATAAGAAAAATCCTCGCCAACGATTTCAACACAGGATTCAATCGCTGGTCGCAGTCGCTCTACTTCCGCAAGGATCTTCGGCCGCCGATCGCCGGAGCCAAGCAAAAATGCTTTTAATAATTTCCTTGGTGCTTCGGCCATCCACGTTTTCCCAAATTCAACTTATTCCCAACGTAGTTGCAGTTTCAACTGCAGCGCCATCCACTGTATTGGAATGGATTACAGGTTAGCTCGCAACGTGCGGCTTTAATTGAACTTTCTTGGCTGCGGCGCGGCAGGTCTCCGCAATTCCCTGCGTATCAAGTTTCAACGACGCAAGAACCTCAGGTCGGGATTGGTGCTCGACGAATTCGTCAGGAACTCCAATTCGATGGACGTTGCTCGCGTTTAAGCCCATGTCGTTAGCAGCCTCGAGAAATGCACTTCCGAATCCGCCCATAAGATTCGCCTCCTCGACCGTTATGACAAACTTGGAATTAGAAAGTGTCTGCCGAATCATATCAGTGTCGATCGGTTTCACAAACCGCGCGTTAACCACACCGACATCGAGCCCTTCAGTTTGGAGAATTTTTGCAGCCTCCAAGGCGTCTGCGAGGGCTACTCCACAAACAACAATTGTCCCATCTGCACCGGGCCGAAGCGTTTCTGATTTGCCTAGCTCGATCGGCTGTAAATCTCGCGAGATCTCTGCCGCAGCAGTTTTGGGATATCGAATCGAACAGGCAATGTCCTGCGAGAGCGAGAAATCCAGCATTGCACCGATGTCGTTTGCATCGCCGGGGGCCATCACGATCATGTTTGGAAACAACCGCATGTAACCAAAATCAAATGTGCCGTGGTGAGTTGGCCCGTCGTCAGCCGTCAAACCGCCACGGTCCAGCATGAAAGTCACCGGCAATTTTTGCAGGCAAACTTCCTGAAACACCTGGTCGAAACTACGTTGTAAAAATGTGCTGTAGATGTCAACGATCGGACGGAGTCCAGTCTTCGCTTGACCTCCCGCGAACGCGACTGCATGCGATTCGCAAATCCCGACATCGAAAAACCTCTCAGGAAACTCTTCACGGATCGGTTCTAATTTATTGCCTTGGCACATCGCCGCGGTGATCACGGTAACGCGGTCATTGTTTCGCATTTGATCGGCGATCGCGTCACGGGCATGGTTCGTGTATGCCTTAGCACTGCCTTTCGACTTGGGAACAGGAGTTCCGTCTTCAACTGTTTCAAATGGGGCAGGGGTGTGAAAATAAACTGGATCTTCTGCGGCCGGTTTAAACCCATGCCCTTTATTGGTGATCACATGAAGCAAAACGGGCCCGTCAATCTCACGCACCATTTTGAGGTACTTTTTCATCACGCCAATGTCATGCCCGTCGATCGGCCCAAAGTATTTAAAACCAAGCTCCTCAAACATCATGCCGCCGTGGAGACCAGCCTTAACCCCTTCTTTGATTTGAAAAAGCAATCGCTCCGTCGGATCTCCCAGCACGGGCACTTTGTTCAACATGCTGACGACCTCGTTCTTAACGCCGGTGTAGAACTTGGTCGAACGCAAGCGATCGAGATAACTTGCCATCCCTCCAACGCGGGGACAGATCGACATCTCATTGTCATTCAAAATGACCAACATCTTACTTTTCAGTTCCGCGGCGTTGTTAATTGCCTCCATCACGATCCCCGAAGGAAACGCGCCATCACCAATCACCGCGACTGAATAATTGTTCTCACCAAGTACGTCTGAGCCACTCCTCAAACCAACCGCTGTCGATACACTCGCTCCGGCGTGCCCCGTCATGAACAAGTCGTAATCACTCTCAGCTGGATTTGGGTATCCCATCAATCCGCCCTTGGTACGGATCGTATGGAACTCGTCGAACCGACCCGTGATGAGCTTTTGGGGATAAATCTGATGCCCAGTGTCCCAAACCAAATGGTCGTTCAAAAAGTCATAGGTACT
The DNA here is from genome assembly GCA_029251085.1 of Mariniblastus sp. Taxonomy (GTDB): domain Bacteria; phylum Planctomycetota; class Planctomycetia; order Pirellulales; family Pirellulaceae; genus Mariniblastus. The sequence continues at coordinate 54,111 of JAQXDZ010000030.1, forward strand.
GTGCAATGCTAACGTCAATTCAACGACGCCTAAGTTCGAGGCAAAGTGAGCGGCCCGCATACTCAGCAAGTTACACAGGGTTTCACGAATCTCAGTGGCAACCTGATTCAGCTCCCCGAGATTCATTCCGTGAAGCTGCATCGGGGATTGAATTGTTGGTAATATCTTTGTCATCGTTACTGAGTCCTGTTAACCACAAAGTTTGCAAGTAGCTCCAAGGCCTTCGCCTGCTCGCCAAAAGGCTTTAACGCTTCAATCGCTGCCTCGACCATCTGGTGGGCTCTTGCCTCGCTCGCCGCTTCACCAAGTACGGCCGGGTAAGTCTGTTTGCCCAACGCAGCGTCCTTCCCAATCTTCTTTCCCATTTTGGCCTGCGATCCCCTAAGATCCAACAGGTCATCTACAATTTGGAAAGCTAAACCGAGGTTTTTACCGTAATTCACCAGGCTATTCCGTAATTCCGCGTCAGCGGATGCTGTTAGCGCCCCCATTTCAAGCGAGACCGTTAACAACGCACCTGTTTTACGACGGTGGATATGCTCCAGCGATCGAACATCCGACGCGGCAAACTGAAGATTTAAATCGTCTGCCTGCCCGCCCACTAGTCTAGTTGGCCCAGACGCCAATGCCAGTCTCTCGATGCACTGGACCGCAATTTCAGCAGGTTGGATATCGCGGGAAAGCACGCCAAATGCCATAGGAATTAGAGAATCTCCAGCTAATATCGCCGTAGCCTCCCCAAACTTAACGTGACACGTTGGCCGCCCCCGACGCAATTCGTCATCATCCATTGCCGGTAGGTCATCGTGAATCAGTGAATAGTTGTGGATCATCTCGACCGCGCAGGCCGCCGGCATCGCGTTGCTCAGGTCACCACCACAAATTTTCGCCGCAGTCAAAACGAGTAACGGCCGAATTCGTTTCCCGGGAGCAAGCAGGCAATATCGAATTGCCTCCCGCAAATGTTCCGGACAATCGTCATCGAGTTCAGAATAGACCTTTAGTTGAGAATCTATCTGGTGCCGAAAGGACTCAATTTCTGGCGGGAATAAAGTCGTATCCGAAGCAGTCATCCACATGGTTCCAGACGGGGAATTTGAGATTGGATTGAACGAGTAAACAAGGAAATTCTGCCCTCGTCTAACCGTTATTCACTGTAATTTCTAACCAATTTTAGAACAAACTATCGTGATCGTCCACGTCCTCAGAATCACCATTAGCGGCGTATTCCTCGGTATTTTCATCAGCTACGGATACTTGGGATCCCCGACGTGTTCCCTCACGCAACCGCTCAGAAGCGGTATTGTCAAATGAAGCCGTTACGAGGTTACCCTCCTCATCGAGGTCGACCAGCAGTTCGATTCGCTGTTGGACAGCGTTTAACGCCGCGTAACAGGCTTTTAGGCTAGTGATTCCCGACTCATATTTTTCGAGCGATTCACCTAAGCTCAAGTTACCGGCTTCTAACTCGCCAACAACCGTTCTTAACTGCTCTAACGATGCCTCAAAGGGAACGTCCTTCGAAGCGTTCTTTGCTGTTTTCTTTTTCGCCAAAACAATCCTTTTATTACTGCCTGTCAGCTTCAATAAAACATCCCTGATCCGTCCTAGTTTATCACCGATCGCACAAAAATCACAGGCTCTCGATTCTTCGAAAAACGTACCGAAAGGCCACCCAAGGCATCACCCGCCCCGAGTCAACCATCCTGGCTCTTGGAATCCTCGGCCTTCGTGTTAATCAATTCGACTGTACTCTCAACGGTGCCTCCGGACAATCGCGTGAATAACCGGTCCCCCGGTTTCAACGCGGAAGGATTCCGGATTGGCGTCCCCTCGGAATCCATCGTCAAACTGTAACCTCGCGAAAGAACAGCCAAGGGACTTATCGCATCCAACCGTGCGGTCATCGCAGCGAGTTCTCGATCGGCATCCGCCAGATGCCCTTTAACTGAGCGTGACATTGAGTTTTCGAGAAAATCAAGCTCCATCGCGGACTCCCGCAAACGCTCAAGTGGTTGAGTCAAAACCGGTCGCGACCCCCAAACGGCCAACTCGCGACGAGCCCGATCGAGTCGTCCAAGTATCAGTTTTGTCATCCGATCCGAAGCAGCGTCGAGCCCACCGGTTACATCACTAAAATGTGGCACCAGCCGCTCGGCGGCTTCACTAGGAGTCAACGCTCGAACATCGGCGACTAGATCAGCGAGTGTCACATCGATCTCATGCCCGACTCCCGAGATCACCGGAATCTCGCTTTGATAAATTGCACGCACTACAACTTCTTCGTTAAAGCTCCATAAATCTTCAACACTACCTCCGCCTCGCGTGACTGCTATAACGTCTACCGGTTCTCCCATCCGATTACAAATTTCAATTGCCTCAGCAATTTCATCCGCCGCACCTGGGCCTTGAACTTTCACAGGCACAACCGTCACACGGATTCGTGGCCACCTTCGAGTCAGCACTTGTAAAAAATCCCGCACCGCAGCACTCGTTGGACTGGTAACCACACAAATGTGCTTTGGGATTGATGGCAGTTCTTTTTTTACAGACGGATCGAACAACCCCTCTCCAGCAAGCCTTTCGTGAAGCTGACGAAAAGCCAACTCCAACGCTCCGATTCCCTGAGGTCGAATTCCACGAATGATAATTTGATAAGTTCCGCGTTGAGCATAAACATCAATTCCACCGCGACACTCTACCGCCAGGCCATTGGTGAGATCAAACTTCAACTTCGCAGCATCGCTCCTCCAGATAATTCCATTGATCGACGATTTCTCATCCTTGAGCGTGAGGTAAATGTGCCCTGAACCAGCTTTGGTCATTCCCGAAATTTCGCCAGATACCAAGACCGACTGAAATTCATCGTTCAATCGCCGCTTGATCGATTGCGTAAGCTCGGAAACGGTCTGGACGTTCTGCGAAGATTTTCTAGATGACAACGGCGGCACCGTTCTGATGAAATGATTTGACGTCCGGATTGTGCCATATTTATCAGCCAAAACGAACCCGACTGAACTATCGCCGGACGCACCAAGACAACCACCGCCAATTTCGCTCGACCGCCCAAACTCGCCTTTTTTGGCTTTGACAATTCTCTGCGTCACAGCCATTCAAATCAGCAGCGCAAAATAAGCAGGCTAAATTTGCCGCCACCACCTTAAACTCAATGTTTCACCAATAAGATTAGGGGATTCCATCGCTAGACTGATTGTCAATTAGTAGATTTAACGCCATAATTAAGTGCTTCAATCAATCCAAACTTTGGGTAACCTGAGGCTCATAATGCAAGACAAAATCCGACACACTGCAATCACGTTCGATGACGTTCTAATTGAGCCGCGTTACAGCGAAGTTGTCCCCTCTGAGGTTGAAACGGCAACCCGATTGACCAAGCGAATTGGTATCAAAATCCCCTTGATTAGTTCGCCAATGGATACCGTCACTGAGAGCGCCATGGCCATCGGTCTCGCCAAAGTGGGAGGCCTCGGGGTAATTCATAAAAACATGGCCCCCGAAGCCCAAGCCGAGGAAGTTTACAAAGTAAAACGAAGTGCGAACGGAATTATTGTTGACCCCGTGACACTTCCACCAGATGCCAGCGTGGGTTACGCCAAAGAAATCATGGCTCAAAACAACGTTTCCGGTGTCCCAATCGTGCATGCTGATGGAACGCTAGCGGGCATTCTGACTCGCCGCGATCTAAAATTCCTCGAAAGCACCGAAGTAGCCGTTTCTGAGGTTATGACCGCCGAACACTTGGTAACGGCGACGGGGAATGTAACGCTTGAGGAAGCTGAGAAAGTTTTAACGGCAAAAAAGGTGGAGAAGCTTTTACTGATTGACGAAGATAAGAAACTAAAGGGACTTATTACGATCCGTGATATCGACATGATGCGTCAATTTCCCAACGCTTGCAAAGACAAGCAGGGACGTTTACGAGTCGGTGCCGCGATCGGTGTGCACGATTTAGATCGGGCTCAGCGACTCATCGACAAGGATGTTGATGTGTTGATCGTTGATAGTGCCCATGGTCACTCGAAAAATGTAATTGACACGGTTCGAGCGATCAAAGAACGATGGGACATCGACGTCATCGCTGGAAATGTTGCCACGACCGAAGGTTGTGAAGCATTAATTAAGGCTGGTGCCGATGCCGTCAAAGTTGGAATTGGACCTGGGTCAATTTGTACGACTCGCGTTGTCAGTGGAATTGGAGTTCCACAGATTACAGCGATCTACGAAGCGGCAAAGGTAGGCGACAAACACAACATACCGATCATTGCCGACGGAGGAGTTCGTTACTCCGGCGACATCACGAAAGCGATTGCCGCTGGTGCAAGCGTGGTCATGATCGGAGGACTGTTTGCCGGGCTGGCCGAAAGCCCGGGCCGAACGATTCTTTACCAGGGACGCTCCTTCAAAGCGTACCGAGGTATGGGATCTATTGGTGCGATGGTCAAAGGATCAAGTGAACGCTACCGACAATCCGAAAGCGGACCCGGCAAACTGGTTCCCGAAGGAGTTGAAGGGCGCGTACCGTTTAAGGGGGCGTTAAGCGATTTCGTTTACCAACTGGTAGGCGGATTGCGTGCCGGTATGGGTTATTGTGGCACGCAAACCATCGACCAATTACGTACCGATGCACGATTTATTCAGGTATCAGCTGCGAGTGTTAGAGAAAGCCACCCTCATGATATTGCAATTACTCAAGAAGCTCCGAACTACTCTTCGGAAGCACCCTCAGGCGAATCTCACTGACGCTGTTCATTCGCACCAAACCACTGGTACCCCGTTCTACCATTCCCCTTCCGCCAAACGCCGATTTAGCAAATCAACATCTCCATTCCTTCACCCAGCGTCAACGCTCGGTGTGTCTGTCGCGATGGCCTGCATCCTTCCTAGTCAGGTAGCCACAGCTCAGCAGTTTCAAAAGCCTGTTCTTCCCGGCGAGACTGCACAAAGCACCACGGAACTCGGAATGATGCCGTCAAACAGGCTCAGAAATACTGCCTACCCGCAGGCTCCACGAGCCCTTGCCGCACCAACGACAACCACACAACCTGCAGCGGCTGCAGCAATTCCCACCACGGATTTTGCTTCGAGGGATATCTCAAAGACGCAAACTGACTCCAGACAGGTCAGCTACAACACCTTTGCACCACCAGTTCACATTCAGCCGACTGCAACCACCACAGCACCAGTTCAGGTTCAATATCGCAAATTCAGCGACCAAACTGAACTCCCCACGAGCAACAACATCGCCACGCCTCCAAGACGTGCCGCCGTCGACTCAATTTACAACGCTCCGATTCAGTCACTAAAAAACAGCGTTAACAAAGGCAGAAGCACTCCTCAGCGAATGCTGATTGCGAAATCCGTTGCTTCCCCAAGAGCCTCGCGAACTGAGGTTCAAAGACGACGGCCTAGCACAGCGACTCCCCCAGAGCCGCAGCGTGAGAATGCAATTACAAAATTTCAAAACCAAATCACCAACTTCCTTTACACGCCAGCGGTTCCGTCTCAACGAACCAACAACAGGACGTCCTTTAACTCAAGGTCTGGCTATTCACCACCGACGAAGCAATCAAATGGAAGATCAGCTGGCCGTCGGAAGGCAACCTCCAACGCCACACCTCCTCAAACTCGCCGGGTAAGCTCGATGCAGCCGGAACGTGCAACTGACCCTGGTGTTCAATACGCCTACTCAAATGAAAACTCTTCAAATTCGCCGACGTCGGTTCAAAATGCAGTTCAGCAAGTGACCATGGTAGAGCCGACTCAAGATCCGTTTAATGATGAATCAGTCGAGCTCCCGCCAGCGGAACGAATTATTGTCGAGCAAACTCTAGGCAGATTTAACCCAAAGCAAGAATCAGCCGCCGCCTTCCAACAGCCTGAAAGCTCCCAACCAAAACCCGACCCTTCGACAATGTCACAGATTTCTGTGCTCAACCGAGGGAGTAACTCGGATAGTTCCGCGTCCCCGATTGTAATTCAAAACAATCAAGATCTCGGTGGGTTCAAGAAACCAACCCAGGATCCGGCCATCGAAGAACTTCCAGCACCCAACTCCGACTTTGACTTTGGAACCAGCCAACGACCTTCCATTTCATCACTTCAAAACTGTGACGATTTTCGAGCTGAACTACTCGACGGATCAATCAAGGACATCGCCTTGGACTTGAGCCCGCTTCCCGGTCGCAACCGATCACTCTACCAAACCGAAGCGAGAGACTGGATTGATCGAGATGGCAACGTCGTAGCAACGGGAACCATGATTGACCTTCGACGCGGTTACGTCATTATCGAATCCGCATTGGGAACTGAAAAAATTCCTTATGCCAAACTGAGTGATCCTGACTGGGCTACGATCTCGCAATTCTGGCAACTTCCCGAACTCTGCAGTGCCGGCAATCAGGGAAGTGCCGCCCGTAACTGGTCGCCTCAAACTTACGCCTGGCAAGCCTCTGCACTTTGCCATAAACCTCTCTACTTTGAAAACGTACAACTCGAACGATACGGACACACACACGGGCCGCTTCGGCAACCGATCCACTCCGTGGCTCACTTTTTTGTGAGCTTGGTTACGGTTCCCTATCAAACAGGCATCCACCCGGTTAACGAGTGCCAATATGCACTTGGTTTTTACCGCCCTGGCGATTGTGCCCCTTGGCTAAAAGATCCGATCCCATTCAGTCTTAATGGAGCGGTTCGCCAAGCCCTCGTCACCACGGGAGTCGCTGTCATCCCATAATCGCTTCCCACCCGGGGTTGGTAATTACACAACCAGCATTCACACCGGATCTACCGAGCATTCCTCTCGCCACGATTTTCCCGCAACAATTTGTTGTTTGCGGGATAAAACTGGCCATAAGAGGGCGATTGGACAGACCGCAGGACTCATCCCCTGCGGTCTTTTTTTACAGAATTAATCTAATTTTTCGCCGGTTTGGGCGAATAGCTTGCCAAATACACCGCTCCAAACCCCCAATTAACCGATGCTTATCCAGCACTACGACGTTACCTAGGATGATTCACAGTTAAACAACCACTCCCTTCGCGGGAAAAATTAAACCGATCGTTTAAAATTGCATCTTGAAAATAGAAATTTGCGATACAACGTAAACTTGCCGCATTTCGTCCCTCCGTTAACATGGAGTGGAACACCTACAACTTCTCGAAACAAATACCGAGTCGAATTATGCAAATCCTGAAAAGCTACTTTCGAATTACCTCAATGTGCCTCGCGATTAGCGCAGCCTTGCTTGCCGGTGGTCTTAGCGCGCACGCACAAACCGAAGAAGTCATGGCCCAGGAGAACGAAGAGGTTCAGAAGTTTTTTGAACAAGCCCACGACGCGCTCGATGACGCGTTAAATCTCTTCGACGATGCGGAGACTCGCCCCGAGGAAGGCGACCTTAGATTCTATGACTTTCTTAGTCGCACAAAAGAATCGCAAACTCGGAAAGTCGAATCTTATCTTGATGTCGCCGGAGAAGCACTTGGCATCTCAAGCATCAGCAATCGCCGCCAGTTAATTCTCGATCTTCGAGAATCAATCTCAGAAAATCAGAGAAACATCTCTACGTTCAAACGAAAACGAATTTCCGCTCCAGCGACCACGTTCAATCCGTTGGGAGTCACTAAATCCGGTTACGATAAAAAAATTGAATTAGCCAAAGATGCAATCGTCCAAGCCGAAAATTCCATCGAGGTTGAAAAAGAGACTTTCGTAAAAGACCTCAACCGCATCGGCATGGACTTAGACTCGGAGAGCATTGACAATCTTTTAGAATCAATCACCGGAGATGAATTTGTACGCGTCTCAATTATCTTTAATAACGCAAAAACGTTTGCCGGGGAACTTGAAAGACTCACCAATGAAACTGGCGAGGACCTCGAGGCTGCCAAGAAGTACTACGGAGTCTATTTAATGCTCCTCAAGACGGTATCGCGTCTTCAAGAGCAGTTCGTTGAAAGCGTCGATAATGAGTACTATCCAAAGCTAGATGAGTTCGCTGCCAAAGCACGAAAAAACATCAAAGAAGCGAAACGGGCAATCGCCGTTGGTGGAGATGAAACCGTTCTTCGCAACAATATCGCAAGCAACCAACTGACTTACGACGCTGCGATGTTTTACAAGGAAGGACTTGCTCATCAAAAGCATCAAATGATGATGGCTAACCTCGAATGTAAAAAGAACATCTTGACCGCAGCCAACACCTACAAGACGGTCGCATTGAGCAAGGATGTCGCGGCACTAATGGCCGTCAGCCGGAGAGCATTTGACGCAATTTCTGGGCTTTCGGTACCCGATCTTCGCCCGTTTGAGAACGAGCGAATGAAAGATGCCTTTAGTCAATTGACTCGGGAACTGCGGAAGTAAGATCCACGGTCGTTTTAAGAATCCCAGATTGACGCTGCTAGTACGGCCGAGTGAGATCCACAACGGCCAGTTGGTCCAGGACCAGCTGGCCGGCCCTCTCGAAGTCAACGTCGGATATCTCATTGACGCCCTGCACCAGCTCAGAAAGAATTGCCTGCTGGATCGCCCCCCGCGTCATGGCTGATGCGTAGGGTAAAAGATGGAACATGACCATCGAATATCGCGGCACAAACCGATCCGGAAAACGCTGTTCGAGCTCAAAGCCCAAATCTTTTTTAAGTTGAAACTTAGGATCGGTAACACTCTCTCGCATCGTCACATAATTTTCGAGTGCCATGTCGGCAATCGCATTTGCGTTGGGACGCCGAATTCGATCAAACTCGGGCAGTACCTTGTTCCAGTCATCATTATGTTTATCCAGCAATCTGATTAACTCAGAACAATCTTCAAATCCTGAATTCATTCCCTGACCATGAAAGGGTACGATCGCATGAGACGCATCTCCTAGGATCAAAGCCTTGTTTTCGTGGTACCATTTTGAGCACCGAACGGTGCCCAAACGCCCCTGTGCGTTGGCGAAAAAATCAGCTTGGAGATCTGGAATAAGTCGCTTTGCAGAGGGAAATTCTGCTTCAAAAAAGGCGTTAAGCTGATCAGCATTCTCTAATTTTTCGAAACTGATCTCACCCTGTTTTGGCATAAAGAGAGTGACCGTAAAACTGCCGTCCTGATTCGGAAGTGCGATCAGCATATACCCACCACGCGGCCAGATATGTAGAGCTTCGGGTTCAACTTGATAGCCTCCCGCTTCAGAAGCGAGTGGGGGAATTTCAAGTTCTTTGTAATCGTGGTCCAGAAAATCAATCGAACACTCACCACCGTTAGCCGCTAACAATGCATCGCGAGTAGGTGACCCAGCTCCATCCGCCCCGATCAATAAATCAAACGACTGCCGGTAAGAACGGTTATTTTGCAAATCAACAACCCCCAACTCTCCCTTTTCGAAATCGACCTTCTCAACAGCTTGATTAAACATAATCTCAACGGGTTCGGCTTCCTCCGCCGCCGACATCATCAAACAATTAAGATCGCGTCGTGAAACCGAATAGATCAATTCTTCTTCCCGCTGCCCATAGGAAGAGAACTCCTCGGCTCCCCCGCTAAAATGCAACGCTCGACCGCGCATTGGAATCAGCAGCTTACGAACATCATCGATCAATCCAGCCTGCTCAAGTGCGTGGACCCCGCGTGAAGAAAGAGCGAGATTTATTGAACGACCACCGTCGACCTCAACTCCCCGCATATCAGGCCTACGTTCAAAAATCGCAACTTCATAGCCACGCCGTCCAAGCAAAACTGAGAGCAGAGAACCGACTAAACCTGCACCGGAGATTAGGATCTTTTTTGGCTTACTCACAATTTTCAAATCCATTAATACGTAAACATGAAATCAACAAATCAAAATCTACTAATCTCTTCAATTTTCGAAGCTAACTTCGCAGGCAGCTAACCAGCAAATCGACAAATTTCCAAATCTCTTCGTACCGATTATAAAGCGGCGTTGGTGCGGCTCGAATAACGTTCGGCTCGCGCCAATCCGTCCGAACTCCTTTTTCCTCCAGTGCCTCGTAGACACTCCGTCCCTCGATCCCTTCCAACTTGACTTCTAGCGACAACTGACACCCTGACACCGTCGAGGGGGCGATCGCCTGTACTTGGTTGCCCAATCTAGCCTCAAGACATCTACGGAAATAAGCGCCCTGAGTTTTCGACTTCTCTACCAACACTCCCATCCCGCCAGCTTCACTAAAAACGTCCAGCGAGGCTCGAATGGCAGCCAACGAAAGAATTGGCGGATTGCTTAATTGCCAACCTTCGGCAGTGGGAATCGGATTAAAATCTCCAGTCATTTGAAAACGGGTGGCTTTTTCGTGCCCCCACCAACCGGCCAAGCGGGGCAGGGAAGTATTGCGGGCATGCCGCTCGTGAACGAAGCAACCAGCAAGAGAACCTGGCCCGGAATTAAGGTACTTATAAGTACACCAACAGGCAAAATCGACCTCCCAATCATGGAGTTCCATCGCAACATTCCCGACCGCATGCGCCAAATCAAACCCGATCACGACCTGATTCCGTCTCGCACACTGAGCGATCGCCTTCATATCGAGTACCTGCCCCGTATAGTATTGCACGCCCGGAAGCAGGATTAACGCGAGAGAATCAGCTTGCTCATCAATCAACTCGCAAATCGTCTCGGTCTCGAGCAACCCCCGATCATTCGGCTGAACTTCAAGCAAAGCTTCACTTGCTGAAAATCCATGTAATTGAATCTGAGATTCCACCGCATTTTTATCTGAGGGAAATGCGTGGGCCTCAATTAATATCTTAGACCTCGCTTCTGTCGGGCGATAAAAAGTAGCCATCATCAAATGAAGGTTTACAGTCAGCGTATTCATCGCAATGACTTCCGCCGCCGTTGCCCCCACCAATTCCGACATCGGTTTGGCAAGACATTCGTGATAAGACGCCCAATTAGGTGAGCCCGTGAAATGCCCCCTCACCCCCAGGTTTGCCCATCGACTTAGCTCCTCTTGAACGTAGTCCGCCGTCCGTTTTGGTACCAGTCCAAGCGAATTTCCAACAAGATACAGATCCTCGACGGCGTCGACATGCGGAATATGAAACTGACTCCTAAATTCAGCAAGCGCATCCGTTCGATCAAGCTCTCGAGCTTCTTCCAGCAATGTGTTTGAATCAACCATAGCAGTCATCATTATCCCGAATCACAATTAGCAAACAGCTCAACCAACGGACCTCAACTGACCGCTCTCGCGGGAAATACTACAGGCCGAGAGGGAGCGGCATCGCTCCCAAAAGCCGGCACCTGAAGATTTAAACCGCAGATCCCATTATTTATTTCATCAGCGACAAAAATCATCTCAGTAATCGTCTTCTCTTGCCACGTACCTGCCGACAATTCATGAGTTCTTTCCTCCACATTCCAGAAAATATGATGATTCGTCAACAATCCATCATCATTCATCCGGTCAACCGAGGGGAAGTCCACCAATAAATGCCGAACGCCAGTTTCATTGATTAATTGGCAAGCCTCAACTGTGAAAAATGGCGGTTGACTTTCTGTCGAGTACGCCCTGGCACACTTGTCATTCGAATTGGGCAGCGTGCGAACAATTAACGCGGCTGGTTTCACGTCCTGAATCATCCCAACTTTGCCGATGGCTTTTTCAAGCATCTCTCGTGTGATTACCCAATTCTCAGGTTCGAGTTTCGGACGATAGGTGTCGGCAGTATCTTTCGCCAACACCGGTTCGACCGTAACTAAAAACGCCAATGACAACACATCGAGCGCTGCGTGGCCAACCCAGATGTCTTCATTGACGATATGCCCCACAGTTTCTGTATGAGTGCCGTTGCAATGCGGTATCATTTCCAGACTGTCAACATTACAACTTCCACCGACTCGTGTATCGCCAGTAAAACCACCCAGCTTCAACACTTCGTTAGAAGCTTTCTCGGTGCCAAAATGGTTCGGCTGAAGCCCTTCAAAATCTAGTACGATCGCAAGGGATTTTGCTTCAGCAACAGAGCAACGGTACTCGACGTTTTGATGTTTAAAACTGATCTGCATGATTCACCTTTTGTAGAAGTTAACCCAATTAGAAGGGGTTCTGCGGTAGACTCAAAGGGGGTCCAGATGCAAACTCGGTTCCATTCAATTAAATTAACATCTCACGCCTCCAAGTTCAATTTTTCACGAAGGAAAACCATGATCACCGTTGTCGCCTCCATCGAGCTAAAGCCAAATGCCAAATCGCAGTTCCTTGAGCACTTTCTCGAGATCGTGCCTGCGGTTCACCAAGAAACGGGTTGCCGGGAATACTACCCAGCAATTGATGTCGATTCGGGAATTCCCAGTCAATCAAAAAATGAAAACTCAGTAACGATCTTGGAAAAATGGGATTCGCTCGAAGCACTTCGCGATCATTTAGTGGCACCACACATGACCGCATATCGCGATAAAATCCAAGATCTAGTAACCTCGGTATCCCTCAAAATACTCCACCCCGTTACCGATTCTTAGTCACGTTTTAATCTCCGTTTCTTTATTCATTCCAATATAGCTGCTAGGATAGGCAGCCTACTTCACCAACTCGGGGATATTCGATGCTTAAAACAGACGTGCTGTCCATCACACTTTCTTTCTTGAAACCGCGAGTGAGGCGATGCCTTCTCTTGCTTGTGGCTCTCAACTGGCTAACGCTTCACGGCGAGTGCCAAGCACAAAAAACATCGAAGCCAATTTTCAAGATCAAAGTTGACGCTGGCGAGATCGCTCGCTCCAACGATATCGTCAGAACTCTCCTGTGGCTCGAAAACAACGAACCGCGCGCCGTGGCTTTAACGGACAAATCCGACAACGAACTCACTGGTCAACTTTCGTCCCCCAGTTACTCCGACGTTCTAGCCTACGCCGATCAATCCAAGGCAGCAGGTAATAAAAAACTGGTCGAATTGACTTTCGTCCTCCCCAGCCTTGCTGCGGGAAAGTCAGTCACTTTGACAGGCAAAGAAACCAAACGAACTACCCCGCCTAAGTTCCAGTGGCACGACGACGGATCAACCCGCGCCGAACTACAACACGATGGCAAGCCAGTCATGGCTTATATGTACGAAGAAGTTGACAACGGTTCACCGGAAAGACGGAAGGCTACTTATAAGGTCTTCCACCATGTCTATTCCCCCAACGGAGATCGCCTGCTGACGAAAGGGCCTGGCGGGCTATTCCCGCATCACCGCGGAATCTTTTTCGGATTCAATCGAATTTCTTACGGTAATAATCAGCAGGCCGATGTCTGGCATTGCAGCAAAGGCGAATCTCAAATCAATCGAAAGCTCGTGACCACGACCAATCCGGTCTTCGGCCAATCCCGCAGCCTCATTGATTGGAATGGAAGAGATGGCCAGCCCTTTGCAAAAGAGAGTCGCGAACTAACAGCCATTAAATTGGACAAAGCAACCGTCATCGACTTTCGCACAAGCCTCGTTTCACTTGTCGAACAACTGAAACTCGACGGTGATCCACAACACGCGGGCGTTCAATTTCGTGCCTCGCAGTTGGTGCCTGACAAAACAAAGCAATTGACCTATTACAATCGCCCCGATGGACAGGGTGCGCCCGGAAAATTCCGCAACTGGTCAAATAAGAAAAACGAAAGTGACATCAACAAATCTCACATCAACCTCCCTTTTCTGGCAATGACCATCGCCATCCCCGATGCAACGACCAAGGGGAAAGAAACAGAAAACTCTGTCTACACGATTGCTTACCTCAGCGATGATGCAAACCCCAAACCCAGTCGATTTAGCGAGCGTGACTACGGAAGGTTTGGATCATATTTCCCAACCACCGTCGCCCCCGAGGCTCCACTCAGCGTTCGTTATCGCTACTGGATCGTCGACGGCGCAGCCGACACCAAAACCATCAAGCATTTAAGCGACCAATTTGCCCAACCTGTGAAAGTTGAGGTCTTAAAATAGTTTCCATGGAATCCACGGTCACTATTCCGCTTCTGAAAGACCACCACTCCCATCCACTATTTTATTCTGCCTTTAACCATGCAGTCTCTCTGAACGAGGTTCAACACAAACAGTTGGCCGAAGATGTCCTCCGCCAATCGTTTGAACACCGCAATGGTGAACTTACGGTCGCTCATGGCTGGCGAAGCAATCACTACCAATGGTCCCAAGCGGAACTCGAATTGATGCCCCCGCTGGCGGTTTTCAATGTCTCTCTTCATTCCTTGATCATCAATCGCGGCGGAATGAATTGCTTGAGACTAAAATATGGTGACATTGTCAAACAGATAGCGGACCCGGTTTGGTACGAAAACAACCTGCGCGTTGTCCTGAACTGGTTTGCCAATCTCTATGCGTCTCGAGAAAACCTCTCTTATTTTTTTGCAAAACTGAGAGACCTTGGCATTCACTATCTTGAAGAAATGCTACTCGTGGACGAGAACGAGATACAGATTTTCGAAGACTGCAACCTCCTCGATCGAACTCGTTTCTGGTCTGCACCGGATACGTTTCAATCTTTATCACCTCAAGCAAAAACGCAGGTGCACGGTCTCAAGTTATTTACCGACGGAGCCTTTGGTTCGGAATCAGCAGCGCTTCATCGCCCCTTTCTTAACGGCGAGGGTACGAATCGCGGCATGTTGATTTACAAAGACTCTGAACTCACCAACACCATCGACCAATGCCTGGAGACGAAAAAATCCCTCGCAATTCACGCCATCGGCGATCGCGCCATCGAACAAACTATCTCCGCCTTAAAACAACTAGAGCCGCGATTGAAACGGGCTCCTGAAATTAGGATTGAACACGCTCAATTAATTTCCGAAGAGCAAGCAAACATGGCTATCGATCTCGGTATCAAACTTTGCATGCAGCCCAATTTCAGCAGTGACTCGAGTGACTACGCCGACCGACTCGATCAAGCCTATTGCATCGGGAACAATCCATTCCGGATGTTAATCGACAAAGTCGGATACACTCCCGGAGAAGACCTGTTACTGGGAAGCGATGGAATGCCGCATGGCATTGAATCGGCAGCCAGGAACTCATTTTTTCCAGAAATCCCTTCCCAGAAAATCTCAATCCCAGAGTTCACCGCCGCCTATTGCCTTGATGATTTTTCAAAGGGCGGCATCAACTTAAAAATTGATGAATCAACGAGAACCATTAGTTACGACATCCTACCGCCTGAGCATGACCAATCCAGCCGGTAAGGGCACCAACGATAATAACAGCTAAAAGAGAACGGTGCTGGCGAGAATCGAAGCCTACGCCGACACGTCGTCGATCAATGCCTGAATCAAGCCGTTGGTTTCTTCACGCTTTTTTAATCGCATCTGTTTACGCATATCTCGATCTCGAAAAACAGCCACCTCTTCGGGGGACTGTGGCTCTACGGCAGGCACAGGAGTAGGCTTGCCATTTTCATCGAGTGCCACAAATGTCAAAAAAGAAATGGCGGCAACGTTTCGATCCGAATCTCGACTCGCGTTTTCCGTCATTATTTTGACAAAAATCTCCATTGAACTTCGCCCGACCGAGCACACGTAGGACTCTAAGACAACGATATCATCTCGCTGAATCGGACGATGAAAATGGACACCGTCATTCGAAGCCGTAACCACAGATCCACGACAGTGTCGACGGGCAGAGATGGCTGCCGTCTCATCAATCCGCTTCATCAAAAGGCCACCAAACATCGTATCGTGCGCGTTAGTATCGCCTGGGAGAACGATATTTTCCTGAACAGCTAACGACTGGTTCATCGGTACCGTCATGCGATTTCCCTTCCTCTAAATTCTCGTATCAATGAATGTCTTCTGGGTGCCAAATTGCGACCAACCCCTTAGAAACAGATTCGATCAGCATTTTGCGTAATTATTTTTTGTCAAGTCTCACGCCCGCCAACCGCCGTCCAATTAAACGCTTAGCTTTCTTTTGATTTTCGAACCTTCCGGGGTCTGTTGCACCTCAAAACCCGCCGCATGTATTTTGTCACGAAACGCATCAGACGTCGGCCAATCTTTGTCTTTTCGAGCCGTATCCATTTCATTTGCCCACTGTTGAGCTTGCTCGAATTCAGCCGCATCGGACTCAGATTCGACCTCCTTCGCAGCGTTCGCAATCCCCTCATTAATTGGGGCCACTGACAAAACCGAGTTCATTTTTTTCAACACAGCCAGAGACAACCTTGGATCTGGATGGTCGCTCTTAATCCATGGAAGCATAGCCCCCAAAGCACCTGACACGTTTAGGTCATCCGCCAACATTGCGGCGAACTCACTAAGCACAGGATGCGACAAATCAACCTCAACCTCACCGCTGTCACCCTCAATCTTATCCTCTAGCGTTTTACGGAACTCAACCATCCGGTCGATCGTTTGCGCAGAATCAATCAACCCTTTCGCGGTAAAATTCATATTGGTTCGATAATGTGATTTAATCAATTCAAACCGGAGAACCGCCGGATGCACGCTACGCCCCATCTCTGTCAACTCGCCGGTCCTTTCGTCAGTGACTTTCACTTTCCCATCGAACACATCCCGTGCCGTATAGAAATTACCTAACGACTTTGACATCTTTTCATTTTCAACAAAAAGAAATCTTGCATGAATGAAAAAATTGGCAAACCGATCTTTTCCCGTCGCACCACAAGATTGCGCAATCTCACATTCGTGATGAGGGAAAATCAAATCCTCGCCTCCAGTATGGATGTCGATCACATCCCGACCAATGATTGACCGCGCCATCACACTACACTCAATATGCCACCCTGGATAACCAACTCCCCAGGGTGAATCCCATTTCATAATGTGATTCTGATCCGGCTTCCACAGCATGAAATCTCCGGGGTGCTTCTTTCGAGATTGATTCTCCGCTGAAACACGACCACCAGCATTGCTCTGAATTTTTTCCAGTGAGTTACCACTCAACTGTCCATACCCAGGAAAACTCTCAACGCTGTAATAGACAACACCATCATCGGCAACGTAGGCATGCCCTCGCTCGAGTAACTTTTGGATCATGCCAATCATGCCGTTGGCACCCTCAACATGATGCGTCGCTCTAGGAACATTATGGGGATACTCGTAGGCCACCTTGTAACCCAATCGCCGGGCATCTTCCAAGAACGCCTGAGTATAGAACTCGGCGATTTGGTAAGGGTCTTCAGGATTTTCAATCGCTCCTTCGGGAACCCTTCCGGACTTTTTATTGACTTTGACGCGATTAGCTGCCTCCATCATTTTATCCGCTTCGCCCTCGACCATATGCCCGACATCCGTAATGTTCATTACGTGATGCACCTCGTGGCCTGTCAATTCAAAAAATCGTCGGAGCAAATCGCCAAACAAAAATGAACGGAAATTTCCAATGTGTGCGAAGTCGTAAACCGTCGGTCCACAACTGTACATCGATACTTTACCGGGCTCTAACGGAGTGAACTCTTCATGCTGGTTCGTCAAAGAATTGTAAAACTGAATTTTCATTGCGTTTGTTCGCTGCGAGATTAAGAGCAAATTTAGAAAGCTTGAGGCCTGCACAAATTTACACTCTAACCATGATTTAGCTCAAGCCAGATGCTGGGGAACCTGTGCTTTTCAACGGAACAAACGCCGTGAAATTACACCTGACGACAAAAGAAACAACCGAATCAGGCAAGCCGGTGCCATTTCAACCGGCTGAATGTAGTTACCTAGCGTGGCAAACCCGTCATTCCCCAAATTTCATAAAGCCACGGATGAACCCAGGGATTCGCCACCGAATAGCACGCTGATACCGCGCTCACGGCAAACAAAAGGTAACAAATCGCTTTACCAGTTCTAGTTCTTGCCAATCCGTCCACCACCGGCAACATGCAAACCAACCACAACGGCGCTAACCAAAACAACCACCTCAAGGCACTTGTTACGCCACCGTAATTTCGATCCATTTCAGGTCGATTGAGATAGAATCCAATCACAACCATCGACAGCACAACTGTCATCAAACCAAGCCAGCGCATTTGAAATTGTCCTGCTATTTTGGCCCCAATCAATAGCGAAAACATTCCAGCAAAACTCATCACCCACATTGGGGTCAATGAAAAAATACCATGGTGGCCGAACAGCACGTGAAATGCATACAAGATTCCAGAAGGCTGCCCACGGTCAACGAGCGATTTGGATTCCGCATTCACATCCAGCCAGTAACTCCCCGGATAGTCGTACCAATTATCCCATTGGCGAATTTCATATTCGAAACTAGCCCCCCCGGCATCGCCCACTTTGACAATCGAAAACTGTTTCGCCGAAAGGAGATCCCGCACAACCCACCGGGTTTCGTTACTGGGCGAACTAGGCCAAGTCCCGACGCTAACTTCGGGGGATCCAAGTTCATAGTAGTTTAATTCCGTTGGCAGCTGACCTTTGACCAACGCCCCCTCAAAGTCACCCGCTAGCGTCTTGACTACATCACCGTCACCTCGATGGGCATAGGCCGGTCGGTATTCTCCATGGGCAAGGAAATTGGTTCCAAAAAAACCAACCGCGACCAGCACAAAACCGGGAACAAACCCCAACGCCGTTCTGCGTGGCGAACGAACCAAACAATACAACGCAACCAAACTAAAAAACGAGAGAGCAGGTAATTCATTCGCAGCGGCAAATGCCGAAAACAGCCCCGCCGCAAAGAAATAACGCCAGCCAGCATTCTCCTTGCGCCAAATCACCGACAGGCAATACAAAGAAATCATCACGCTGATCGCTGCGGGCAAGTGGTTATTGAGCGTGTTAACGTACGTCGAAAGATAAGTTCCAAAACCGGCGCAAGCCAAAACGTAATATCGAGACCAATCACGAACGGGAATGGAGTTAATGGTAAGTGCCATGAAATACAGGTAGACCGCCCATCCACCAACGTTCACAAGCAACAACATCAGCCTCGCCACAAAAATTGGATCGTTCTCAAGATCTCTTCCAGTTAAAAATTTGACACCACGATAAACCCCCGCCAAAAGCGTGGGTAACAGCGTCGGCTTACTAGAATAAAAATGGAGACGCCCATCCTCACCGACATGCTGAACTTTGTCGATCGAATCCCAATCGATCGGTTGTCCTCGACGAATCACCTCGTCAATTCGATAGGTACCATCATCACCGAGTGACCTAATGGTGCACCATCGACTTCGATCGTTCGCGCTAAAAAACGGTGAATCGCCTCGGGCTTGATGATTTTGGACCGTCAAGACACGTCCGGCGACAACCGACAACGAGCATAAGATCAAAATCCAAAAAATAGCCCAGTGTCTTTGCGCGCAGAAATTTGGCAACTCGGCAGGGCAAGTCTCATTCTGATTTTTAGAATTTGAAGACGCATTCATACTGACTTAACTATCGCCTAAAACCGCAAAAAGAAAATTCAACGATGAAAACTGAATCTCTTTTAAATGTTGAAAATATTCTCTGATTATGTTTTCCGCGATTCACCAAGTTGGCTTCGAATGGAATAGGGCTCTCGATTTTCTTGACCCCGGGCAACGATCAACTCTGCCAGAAACCCCATACACAGCAATTGGGTGCCAAGCAAAAAACCGCCTAGAGAATAAAGGAGCAGTGGCCGCTGATGAACAGGGGCCCATTCACTGAAAGCTTCAAAGGAGACTCGAAGAATCCAATAGGCCGTCATGTATGCAATTCCAGCAGAACCAAGAACCAGTGAAAACAAACCCAACGCGCCAATCACATGCTGTGGACGCTGATTGAACCCAGTTAAAAAACTGACCGTCAGCAAATCTAAAAAACCTTTGGGTAAACGAGACCATCCATACTTCGAGACTCCATGTTCGCGGGCCCGGTGATTGACGGGTATTTCGCCAACCCGGAAACCTTTTGCGTGAGCCAAAACGGGAACGAATCGGTGCATCTCTCCATAGAGCTTGACCTCGTCAAAGATTTCCCGGCGATACAACTTAAATCCGCAATTGTGATCGTGGAGCTTAACACCGGTTAGAAAACCGACCAGCCAATTAAAGACCTTGGACGGCACCGTTTTCCCAATGGGGTCGTGCCGTACCTGTTTCCAACCACTGATCAAATCATAATCGTCACCCAGTTTTTCCAGCATGCTCGGCAATTCAGCCGGATCATCCTGCAGGTCTGCATCCATCGTCACCAATAGTGAGCCCGTGGCTGTCTCCGCTCCAGCTCGCAATGCAGCTGCCTTGCCAAAATTCCGGCGAAACCGGATACACTGCACGCGGGCATCAGTATCCGCCAACTCAGATAATACGCTCCAACTGCGGTCGGTTGATCCGTCATCAACGAAAACATACTCAACCTGATACTGATTTGCCTCAGCAACTGCACTTATCTCGCGATGAAGTTCTTTGAGCGAATCTTCTTCGTTAAAAACAGGGATAATGATTGAGATTGTTGGCATGCTTCTTTCGCTCCAGAGAACAACTTCTCTACGGTACTTTACCAATTGCCTGGCGGTAACCGTAAATTATACCAGACGTGGCGAGTTCTGCTGTTAACCAGATAACCCGAATCACAATCGCCGCTACAATCGCCGTGACCGCACCAAACTGAGAACCAAGCAGCGGAATCATGACTAACTCCCGAACGCCCAAACCACCGGGAAGCAATGAAACGAAACCGGCCACGGTCGCCAAAGAGACACAAACCATCGCCAACGAAAAATCAGAAATCGCCACGGCGGTTCCGGGCAAGCCCTTTAGTACCATCCACAAACTTAAGCCGTTCAAGCACCAACCCATCGTCATCAATAGCCAACCGAAACTCATTGTCTGAAGATTCAGGCCGTTCAATAGTTTTTTTGCCTTCCGCCCCTTCACAACCCCCAATTTTAAAGCAATCCAGCGAAAGATCGGTGGCCAAGTCAATATTCCAGCAATGACGGACAGCAAAACGCCAATTGTTTTCAGAAGCATTTGCCCTTCAAACTGCAAGACTAACAGTAGGCTACCAATCACTGACCCAACGAAGATCCAAGTTAATGTTTCGACAAAAACGCTCGCCGCTGCCGGTGCTGTACTGACCTCGTCTCCGCGAATCATATCGGTGCGGATTACAACCACCATCGCTTTCCCCGGCACGTATTTGCCAAGCTGACTTGCAAAAAATGCCAACAAGGCCGCTCCGAATTTCGGCTTTTGCCCCAACGCAATCAACACGCGAAACCAAAAACAACAAGATAAAAACATGGTTCCAATGTAAGCCCCGACTGCGCCGACCCACCAACCGTATTTAACAGCTGAAAAATCAAAACCTTCTTGGCGCAACTGCTGAAAAGAAGTGATAGCAGTGTAGACAACTGCGATCACAACAGAGATCATCATCACAATGCGGAAACAGCGGATTAGCTTGGCTTTGCTCCACCGACCGTCCCCACGTCCGTCAGAATTTTGACCAGATGGGGAAACATCCGACGTTTTAGCCAAAAGATCGTCAGTTTGATTAGGCACTTTGATAATTTCTGTTTTAGGTAGGTCAACCAACAACAACTTCATCGACGCGGTTTAAGGCTCACAAGTCAACTCGCTCCAGGACATTCCCTGCTTCCCCGAAGATTTCGCTATTTACCCGCATGTTACCGAATCATTATTATAGAGTGCTACCCAGAAATTAATTGAATGTTGGAGTTGTCCATGAAGGGTTTCACCGCCTTAGTTTTCGCCATTGCCATTGCAGGCATTCTCAGCCCAACCGTGTACAGCGCACCCGGTGAGCAAATTCCAACGTCAGAACCTGCAATCACGCAGAGCCTTAGCAAGCCTGTGATCTTTACTTTGGACGAAGCCACCATTAACGAATTCCGAGTGCAGGGCGAACTAGAGGCAGACATCGATCCGCGCGATGAAAACCTGAGACCGTTAGGTTTGGAGCGAGTCAATGGTTTTGTCCTCACAAAATACGGCAATTCAACCCCAGATTTATCACTCAAAGAACTGAATCGCCAGGTATCTGGGCAAAAAGATGGAATCATTAGATTTGAATTGCGAGAATCCGACATTCAATCTCTAACAACCTGCCGTCTCGTGTATGAATTACCAGAGGAAGAACGAGGTCGTTTTACCAAAGTTCAATTTGCGTATTTCAATGATCAACCCAACCTAGCGAGCAATACCCAGCCTGATTGGATTCCCGGTAACAAGAAACCAGCTTACATGCTCGATGGCGCGACACCTCAAAACGTGCCGCAACGACAGGAATTCATGCCTCTTAATAAAGCACCAACTCAAAGCCTTCCCTCCCCATCCAATCTAGCCAGAATTCCAAATCCATCCTGGCCAACCGCTCCGCCGAATCGCACCAGCGATCCTGTATTTCCGAATCCGCAAACTCAACTTGCCAACCACGCCGACGACATTCCAGCTGAAAATTCACTCGGTAATGGAAACCGAACCTCCCCAACCAACACAGCTCGGAATAGAGCCGAACGCAAATTCGTCAACAACGTTTCCAGCGACGTTGCCGAACCCATAGGGATCACAGAAAATAAATCAGACAATTCTTCGAGCAACTCTACCTTTTTCATTTACGTAATGCTGCTGATCTCACTGGGACTCAATGTCTATTTAGTCATGATTTCACGTGGTTTCTACGTCCGGTACGGAGAATTAGCAGCCGAACTGCGTGAGACATTTACAGCGAATTTTTAAAAACTCGACCGTTTATGCGGTGCTGGCAGATATTTTCCAACTAAATCCGCCTTTACGAAAAACCCAATCGGCGACACAATGCCGAACACGAGACATTTTGACAACTCGAACCGGCTGGCTTCGGCAAATGGATTTCCGAAACCGAATCGAGTAACTCTCACGACAGCAAGGAGTGCTGAAAGTGAAAACTAAGCGACGGATCGCAACCTTTCTTACCGTTCTCACGGTAACCGCCTTGATGAATCTTTCTTCGGTATCGGCTCAGCAAAAAGTCGCTATTGTTGATATTCCCCTGATTTTCAAGAGTCATGTCAGTTTTGGCGACCAACTCGGTGCGTTGAGAACTGAAGCTGAAAAATTCAAAATGGATTCCATGACGGCTCAGCAGGGCTTAATGGAAAAAGCCAGATTGCTGGAGCAAAGTTTGACGCCAGGAACCGCCGAATTCAAGCTTGAAGAGACCGCTTTGGCTCAGCAAGCCGCCAAAATGGAAGTCGATCAAAAAGACACGATGCGGGGGTTGATGCAACGCGAAGCTCAACTGCATTACCAAACTTATCAGGCAATTAAAAATGTCATCCAGCAATATTGCGATCGAAACGACATTCAACTCGTTCTAAAATTTGATCGAGGTCAGATCGATCCAGCCAAGCCAGGATCAGTCATGCAAAAGGTCAATCAAGCTGTGATCTACCATGTTCCGCAAAATGACATTACGGATCTGGTAATTGCCAGGGTCAATCAGATCGCGTCCGCGCAGAGTCCCGGTAGTACTTTTCAAAAGTAACTCCAACACCGGAAAAATGAACTCGCTGGCTCGCTTGCTCCCCTGAAAGTAAAAAATTGGCTCCTCCCAGAAAACAAACTACGATCTCCCAAAGCGTCTCAGTATCCGGTTATGGATTCTGGAGCGGAAGGGATATCGAATTGAACTTCCAACCTGCGAAAGCCAATAGCGGCATCGTCTTTGTACGAACCGACCTTCCTGGTCAACCCAGGATTCCAGCCATTATTCAGAACCGAATCAACGGTCCTCGGCGAACAACGTTAGTTGCCGAGGGCTGCCCCGTTGAAATGGTCGAACATGTTCTTGCAGCACTGGCTGGACTGAACATCGACAACTGTGAAATCCACGCTACTCGGGCTGAAATGCCGGGTGACGACGGATCAAGCAAAGCGTTTTCGGATGCTTTGATCCAAGCGGGACGGGTGGAACTGGACGCTGATCGAGAAACGCTCCGCGTCGCTTCTACCATTCGCGTTGGTGACGAAAATGCTTGGATTCAAGCAGAACCGGTTGAGCAGGATCAATTCGAGCTCGCCTACCAGCTGAATTACGCGTGCCCTTCCATTGGAACGCAAACCTACCAAACTCAGGTCACCCCCGAGGTTTTTGCCTCGGACATTGCTCCGGCAAGAACTTTTGTGCTTCTTGAGGAAGCACAGGAACTACAGAAAAAAGGGCTAGGCCAACGAGTCAGCTATCAAGACATCCTCGTTTTTGGGCCACAAGGGCCGATCGACAACCAGCTTCGATTCGAAAACGAATGTGCTCGACACAAACTACTAGACATGATTGGTGACTTCTCACTATCGGGTACTGACCTGATTGGAAAGTTCACTGCATCAAAAAGCGGCCACCGTTTGAACTCACAATTGGTATTCGCGCTACTGCAGCAAATAGGCCATACTAACACCATTCGCAAATCAGCTTGAAACGAAATTCTGTGGATATATATTCCCCCAACCAAGGCACGCAGCAAGTGGACACACAAGAACCAGCACCCAAGGTGTCGAACTTGGCCTGCGTCGACCCGGCGGCTTACCTCGCACCGGGCGTCGAAATAGGGCCATTTTGCGTTATCGGACCGAAAGCAAAGATTGGCAGAAATACTAAATTAATTAATAACGTGACGATTCTGGGCGACGTCACGTTAGGCGAAGACAACCTCGTCTCACCCGGTGCTGTTCTCGGTGGAGAGCCTCAAGATCTTAGTTACCGGGGTACGGACACTAAGGTCGTCATTGGCGACCGAAATGTGATTCGGGAATGTGTCACCATCAATCGGGCAAGTGAAAAAGAAGATTATTACACTCGCGTTGGCAGCGATTGCTATTTCATGGGCAATGTGCATATCGCCCACGATTGCGTGATTGGCGACCGCGTAATCATTGGACACGGATCGATGCTCGGCGGGCACGTCCACGTTGACCACCACGCGACACTCTCTGGCTCTGTCGCCGTTACCCACTACGGCGCGATTGGCTGTTACACGTTTATTGGTGCGGCAAGCCGTGTGCTTCAGGACATCGCCCCCTACATGCTGGCTGACGGAAGCCCAGCTCGTCCTCGGTGCATCAACATCGTCGCCCTGAGAAGAAATGATTTCGAACAACCTGTGGTCGACGCAATCGACGAAGCGTATCGATTGATGTATCGAGCCCGTGTTGGGCTGACCAATTGCGAAGAAATTCTAAAATCAAAAGGCCATTTAATTCCTGAGATCAGCCATTTCCTAGAAACGGTTGCCCAGTCGCAAGCGGGCCGCCATGGTCGCGGACGCGAGCTAAGGAGAAAAGCAGCGTGACAAAATTACGAGTTGCCGTCATTGGAGCAGGACATCTGGGAAGGATTCACACACGTCTCCTTAAAACTCAATCGGAAATTGATTTGGTCGCTGTGGCCGACCCAAGCCCGGCGGCTCAACAACAAATCATTGATGAATTTGGAGTCAATGTTGTTAGCGACTATCGCAAACTGATCGATCAAATCGATGCGGCTGTCATTGCCACGCCAACACGTATGCATTTTGAGATCGCGCAAGAACTTCTCAATGCAAAAGTTCACACGCTCATCGAAAAACCACTCACCGATTCGGTAACCGATGCAAATGACCTGGTCAAAGCGGCTGAGAATAATGGGTGTGTGGTTCAGGTAGGCCACGTCGAGCAGTTTAATCCAGCGATCAAGTCTGCACTGGGATTAGTTGGCCAACCTAAATTCATTCAGGCATCCCGCATGAGCGGGTACACTTTTCGGTCGACTGATATTGGAGTCGTTCACGACTTGATGATTCACGACATCGACCTCATCAATTCAATGTTTGAAGGGGAGTTGGTAGAAACCCGCGCCACAGGCGTTTCCATGTTCGGGCACAACGAAGATATCGCTCACGCCCGTCTACAATTCAGCTGCGGTGGCGTGGCAAACTTGACCGCTTCACGCTGCAGCTTTGAAGCACAAAGAAGTTTTCAAATCTTTGGTACTGACGGTTTTGCTAACGCCGACCTCGCCACCAACAAAGTCACTTTTGTAAAAGTTCCCACCTGGATTCAAAACAAAAAGTACGATCTTCTCGATACCACTCCCGAACAACAAGCGTTCATTCGCGAAAACCTCTTTTCAAAAATACTTCCTAAGTCCGAGATCGAGGTTCCTCAAACAAACGCGATTCTGGCAGAACAACAGGATTGGCTCGATGCCATCCGGACGTCCCAACCGACGCGTGTGAGTGTGCAACAAGGTGCAGAAGCAGTTAAAATCGCAGACTCTGTGATTAACTCAATTAATGCCCATAGCTGGAGCGAGAGTTCCGCGGGACAGCCATCATCAGAAACGATGCCTCAGGCACCTCCAACGCTGCTGCCGTTCCCGCTCAATGCTGACGAAGAACAACGTCGCAGGGTCGCCTAAATACGGGTCACTCGCCATTAATTAGGTGACACGCCACCCCTGAACAGGGGCCAAGCAATGTTTCCTGAGGGACCCATAACGTTAGCCAGCGTTGCATTTATTCCGTGCACAGGGGCAATCCCAAGACCGCCCGCGGCAAGGGTTATCTCATCGCGGCATCGCTCTTACCACGAATGAGCCTCGGCCGCAGACCTCAAGGACTAGGCGAGATCTCGATCCTCAAACAGCACCAACGCCAACAGCATGGCCATCGCACCGTATAGGAAGGTGTAAATGATTGACCAGCCCATATAAGAGTAGGGCACCACGGAATTCGTGTTGATTGCAGCTTGAATGTCAAAATGGTTGAGAACGGGAAATACAATCGCAATCAAGTTTCCAAACACAACAACGGGTTCAAATTCAGCGAGCGACGACTGAACTAACAGCGGTGTCAGATGTCCAAGCACATAAACTGAAAAACAGATTAAGAAATTTGCAAGAATTCCGAATCGAGTTGAAATCGCAACGCTGATCGCAACAAAAATCAACACTTCGAGGAAACAAAGGATTATCCCCGGGATGACCGTAACCGATTCAATGAAGCACTGAGGCCATTCACAAAGCCCCTTCGAAGCTTCTTGGTAATCGTAGATGGGTTTGTAGGCAGTCCAAATCACAAACCACAATCCAAGAACGATAAACATCACTGCGATCGCCATGGATATTCCGGTAAACTTTCCAAAAATGAATTGTCTCCTCCCCACAGGTTTCGAAAGTACCGTCAACGCGGTCCGCCCTTCGATCTCTTCGGCAACCGACTTACTGGCCGCCCATATCGCAAGGAAAATCGCAAGGACACGAATTAGGGTTAATCCAGAATCCTTGTACATTTTGATGTCTTCACCAAACGTATTGTACGGAACATAAATCGAGCCAACCGTAAACAACGCTCCAATCACGAGGACGAGCAGAAACAACGGTTGATTAACTTCCGTTTTAAAGGTTGAGTGGGCGATGGCGAACACCTTTGGACACGTTGTCGCAAAGGTAAGGTAGAACAGATAAATCGCGAATACAAACACGGCCACAACCGGCACGACTCCCACTTCCTGGTAAATCGGCGTTACCAACCATGAGATGTTAACCGTTGCCTCTGTTCCTGCTTTTCCCATGTATCGAAAATAGAGTTGGTCAATCCGGTCAAGAGGGATGGGGCCCCGCCCATCAACTCGCTGCCTCAAAATCATCTCGTCGGAACCTGGCTGGATATCGACAATCCCCGTAGTCGCAGCTTCATCGATTGGAAACACTGCCATATCCAATCGTTCATTCGATTGAATTCCAAAGACCCTTAATTCGGCACCATTAAAACCAACATCAATTCCACGTCCACCGTCCTGAGTCGTCGACGCGGGTACAGTGAACGATTTTTCAAATTTCCCAGTAAACGGCAAACGCACCAATGATTGAACCAATTCGTTTGGCTGATCAACGAATTTGATAAAACCAAATCCATTGTAAGACGCAAGAACAAATCCAAGGATGGTAAACGCGACCATCGCAATACAGACTTTGTTAACCCAACTGAGGAACCCTTCTCGGAAGAGATCTACGGTCTCGCCAATCATTCGTCTCGCAATTAATCGCCACGCACCAAAGCCAACAAACATCGATATTGGAAACGCGAAACAGAGGGGCATGACTGCTTCAGATGAAAATATATTGCCCGTTCTCCAACTCAGAAACCACGTGAAAAGACCAAAATAGATTACACCGGTCAGCAAACCGAAAATCGTATACTTTCGCGAATCTTCGCTGACCGTATTGAAAAACTTGATCCGCTGAAAAACGAGGATCTTGGCCATCATCAACAGTACAAAGATGAAGCCAATCGTGATGCCCAAAGAAACTAGCCAGACCGGAGTCAACCAATTCGTTACTTTTATGTTCTGAGCAATAAGAAAGGGGACGCTAGTCATGCTGATGTCGTCTTATTAGTGAAGCCAAGTGGAAATTACGGCATTTTACACGGGAGAGAGATATATCCTTGTGTTTACGGATATTATGTTCACATTGTTCAGATTCTTCAAAGGGAGAGTGGCTGCAAATGTCAGAGTAGAGCAAAGGGAGGTTGAATGGTTCCGAATACGCTGATTCAACCGATGATTTCGAAGCCCGTAAACTCACCCCGATAGGGTTTTCCGATTCTTTCGGTATCCGCGACGGTACCACGGTTTTCCTCTAGTAAAGCCTCTATAAATCCATCGATTTGCGACAACTCACCTTCAATGAACAGCTTTACCCGACCATCAGATAAGTTCTCGATTGTTCCAGCAACGCTAAATCGACGAGATAATTGCTTGGCCGTGTACCTGAAACCGACCCCCTGAACTCGGCCTGAAAACAGAATTTCCCTTCCTCGCAACATCCGCTCGCTCCACTATCAACCCCATGGATTCAACGCTCCCCTCCCAATCTACTTTCCCTGCCCCAAGATTCAAGCTACAACCGCAAGGGGAGAGCCAGACTCGCCGACGTGATTATGTCCAAACCGGACTTACGCAAAGGCAGCTCCACCGGCATGCGAACTCAGCGTTGCCAACAAAAATTAGGCAATACCCTCCACCTCAATCTCAGCCGAACCACTGAAACCATTTATGAAAATCAGCCCCGAAGAATTGGAAATCTACTCAGCAGCCAGTCGAGAAGCGGCCAAACGAGGCGGTCAAGTTCTTTTGAAGTGGATGGGAAAAACGACCACCCGGGAAAAAGGATTCCGTGACCTAGTGACACAGGCGGATGTCGAATCCCAACAAGTCATTCAAGAATTTTTGAATTCTGAATTTCCCGAGCATCGATTCATTGGCGAGGAGTCAACCGGGGATTCCGACGAAACCTCCGATTCGGATTTTTGCTGGATAGTCGATCCTCTCGACGGAACAACCAACTACGTTCACGGCCTTCGATCTTTCGCCGTTTCAATTGCCTTATATCGTCGCAAGACTCCACTCGTCGGCACGGTTTTGGATCCGGTGCTCGACGAATGTTACTGGGCATCCCAAGGATTGGGAGCCAAATTAAATGGCGAGCCTATTCAAGCGAGCGGCTGCAAGGAAATCGGAAAATCACTGTTTGTATTCAGTTTCCCTCGCGGCATGACCAGAACCAACCCAGAGGTCGTAAGATTCCTGAACATGTTGGAGAACGTAGGCAGCATTCGTCGACTCGGTTCTGCCGCGCTCAACTTGTGTTACGTTGCCTGCGGCCGCGCCGATGGCTACTGGGCAACCAGTCTTTCTAAATGGGATGTTGCTGCCGGTTGGCTAATCGCCCGCGAAGCAGGCGCCTCTGTCGCTGATTTCCGAGGGCATGAAATCGATATAGAACAACCATTTTTCTGTGCTGCGGCGACTGCAGATTTACTTAAACAAGCAAACCCACTTCTCAATGTTTAATTCCGCTGCACCTAATTGAAATGACTCGACGACAACTGACTCGACGATAAAACGCTGAAGTCATTAATCCTTCTTACGCTTAGCAAAGGCTTGGCGAATTTCCTCAAGACGCTGCTCGTCTGAAGTTGATGATGATTCAATCATCGTCACAAAGTGATCAACTTCAGCGGGCTGAACCGGACAGCCAATATTGCCCTCCGGACCAACGGATGTAATCAGTTCTTTTCCGTCACCATCAAGAATCACCATCCAAGGCATACCGCCGGACCGATCCTTTTTCATCTCATCGAACATGACTTGTCCACCCTCCATCTTGTCAGTCGCGATTGCAACGACCAAATAATTATCTTCGAACAAAGGACTGTTCTTCACGAGGAACTCCTCGAGTTTGTGACACCACCCTCACCAATCCGCAGTAAAATGAACAAGAACCGCCTTGTTTTCGGCTTTTGCTGACTTCAACGCTGCACCCAAAACCTCGGCGGCCACCAAGGGCGTTTCTGCACTGTCTGTTTCTGTCAACTCTGCAGCGTTCTTCTCCAATTCGGGTGGCTTACTTAAGGGCTGCCGTTCCTGCTTTTCGAGTGCCACCTTCACTTTTTCATTTTGGGCCGTTTGCGCTTCTTTTTCTTTATTCGACAACTGCTCTCCATCGCACCCAAGAGCAACAGCAATCGTGAAAAGCAGGGCCGCACAGATTAACCTTCTCATCGCAAACTCCTCTATCTGTAAATTCAATCCCGAAGCCAAAAGTCCTGGCAGTTGCCAATCCATCTTAAGCTAAATATTTGTTCGCTCAAAACTTTAACTGAATGAAAATTTAGCGTGAGAGATCCCGCATAAAAATCAATGACACAGGAAATAAAATCATTAAGGGTAACCAGGCGGAGAGCGCCGGAGACCCGATAAGACCATTACCACCAAGAGAGTGACAGACCATTTCCACCAACAGAAATAAAACGATAACTCCCAATCCACCCAAAACGCCAGACACGACGTTTTTTTCAAGCTTTCGAATCACCAAAGGCAACCCAAGCAAAAGTAAAGTGAAGTCCATCACCGGCTTCAAGAATCTTGAGTGCAGCTCAACAGCCAATTCATTTACTTTCCGTTTTTTTGTCGCTTTCAGCTCACCAATCAGCTCGGGCGTTGACTTGTATTTAGCATCAGTACTGACAAGTAATTTTTTAGTATTTAGATCAGTGGCAACAAAACATTGATTATTGTGCAACCACTCGAAATCACGTGGTGTATAAACCACGGTTTCACCGCCTTCGCTTTCCACTGACTCCAGTTGATGCATTTCCTTTGGGAAATTTACCTTGTGGAAACGAAATCCCGAAGGTTTGCCTGACTCCGCAACTTCAAAAAAAGCACTCTCTGCCTTTATCTTTTGGAACCCCGCCTCTAAGCCACTTGGAATTCTTACTTCGGGCGATGTGATCCCGTCTTTCGAAAGTAAAAGAAGATCCCCGGAAAAGGCAACTCCCGTTTTGTAATCAATCCTCTCATCGAATGCTTTCGAAACTGCGGAGGATGTTTTCCATTCAGTCCATTCCTGCCAATCCATGGTCAAGCGATCACCCACTTTGGGGATTAGAACTTCACGGCTCAAAACCGTCATCGCAATAATTATGGAGGCCGCAACGAAAACGACTTTAAAAATACGCAGCTTACTGATTCCAGCCGCCTCGATTGCCGTGACTTCTC
This sequence comes from Mariniblastus sp., assembly GCA_029251085.1. Taxonomy (GTDB): domain Bacteria; phylum Planctomycetota; class Planctomycetia; order Pirellulales; family Pirellulaceae; genus Mariniblastus. The sequence continues at coordinate 85,601 of JAQXDZ010000030.1, forward strand.
GATTCCGTTGTAACAAGCTAATTGAGAAAATCGCCGCCACTAAAATAAACACGCCTGCGAGTTCATTGAAACGGGCAGCACACTGCGGGTAGTATCGATCGAAGATCGCCGAAGACAAACCATCGGCCTCAGCAATCGCAGCGATCTCATCTGCATTCCCCGTGCCGTCGATAACGAGAAACAGGCCAAAGAAACTGGCAAAGCAAATCAAAAACGTCTTTAAAAAGACAGAGAGTAAATAGCGATCGACAATTGTCATTTTTCTGCTTTTTACCCGTCAATTCTATCGTTCTTGTTCGGAGAGGCCTCCCAAAGATTGTAGATTGCCCACCGTTTTCAATCGACTGCAACTTTCTTTCAAAACAACTGACCCAGCCTATTTTTGCTAGCGTAAAACCAGCCGTGTTTATTCGCAACCTTCGTGATTCCACCATGCCTTTGGGAGTATCTGAGCCGATTCCCAACCTGAATAAGCCACTTGAACTCGACAGCGGTTGCCACACCTCGCTCAGAATTCTGTGAGCGAATGATTGACATCCCCCCCAACAGCTCTAACAATCCAACAGCACGTGAGGTAGCGGCAGTTTCGCAAGACGAACCACCAACGCAAACACGGACAAAAGCATGCTGGAAATTGCATCTAAAATGCGAACCCTCTGTTTCCCGCCTCGATGCGTCAATTGCCGAACTGAAATTGGCCAATCCAAGATCCGGCAAAATCAATATCGAGGTGACCATGCGACCTCATTGCATCAATACGATCGACTCACATCTTTACTGGAAAGCCATTGGTGCGACCGTTGCTTTCCAAATTTGGTTCATCAAGACCTTGCCACCTGCTGGACTTGCGGAGCTCAACTGAACCAGCAATCGCCTTTGGGCAGGAGATGCGCACTTTGTTTTAAGAAAAACTTTCGATTCACTCGGGCGATTTCACTTGGCAACTACCAGGGTCAGCTCCAGCAGTTGGTTATTCGAATGAAAAACCAGCATGACGAACCATTGACGATTCAGTTAGGTAACTTACTAGCGAATCAATTAATTGATTCTGAATTATTTGATAACGTTGATCTAATTACCGCAGTCCCAACGCATTGGTGGCGAAGGTTGAAGCGAGGCTTTCAGGCTGCCGAGATGATTGCCGAGACCATCGCACACGGGATCGATCGACAGTTCAGACCAGAAATTCTGAAATGCCAACGAAGCACAAAAAAGCAAGGAACGCTCGCCAGTACAGCCCGTCAAAAAAACGTTCAAAATGCTTTTAGCGTGAATCGCTCGACCTCACTTCAAGGGGTAAACGTACTCCTAATTGATGATGTCATGACCTCAGGGGCAACGGTCAATGAAATTTCCCGCATATTACTTCGCTCCGGAGTTGAGAAAGTTTATGTAGGTGTCATCGCGAGGGGCGCCCGTGTCAGCTAAACTACTGCTCCCAGCGTCCACTACTTAGGTGTGCATCGCCTGATAATTAACCCCTTGCTTAATCCCCGTATGCTTACACCCGTTTGCTGATTGCCGATTTTTAATGAACTCAGAAGACAAATCGACTCGGAAAAAATCCGCTGTCAAACAAAGTAATAAAAAGAACCCTCCTCCCAAGGCTGGCTGGTTTCGCCGGTCCTTTAACCCGTTCCGAATCGCAACGCTCAGAGGGCTGGGAATCCTACTCCCACCGTTGCTGACAATTATGCTCTTCGCCTGGGCTTGGAACACGATCGAAAGAGCTATTTTACTTCCTGTTGAGTCACTTTCCGAAACGGCCCTTGCCTACGCAATCGAAGATATCCGCACCGATTCGATGATCGAAGTCGAAACGAACGAACTAGAAAACGTTCAGGATCGATTCAAGTCTGGCCCTCAAGGAAAGCTTTACACTTCGCTCGACGGAACTTTATTAGTCCAATTTAATAGTCAGTGGCTCCCATTGGACGTGTTCGAGATGGTCAGCGCAAATCCCGGCACTGCGAATCTCTCTACTGCGCACGACTACTATAAGCGTTACGTACAACTGCGATACTTAAAACGACACCTTGTGATACCGGCCTTTTTGGCCATCTTTCTCGGGGTCATGTACATTGTCGGAAAATTACTCGCCGCGGGAATTGGTCGATTTTTTTGGCATCAATTTGAATCGCTCATCAATCGCCTACCGATCATTCGAAACGTTTACTCGTCCGTCAAACAGGTCACCGATTTCGCATTCAGTGAAACTGATGTTCAATTTACGCGAGTCGTCGCAGTTGAATATCCTCGACGAGGGATTTGGTCAATCGGATTTGTAACCGGAGAGAGCATGCTGGATATCCGCCGCGCTGCCGGTGAACCCGTACTGTCAGTTTTAATGCCCACCAGTCCTATGCCGGCAACGGGATTCACAATTTCAATTCCCAAAAGCGAAACCGTCGATCTCGACATTACAATTGACCAAGCTATCCAATATTGCGTTAGCTGCGGTGTAGTCGTACCGGATCACCAATCCGCAAAATCCGCGATTGAAGGCGAGTTTCAAAAGAAGAATCAAAACAAAGCGCAACTGGAAAACGATGCCTCAGGCGACGACTAAGTCTGGCAACGTCGGACGTTCGCTCAAGTTTCAGCACAACCTAGCACAACATGACACAAAATCACGCTAACAAAAAATCAGACATCCGGCTTGGTACCCGCGGCAGCCAATTAGCTTTGTGGCAAAGCAATTGGGTTAAGTGCGAACTTGAAAAACTTGGCGTTAGCGTTGAGCTTATAACAATAAAAACTGAGGGTGATATCCAAACGGGCTCGCTCGCTCAAATTGGTGGGCAAGGTCTTTTCACAAAACGCCTTCAGGTGGCTCTCTTGAATGAAGAGATTGATCTCGCAGTCCACAGTCTCAAAGACCTACCTACTGAAGATCATCCACAACTTACGATTGCGGCAGTGCCACCGCGTGAAACTGTCGCCGATGCATTAGTCAGCAACCGTTTCACTAGTTTACAAGACCTGCCTCCGCAGGCTGTCATCGGTACTGGGAGTGTCCGCCGAGCTGCCCAACTACTGCATTTGCGACCGGATCTTGAAATTCGAGACATTCGCGGTAACGTCGATACGCGATTGAAGAAACTTGATGCTGGTGAATTCGACGCGATCATCTTAGCCTCAGCGGGCCTGCTTCGGCTCGGGTTCGAAAAGAGAATCTCGTACAAGTTCCCGCCGAACGAATTGGTACCGGCTGTCGGCCAAGGAGCCCTCGGCCTGGAAACCCGCCGAACAGACGAGGAGACAATTTCGCGAATCGCAAGTCTTAATGACCCAGTAAGTTTTCATCGCGCAATGGCAGAACGAGCGATGCTTCGAACGCTGTATGCTGGCTGCCTCTCACCCGTCGGTGCCTTAACGCATGTTCAGAATGGCCTGCTGCAACTCAAAGGCGCAGTTCTCAGCCATGACGGGGAACACAAAATTGAGTGCGAAGAAACAAGTGATCTGGAGCAATCGAACTCACTTGGTCAGAGAGTTGCCGAAAAATTAATCGAGGCAGGTGCAGCCAAATACCTTCAAGACCGCGATTGAATCGACGTTAGCCAACTTCCTTACGCCGCTCATTCGGTACTGCCTCTTGAGGATGACAGGCAAGGCGAGTCTTCACTCAGGGATTAGAAACAATCGCCTGGCGTCCACAGCTTGGACGGCATTTCGTTATCGCTATGATTAGCCTCAATCAACGCTATGATTTTGAGCATCATACAATCAATACCCAGGCCTTTTAATAAGCCGGCTTGGTTTCATCACATGGATAAGCGAGTGAGCTATGCCCAATCATACGCAAGCCGATTACGAACTGTTTGCCCAAAAAAACGGGCTCCAGCTAAGTGATGTGACACCGCTTTCGCTCGAAGAGCGAATTCAGCGTTTGGAAACGGAATTGTCCCGGACAGATGTTCCGTATCCGATCGACTCCCACAAACGAGCCGCCTACATTGCGGCTGCCAAATCAGGGCTTCCCTTTCGAACAGGCAACCTTGGCTCCGAGTCGGTCGCACTGGGTGATTACGAATGCCAACAGCATTACGAAAACTACTCTTTTGAAGAACATCTCAGCTGGGCTTGTCTGGTCGCCCAGCAGAAAAAAACCAAGGAAAAATTTGCCTGCCAGGAATATCAGAATGGTGAAAAATTATTCGAAATTTCTGGAGGCGTCATTCCAGACTTTTACTTACTCAACGCACGAATCTATCAACAGACGGCATGGCAACTCGCAACCGTCAATGAGATCATTCCTGCCGAACTCTTTTTTACGTGTCACAGTAAACGTTTCTTTCCGGTGACGACATTCATGCGTCCGCTCGGCACAGATTACCTCGAAGAACCTGACATTGGGCACGACGTTGCCGGACACGTCGCGACGTTTACTATTTCTGCGGTTGCAAATGTGATGAAGTATCACGGTGAAGCTCGAAATATAATTTACGCCGATCGAGATCAACAAATCGAAGCAGTGCAGGGGGATGCAAAGGCAATTCAGCTCATCAAAGAAACTGCCGATGAGTTACTGAAATATGCGGGACGAATCTATTGGTTCACCGTTGAATTTGGATTGGTAATGGAGAACGGTCAAGTCCGGGACTTTGGTGCAGGAATCCTCTCCTCACCGGGTGAGACGATTTATAGCATCGGCGGAGGCGAATCGAATCGGATCTTAATCGACCCCTCGTGTGACCAGGATCTACTTCGGTTGGCCAACACCGATTACCTAATCAGCGAATTCCAAAAAACCTACTTCGTTTTGGAAGACTTTGATTTGCTCGAATCGTTGACGCCAGACAGGATTTTGGAAGCTAGTAAAAAAGCAATGGACCTACCCGACTTCACTTGGCGAGAAATTCTCCCTGGTGATCGAGTGATCGATGTTGGAACTGCCATGATGAGCGTCAACGAAAAATACCACCGACTAATGGCAGGTCAGGAGATGGATGAATGCCTGACTCGGACTGCCATCAAAAACCTCAACCTTTACCGCGATGGGCTCAGCAGCGACCTCCTTGCGCAGTTTCAGCAAATGCCAAACGAGGTTCCGCAGGAAGTAGCACGTTGGTTTGATGAAAACCGGGACAGCGTTAATTCACTCAACTAAATCAAGTCGCTTGAGCCGCGTCTAAACCAATTTCGCCGACTGCTCACTACACCGAGACCAACACAGAATTTCACCGATTTAAGGTCCGTCGTTGAGTCAACCAAAATCAATAGCATTACCCGACGCTTTGCAGCCCCGCAGCGATTCCATTGACCGATTGAAGAATCTCATGACGAATCGCATCCGAATCCAACATCTCGGGGTCGGACCGCAATTTCTTAAGTAACTCAACTTGGATGTAGTTAAGCGGATCGACGTAGGGGTTTCTAACTTTGATACTGTGCTGCAACCACGGCTCGCAATGCAACAGTTCGTCGACCTCCGCGACTTCAAGAACCAACTTTTTACTTAGGTCAAATTCTGCTTTGATATCCTCGTAAACGGCTCCGCCATGCTCTTCTGAGAGCGACGCATACAACGCTGAAATCGCCATGTCGGCGCGTCCCATTCCCAACTGGACATTGCTCATCAGGGTACGAAAGAACGGCCACCGCTGATTCATCTCTCTCAATTCCGCCAACTTCGAATCATAGTCTCCCTCGGCAAGCCAATCCTGAAACCCAGTTCCAACACCGAACCAACTGGGGATATCCGTTCTAGTTTGCGTCCAGGCAAAAACCCAGGGAATCGCCCTCAAGTCATCCAGTGTCTCCGTTGCCGCTCGACGGCTTGGCCGCGAACCGATATTTAATTGTCCAATCTGATCGATTGGCGAAGCGGCATGAAAGTACTCGAGAAAATCCTCTCGTTCCACAAGGCTTCGATATTTTCGATAGGCGATCGAACTTAACTCATCCATGATTTCAGACCAACGCTCAATCTTATCAAATACCGGACGAGTTCCTGTCGAACAAAGAACGGCATGCACCAACTGCTGTAGATGTCGATGAGCAATCTCCGGCTCACTGTACCGCGAACTAACGACTTCTCCCTGTTCTGTAATTCGAATCCGTCCCCGAACCGATTCGGGGGGCTGTGCCAGAATCGCTCGATTCGCAGGCCCACCTCCACGTCCTATCGAACCGCCACGCCCGTGGAACAGAGTCAGCACGATCCCATTGCGCTGGCACACTTCAGCCAATTGACGCTGAGCAGTAAACAACATCCAGTTCGCCCGAAGATATCCGCCATCCTTATTGCTGTCACTGTATCCAATCATGATCTGCTGCTGATTGCCACGTTCAACAAGATGTTTTGCGTAAACGGGATTATCGAATAACGCCTGCATGATCGCGGGCGCTGCTTTTAAATCCTCAACTGTTTCAAACAGTGGCACAATATCAAGGCAACCAAACAAATCTGCATCATGTGCCAACAGAAGAACTTCGAGAATATGACTGACACCCTGAGTCATACTGATAATGTAAGCCTCAATGGCTTGGTCGCCCATCTTAGCCTGGGCAAATCCAATCAAGCGAAACAGGGTGAGAAGATCATCCGTTTGATTAGTGAATCCAAATTGACCGTCCGATTTACGTCCGCCGGACCAAGACCTCGGGCTCTCTATCTCGCGACTAAGTACTGCAATCTTCTCTGCTTCAGGGATCGACTGATAATTTTCCACCGTCTGGTTCTTTGCAAAAATCTCCCCGGCAGCCTCTTGATGACGCTTCGAATGTTGTCGCAAATCGAGAGATGCCATGTGAAAGCCAAACACTTGGGCAGATCGAATCAACCTTGCAAATCGACCGCGCACCAATCGCTCACCTTGATTGGCCAACAAACTATCGCGAATCAGATATAGATCATCTAGAAATTGGTCAACCGAATCGTAGGCTCGCCGATCTTTTTTCTCGGCTGGGACCCGACTCCACGTAATTTCATTTTGCTTTTTCGTCGCGACTAATCGCCGATAAATCATAATCAGCTTTTGCCGGTAAGGTTCCTGTGAAAATCGCTCCAAAACTTCATACTCATCCTCGGGAACCAACTCTCGATCTTTTTCCAAACTAGCCAAAAACCAATGGCTGAAATTTACCCGCGTTGTCGATGGGCTCAACAGAGAGTACATCGAGCGAACCTCTTTTAGATAGTGAGACAAAACAGTCGCTTCATGCTCTTGCAGCGTCTCCTCCGTCACGTCCGTTGTCACGTACGGATTACCGTCTCGATCACCACCGATCCACGAACCGTATGAAAGAAACGAAGGAATATCGAAACGTTGCTCCGGAAAATGCTTCACCAACGCGGCGTCGAGTTCTTCATAAATTCGCGGCACTAAATCAAAAAGTGTATTTTCGAAAAAGTACAAACCACTATTTCTCACTTCGTCCATCACTGTCGGTCGGCGATTTCGAGTCTCGTCACTTTGCCACAGCAGGACGATATAATCCCGCAGTAATTCCTCAGCCTCATTTCGCTCCTGAACGAATAGGTCGGCAGAATCAAGTCGCTTAAGCAATGTCGAAACTTTGTTGAGTATTTGACGAATTGTCCGTCGTTTCGATTCTGTTGGGTGTGCCGTAAAAACTGGGGTTACCACCATGCGAGTCAGAATCTCTTGGATTTCTGAAGCCTCAACTCCCTCTCGCTTGAGTGTACCCAATGCTTCATCCATGGTTTCGTCCATGGGGACATTCGATTCGAACGCAACCTCTGCGCGTTCGCGCAAAATCCGAACTCGCTCGCGCTCCTCCGCCAAATTCACTAACTGAAAATAAGTTGAGAATGCTTTTAAATTTGCCGCCGCCAGAGGAAGATCATTCAACAAACTTGGAATCACCTCATCCAATCGCTGCTTGGCGTCAGCATCCCCCGCTCGCCAGGCTTTCGCCAATTTGCGTATCTCTTCCTCCATCTCAAACACTTCACGCCCCTCTTGGGCGATAATCGTCTCCCCTAACAATCCGCCCAACAATCGAATCGTTCCGCTCAGCTCATTTTGTTTTTTGTTCATTAGTTCTGTGGATCACTTACAACGGAGACCCGACATGATTCACTGACGGGCAAATTTAGGAAAACGCCAACCCGATCGCAATCGAGCAAGCCACATTTTAGCCCTGTTCTGAGGACAAAATCGAATATATCGCAGGAAAAATTAAAACTATGGCCTCAAAATAATCGCCGGAAAAAATTTAGAATCCAAATCACTGCTCCTCGCTCACTGCACTACGATCGCAATTTAACAACGACCGCCGCAAATCACCTTCAAAGGAACAGAATCAACCACAATCAGCTCAACCCACATCCATCCATTTTAAACTCGCACCAAAGTTACACATTGGGCAATTTCATTTGGCAAAACCTTGGAATTGACTTTCATCGCTCCCTCTTTAGAATCGGCTTCGCGTGCTGAATCAGCGAGGGGCGAAGAGGAAACGATCACGTTTGTTTGATTGCAGCATCAAATTATACGAAAGTCCATTCCTGCGATAGCGAACTTTACCCCGATGATCAGCGTGCTGCAAATTTCACGCAAGACAACTTGAACGGCTCGCACGTATTGCGAGTCGTTTTTTGATTTAACCAACCACCCATCCCTTCCGGAATCTTTGGAAATAGCTGGAGCCCATAATGACCACCATGTTTTTTGAGTCAGATATTAATAGCCAAGCCCTTGAAAACCTCTGTGTTGCCATGATTGGTTACGGCAGCCAAGGTCGTGGACAGGCGATGAACCTTAGAGATAGCGGAATTAACGTCGTTGTCGGGCTTCGCGAAGGCGGTAAAAGCTGGAACCAAGCTGTTTCCGAAGGCTGGGCACCTCTGAGTATGGAAGAAGCGGCAAAGCAAGCGGATGTCGTTTGCATGATGTGCCCCGACATGGCACAGCCGCAGGTTTACCGCGATATCGTGGCTCCCAACCTCAAACCCGGATCCACCGTTTTATTCTCACATGGATTTTGTATTCATTACGGAGCGATTACGGTCGCACCGGAAAACAATGTCGTTATGCTTGCCCCGAAAGGACCTGGTGGCATGGTTCGACGCCAATATGAAGAAGGCAGCGGTGTTCCCGGACTAGTCGCAGTTCACCAGGACGCGACCGGTAATGCACTCGACATCGCACTCTCCTACGGATGGGCAATCGGTGCTGCGAGAGCTGGAATCATCCAGACGACCTTCCCGGAAGAAACCGAAACGGATCTGTTTGGCGAGCAAGCAGTCCTCTGCGGTGGCTTAACGGAATTGATAACCGCCGGTTGGGAGACGCTTGTCGAGGCCGGCTATCAACCGGATGTCGCCTATTTTGAATGCCTGCACGAAGTCAAATTAATCGTCGATTTAATCTACGAAGGTGGAATCGCGCGGATGCACGAGTTTATCAGCGATACGGCAGCCTACGGAGACCTCGTTAGTGGAAAACGAATCATCACCGATGAGACTCGAGCCAACATGAAAGCAGTGCTTAAAGACATTCAAGATGGAACTTTTGCTAAACAATGGCAAGAAGAAGCGGCCTCGGGATCGGCAAACTTTAAGCGAATGATGGAAGAAGACATCGCCCACCCCATTGAAGCGACCGGTCAGGCCTTGAGAAAGCAATTTTCATGGCTGAAACAAAACCAGGCTTAGGATTGACGTCACGGGGTATCCGTCGGGCGTTCGTTAAAATAGTTGAACATCCTTTTGATCTAAGTTTGGATCTCTTTGATTTTGGCTAACTTGACTACGCTTCAAAATGGCCACTCAACCGGCCATTGACACTACCAACAGTCGACTCCTTGCTGTAATTCATCCGCTAGAGGTTGTGCAATGACTGACTCAGCGCCATCGAATTTCAATAGCGATATACCGGTGGAAGATCTGCTGCGCTCATTGGAACTCGAAACGGAAGCGGCGCTCGACCGGATTTACCAACTCGACCACCCCACTCCTTTAGATTCGGTGGACTTGGAAAATGGTGCCAAACTAACGCTCAAACGGGAAGACCTCTCGGTTGTCCACAGTTATAAATGGCGAGGATCTTTCAATAAGATTCTGGCAATGCACCAGTCAGGATTTACGGGTAAATTAGTAGCTGCATCAGCGGGAAATCACGCTCAAGGCGTCGCTGTCACGGCGAAGCGTTTGAATTTGCCGGCTACCATTTTCATGCCTCGCTCCACGCCCGTACTTAAACAAGAGTCTGTCAAAAGCTTTGGAGGCGAATTCATCGAAATCCGCCTTCATGGTGACTCATTTGACGAGGCAGCCAAGGAAGCCCATCGTTTCGCTGAATCCACTGGCGGTGTCGTGATTCCACCCTACGACGACCTACAAGTCATTGCCGGCCAGGCAACCATTGGGGTTGAAGTCGCCAACGACATTGAATTACCGCCGACTCACGTATTTCTCGAGGTCGGCGGCGGGGGAATGGCCTCGGGCGTCGCGTCAGTGGTAAAAAAGAAATTCCCCTCGGCAAAATTAATTGTGGTGGAAGCGGTCGATCAAAACAGCATGGGGGTTTCTTTAGCCCAAGGTCAAAGAACCACCATCGATACGCTTGATCGATTCTGCGACGGAACAGCCGTTGCCTGCCCAGGAGAAATCCCGTTTCAACTGTGTCAACATTTGATTGACGAATGTATCACTGTCACCAACGATCAGGTCTGCGAAGCAATCCAGTACCTTTGGCAAAAAAAGAGAACCATCGTTGAACCTTCTGCGGCCCTCGGAGTTGCCGGAGCTATTCAATATCCGCTGACGGAGGACGATCGCCCCTTGACCGTCCTCTCAGGATCCAACGTCGACTTTATGATGCTGCCCAAAATTGCCAGGCGAGGCCAAGTCAAACGCCCCGAAACGCGTTACTACGCCTTTGAAATTAATGAGCAACATGGTGCGATGGCAGAGCTTCTCGATCGGTTCTTTGCCAACATGAACATCATCGATTTCCAGTACGGGAAAGTCTCTGAGACCCACGCCTACCCGGTTATTGGAATCGAAGTCCCCCATGCTGAAATCGAATTGCTCGATCAATTCCTTGTCGACCCGAGCGCTCCGCCACACCATGACATTACGGGGTCGCCGGGCTCAGAGTTCCGGGTCATCCCGTTCAATATCGACGTCATCGCATTCCCATTTTTCGCGGTAATTGAATTTGCAAACCGCCCCGGAGCACTTCGTGACTTCATGCGGTTCGCCAGCACCTTATCGAGCGTGTGCTACATGAACTATACCGATACTGGACAAACCGAAGGCCAGGCGCTGATGGGATTTGAATTTGAGAATATCGGTCGACAATCCGAATTTATGGAATGGTTGGAAGCAACCACGAAATTCCAAGTTGTTCCCACTGAAATCGTGAGACACTTTAGCCCCTCAAGCGATGCAGAACTCCGCTGGAAATCTCTCGGCGATTCAAACTGAGCCTAACAGCGCACAAAAAAACTGGCAGCTTCTCACTGCCAGTTTTAAATTTTATAGTCAGGTTAGGCAACTATCTAACGGACCTTCGAAAACACATCCGCCGTAACCGCATGGGCTTCAATCGACACTCGCTCGCCACGGTCAGGTCGTGTCAACTCCAACGACAACCGCGTTCCGTCGATCAAATAATCCGCAAGATAGGTTTCCCCATTCGAACTCAGGGTTACCTTTTTGGGCGTCACCTGAATCACATCAAACTTTTGGCCCAGCGGCTGGAGGACCCATTCGTTTTCAGCAACCAAAAGCGATCGAATCCCGTCATTGTTCATCACCGTCGTGGCGTTAATGAGAACCGAATCGATTTCCCATCCGCCCAAAGGTACACTAGTCATAAGTCATACTCCGCAAATCAAAAGATAAAAATAAATGGTATAAAAGCAGTGCAATTCCCAAGCCAAATAATAAAAAGCTGGTTTTTTGCACTTTCCTTACGCAAAAGCATCTCAATATGAGAACCATTTCGAAAAAATGAGAAACTGAAATTGGTTTCCCCGTCGCTAAACTAGGAACCCAGTGTGCGGCTGCAAAAAACAAACGCGAACAACTTATAAATAATACGACGGGCGTTGAACGGCCGATTCCCTCTCAACTCAAACACAAAAAACTCAAACCCAAAATTCCTCATTTCGATAAAGAGAAAATTAATGAGCCAAACCATTTTCCAAAATGCCTACATTTGTTTCGCATTGTTGGGCTTTTTAATGACAAGTCAATGCACCGCCTACTCACAAGAGAGTGCCCCTAATCCTGTCCCCCCCAACATTGTGCTAGTAATGGCGGACGATCAAGGATGGGGACAGACTGGGTACAATGGACACCCCATTTTAAAAACACCCCACTTGGACGAAATGGCAGCCAATGGACTTCGCTTCGAACGCTTTTATGCCGCTGCCCCCGTTTGCTCCCCCACGCGGGCCAGTGTCCTTACTGGACGAACCAACCAAAGAACGGGCGTTGAAAGTCACGGTTACGCACTGAGGCTGCAAGAAAAGACTTTAGCTACCGCATTGTCAAATGCCGGCTACCAAACGGGACACTTTGGAAAATGGCATCTCAATGGATTGCGAGGTCCAGGTGTCCCTATTTCAGCCAAAGACAGTCACCATCCCGGCGTTTTCGGTTTCGACACCTGGCTCTCAGTCACTAATTTTTTTGATCGCAATCCTATTCTCAGTCGCAATGGAAATTTTGAAGAATTTAAAGGCGACTCCTCGGAAATCATCGTCGATGAAGCCCTGAAATTCATTAGCCAACAAGCGTTATTAAAACGTCCCTCTTTTACCGTCATCTGGTTTGGCACCCCTCATAGTCCGTTCATGGCAGCGCCCGAGGACGCTCGTCCGTTTGCGCACCTCGACCGAAATTCCCAAGACCAACACGGCGAACTTGTCGCGATGGACCGAAGCATTGGCACGCTCCGCAAATCAATCAAACAGCTTGGAATTGCTGAACAAACCATCATTTGGTTTACGAGTGACAATGGCGGGTTACCTAAAATTACTCCTGAAACCGTCGGTGGATTGCGAGGTTTTAAGGGCAGTCTTTACGAGGGTGGATTGAGGGTCCCCGCCGTCATCGAGTGGCCGTCTCATATCTCGCCGCGAGTGACGTCCTATCCGACCGTTTCGATGGACATCTTCCCCACTTTGGCAGAAATCGTCAAACTGCCCGCGTCCTCAATGCTTAACACGAATGATGGATTGAGTCTTAAAAAACTATTCGACACGGAAATTACGACGCGGGAAAAACCAATCCCATTCGACTGCCTCGGGAATCAGGCGGTTATCGACAACGACTGGAAACTGATTCGCCTTGGCAGGAACGAAAACAAAAAACCTAAATTCGAACTTTATAATCTCAAACAAGATCCCCACGAGAAACTGAATTTATTCGATGCGAACGAGGCGGAGGCGAATCGAATGCTCGGACTGTTAACTGGTTTTGATTCATCAATCCAACGGAGCATCGATGGAGAAGACTATCCCGAAGGCAAGGTAAACGACGGCAACCCCCAACCTAGATTTTGGAACACCGTCGATCTTTACCAACCTTTCATCGAGCAATGGAAAAGTCGTCCCGAATACTCAACCTGGCTAAAGAAAAGACAGAACACCAAACGAAAAAAACAAACACCCTAGCACCAACGATCTCTAAAATAGAAGAGCGTTGGTCCTCTGTAAGGGACTAATTCCGCAAATAAAACTCATACTCGACGGTGGGCTTAAAACATTCACCGGGTTTAATGGACGCCTTCCAATTCACAACGCTACTGTTGTTGATTGGATCGCCACCGTGGTTGGACCAATCATTGGGATTGAATCCCTCCAGTTTGGTCTTTCCTTCATCGGATACCTCGTTTGCCTTTCCACCAAATCGAAGGCTAACTTCAACCGGAACCTCATACTCTTTGTTGTTAGCAATTTCAGCGACGACCTTTCCTTTCACAAGTGAGTAGCTCGAATTCCGCCATTGAACCGCGTTCCGCTCTCGACCAGTTTCTTGATCGTCGACACCCGCCTTTAAATCCACGGAGACAGTCATGGGGAGGCGGCAAATTCCCCCTGGAGAAGTGTAGGTAAGTAACTCCTGAGCCAAAGGTTGAAAACCATCGACTAACATTGCAGCACCAGTAGTCCAAGGGACCTTTGTATCGTTAATTAATTCAATTTGATGCCAAACTTCGCTCTCTGAAACCACTAACGGCGACCTTCCATTACGGCCAGAAGCGAATTCATGGGCAGAATGTTGGACCGTCACATCCCAGGTATAGATATCTCGGTAGGCGACCTCAGCCTTAAGAATCCGAACACTTGCTCGCTCGCCTTTTTTGAGTGACATCGGCTTGAGCTTGTAAACAAACAGATCGTTGCCACCGCTGGTCGTTAGATCGCCAGCCAATCCATCAATCAAGCCTTCGGAATTGCCAGTCGACCGAGCGCTGCGAAAATCACTTGTCCTCTGCGAATATATCGTATTACTGAATTGATCGATCGCTTGATTACTCATGATTTGAGGCGCCGCTTCAGCAAGTACATTTTTCAAACTTGCCTCCAAAACCATTGGACTAGGCGACGCCTTAAATCGAAAATTGGGAACACCGACGACAACGTGCAAAGGGACATCTACCAAATCTTCCGAATCATTGATTATCTCTCCTTGCATTAGGATCTCTGCGGTTTTCGCAGACGCAAGCTTGGCCTCAACACCTCCTTCGTCCCCCCTAAATTCAAACGGCTTGTCTGTCAAATTTAATCGATAGGTAGGAAGCCAGCGGATGCCCGGACAGAAGTACATTAGGCTCAATTCAATCTCGGTGTTTGGCGTTCCAAAATCGAACGTTAATTTCTTCTCACGCGTCAGCTTTTTTACGTTTTGTTGGACGGTTGTTTTCATTCCTTCCACTGTCAAATTTGAAACGGAATTAGCCGCGATCATCATGTCGCCAACTTCCGTACGCAATAAGAAATGAGTCCCCAAAACGGTATCCACTAGAATCTCAGAATCAATCGCTCCACTGTCGCTGTTGTGACGATTTCTAGCGTGGGGGTCAGTTTTCTCAGGGACCAACTCTCGATTGGCAAGAACCTTGAGTAGCACACCTTTGACCGATTCTGATTTCTCACCTCGAATTCGCAATGAACACGATGCACCGAGATTGGCGGTTACAATATCCATTACCGTCGTGCAATTTATCTCCCGCTTATCTTCCGTTTCCGAGGCTTCCCAACCTGCGACCATTGAGCTGATTTTCCCCTGTTGGGCGATCGCCCAGAAAGACCCGAGAATTGCAGAATCTGGCACCTCATTCGTAAACACTTTCCCTTCCGCATCCGTTTTTGCCGTCCCTTTTTTTACAATTAAAAAATATCCGTCTTTAAAAATAACAACGTTTTCAGTTGTTAGATTCAGTTCAGATTTTTCCATCAAGTTGCTGAATTCATTGTCAGCGAAAATCAGGCTCGAACCTGAACAAAGGGTTACCAACCCAACAGTCAACAATGTCAAACGATCAATCATCATGATATCCCTACGAATTAATAATTAAGTTACTATCGACTTTAAGAGCCTTAACGACTCCGTCAATTCCCCTTAAACTCTTACTATTATACGTAGTTTTCAAAGGATGAGACGTAACGAGAATGTAACGTTCGAACTCGTTAAAACAGCAGCGACTCTAGTTATCTAACGAGATACTGGCGCAGCAAAACAGCAAGGAACCTGAGCGGTTCTAACAGAAAACCTTCAATCGAAAGGTCTCAATTTTGAATTGGCAACTCAAGGACGAAACAAGCCCCCGCTGAGTGGCGGTCAAGTTTATTTTTTCGATCCGCTATTTTGAGTTTCCCCCCCAATGAGGATGCCATTCGCCGACACAACGCTAACCCCAACCCAACTCCCGGGGCCGTATTCGCTGCATCCTGATCCGATTTACAAAAAGGCTGAAACATCCGCTTCCGGTATTTAATTGGAACACCAGGGCCGAAGTCTTGCACATAGATCGCCAGCGTTTTCCCGTGGCGCAAAATTTTCAGATCAATTCTTGGTTGGGAACTTGGCCGGGCGTACTTACACGCATTATCGACTAAATTAAATATGATCTGCTCCACTGTCGCGGGTTGAGTTGCAAACCTGAAATTGGCCACGGATTCGTCAATCTCTAATGCAATCTCCCAGTCGACTTCAGCCGCCCTCTCTTTTATTCTGGACTCGAATCGCCCCAGCATCTCAGCGGCGGTGAGTGTTTCGACACTTCCAGAATCAGCCCCGCGTTCTAGACGCGCGAACTGGAGAACATTTTCGACCAAGTGAGATAATCGATCTGCCTGCAAACAAAGTGTATTGGCATAATCCTGTTGTTTTTCCGGCGGGACCATTTTTTCCGCCAACATTTCAGCGTACATCCGAAACGTCGTCAATGGTGTTCGCAATTCATGCGTCACCGCCGACACAAATGTCGCCCTTCGTTCACTAAGGCGAATAACCCCAAACAAAAGCGTCGCAGAAGCAACCGCAGCAAGTGCCAACCCTAGCCACGCCACCCATAAAGCGAGCTTTAATCCTGCAAATGAGTTCTGATCCGCGGTCGAACCGATCGCCAAAGTCGATAGCAAACTTGAACTGTCGACGACCAATTGGACGGGAAGCGTCGTCAAAGCCGTCATGACGTTTAAGTCTGTATCCTTTTCTAATTCTTCGAACTCAACGTTGGGAAGCAAATCCTCAACTTCGGCACGGAGCGCATTTTGGATGGCAGCCCAATCGAGCCAGCACACTTGAATGATCGGCGAGTCGCCACCGGGACCGTCCGGAATGACTTCGCGAACCAGAACCAGATTCTCCCCCACCCACACGGGCTGCATCACGCCTGCCGAGCCCAGTGCGTTAACATTTTTGCCAGCGAAACCAATGTCATCATCGATTTGACTTAAGCTGTTGTTCTCAAAAACGTTGGCAGAACCATTCTCTTGCCATCGCTGTGACGTGAGGTTGAGCGTGTTTTGCAATCGACGACTAAACTCCTCATTCCCACGAGATGCACCCCGTGACTGCTGGACTGCTCGCTTACTATTCTGAGCGATTTGAGGTATTTCCGAACCTTTCGCTTTCTTAATCACCAGGTCACTTGGAGTCGATTTCGCTCCCCCATACTTCTCAAAAGCAGGCACTTTGTAATAGGACTGGTCAGCCACTTTGTTTGAGAGCGTGTCTCTGTTTTGCTCGGCCGATGCAATATCAATCGAAACGTCGGCAAGCGACTCATTACTAAGATCTGCCAACAATATTTCATAGGTAAACAGATTTTCAGCTTCTAACAATAATTGCTCGCTCAAGCCAATTGTTTGGGCACTGAGACCAAATTGACGTTCAGCAAGCAATCTTGCGGATCCTCTCGGTATCTGCGGAGAGCGGAGATCCTGCTCGCAACCAATCTGAAAATAAAACTTTACGAACTGAGGAGGAGGAAACATCAACGGCGAAGGAACCTCTTGGTAACTCCCTCCCGACGAGTCTGAACTACTACCGGTTTGACTTGGTACACGTCCTCCTCGATTGTTAGTAACCTCGGTTGGTACAAATGACCGGTAAAACGAGTCATAAGAGTAACTTGGTCGAGCGGCTTCCCTCGCAATCAAAGGAAGTATTTTTAAATCCATCCGATATAACGCGCTGCTGATCCGTTCCTGTAGTTCCGCTTCCTGCCTCGCAAGTTCGGTCTCGCGTCTGTCATCTTCGCGACTTTCCTCCAGCCGGACAGTCATAATCGTCAACCAGCCCATTCCCGGGATCACGATTGCGAGCCCAAAGAAAAATAGGATCCAGATCTGCCAGGGACGTCGCATCAGTTCGCTCCATTTCCGCAAACAGACCACATGTAACCTTTTCCGCGCACGGTCAATATAGTTGCGGCCGCCGCTTTGTTCTCTCTCATTTTTTCACGCAACCGGGCAATGTGCATATCAATCGTACGCGTCGTAATCCCTTTCGGACTAAGCCTCCATACGCTTGATAATAACTCCTCACGAGAGATCGCGCGTCCGGAATTCGCGACGAGATACTGAATCAACTCAGTCTCTTTTTCGGAAAGCTCCGCACGGGTGGCAGCCGTTTCGCCTTCAGTAGATTTCTGGGAACGAAAACGAACTTCCCTTCTTTCGAAATCAACTACTCCCCCTAAAAAACTAACAGACCGCACGTCTCGAGGTCGTTCCGGTGACCGACGCAACACGGCTTCCACTCGCGCCAACAATTCTTTGATGCTGAATGGTTTGACAACGTAGTCGTCGGCGCCATCCCGTAGCCCTTGTACCCGGTCCTGCTCATCCCCCTTGGCCGTTAAAATAATTACCGGTTGGGTCGGTCGGACTTTTTTTAATTTTTTCAAAATCTCTAACCCGGAAACCCCAGGCAACGCGAGATCCAACAAGAGCAAATCGTATTCTGACTTGAGCGCCATTTCCAAACCCGAAATGCCGTCACCTGCCTGCAGCACTTGATGACCGGTATACTCCAGCGAATCAACGATTCCACGACGAATTGCCGCGTCGTCCTCTACCGTCAATATTACCGTTTTGGCCATTTTTGAATTCCATGGGAACACGAGCAGACTCGACGGCGGCCACTCTGTGTCTAC
Source organism: Mariniblastus sp. (assembly GCA_029251085.1). Classification (GTDB taxonomy): domain Bacteria; phylum Planctomycetota; class Planctomycetia; order Pirellulales; family Pirellulaceae; genus Mariniblastus. Next base: position 104,197 of record JAQXDZ010000030.1, read on the forward strand.
CGCCGTCCCTTATTCTACGATGAAATCGGAGATCATTACGTAACAAAGATGTAACGAACCTGCGAATTCGAGCTGCGGACCCCAATTTTCCCGGCAATTCACGCAAGAAACGTAGATTCTTCGACCAACGGAACCCGACCTTAAAGCCGAACTAACGATCTTGCCGCTCGGACAAACGATTCAGCAGGTCCTGCTCGGACAGCACCATATCAAAGTAACCAATCATCATTTCTTCATGGGTTTGATCGCCCCATCTAACTATTTCCTTTGGATTGGGATTGGAAAAATTCTTGGCTGAGTTATCAAAAATCGCTTCGCAAAGAATTTCCGTACCACGAGGCAGCAACTTGGGTTGCTCAAACTCGTACCCGTTTTGCCAGTTGAAATCATAGTTAGGCACATCCAGCAAGACTTCGCTCCGTCCGTCGGGATAGTTTGCCGTGTATTTAAACGACTTGCCCCTCAAGTGCATGTGCGGAAACATTGCAAGCAACAATGCGTCCTGACGCATCGTTCGCTTAGCCGTGACATCTTGATTTGCTTCGCCTGCTGGGATTACAAACCTTGTATTTCGAACACTTTTTGTGCCAACGACTTTACGGACTTGTTTTTTATCGGCGAACTTAAATCCAACCGAACTAAGATCCGTTTGGGGCGTTCCGATTGGCGTATAGTGAACCTGAAACACCAACGTCGCGCCGGCAGGAATAACTTTAGCGAGGCCGTCGGTCAACATGAGAGGAGCTGAACCAGGTGCGGCAGCGGTAAGCCAATCCGAATCGAGCTCTCCGTGAACAGGCTTCCTTCCCCGCTTTGAAACAGCCACAATGATATGATGGACAACGGCACGATTGCCAATTCTGATCTCCGCTGCCTGAACCCACTTGTCTTCCGTAAAATTTGTTTTGACTTGGAAGTATTGATAGGGCAGAATTCCGCCAGCGGGGATTGGATAAGGTTTTTTTGTTACCTGAAATACGACATCAGGCTCTCCTATCCGCCAGCCTTCGGTAAACTTGGGGGGAGCTGGTAGATCATTCGTATTTCCCAAGGGAGCACCAGCCTTTACCCAATCGGCAATCAGTTGTTTCTGCTCGGTTGATAAAGTTGGATCATTCTTAAATTTCCCGTGCTTGGGATTCGCGTGCCAGGGTGGCATTCGCTGATCCTTAACCACTTCATCAATCATTCCTGCCCAACCAACGACCTCGTCATAATCAGTCAAGCTAAACGGTGCGGCTTCCCCATCGCGGTGACATTTAACGCACCGCTCGTTTAAAATTCGAGAAATCTGATTTGCGTAGGTAACCGTTGATTTGTTCTCTGCATCCTGAGTTAAGACTCGCCCGATAATACAACCATCGGTGTCAGTTTTTTGTACCTTAGGAGCTTTCCGGTTTTTGATTGCCTCCACTGCATCCGCTAGATAGTTATTCGACGCCTTAAACTTTTGTTTCCCATAAGTGAATTGATCATCAATTGCACCTTGGTACACCAACTCTTGATTTGAATCAAACAGGAAAACTTCCGGAGTTCTACTCGCCCCGAAAGCATCGGCAACGCGGTTTGCAGGATCTTTGAGTAAAGGGCAGTTGACCTTCAAATCGCTGGCGAATTTAGTGATCTCTGTTATCGAATCCTGACGATTCGAATTTAGGCCAATAATCTGTAAATGATCACGATTGTTTTTGACCAATTCCCCCAACTTGGGAACATAAAATTTTACCAGCGGGCACTCAACTCCGAAAAACACTACGACGGTCGACTTTTTACCATCCAGATTTGCCGAATCAAAAGAGTTGCCTTGATAATCTTTCAAGTTAAAACTTGGCATTCGGTCCCCAACCTTCAACTGCTCTCGTTCAGCGTCTTCACCGCTCAACCTGCCCGTTGTTAAGCAAGCCGCGGCAAGAGAGAGGAGAACCGTTACGACTCTAAGGTGGTACTTCATGAAATTATTGGACCATATGAAGACTTTTAAACGAAAACGACTGTTTAAGGATAACTTTTCTAGTGAATTAACGAAATGCCGTTCTAAAAAACCATTCAACGTCAAGCTTTGCTAAAATCAAGACGGATGTTGAAAAAGTCCCCCTTAGTTGAGTTAATGGAAGCTGAAGATGCACGGTTCGACAAACGGTAATGTTTAAGGAGAAGCCGATTACAACTGTATTAGAAAAGCAGACGGCGGGCGACCGGACTTGGGCGCTCCCAAACCGCAGTTGGGCCATGCGGATGCAGTGGCATGATTTACTTTTCATGCACTGGAGAATCGAGGAGGATGCCCTCCGGAGATTGATCCCGGATGGGCTTGAGATCGACACCTTTGATGGATCCGCGTGGATTGGTGTCGTTCCCTTTAAGATGTCAGGCGTGGCACCTCGATACGTCCCAAACGTTCCGTTTATGTCTTGCTTCCCCGAACTGAACGTTCGAACTTACGTGACGATCAACGGTAAACCAGGAGTTTGGTTTTTTTGCCTTGAAGCTACAAATCCGATCGCGGTTCGCATCGCCCGGAAATTCTTCCACCTACCGTACATGGATGCTAGAATCGAAGTCGGTGATTCTCACAAAAAAAACAAGGGGCAATGGATTGGGTATCGCTCGGTTCGCTCTCATCCCGGTGAACTCCCAGCTACATTCAAAATTGATTATCGACCAATCGGTAAATCGTTTCAGGCGAAACGCGGCTCACTGGAAGAGTTTTTGACCTCTCGGTATTGTCTTTACTCCGCAGACGGTCAAGGGAAGATTTTCCGAGGCGAAATTGACCACGCCCCGTGGCAACTGCATGAGGCTCAAGCCATTGTTCGCGAGAATACGATGACCGATTGGATGGGCGTCCAACTCCCAAGCGAAACTCCATTGCTCCATTTTGCCAAACACGCCAAAGTTGTCGCTTGGACGCTGGATCAGGTTTGATCGCCGCACGTTTCAACACCTTTAAAACATTCATTACCGGACGTTGTTGGTTTTACTCACAAAAGTCGTTAGACTGGCGAAGTCTTCTACCCCCCGAGCCGATAATATGAAATTGCATTTTGCGAATCCAAGTCGACAGCAATCATTGCTTTCTCGTTGTCTCCTTCTTTCCGCAGTCATCCTTGCTGCCGCAAGCGTGTGCGGCTGGGCACTGCCGACGGTTGACAGCGATGACGACAAACCTCTGGGAAAAGTTCCGAAACTTCCCGTGGACAGTCTACCGGCAAAAATCAGTGCGACAAAAATCCCCGGGGGGTTTAATGGAATTCCAGCGGCACCCGCTGACAACGCGACGACAGCCGAAAAAGTTAGTCTAGGGCGAAAGCTCTTCTTTGATCCGATTTTGTCAACCGACGGAACTGTTTCGTGTGCCAGCTGCCACCAGCCCGAGCATGGCTTTGCAAGTCCAGACCCCATCGCTGTGGGAGTCGGAGGAAAAATCGGTAAGCGAAATGCTCCGACGGTGATCAATCGCGTCTTTGGAAAGAAATTTTCTTGGGATGGACGTGACGATAGTTTAGAGCAACAAGCACTCGGCCCCCTCAAAAGCGAAACTGAGTTGGGCGGAAACGTCGAACTCGTGCTCGAGAACATCAAAAAGAATTCCGAATACGTCCAGCAGTTCCATGTTGTTTTTGGAGGCGACGCGAAATCACCGACTCCCGAAACGGTCACTGCGGAAAACCTGGCCAAAGCCATCGCGAGCTTTGAACGCACACTGACTTCTGGCAATTCGAAAGTCGATCGTTTCCGTGCTGCCGAATACGAGGCCTTGTCAAAAGAAGCCCGTCAGGGGTTGTGGATCTTTGAAAGCCGGGGCGGATGCTGGAAGTGCCACTCGGGCTCCAATTTAACGGACGAAGCCTTCCACAACACGGGAGTCGGCTTTGGTAAGTCGAGCCGAGATCAAGGACGCTTCGAAGCTACAAAAAATCCTGCTCACGAGTTTCAATACAAAACTCCTACTTTACGTGATGTTGAATTCACGGCCCCCTATATGCACGATGGCAGTGTCAAAACACTCCGAGAAGTAGTTGAGTTTTACAATCGCGGCGGCGATCCAAACGACCCTTCTCTTGATAAGAAAATGGCTCCCCTAAATCTTTCGGAGCAAGAGATCGGTTTCCTGGTTGAATTTTTGAAAGCGTTATCGGGGGAGAGCGTACTCAATCCTGCGAATTAATTTTGTCGTTAAGCTTTTAAAAGCATTTTATGAGGCCAGAATCTTCAGGCCATAATCATTGACGAAGACAAGGCTTTACGATTCTGCGCTGTTGGCTCACTTCGTCCTTTAAGATGTTGTACATTTGACAAAACAGTCAAAGGTCCACCGCACCTTCGGCTCAATTGTTACATCCGAAAAGATTGCTGCTCGACAAAGCAAAAAAATATCTCGGGTGTCTATGTCGATCACAGATAATTCGTGATACTCTGATCTCGGGTCGGATCGGCATGCGATTTCCAGATCCGGCTGACCAATTTCACTCAATCAACGAACGAGTCACTGCTGACTCCAAGGGCAATTCCAAATGGGTCAAACCCAATCCGTCCACAACGTAAATTTAACGCTGTCTGATCCTCACGATTCCTCTGGCGAATGGATTGGGCAACACGAAATATTGAAACAGGTTCTTGCCTGCTGGCTTACGATTAATGACGCCGATTCGCCACTAACCCCCCGCATCATTGGGCCCCCCGGGATCGGCAAGACCGCCTTGGTAACGGCCGCCACCAAAGTTCGGGGTCAAGAACTTTATATTTATCAATGCACCGCAGACACCCGCCCAGAAGACTTGCTGGTCACGCCTGTACTCGCAGAAAATGGCACCATCGCCTATCACGCCTCGCCATTAGTCACAGCCATGATCCGTGGAGGAGTCTGCATCCTCGATGAAGGCAACCGCATGAACGAAAAGTCGTGGGCTTCCCTCGCACCATTGCTCGACCACCGACGATATATCGAATCCATTGTCGCAGGGGTCACGATCCAGGCCGACCCTAATTTCCGATGCGCTGTAACGATGAATCAGGATGAATCGACTTTTGAAATTCCTGATTACATCCTCAGCCGCCTTCAACCTACACTTACGCTCAAGTTTCCATCTCGCGAAGATGAAAAACATATCCTCAGTTATCATCTGCCTTTTTGTGCCGATGACATGCTGGCGATGACAGTTGATTTTTTACAAAAGTCTCACGAACTCAAATTAGACTTTTCGACGCGAGACGGAATTAATCTTCTAAGATTTGCAATGAAGAGAATTGCTCAGGAGACCGAACATCCGCTCACCACGGACGTTGCCTGGCGAGAAGCACTGGAAAAATGCCTGGGCGAAGAGGCACTTGATCTCAATCGACTTTCACAACAGCGAACGCAAACACTCGGCGGACAAACATTACCAATGGGATTTGGAGATTTCTTTTTCTCACCGGAAGATCCCCTCCGTCCAGACCTGGAAGAATACAACATCGATGAACTCGATGACTTAGATGATGAAGACGAAGACGAGGCATAAAACTTGATTCACGAAATGCTCAAAATCGGCTCCCGCGTCACCTGCCTACCCATTGTTCATGGCAGTGGTGATTTTGCATGGGAAGTCAGACGCTTGATGTTGAAACACTCCTTCGACTGCGTCGCAATCCCACTTCCTCCCTCGTTTCAAACGCCTGTCGAAAAGGCAATTCTGAATTTACCAACGCCAAGCGTCGTCTTTCAAAAAGACATGCCTGAATACCAGACGCAGTGGACGCCCGAGAGCCAACCAGTAGGCGAGGAGGGAAAAAGTCCAGAACCATCATCCGAGTCCGACACCCAAGCACGAGACTCCGGAGCAAGCTATGTCCCCATCGATCCCTGCCAGGGAGTGATCGCTGCCATCCGCACAGCAATGGGAGATCATATTCCGAGGAAATTCATTGATCTCGAAACGAGTTGCTACCACCCCCACACCCGCTCACTACCCGATGCGTATGCATTAAAAAAGCTTCCAATCGAAAGATTCACTGCCGCGATCGTCCCCCACATCACTGCCTCGACTGACGCCCAATGGAAGTCTCGAATCGCTTGCCAAGCCTGGAAAGTTCGAGAACTGTGCATCGATTACAAAAACATCCTGTTGGTCACAAGTGTGCTGGATTTCCCATGGATTCGCCAGGCCTTTCACGACAAAAACTTAACCCCGCCGCAAGAAGAGAATTCACTCACCCCCGAAGCCTACCAACTGCCACTGGACTCGCTCTATTTCCTTTTGGGAGAGTTGCCGTTCATTACTGGCCTATACGAACATGCGCGGAACGAACTGAGCGACGATGAACACCTTTCCATCGATGGTTTAAAAGAACTACTGATTGCCGCACGAGAAGACTATCAGGCGGAATATAAAAACCGAGCAAGAAAGATCACTCCCAAGATCCTCTCCCAATGCCTGAAGTACATTCGCAACCTAACACTGATTGACAATCGCTTTACACCACAATTGACAACCATCGTGACCGCCGCACAGCAAGTCGCCGGCGATGGCTATGCCCTCCATGTGCTGGAAAAATCAAAACAGTTTTGCTTTGCCAAAAACCTTGGCCTGCCGACAGCACGGTTGTCAATCGATCGAGCAGAGTTGCCTGGCGAAGAAATCGTCGATGTCGTCAGTCGCCTGCCTGGCCCGCCCGTGTCGCTTAGTCAAATCGAATTGATTCCCCGCCCCGACGACAATCAAATCGTCGATTGGCAACAAAGCTGGGATCCTTATTCCCAATGCAGTTGGCCACCAGAAGACGATCTAATTGAAAACTTTCGGCAAACTGTTTTTGATCGCGCGAAGGAGGCGATGGGCGTCGATCTCGTTCAAACCGAGAAATTTACAACCAGCATTAAAGACGGGATCGACATTCGAGACACCGTCCGTCATTGGTACAATGGTGAAATTTATGTCAAAGTTCTACCACCCTCCGTTGGGAAACTCGACTGTTCGGTGATGCTGTTCGATTCACCCGCTGATCCCCGCGAATACCCTTGGCGAACCACCTGGTTTGCGGAACACAAAAATGAATCCACACTCGCTTTTTTCGCCAGTGATTTTGCTGACCAACCGGTCGGCCCAGGCATCTGTTTAGCTAATTACGGGGGGGCTCTATTCCTTTACCCGCCCGTCGCAATTCACGACATTTGGCAGGACCCACGTCTCGATTTTGCCACAACGCTTGAAGAACGCCTATTGGCCGCAGCTTGCCTCCACAGCCGCTGCCCCAATATTGCGTTAGTAAGCCCCTCGCCTCCCGGAATGGCCTGGCGGCAACTGGCCAAAAAATTTAAGAAAAAACTAGTTCATATCCCATTGTCTCGATTTAGCGATTCGACCGTTCAACAACTCAGAATGGTGCATGTACTTAACGGCAAGGACGTGCGCAGCTATGCTGCAGACTTCATCCGCAAGGTTTAGTACCCAAATTTGAGTCTTTTGATCTAATGAATAACATTGAACTCTTCCATAGCCTCGTTCACCTCGCCGCTATTGATAACAAGTTTACGGATGAAGAAATTCGGTTTCTCATTCAGCGTGCGGAACGCTGGAACATTCCAAGCGAAGAGTTCGAAGCCGCGCTTGCCGGCATCTCAACAGAAGGATTCTCTGTTAAGATCCCTGAGAAAATGGAAGATCGCGTCATCATGCTCAAAGAAATGATTCGTTTGATGGCGATTGACGGTGTCATGGCCGAGCCTGAAAAACGACTGTGTGCCGTTGCTTCCGGGCGAATGGAATTCACGAGCAAACAATTTTCTCAAATCCTCGACGAAGTGATCGCGGAAGCCTAACCACTCTCGTGAAGCTCTGCCTACTCAGGGAACGCACAAGCTACCGTCGCATGCCTAGTCGTTCGCCTCGGTGGCACTAACACTCACTCCCCAGAGCTCAATCAAAAGTTCATGCATCTTTGGATCGTGGTCTTTGAGTTCTTTTTTGTTGAATGGAAAGAAATCATTCTTTCCAAAGAACGCCTCCGTTGACTCAGCAAAGTATTCTTTGCCATTATTCATTCCATACGCTTTGTCATCGATGATCTTTCGCCCGGTAAATCGCTTCACCAAGTCATAACTACCCGAGTCGCGAGCAGCCTCATACTGCTTCCGGATTTTAGCATTACCAAATCCCAACACTTGATCATGATACGCGTGAGCCAGCTCATGCAGCATCAGATAGGGCATCCGAATATTTTCAAACTCGAAATTAGCCACATTGGTGATTTCTACCGACTTCCCCATCCGCACGTCTCGCCCATTATTTTTTAACCAGCCACGATTCCCGTGGTATTCAGCTCCGGGCCGCACACCGGGGTAAGGCGGATTGACCCAAATTTGCACCGCTTGCATTTGTTTCACCGCTTTGCCTGGCACAACGGCCATCAGCCTGGCCAGTTGCTGTGAAAGCAATTTCAACATCCGCTTGGTCTTACCGGGAGACTCTTGCCAAAGTCGATCGTGAAGATTCACTTTCCATCCACGAACATCAAAACTTGTATGACTTTCCAATTTAAAATGAGGGTCATGCGTTCCCCGCAACTGTTCGGTTAGCTGCGCGGACATCCGATCACGCACCTCTCGATACATGGGGGAGTTCGCCAAATTAACCAATTGATTCGGATCAGATGATAACTCGTAAAGCTCTTCATCATCACGCTCACCAAATGCCAAAAGATTCAATTTCTTGACACCGGGTTCCTGCTCATTTTCCAACATCCACTGCTTAGTTGGCGATGGATCAACATCGAACGAGAATGCAGGCGGTTCGATCGGCCAGGGGGTTTTCAAAAAATCATAATGAGGTTGCTTTCCGGCCTGTTCCCCTTGGTCCCAACTGGCTGGAGAAAAATTTCGAATGTACAAGTACTCAGCATCCCGCAACGAGCGAGCAGGTAAATAGTAAACGTGCTTCTCCCGGCCAGTTAGCACAGAATCTCGCTTCCCATCGATCCAGCCGACTTGATCTGACTCGAGCTGACGACGCAAGGAACTGCCACTGACAACCGACGGAATATTGATTCCGCAAGCATCGAGAATCGTAGGAGCCATGTCGACGAAAGAAACAAAATCTGAAACCCGTCGATTGGGACTAAGATTACCTCCCCAGCGAATAGCCATTGGAACGCGAGTACCAGCGTCGTAAAGCGTTGCCTTAGCTCTTGGGAAAGGCATGCCGTTGTCGCCCGTCATAATCAACAAGGTGTTTTCCAGCTCTCCTATCTCAGTCAATCGATCGACAATCTCACCCGCAAACTGATCGAGCTTTTGAATACGCAGAAAGTAGTCACCGATATCCGTTCTCACGTCGGGTGAATCAGGAAGCCACGCCGGGACATCTTCCTTTGCGATCTTCATGCCGTTCAATTCACTTGACCGCCAAGGGTAGGGCCGATGCGGTTCCCCGGCTCCGTACCAATAACAAAATGGCTGATTTGATTTTCGCGCTGCGAGAAATTGATCAAAATTCCGATAACGCTTGCCGAAAGGGTCATTCCCTCGAAACAAGTGCTTACTCGGCTCAGCGCCCTTTCTCGAGAACCCAACCAGGTACCCTGCTTGAGCGAGCAAATCCGGATAGACCGGCACATCTGCCTGCAAAGAACCACCTAGTCGATCTGCTCCTTGCAACCGCCAATGATACTGCCCCGTTAAAAACGCGAAACGAGCCGGCGTACAGGACGGTGCATTTGAAAATGCATTCTCAAACAACACTCCCTCGCGCGCGATGCGGTCGAACACGGGTGTCTTCACAACCGAGTTACCAAGAATGGAAGCGTGTGGCCACGACCAATCGTCTCCCATGATCACGACAACGTTGGTTTTTTGCTGCGACCGCTGAAGCCGTTGAGACTCGACATTGGCGACGCCATCTCGAGCAAGAACCGGAAAACAGGCGAGGCAAACCAGCAAGATGGAAAGGCTGCACCGAAACGCCAAAATCGCTTTGACTCTCATCTCAAATACTCCTCAACCTACATCAGCCAATGCTCACAAGCGATCATCAGACCGATTGAACTAGTCTACCAACTAAAAAAATCGACTTTAATCTTCTGACTTTTCAGGGGCAGGGTGGTGCAGTAGCGCATCCGCTTCATCGAGCCGAGGGTGCAGATCCCGCAAATCGTCACCGCTAATCCCTCGCCCATCGTTCATTTCACTCATGGCCACCAGCGTTTGATAGATCGCATGAATGGCGGCCTCGACGTCACCGGTGTGACCGGATTCAGAAATCGTATGCATATTGCGAATCGGAAAACCAATGGATGCACTCGCCGAATCAACTGCCGCAAAAACGGCAGCCATCGCATCGGTTCCGGTATCCCGCCCAGCCAACTCATGCTGCACCGGAATACCGTGCTCCAAAGAGACCTTCGTCAACAACGAATTAAGTGCAGCGCTGGTGATCGCACCGTGAGTGAGCGTGTATCCGTCGCCCATTGCGACTGGCTCATACCGTCGGTCTCCGATCCCTGGTGCTGCCGTAAAATCATGGGCTACGTCGACCGCAATCGTAACATCGGGACTGAATTCTTTCGCCAAAACACGACTGCCGAAACGGCCAATTTCCTCATGCGAAGCCATCGCAGCTAGATAGCGAATATTTTTCATTGGCGCTGCCTCCGCCAGCAGTCTGGCAATTTCTGCGGTAACAAAGCAACCCAATCCGTTATCAAGATAAGCTCCGGTGAACGTGTCCGGCGCAAACCCTCGCTCGATTGGGCGGTCGTAGAGAATGGGATCGCCCGGTCGAATTCCGAGGGCTTCAATCTGAGCTTTTTTATCCTCGCCATGAATGTGAAGTTCCAGATACATCATTTTCGTTTTGATTCCATCATCCCCGCTTCGAAGTTTCGGGTCGGCGAAATGGATTGCCCCAATCGCTTCAATGGTGCCTCCACGAATCACTCGCCATTCACCAGGAGTTTCCGGATGCTCACTGAATAACTTTACTTTATGCCCGATCAGTGTAGTGGGTAACATGGAATCAGAATTGACCCAGATCTTCCCATCGTCTCCGATACTTCTCACCTGCATCCGAATTTTGTCGGCATGGCCGATCACCATCACTGAAAAAGCATCTTCGTCATCCGGTTTTGTATCGAGAACAATCCCGGCATTTCCCTTGAACGTATGAATTTTCCAATCTGCAGGCATGAAACTCTTCATATAAGGCTCGAGCACGCCCCGTGTCATCGCCGCCTCTAACCCAATCGGACTGGGAGCGTCAAGAATCTTCCGCATCAACTCAAAACGTTCTGCCGACATTTCGACTTCCCACGGTTTTAATTCGTTATTCACTTCACCCTCGCCTATGTAAAATTTCAAAAAGTTCTCTTCACTCGCCTCTCATCGCTGACCACTCGTCGAGCGTGATTTTAAACAAGTCGACGGTCTGACCATAGTACTTGTCCGTCCGACCCTGAAGCTTCATTCCCAAACGACAGGCGACCGATTGGGATTTCTGGTTTTCCAGACCGGTCACCGCGTAAATTTGTTGTAGATTTTGAATGGCAAATCCCAATTCAAGCATCTTTTGACCACCCTCGGTGGCATATCCGTTCCCCCAGTGCGCCTGAGCTAGGTGCCAGCCAACTTCAATTTCTTCCGTGAAATCTCCCTCTCCATCAGGCAAAGGCTTCATCAGCATCGCACCAACCAACTGGTTGGTCTGTTTTAAAAAAGCCGGCCAGCTCCCCCAAAATTGCGGCAGCCTCTGATTCCTTTGCACCAAACCTGCAATACGCTTCTCCATCCCGGCCACACAGGTTTCCGTTTGACCGCCAATCCACTGAGTAACCTCAGGATCTCCGTAAATTCTCAAAGCAGGACGAGCCAGTTTCGAATGCCAATGCCCAACCCAAAGACGCTGTGTCTCAAAAACGACGGAGGGATTCGAGTTATCCATAATTCTTTTTCATTGGGGTGACTCTCAAGACACCCTGGCACCAGTAAAAAATTTGCACGCTGGAAACGCAGGGCTATTCCCATGTATCGCACAAGCACTACTGACCAAGCGCCCGCAAGACTTCCTCATCAGTGGGAAATCGTCCCATGCGGTTTTTAGAAAACACTAGTTCGCCGTCTGCAACCACCTCGAAGCATCCACCGTCCGAGGGCAACAATTGCACGTTGGCATCGAACGCTGTTTTCATGACGGCCGCCAAACTGACAGCCTGCGGACGATAATTTCAGGACGCGCAATATTCAATTGAGACAACCACATTTGTACCCGTCAAAAACAACTAACACCCATATCCGTGTGACCCTCAGGCGAGTGATTCGCTTACGTCAATTCAGGCTGAAACTGGGAGGAAAGTCCTGAGCCGAACCCTGCTCGCTTTCCGACGCTTTTATTTGACTGTTCAAAATTTCGAGCACAACGTTACCACGATCAGCCAAATCCACAGTCTCAAGTACCTGCTGCTGCTCGGTGATCCCGGCACCGCAAGAATAACAAACCATGTCGACAAGTTGCCCCAATGGCAAATCCTCTCCGAGAAATTGGTCGAGCGCATCCTGATGCCACCCAGACCGATAACTGGCGAGCTTTCGAAACTTAGCGCAAATTTCGGTTCGTAAAATTGTCAGTTCGTGATCCTCAGCCAACTGCTCCTCTATCAGGTTGACTTCCGCCATTCGATAGGGGGTTTCAACAGTTAGCTCGGAAACGATTTCAGCTCTACTTACTCCGACCAAAAACAGATTGTATCGGCCATCTTCAAGCTTAGTATGCGAGAGAATTTTACCGATGCACACTGTTTTCGCGATCGATGGAACGTCGCTTTGTAGTGTTTTCCATTGGGAATCAATCAACGCCATTGTGACCAACTGATCGGATGCCAGCGCTTCCTCAGCAAGTGCCTTGTAGCGAGGCTCAAAAAGCTGCAGTGCCTGAACGATGCCGGGAAACAACACGACGTTGGGCAGCGGAAACAGGCGAACGACGTTATTAAAATCTTCTGGTAGAGAATGTTCGGACTTGATTGGAGAACCCATAAACTAAAGCAAACAGTTTTCCTGCGCGACATCCAAATTCGAATTAATCGCGTAACGAGATGAAAATCTGAAGGACGTACCAAAAGAGTAACGCGACAGATGCAAACAAAGTCAACGACGCAGCAACATACTGGTCGGTACGATAATACTTAAGGACGTTGGAGGTGCTGTAGAGAATCGATGCACAGGCAAGCAAAACCATTGCTCCAGAGAACCAAAGCCCGAGGCTGAGTCCCCCCATAAAGACTGATGCAACAATTAATCCCATCGCAATGATACCGCCAGCAGCGATTCCCCAGCGGAGAAACGAAAAATCAGCTTTCGTGATAAGAACGGTTGCGGTCAAACCACCAAAGACAAACGTGGTGACAATCCCTGCTGCCTGAATTGCCCCGGGCGCGATTGACTGAGCAATAAACAACAACGGCACAAGAATCACAGCTTCAGCGACTACGTAAATCCCCAGCCCGGCATATTGCATTCCCCTGGAGGTATCACTGCGAGCCCAGCGGTCAGCGACAACGCTAACCAACATGAATCCACCGAGAACGACAAGCCACGTCATCTGCCCCAAACCCTGCAGCATGCCACCAATTTGATTGGAAAACAGGGTTAAAATGACCGTGTCGATTGCGATGCAGGCCAGAATCGCCCCCAGCAGGTGAATGTAAGTCCGGCGAATAAACGTCGCTCTCTCATCTGCCGCTGCCATCTGGGCCGATGTCGTTGGAAAACTGTAATCGGGAGATCGAGAGGGATGTTGGCTCATGTTGAATCCTGAAATCTTAATTTTGACCGCTAAAAAACGCCTGTAGTATTCCCGCTAATCGGCAATCCTAGTAACCAAGAGTAAGCCCTAAGACCGAAAATTGCAATCTTGTGTGGAAACCGATTCCCTCTTATCAAGATTCGTCCAATTTTTTCGGTTTTAACTAGTGGCTTCGAAAACTTCCTTAGGGCAACTTGGCCTCATAAATTACTACGCCAATGAAACTTTGCCGGTTCGATTAACGAAATCAAAGTAATGTTTCCGATGCGGATACTTGACATTAATTGTATAGGCAAACACAATCCAAAACGTTCGGCCATGACGGCTAACCTCTCCGAAACGCACTCCACAGCAAATGCTTCGGAAAGCAATGGATATCTCCTGCCACGAAAGCGAAAACCATGATTCTTTCCGGCGAAGAAATTAGACGAAACCTTGGCACGAACATCGAGCTTGATCCATACAATCCCGACAACATTAACCCAAATAGCTACAACCTTACGCTCCACCACGACGTGGTGACCTACGAAGAAGTCGTATTGGACATGCGAAAAAGTAATCGCGTCCGGAGAATGGTGATCCCGGAATCGGGTTTAGTGCTCGAACCTAACCGGCTCTACCTTGGGCGAACGGTCGAGCGAACGGAAACTCACAACCTCGTTCCCATGATAGAAGGGCGTTCATCAATCGGACGCTTAGGTCTGTTTGTCCACGTTACCGCCGGTTTTGGCGACGTCGGCTTCAAGGGATTCTGGACCCTCGAAATGTTCGCGGTCCAACCGGTCAAGATCTATCCCGGCGTTGCGATTTGTCAAATCTTCTATCATCAAATTGACGGGGCAATCAAAGAGTATCAAAGCAACAAATACCAGAACAATACGGACATCCAGCCCAGCTTGCTTTACAAAGAACTCAACCCGTCGGCTGAAGAGGAAGACCCCCAACTAACCCTTGGCTTTCCCAAAACTTAGGCCTTTCGGACAGACTGATCCTGAAACAGGCCGAGGCAGGCATTCTGGCCTGCCTTTTCATGAAACCGGTTTCCGAGCAGACTACTCGCGTTGCACAGACTGGGAAGTGAAAGTGGCAACCGTTCAAAAGTGTGATGGCATGCTGTCATTTCTGGAACTACCAGCACGGTTTGAGGGGTCATAATTGTTAAACAATGCGGTCAATGCGGATCATGCATTTTTGAAATAAAATCTCCCGCAATTTTTTTGACATTCGGTTAAGTTGATGATTGAATCGATAGCCTCGATTGCTAGATTATCCCCATCTACCTGAAGGTGAGACCGTGTTACAAACGCTCGCACTTGGTGGACGATACCGCGACGACCATCGATGCGGATTGCTGACCACAACGCAACCGGCCTAGTTTTAAAAAGCAACTATGACAATGTCCGAAATTGATCTCTTGATGCAGAACGCGCGTTTGCGTGACGAGATGGAACCATTTCTCGATGAATCAGTTTACCTGGTTGATCTCGACAAAATGTCTGTCAGCAACGAGAACGAATTCCTGACATCGCTCCTTGCGTGGGAGAAGGCTCCAGTTCTTCCAATCGCACAATGGTTTGAGCCAGCACTTGCAATGGCAGACCATCACTCGTTTTCCGACATTGAGATCAATCAGCAATTGCACCAAGTCATTGGGCGTCTGTTTGAAAAGAACATCGTTTTGGTTCACACTGACCACCTATCGGATCGACAACTTTATTGCCTTATCGCCCGTGATATTTTACCGGCCCAAGAAAAGAAAGTTGTCCTCTCAGGAAAAGTCCTGAAATGGCAGTGCCTCGACATCGTTGAGGATGAAGAGTCGTGGCTTCGTTTCTACGCTTCCAAAGAAGAACGTTTCGTATGGGTTGAGGACACCGGGCGAAAACTTCCGCCTCGGGAGCGAATCCCGTTTCCGCGAAAACTCCCGCAGCACGCATAGCCTGCAAGGCGGTGCGAGTCCGACAATGTCTCCCAGATCATTCCATCTCGACAGTCGCTTGAATCAAACAAGCCCAAGCGTTTTATCCTAGCCCAAGCGTTTTATAAAACTCGGAACGATCATCCAGAGACGCCAACACCGAGTCTGGAACGGCAGCTTCCAACTCCGATCTTGAAGCACCGCCGGTTTCCACAGCGACGACCTTAGCGTCGATCGCGCGGGCACAGACAATGTCGTTTACGGTATCGCCAACAACCCACAATCTCGACGCGTCAAATTGCTCACCAAGAAAACTACGAGCCGATTCCAATGCTAATTTTGCAACATCGTTCCGATCCGAATGAAGATCGCCGAACCCGCCAAAATGAAAAAAGTGATCCAGGTTAAAATGACGAAGCTTAACCTCGGCTGCCCGCTCTGAATTCCCAGTCAATACTCCCAATGCCACATCTTCCCGCGCAGCCAATTGCTCAAGTAGAGCAGGGACGCCGGGCAACAGATGGCTCGGACTCTCACCTAAAGTCTGCGTTAATTTCGTCCAATACTTTTGGTTGAACTCATCGCGGTGGTCATCAAAGACAAGCGAAGACTGGTCGAATAGGTCATTCAGTATCCCTTGATCCGTCCGGCCGTGAACGGTCACCTTCCCCAATTGCTTAACCCCAAAGAGTTGCTCCATCGCGTGACCAATCGCCGCCAGCCCAGCACCGCCACATCTCAACAGTGTTCCGTCTATATCGAAAAGAATCGTGTGCATCGAACTCACATTCCCAAACTTGATTACGAAAATTTGAACTTAACCCCATGGCTTCTGCGGTGTAGCCCGCAGTTTTCCACATTCGATCACCAACCATCTTTTTTTAAAAGATCCCAACCTGACTCCCAACATACCCCGCCGCAAAAATACTTGGCAGATTCAGACAATTCTCTTTGCCAAATCTAATGACGGTTGTTCTTGATTCTGTCGCAAAAAACTACGGCTGGGACTCCCAGTAAACGATCACTTGCCAATCACGCGAAACAAAAACGAGAGAGTTTCCGATTCGTTTTTTCGCAAACTGCTTCTTTCGAGTGGGAAAAGAAGATCTAAGGGCAACAATCTTGAGCGGGGCCCCAACACTACCATTTAGATTTTGCGGTGGAATTTCTCACTCTAAGCGCTCCTCTCTTTTTAAATCCCTCAAGGAAACCAGTGAAAATGGTCAGAAAGCTGTTTTCCCAGCGTGCAATTCTTCCCTAAAAATTTTGGGGTTGGAGAATCTTATGAAAATTGGTCGCATGGTGGAAACAATAGCGGGCGAAACCGATCGGTTTTATTTTATTTCTGGATCAGTTTCGCTTAAACTGGGGGAGACAATGACATCGCCGAACGACGGCATGTTTTGATTAAAAATTAAACTCGCCTGCCTGGATTTTAAATTGGCCAGCAGTACTTGTTTTTGGCCGGCGACAATTTCGCTTGGTAAAGAGCAAGAATAAGTGCCAATCCTGCCACGCGATGATAGATATAAAACGGAGAGCTATTTCGGATCACTTGAAAAGTAAACGATAATAAATTTAACGCGGCGGAAATTCGCCTATGTCTACCACTTCCCACCCTGTCGCTCCTACTCCAGCAGTAGAGCCAAAGTTACTGACAACAGCAGCCTACAACGAACTGGTTGCGGTTAACTTTCAAATTAATCCAACGCTTTTGGATCCCTACCTTCCCAAAGGCCTGGAATTAGATTTCTACAGCGGCGAAACCTATGTAAGTTTGACTTGCATGGTAATGAGGAAAATTGGAATTCTGGGGCTACCCATTTCCCGAGGGTTTGTAGAACTGAGCCTTCGGTTTTACGTCAGACACCCCGATGATCCGCTCAACCGCAAGGGGATCTGCTTCATTAAGAACTATGTCTCTAGCCCAACGGCGACTTGGTTTCTCAACTCCCGCTTCGACCGCGATTACATCAAGATGAAAATGAAGCACAAGAACAAAGGCTTCGGAAGCCGCGCCACCATCCCCGAAGTTAATTACCAATGGAAAGTTGACGACCATTGGAATAATTTGAGAATCAAAGCGCGAAGTCAAATCAAAAATACAGGACCTGATACGAAAGTTGGCTTCATCCTTGATCACGCTTCGCAGTATCTAGCATCTGGAAAGAAGACGTTAGAGTACAAGGTTACTCGACCGCCGTGGCAAATCTGGAATGCCGCTCAAGCCAATTTCACTTGCGACGTCGAACGCCTGTTCGGAAAGGCTTTTGTTAAACCACTGGCCAAACGCCCTGCATCCGTTTTCGTTACCGAGGGTAGTGATATTAACATTTTCCGACCGGTCGAAATTACCTAACGATTGGCCGTGGACGTTTTGTCAAATAGAGCACGTTGAGCGTTTGCGAATAAACCTTTTTCAACAGCGAACGGCGAACGCGTTTGAAAAAATCTTGGTTCAGACCTATAATTCATCCAGTCCAACTCCCGCACGTAAAAAACGGGGCGCCGACTCCTTCTTCTCGCACTCGTTTAACGTAACGCAAAGGTTTTTTGATGTTGAACCCAAGATTTCTATTTGGCATTCTTTCATTGGCGTTGCTGGCAAGCCTCAGTGGTGAAACACAAGTCGTTGCCCAATCGCCAAAAGCCGAGGAGGCGAAACCCGCAACTCAAAATCCCTCCGAACACTTCATGCGGATTCGCAAGGACTCACGCGGAAGAGACGTTGCCCTTGAAACCTCGGTCACTCGTTACGAACTAACGGACAAAGAGGGGAATCGGATCACCGTCGACTTGATCGGTGCGGTTCACATCGGTGAAAAAGAATACTTTGAAAAACTTAACCAACGATTTGAACAATACGAATCGCTCCTGTATGAGTTAGTGGCACCCGAAGGAACCGTCATTCCCAAAGGCGGGGGACAGGAAGAGGGCATTCCCACCAACCCAATCGCGGCAATGCAGGTCGGGATGAAAACAGCACTTGGTCTCGAATTTCAACTCGAGCACATCGACTACACCAAAGACAACTTCGTCCATGCTGACATGTCACCGTCCGAATTTTCGGAAAGCATGGCTGCCAACGACGAAAGCGTTCTAAAATACGGACTCAGAGCAATCGGTCAAAGCATGGCGATGCAGTCGTCAGGGCAGGGCGGTAGCAATCTTGGTTTGCTAATGGGGATGTTCTCAAACAACAAAGAACTCCGGATGCGTCGTTCTTTCGCCAAACAGATTAAGGACATGGAGTCGGGAATGGTGATGTTCCAGGGAAAAGATGGATCAACCATCATCGACCACCGGAATGCCAAATGCATGGAAGTGCTAAAAGGGGAAATTGCGAAGGGCAAACGCAACATTGCCATTTTCTACGGTGCTGGCCATTTGCCAGACATGCAAAACCGACTAACTAGTGACTTCAAAATGAAGCGTGCTGGGCAAGACTGGTACGAGGCTTGGTCGCTTTCAGACCGTGGCAAAAACAAGCCATCCTCGAAAAAGTAGGAAAACTGGACTTTTAAAGCGTCTTCCAAAGCAGCTGAGGCATTTATTGCCTCAAGCTGCTTTTTTTTGTCTCCTTTTGAGACGGGATTAACAACACGGGATCAACGGAAGTCAAAAACTGAAAAGTTAGGGGCTAAATGCGGATATCGCGAGGAAGTCTCGTAAAAACCGCTCTTTTCTGGCAGCGAACCAATTCCCGACGAGCCGTGTGCCACTTTGTCACTTCGCCCCTCCACGAATCGCCCTCTTTTGGCAACGGTGGATTGTCAAAATGGCGGTCGGCTTCATTGGCTTCGCTTGGGTAAGGACGCGTGAAAAACCACTCGTTACCTGCAACGTAAAAAAGACCGCGTTTTCGACGCCGTTCAAGCCATTTCGAGTGGGTTCTGGGAGGTTTTCCTTATTTGTTCGGCTGTTTCCGCGCTGGCGGACCGCTTTGGCACAGTGATTGCGTTATGGGTGGAAATCTCGATGTGCGCCTGCCATTTGTGCTGGCTTATTGCTTCGAGAACTACCAAACAATCAATTTCGAAGCCTTTTCGCTTCGCAAAATCAACATTACTTAATTTTATTTTGGAGGAATCCGGTGGCAAAACAAATGGTTTTTGATGACGCCGCCCGTAAGCCGCTTTTGGAAGGTGTTTCCAAATTGGCTCGCGCGGTTCGCAGCACTTTAGGCCCAAGAGGCCGAAACGCCATTCTGGATAAGGGTTGGGGAAGTCCCAAGATCACCAAAGACGGTGTTACTGTCGCCGAGGACATTGAACTCGACGATCCGTTTGAGAACCTCGGTGTTCAGCTAGTCAAGGAAGCCGCCAGCAAGACGAACGACGTCGCTGGAGATGGTACGACGACTGCGACCATTTTGGCCGAAGCGATTTTCCGCGAAGGTCTCAAAATGATTGCCTCGGGTTATGATCCAATGGCTCTCTCGCGTGGTATCTCGAAAGCAACCGATGCCGTTTGTAAAGAAATCCAAAAGCTTTCTCAGCCAATCGATGAGAAGAGCAAAAAGGAAATCAAACAAGTGGCAACCATTGCCGGCAACAATGACCCAACAATCGGCGATGTTCTCGCCGAGGCGTTTTTGAAAGTTGGTAAAGACGGTGTGATCACTGTCGAAGAAGGTCGCGGAGCGGAGACCTATGTCGACGTTGTCGAAGGTATGCAATTCGATCGCGGTTATCTTTCACCTCACTTCGTCACCAACCAGGACGATGTCACTGTTGAATTAGAAAACCCATACGTCTTGATCTTCGAAGAGAAAATCTCTTCGAACAAATCACTGATTCCTCTTCTCGAAGAAGTTAGCAAAGCCAAAAAGCCCCTGCTAATTATTGCGGAAGACGTCGAAGGCGAAGCATTGGCCACTTTGGTCGTCAACAAGATGCGTGGCATCCTTCAAGTATGTGCCGTAAAGGCTCCGGGCTACGGCGATCGCCGCAAGGCAATCATGGGTGATCTCGGCGTTCTCACCGGTGGACAAGTGATCTTCAAGGATCTCGGAATTGACCTAGAAGGTATCCAGCTCAAAGATCTCGGCCGTGTCAAGAAAGTCAAAATCACTTCCGAAGAAACTGTCTTCGTTGGAGGCGGTGGCAAGAAAGCGGCGATTAGCGATCGAGTCGATCAGATTCGCCGCGAAATCGAAAACACCGATAGCGATTACGATCGAGAAAAACTCCAGGAGAGACTGGCAAAACTTGCTGGTGGTGTCGCTCAAATCAACGTCGGTGCTGTTACCGAAACTGAAATGAAAGAGCGAAAAGACCTGCTCGAGGATGCAAAGTCAGCCACGGCTGCTGCCCTCGCTGACGGCATCGTCCCCGGCGGTGGAATTGCTCTTCTTCGTGCAGAGAAAGGCCTGAAGAAACTTAAGGACCTTAGCACTGACGAAGCGGCGGGTGTCAAAATCATCCAAAATGTTCTTGAATATCCCCTACGTTGCATCTCAGACAATGCTGGATTCGATGGCGGTGTTGTCGTCAATCGAGTTCGCGGCATGAAAGGCAAAACCGAGGGCTTCAACGCAGACAAGGGTGACTACTGTGATTTGGTAGCCGCCGGTGTGATCGACCCAGCCAAGGTCGTTACGACTGCTTTGAAAAATGCAGCAAGCGTTGCTTCTCTGTTGCTAACTACCGAATCTTTGATTGCTGAAATTCCAGTCGAAGAAGAAGAAGGTGGCGACCATCACCACGATCACGGCATGGGCGGTGATATGGGCATGGGCGGCATGGGTGGCATGCCAGGCATGGGCGGAATGGGTGGCATGGGCGGCATGGGAATGCCGGGCATGATGTAGTCCATTGCTGATCCAATTGCGGCAACTCAAACGCGAGTAGGCGTTTGAGCTGCGGTTTTTATTCCCTCAATCATCCAGTTTTAAAAATTACCAAACAATCAGTTTCATACTGAAACCAAAATATAAAGGACACTACCATGGCAAAAATCTCTATTCGACCTCTTGATGACCGTGTCGTCGTTGAACCAATGGCAGCTGAGGAAACCACTGCCGGAGGAATCGTGCTCCCCGACGCCGCTCAAGAAAAACCGCAACGTGGCACAGTCGTCGCTGTTGGTCCTGGCAAGCTGCTGGAAACAGGCGAGCGTGGCGAATTATCCGTTGGTGTCGGTGACGAAGTCATCTACGGCAAGTACGGCGGTACCGAAATCGAAGTTGAAGGTCAGGATGTCAAAATCCTACGTGAATCAGACATCCTCGCAAAAGTCGTCTAACGCTGGATCCCTGAGCAATCGCTCGGAATTCAACGATTTGACTTAGAAAGTAAAACAACAAGGAATTTATAATGGCTAAACAACTGCTATTTGAAGATCACGCTCGTGCCCGCATGTTACGCGGTATCGACATCCTTGCCGATGCGGTTGCCGTCACAATGGGGCCGACTGGCCGTAACGTGATCATCAACAAATCATTCGGCGGACCCACAGTTACCAAAGACGGTGTCACCGTTGCCAAGGAAATCGAGTTAGAAGATCGATTCGAAAACATGGGTGCAAAGCTCGTGATCGAAGTCGCTCAGAAAACTTCGGATCTTGCTGGCGACGGAACGACAACTGCAACCGTTCTCGCCAGAGCCATCTTCAAAGAAGGCCTCCGCAACATCGTAGCGGGATCAAATCCTACGGCAGTTCGTCGGGGAATCGATCGTGCGGTAAACGCTG
This sequence comes from Mariniblastus sp., assembly GCA_029251085.1. GTDB lineage: Bacteria > Planctomycetota > Planctomycetia > Pirellulales > Pirellulaceae > Mariniblastus. The sequence continues at coordinate 126,577 of JAQXDZ010000030.1, forward strand.
CTGTTGAGCATCTCGTTGGCATGTCGAAGAAGGTTTCGAACAAAGCGGAAGTTGCTAACGTTGGAGCTATCAGTGCGAATAACGACATGGTCATCGGTGATCTTCTCGCCGAAGCACTGCATCGCGTTGGACAAGACGGTGTAATCACTGTCGAAGAAGGCAAAACTGCGGAAACCACAGTCGAGTATGTCGACGGGATGCAGTTTGACAAAGGCTACATTTCGCCTTACTTCATCACCAACCCAACCGACATGAACTGCGAATTTGAAAACGCAAAGGTTCTGATTTTCGAAAAGAAAATCAGCAACATTCGCGACCTCGTTCCGATTCTCGAAAAAGTCGGCCAGAGCGGTGCTCCATTGATGATCATCGCGGAAGATGTTGACGCAGAAGCGTTGACTCTGCTCGTGGTGAACAAGCTTCGTGGAACGTTGAATGTCTGTGCAGTCAAAGCACCTGGGTTCGGCGACCGACGAAAGGCTATGCTTGGAGACATCGCAACGCTTACCGGCGGTACATTGATCAGTGAAGATTTGGGAATTCAACTTGAGAAAGTTGAAATGGAACAACTCGGAACTGCGAAAAAGATCACGGTTGATAAGGGTAACACCACAATCGTTGAAGGCGGCGGCACTCGTAAGGATGTCGAAGCCCGCATTGACCAGATTCGTCGTCAAATCGAGCAATCCGATAGCGATTACGATAAAGAAAAGCTTCAGGAGCGACTTGCCAAACTAACGGGTGGAGTTGCTGTTGTGAGTGTCGGTGCTGAAACCGAAGCCGACATGAAGCAGAAAAAGGCACGTGTTGAAGATGCTCTTCACGCGACTCGCGCAGCCATCGAAGAAGGAATCCTTCCCGGTGGTGGTGTTGCTTTACTGCGTTGCAAAGAAGCGGTTGCCGCTGCAAGAAAAAGTGCCAAAGGGGACGAGAAAGTCGGTGTCGACATCGTTCTTGCCGCTCTTGATGCTCCCATTCGACAAATCGCCAGCAATGGCGGAATCGACGGGTCAGTGGTCGCAGACATCGTTTCTGGCAAGCCCAACAACACCGGCTACAATGCTTTCACAGGTCAGTACACTGACATGCTGAAGGCAGGGGTAATTGACCCTGTAAAGGTTGTTCGGACTGCACTAGCGAACGCGGCAAGCATCGCAGGTTTATTGTTGACCACCGATGCGATGGTTTCGACTTTCGACGATGACGACAAGAATAAGCGTCGTGTCGAAGGCGTTGTCGCCTAGTTTGACAATTTGCTTCAATTGGGTGGATTTCACCGCCCAATGAGATATAGAAATCCAACGGACCACAATTTTGTGGTCCGTTTTTACACACCATCGAATACCCTTGATCCGGTCGAAAATTTAATTGCAGATTATCTTGCAGTGCTAATCGGCTTCAACCTAGCTTCATGTACGGTCCGAACATAAGTTCGCCTAATGCGGCCACAGGAATCAAAATGGCGAAACGCGATTACTATGAGGTACTGGGCGTCGAACGTGATGCTGCAGATCGCGAAATTGCGAAGGCCTATCGAAAACTTGCGGTTAAGTTTCATCCCGACAGTAATCCGGGCGATGAAGAAGCGAGTCAAAATTTCAAGGAAGCTGCGGAAGCTTACGAAGTACTGAGCGATCAGGAAAAAAGAGGTCGCTACGACCGCCATGGGCATGCAGGGGTTAATGGTGGCAGTCAATTCGGTTCGGCTGAGGATATCTTTGCCGCTTTTGGGGAGATGTTCGGCGGAGGCGGTGGCGGTGGGATGTTTGGTGACCTGTTCGGAGGGGGCGGTAGCCGCTCGCGACGTGGAAACGATGTCCGCGCAAACGTCACACTAACGCTTGAAGAAGCCGCCCAAGGCGTTAACAAGACGCTGAAATTTAAAAGAAATCAATCCTGCGAACCATGTGATGGCTCTGGCAGCAAACCGGGGAGCCAACCCGAACACTGCCAACAATGCGGTGGTCGGGGACAAGTCTTGCAGTCTGCCGGAATTCTTCGAGTTCAAACAACCTGCCCAGTTTGTCGAGGCGCCGGCCAAATCATTGTCGACCCTTGCGGCAGTTGTCGTGGGCAAGGACAGGTCAGCAAAACCGTCGAATTAGATGTAGCTATTCCCGCGGGTGTCGATGACGGCATGCGTGTTCGACTCTCCGGTGAAGGCGAATCGAGCACCAGCGGAGGCCCTCCCGGTGACTGCTATGTATTCATCACGGTTAAACAACACAAACTGTTTCATCGTGACAGCGAAAACCTAATCCTTCAAATGCCGATCTCCTATACGCAGGCGGCCTTGGGCGCTGAAATCGAGGTCCCAACACTCACCGGACGTGATAAGTTCAAGATTACACCCGGCACACAGTCGGGAGAAGTCTTCAAGTTACCTGGACGCGGAATGCCCAATCCGCAAGGCGGGAGAACCGGTGACCTGTTGGTACAAACCTACATTGAGACACCCAAGAAAATATCCACTGAACAAGAAGAACTCTTACGCAAGCTCGCCGAATTGGAAGAGACTGAGGTTCTTCCTGAACGAAAAAATTTCCTTCAGAGACTCACCGATTATTTTAGCGCTGAAGAAAGCTAATCCGACTAACAACAAACCTATCTTGGCTTGTTTCCCAAATCCCTAAGCATTTCAAAACACCCAACCAACCGTGGGCTAATTCAACGAAGCCCACGAAGTGACCCCCATTAAGCAAGCACTTGGAACTCCAATGAGCACTGAACCAGAAAACCAAAACGAGTCGCAGGCGACTGAAACCAATGCAAACCAACCGTCCGAATCTTCGACTGATTCTTCCGCGAACAGCTCCGAAGCAACGGTTGAAAACCTGCAGGCGCAACTTGCTGATGCAGAGAAACGAGTTCTCTTAGCTCATGCCGATCTCGAAAATTTTCGTCGTCGCAACCGCCGTGAGATGCAGGACCAAATGCGTTACGCATCGCTGACCCTCATGACAGAGATCCTCGAATCAGTTGACAATCTTCAACGGGCAATTGAGTCTTATGAGATGGAACCCAATGGAGACGGTCTAGCCGAAGGAGTTAAATTAGTTTCTCAGCAAATAGCAGCCTGCCTTGAGAATCATGGTTGCAAGAAAATTGACGCAGTTGGACAGCCATTCGATCCCAACCTTCACCAAGCCATTCAAATGCAACCCAGTTCGGAACACGCTGCAAACCACGTCTCCGCAGATCTGAGACCTGGGTTTCAACTTCACGAACGGGTGATCCGACCCTCTCAAGTTTTCGTCTCAACAGGCCCCGACTCGACTAAGAATTAACGGCGTTGTTGAACCAACAAATCTATTTTTGAACCACGTAATTGAGTGTAACCGTCCCATGCCAACTTACGACTACATTTGCGATGCCTGCGAACACGCCTGGGAACTGTTTCAAAAAATCACTGATGATCCGGTAAAAAAGTGCCCGGAATGCGGAAAGAAAAAAGCGGTTCGCCAATTCGGAACCGGCGCGGCCATTATGTTTAAAGGAAGTGGGTTCTACGAAACCGACTATCGCAGCGATTCTTATAAAAAATCCGCCGAAGCGGATAAGTCTAAAAAGTCGGATTCGAAAGACTCTAAATCTGGGTCGACAACTTCCGAGAAAAAATCGAGCGGCACCGACAAACCGACAAAAAAGCCCGGCAACGATTCGAAAAAATAAGGCGATGCATTCTCTCACGTCCGGGAGAATACCCTGGAGGGCCAGTCGTCGCAAAAACACTCGCTTTACCGCTGACTTATTCCGCCTTTGAATCCGTGACCATCAGTTATTAAATGTTTTAATAATCCATTCCCGCTTTATTAGATGAAAACTCCGATACGATTCGGTACCATGGCAGTGTACTTTTAGGAGTCCGTTGAATCGGCTCCCCCCACTTTAGACGACTCAATTGAGTTTCGGTTCGCCATGCCTTCTATACTTCTGCGATTTTCAATTCTTATCAACGCGGCTCTCGCTTGCTGCGTTCCCGCTGAACCATTATTCGCGATTGAAAAACCCAACATTATTTTGCTGTTTGCCGACGACCAACGAGCCGACACGATTGGAGCCCACGGAAACACGGCAATCAAAACGCCGAACCTCGACCAACTCGCATCCTCAGGTTACAGCTTTCGAAACAACTACTGCGCAGGTTCATTTAGCGGCGCAGTGTGCGTTGCGAGCCGAGCGATGTTGATGACGGGTAGGCATTGGATGCGTATTCCAACGGCTAAAAAATCATCCGACTGGGCAGAACTACCGTTACTGCCCAGCTGGCTGGAGAAACAGGCAGATTATAAAACGTTTATCGTTGGCAAGTGGCACAATGGCAAGGCGACACTTCAGCAAGCGTTCTCAGATGGCAAGTCCGTTTACATGGGAGGCATGGTGAATCATGCTGCATTCAAGGTTCAAGATTTTACGGACAACCAATTGAGTGCGTCTCGAGATGCGGGAGGATTTTCCAGTGAAGTATTTGCTGATGAGGCTGTTGATTTCATTGAGTCAGCAAAAACCGATCAACCTTTTTTCCTTTATGTTGCCTTTACCGCTCCGCATGACCCAAGAAACCCGCCCGAAGAATTCCGGGAAATGTATTATCAAAATCGCCCACCATTACCGCGGAACTTCCTGCCAGAACATCCCTTCAAGAACGCTCCGCAATCGACCATGGGCCGCGATGAAGGGCTCGCGCCTTGGCCCCGAACTCGTGAAATCGTCAGCGATCAATTGTGCGAGTACTACGGTTTAGTAACACACTTGGATTTGCAAGTTGGTCGCATTTTAGCTGCACTCAAAGACAGTCCACATGCGGATAACACTTACGTCATCTACACCGCCGATCACGGACTGGCGATGGGAAGCCATGGTCTTTTAGGAAAACAAAACATCTATGAACAGAGCATGAAATGCCCGCTCATCATCAGTGGCCCCAGTATTAACCGTGACCAAACCAGTCAGGCGTTTACCTACGTCCATGACCTCTATGCGACGATTTGCGATTTTGCTGAAGTCAAACAGCCAGACGGAATCGACTCTCTCAGTCTCGCAGACCTAATTAACGGTGACTCTGAAAAGGTTCGAGACTCTATCTTTTTACCATTTCAAGACAATCAGCGATCGGTCAATGACGGCCACTGGAAACTTCACATTTACCCTCAGATTAATCATCGTTTACTATTTGATTTGAAATCCGATCCCCATGAGATGACTAATTTAGCAGAAGCTCCTGAACAGCAAGAAAAAATCCTGCAACTGACTGAAACTATGAATTCGTGGAGATCAACATTAGGAGATCCTACGCCGCTCGTCGTTGAAAATCCGCAACCTAAAGAAGCGACTTACGACAATCGCAACCGGCGGATGGACGTCTGGCAACCTGACTGGATTCGAAAAAAATACTTTAATGGTAGGAAGGCCCCTGACCATGGCTCAAAAAAATAAATTTGTGAATCACCTGATTTTGGTCGTTGCTGGCTTAATTGCATTGTCTGGTTTTACAGCCGATGTTGCCGCTGGTCAGCAACAAAGCAGATCACCTAACGTCGTCGTAATTTTGGTCGATGACCTTGGATACATGGATATCGGCGCAAACAATCCCGACTGCTTCTATGAAACTCCTTCCATTGACAGGCTGGCAGATTCGGGAATGCGATTTACTGATGGATACGCGGCCAACCCAGTCTGCTCCCCAACACGCTACAGCCTTATGACGGGTAAGTACCCAACCCGCGTGGCTGCCACCAATTTTTTCTCTGGCAAAAGAGCGGGAAAGTTCCGTCCTGCTCCGCTCAACAACAAAATGCCACTAGAAGACACCACCCTTGCCCAACTCCTGAAAGCAAACGGATACGCGACATTTTTTGCCGGCAAGTGGCACCTTGGTGATAGCCCCGAGTACTATCCGCAGAACCGTGGTTTTGACGTTAACATTGGAGGCTGGAGCCGCGGAGGTCCTTACACTGGCAACAAATATTTTGCTCCTTTCAAGAATCCGGAAATCAAAATTGAAAGTCCCGAAGGAGATCATTTACCTGCCCGACTGGCTCGCGAAACCTCCCGTTTCATTGCCGACAATCAAGATCGCCCCTTTCTCGCCTACCTCTCGTTTTACTCCGTGCACACACCTTTGATGGGACGCCCTGACCTCGTCAAAAAATACAACAAAAAAGCGGCGACAATTACCGGAGAAGAATTTGCCTCTGAAGAACAAGTTATCGGCAACAAACCCCGCAAAGTGCGAATTCTGCAAAAACATGCCGTCTATGCGGCAATGGTAGAAGCCATGGACGAAGCGGTTGGCACTGTTCTGAATCAACTGGAAAAATCTGGCCTTACCGACAATACCATCGTTGTTTTTACATCAGATAATGGCGGACTATCGACCTCGGAAGGATCACCGACATCCAACCTTCCACTTCGAGGAGGCAAAGGCTGGGTTTACGAAGGTGGAATTCGCGAACCTTGGATCGTTCGCTACCCAGGCGTCACTAAGTCTGGTGCGGTCAGCCATCAACCCATTTGTTCCATTGACCTGCTCCCTACCATCAGTGCGGCTGCTGGAATCGAAGTCAAACAGCCGATCGATGGAATCGACATCAGCCCTGCATTCAACAACCAACCCCTTGATCGCGATTCACTGTTCTGGCATTACCCGCACTATAGCAACCAAGGTGGATTTCCTGGCGGTGCAATTCGTCGAGGTGATTATAAATTGGTGGAGCGTTACGAAGACGGGCGTACCCATCTATTCAATCTCAAACAAGATTCAGGCGAACAAGCAGATCTAGCGAACGAAATGCCAGATTTAGTTACGAGTATGCGAGCTGAATTGCATGCCTGGTACCGTTCCGTGGATGCCAAGTTCTTACAACCCAAGGACGGCTTAACTCCCTGGAACCCAAACTTAAATCACACCAAGTAAGTCAACAATTCCAATATTTTTTTACGAGTTCGCTTTGCAATTTAAAATTTTAATGAGCCGCAACTCCGTTGCAGTTTGCTTTGTGTTTATTTGCCTTCTCGTCGCACTTCCAACTCAGTCAGATGCACAGACAGATGTAGACACGCGACCAAACATCTTGTTTATTTTTGCAGACGATTGGGGATGGGGAGATTTGAGCTGTCATGGCCACCCCTATGTTAAGACCCCTAACATCGATCGACTTGCGAAAGAAGGCACAGACTTTCATCGATTTACTGTTGCCAGCGGAGTATGTTCTCCAAGTCGTACAGCTGTGATGACCGGGCATTTCCCAGCCCGCTACAACATCGACGGACATTTTGCGTGGGTTCCAAGCAATGAAAAAAGAAACATGCCGGATTGGCTTTCTCCGGACAGCATATTACTTCCGCGGCTTCTTCAAAAATCCGGATACGCAACGGCTCACTATGGAAAATGGCACCTTTCTAACAACATGATTCCCGATTCACCCCTTCCGGCTGAATATGGGTATGACGATTACGGCGCATTCAATTGTGCCGGTGAACAAATGCCAGTCCACGAAGATTCTGAAAATGCAATCACGTTTATTGAAAAATCGACTGCTTCTGGAAAACCATTTTTCATAAACGTCTGGCTGCATGAACCTCATACACCGTTTCACACGGTACCTAAATATCGTTGGCGATTTAGAGATCTTGAGGAGACCGACAACATCTACGCTTCAGTATTGTCGCATGCTGATGATCGAGTCGGTGAAATCCTTGATGCTTTAGACCGGTTAGAAATCTCGGATAACACGCTTGTCATTTTCAGCTCAGACAATGGCCCCGCTCGCGCCTCACGCCCCACCAAGCTCGAACTGCAACACGATACGGCGACCGGCGCGGGGTATGGAATCGCAGCGGCGAAAGGAATTACTGGCGGACGTAAAGGATACAAAGGAGCACTCTTTGAAGGTGGAGTTGGCGTACCATTCATCGCACGTTGGCCAGGTAAAGTTCCCGCTGGGAAAATCGATTCAAAATCTCTCATCTCAGCAGTCGACCTGCTTCCAACATTTTGTGAAATCGCGAACGTCAGCCTTCCGGACAATTATGTGCCTGATGGCCTGAGTCAAACGAAATTGTTATTAGGCGATGAATCGGCGACAAGAAAAAAACCTCTGTTTTGGAAAATGCAGGCAGCTTGGCCGCCCCGAAAGAACTCCCCCAATCATTGGGTTAGCTGGGCCATCGTCGATCAACAATGGAAATTGGTAGCCAACGGAAATATGTCTCATTACGAGCTCTATGATATTGGAGCCGACTTTAAAGAAGAAAAGGATCTCGCCGCGAAGAATCCGAAAATTACAAAACGACTTCTTCAGCAGCTCACACAATGGCAGGCAACCCTCCCCAAACGGCCCACAGGCAATGTATTTTCCGAAGAACGCAAGGTTAAGAAGGAATAAAAACTACCAAGAGCCAAAATCCTGAGCACTGGAAAGACAGCCGCGGCAAGGTTTAATTAAAAAATCGTCCACCCTGCTTATCTCGCGTCGTTCTTAGATTACGATGAGGAGCAGACGTTCTCGATAATTCCAAAAACTACTGCCCCCTGAAACGCTCCGTATTTGATTAAACTCGCTTGCTCCCCACACCATCGTGTTTCCATGAAAACTCAACTTTTCGTTTTGCTCACAAGCCTTTTCTTATTGGTCACGAATGTCAGTGCAGATATCGTGGTGACCTTTTCGGACGGCTCGACATCGGGGACGGAATTTTTCGCGAACACGGGTGAAACGGTAACGATGTTCGTTACCGTCGAAGAGACGCTTCCAAACACCGAAATGACTGACAACTTCCTTATTGGCTTTGGATTAAAAGCCGACTACGCTGCCGTCTCAGGATCTGTCGCGACCATTACAAGCAACTCGGTTGATGCTGCCTTTGACACCACGACCGATGCCAGTTTCACGGGTTCCCAATTGAACCTCGCTGGAATTGATATTGATTTCGCTTCCAATGGCCTACCTCAGGGCCCAACGATTCTACTTGGTAAATTCGACTTGTTACTTTCCTCTCCAGGAACAACTCAATTTGAGTTTGGCGATTACGACTCTGCTCTCGATGATTTTGTAACCTCCTCCGCACAAAAGCTCGATGGCATTATCTTCGCAAACAGCCGGACCTTTGATTTTACGATCTCTGCAGTCCCTGAACCATCAGCAATCTCGCTTCTGACCCTAATCGGGATCGCCGCGATGGCCCGCCGCCGCAAGAGATTGGCGTAAACTGTTCCCCACTGAAACTCGAAGACGCCTCAGTACTTCGCAGACCGCAATTTTCACAGGTGAGCTTTAGAGTTTGGCTGTCGAAAATTCCAGTGCCCGTTGACCAATGTGAGCGTGCTCAGGACAATTTCAGTCGTAGAAAACCCATTTTAGTGAAGGCCGCCGTGTGAACAACTTGCTTAATTTAAATAATGGATCTCAAATCCCATCCCTTGGCTTAGGGATGTGGAAAATAGAAAAACCAATTTTGCCCGAATTGGTTCAAGAGGCAATCAAGATTGGCTATCGCCACTTCGACTGCGCCTGTGATTATGGAAATGAACCGCAAGTTGGGGAAGGACTTCAAGCCGCAATAAAAAATGAACTTTGCAACCGCGAAGACCTGTGGATCACCTCCAAGCTATGGAACACGTATCATGCGGCAGAGCATGTTGGCCCAGCGCTCCAGAGGTCACTCAACGATCTCCAAGTTGATTATCTCGACCTCTACCTAATCCACTTCCCCATCGCCTCCAAATTCGTCCCCTTTGAACATCGTTACCCGCCCGAGTGGTTTTATGATCCAGAAGTCGAATTCCCTAAAATCGAAATCGACCCGGTACCCATCCGTGAAACCTGGGAGGCCATGGAAGAACTGGTTTCTCAGGGGTTGGTTAAAAATATCGGCATCTGTAATTTCAACTGCTCATTAATTCGAGACCTGCTCTCTTATGCAAACATTCGCCCCTCCGTGCTTCAGGTGGAACTACACCCCCGCTTAACCCAAGAGAAACTTCTGAAATATTGCCAACAGGAAGAGATCGCGGTAACCGGGTTTTCTCCTCTTGGTGCAGAGTCTTATTATTCGATTGGCATGGCCACGCCCGAACAATCACTGCTCACCAACCCCTCAATTACCAAAATCGCGAGCTCTCATGAAAGAACACCGGCCCAGATTGTATTGAGATGGGGCGTGCAAAGAGGGACCGCAATTGTGCCCAAGACATCCTCTGCTGAACGTCTTCGCGAAAACTTTGAAATCTTCGACTTCAATTTAAGCAGCGAAGAGATGGCTGCAATCACAGCGTTAAACCTCAACCAGCGCTACAATGATCCGGGGCATTTCTGTGAAGTTGCCTTCAATACTTTTTTTCCAATTTACGAGTGAAGGGAATAACAACTTCTCCATAAAACGAAGTTTTGATCCAAACGAACATCGACAATACATGCGAATTCGCAACTCTCAGCGATAGTTTTCGTGGCGGTCTGGAAATTCCTGGCCGCTGGAGGGAGCTTTCTGTTTTCGGCTGATAGAAAACCATTGCGATGGATTTCTCTATCAACAGAGTGCCAAAAGAATTAAACTTCCAATCGCCAACCAAAGATTACCAAGAGCAGCCGTATTTTTCCGGAGCATTTGACGTGACAAAATCCAGTAACCGTGGTTTTTACTTTTTAAATGTCACTCAATTTCTTGGCGCTGCAAATGATAACATACTCAAACAGGTTTTAATTTTCGGTCTTGCTGCAGGCGGAATCTGGGGCAATCAACTTGGAGAAGGAGGGCAGGGCTGGGCTTCATTATGCCTGGCTATTCCGTTTGTTCTTCTATCCGGATTCGCGGGACAATTTTCAGACAAATATAGCAAACGACAAGTCAGCATTTTCTCTAAATGGTCTGAAATCCTGATCGCGCTGATCGCGATGGCGGGACTCTGGATTGGCAATGTTTGGCTGGTCCTCGCTGCACTTGTGATCATCGCGGTGCAAAGCACATTTTTTTCACCAGCGAAATTTGGCATCTTGCCGGAGATCATGCCAACCGAAAAACTTAGCCGAGCCAACGGCACCATCAACATGTTCACTTACGTCGCAATTATTTTAGGCAGTGCTGTCGGCGGACCACTTTATGACATCTACGCTCCCAAAGATCCCGCAACAGCGATGCGGTGGCTTCCCGGTGTCGTCATCTTAATTATCGGCGTACTCGGGACGCTTGCTTCTTACGGTATTCCGAGACTCACCGCTCAGAACCCGAACCTGAAAATCAGTTACCGTCTATTTGAAAGTTACATTTCCACTTGGAAGGCACTTTCAGGCACCACTCTTAAATCAGTCATTTTAGTTTGGTCTTTTTTTTACTTAGTCGTCGCTGGAATCGCAATTCTAATCATTGCGGACTACAAAGAATTGCTTGATATTTCGGCGACTAAAACCGCGTTATTGATGGCGCTCCTGGGAATTTCCACGGGCATTGGTGACTTCGTCGCTGGCAGGATTTCGGGCCATCGAATTCGTCCAGCACTTATCCCGCTTGGGGCAATTGGAACCTCTATCCCATTTTTAGCGCTTGGCCTAATCCCTAACAGCTTCATTGCCGTCACTGCGCTACTTGCTGTCGGCGGCTTCATGGCGGGATTTGTCATGGTGCCCCTCCAGACCATGATTCAACAACTTGCTGGAAATGAAAAACGAGGACAAATTCTTGGGTTATGGAACTGCCTCTCTTTTGTTGGCATTATTTTCGGCAACTGTCTCTTCATTGGCCTCAAGCAACTTGACGTTCAGAGCAACAGAATCTTTATTGTGTGTGCCGTGCTCACTTTTCTTCTCTTAATTACCTACGAGTTTCGCTTGAAAAAGCGATTCACCGCAGCGGTAAGCGATTAGGAATCCAGAATTTTGTTTTTAAGATTAGATTAAGAATTCAGGGCTATTGAATTCCCTTCTTCATTCGCACACGGTATTAGCGAACAGTTTTTGATTAGACCAACCATTGCCTTACCGGCGATCTTTGATCTTGTTCGCACACGGATTCATCAAGCCCTGTTAGGTAAGTCCATTGATGCTCACGCCTCCAATATCTGGCCTGTCAAAAACAAGATCCAGAAAAATAAAAGCGAGACGGCAGGTAGGACCAAAGCAACCGTCCCCCAAAACAAACAACGCATTCCGGACCAACTAGATTTCAGCGTAAAAGATAACGTTATTGACGCAACTGAGGTCAACCAACCAAGCGCTAAAAGAACCAAATTAAATGTCGAAAATGCGAAACCGAAAGCAGGCTGTGTGGCATAGTCATACGCAATCGTTGTGGCCGTTACTGAAGTCCAAATGAGTATCAAAATGCCAATAAGGAAGATGGCAAATCCAGCGATGCCTTGCTTCCAAGGTGTTGGGGAGTCTACGACGCCGAGAAGATACCCCATCAACAAAACACCAAGGGAAACAGGAACTAACACCAGCCCCAAAAGTCCAATCAGTACAAAGTGCAACAAGGCAGTGGCGATGGCAAGTATCAAAAAACCAATCGCCCAAAGTAAATCCGCCCACCGCAAGGTGCTCAGAACAAAAGCAATTACATTTTGCATAACCAACCCCACGAAAACGACAGCATAAACTCCGAGACGACTTTCGCCTTTTCTGGAAATCCTACAATTCACTTGGCCTAACTCAAAACTGACCAACTGTTCGGCTCTGATCCTGACGGCAAACTCCTATCTTCCTTCAGTTTTTCAGTTGAAACGAACGCAACCTATGAACTTGAACAGTCATTCCAAACAGAAACTCATCCACGAACACAATAAAGTCAATCTAGATCTGGTAAGCTCTTATTAATTCGGCAAACATTACCACCGAAAACCTACCCAACCAACGTCGTCCAAGAAAGAACTACTCAAAATCGAGCCATCCACCAATCTCTCAGCTAGACACAACCGCTTCCGAATGTGAACAAAAAGTGAATGGCAAACTAACTTTGGAATACATTTAGCAATCAAATTTTCTTCAGTGGATCTGAAAGCATGAAATCTCACCGCAAACTTACAGCCATCTTTTTTTTATTGGCATTAAGTTGTCTTACCGGCATTTCACCAATCTTTGCAGACCAGCCTAATATTGTCATTGTCATGACAGACGACCAGGGTTTTCCAGAAATCTCTGCCCACGGAAACCCAATTCTTCAGACTCCCAACCTCGACAGCTTACATCGCATGAGTCTTAGACTCAATGATTTCCATGTCGCTCCAATGTGCGCCCCAACGCGGGGACAACTCTTGACAGGGTTAGATGCTGCCCGCAATGGATGTATCAATGTCAGTAGTGGTCGTGGTCTCTTGCGTGCTGAAGTTCCCACAATGGCAAATATATTTAAATCGTCCGGTTATACCACGGGGGTATTTGGGAAATGGCATCTCGGCGCAAATTATCCCTATCGCCCGGAGGATCGTGGATTTGATCAAACCGTTTGGTTCCCTTCTTCCCATATTGGTTCAGTTCCCGACGCTTGGGGGAATGACTACTTCGACGACACTTACGTGAGCAATGGAAAGCCAACGCTCTTCGACGGCTACTGCACCGATGTCTTTTTTGACGAAGCAATGGCATTTATGAAAAATTCAGCCAAATCAAAAACACCATTTTTATCTTATATTGCAACCAATACCCCTCACGGACCGCTCACCCCAAAAGCCGAAGATCTTGCCGCTCTTCAAGCAGTTCTTGCGCTCCCTGAATTTAAAAACATGAAACCGAAATTAAAAGAACAGCTCGCCAGATATCTCGGGATGGTTCGAAATATTGATACGAACATGGGGCGTCTACTCAAATTTCTTGCCGAGGAAAAATTGAGGGAAAATACAATCGTCATCTTCCTGACCGACAATGGAAGTACCCATGGCCCCCGTTATTTCAACGCAGGAATGCGCGGCGGCAAGACACAACTATGGGACGGGGGACATCGAGTCCCTTGCTTTATCAACTGGCCAAATGGCAATCTCTCAACCCCTAGGGATATTAATGGCCTGACTCAGGTTCAGGATCTGTTGCCAACGCTTACTGAACTTTGCAACATTCAGACAACAGCTACGTTTAGCGGGATCAGCTTGGCACCGATTCTTCGCGGAGAATCCACCATTCCCACCGACCGCATGCTCATCATCAATTACTCACGCATGCCTAATTTCGTCAACTATCCCACGCCGTTCGCACAGTCAATCATGCGTCGCGACCATGCAGCAGTTCTCTGGAAAACATGGCGATTGCTTGAAGACCGTGAGCTCTACAATCTTGAAACAGACCCCCTGCAAAAAACAAATTTGTTCGACACGCACCCTGAAGTAGTCAACAAAATGCGTAGTGAATTATATCGCTGGTGGGATGAAGTCGGGCCGACCGCGAACGAGCCGCAACGGATCATTATCGGTAGCCAACATGAAAATCCAACGAGACTAACCGCCTGTGATTGGCTCGACGTATTCGTGGACCAGCAGCGCCAAGTCCGATTGGGTCAACAGAAATCGGGATATTGGCTCCTAGAAGTTGCCGAAGATGGCGATTACGAATTCGAACTTCGACGCTGGCCCAAGGACGCAGACACACCAATCAATGAAGCCGCGCCTAACGGAACTGGCAAAGCACTTCCCATCAAGTCGGCAAGTTTTTATTTAAGCAATCACCAACATCTTAAAATTTCTGAAAAGCGAAGCTACGGTTTTGAAGGACTAACTCAACCGGTCAAATCGGGGGACAAAGCAGTCGTGTTCAATGCTAAATTAAAAAAAGGCCCTATTGCATTACACACTTGGTTCCGCGGCGAAGATACAATTTTAAGTGCCTACTACGTTTACGTTCGTCGAAAATAAAACTCTAGAACAGCAAAGTAAAGCTAATGCCTATTAAGAAATTCTCGATTAAGCTTCTCATTGCAATTTCGGCGATCGCGACAACCGGTCTGCCTCCCTTGGCTGCGGATGATCGTCCCAACATCCTAATTTGCATTTCTGATGACCAGAGCTACGCTCACACAGGAGCTAATGGCGATCCGGTAGTTAAAACTCCAGCATTTGATCGTATTGCTCGGGAGGGCCTAAGGTTTACCCACGCCTTCTGTGACGCGCCCACCTGCGGACCTTCAAGATCCGCTATTCTCACCGGCCAACACATCTGGCGGTTGGAAGAAGCTGGTAATATTCATAGCACTCTGCCTGCAAAATTCCCAACTTATACGGAATTGCTGAAAAGTGCAGGCTACGCGATCGGACACACGGGCAAGGGCTGGGGGCCTGGTCGACTTGAGCCGGGGGGGCGAGCAGTTAATCCGGCTGGCAAACCATTCAATCAAAAAAATCGAAAACCTCCCTTCCGGCAAATTCGTGCAACCGACTACTCAGCGAACTTCGAAGACTTTCTAGATCAAATTGATGCCGACCAACCTTTCTGTTTTTGGCTCGGCACGTCTGAGCCTCACCGTGGTTTTCAACTTGGAGCTGGGAAGTTGACAGGCAAGGACTCGGCAAAGGTTGTCGTGCCCCCGATATTCCCCGACACCGATACCGTGCGAAACGACATTCTCGATTATCTAGTCGAGGTCGAATATTTTGACAGTGTCGTCGAGGAGGCAATCAGTCTGCTCGAAGCGCGAGGCGAACTGGATAACACTCTGATTGTTGTAACCAGCGACCATGGAATGCCTTTTCCACGAGCCAAAGCCAGTCTCTATGACGCGGGGACGAGAGTACCGCTCGCCATTCGCTGGCCCCGCGGCATTGAGAGTCCCGAACGAGTCGTTGAATCATTCGTTAGTCTCAGCGACCTCGCTCCGACATTTTTAGAAGCAGCAGGACTAAAACCACCAGCCTCGATGACTGGCCATAGTCTTGTCAAAACATTTAAGAAACATTCAGTACCTAGCCGGGATGCTGCTTTTTTTGCGATGGAACGTCACGATGGCTGCCGCGCAGGTGGCAAGGGGTATCCATGCAGGGCGATCCGCACGAGTGACTATCTCTACATCTACAATTTCGAACCGACTCGGTGGCCGTCCGGATCACCCGACCCCACCGTTTGTGCCCGTGCGATTCCTTACGGCGAAATTGACAGCTCCCCAACGAAAACCGCACTAATGCAGCAGAACAATTCGCCAGAAGATGTTCGGCTAGCCCAACTAGCCTTTGGCATGCGTCCCGCCGAAGAACTTTACGATTTAAAAAACGACCCTCACCAGTTAGTTAACCTTGCGACCACAGATCGGAGCCACAAAGTACAGAACTCGCTTCACAAGCGGCTATTCGAGTATTTGAGAGAAACGAAAGATCCACGCGTGACAGGCGGTTCAATCGACTGGGACTTTTACCCGTACTACGGAGTGGTTCGCACCAAAGGATGGAGTGTCAATAAAAAAGAACCAAACGCATCAACTTCACCACCGAACGTTGTCTTCTTTTTGGTCGACGACTTAGGCTGGTCCGACGTCGGTTGTTATGGAAGTAGTTTTTATGAGACTCCCAACATTGACCATCTCTCCAGTGAGGGCGTTCGATTTACAGATGCCTATGCAGCGTGCCATGTTTGTTCACCGACTCGAGCGAGCATTCTTACCGGCAAGTATCCAGCTACTTTAAATTTAACCGATTGGCTAAAGGGCCGTCGCGATTTCCCTTTTCAAAAACTGTTGAATGCAGAGATCAATCAGCAGCTACCCAAACAAGAGGTCACTATCGCCGAAGCCCTCAAACAAAATGGATACGCCACTGCGATTTTTGGCAAATGGCACCTTGGAAACACTCCTACAACTCCTCTGGAACATGGGTTTGACATTCACGTCCCCAACGTCCCTTCCAACTGGCGAACCTTCCACGGACCATTTGGAATGAAAAACCTAAAAAGTAAAAAGGGAGATTACCTAACGGATAGACTTACCGACTCAGCTATCGAGTGGATTGAGGACAAGAAGGATGAGCCATTCTTTCTCTATATGTCACACTTCGCAGTGCATGATCCGATTCAAGGACGCAAAGATCTAGTCGATAAGTATTCGAAAAAATTGAAACAAATGCCTGTCACGGAATCTGCCGACTTCATCCTCGAAGGTAATCCGGACAACCCAAGAAATCCAACGCGACAGGAACTCACCCAGTTGATTCAGACGCGTGAATTTGCGCGGCATAAAGTACTTCCACACGGAACTATTAAAATCAAGCAAAAGCAAGACAACCCAGAATTTGCCGCAATGGTGGAAGGCGTCGATCAAAGCTTGGGGAGAATTACCAGGAAATTAAGCCAACTTGGACTCGAAGATAATACGATTGTGATTTTCTTCTCTGACAACGGCGGCATGGCTGCGATGAATGTCGGCAATCCAAAACGGATTGTACCCGAGCAGAACATCAACAAAGCATACTCGACATCTTGCCTTCCGCTCCGAGGCGCAAAAGGCTGGTTATACGAAGGGGGAATACGCGTCCCGCTTATCGTCAAATGGCCTAGTAAAGGCCAAGCCAATACCGTCTGCTCTACGCCAGTAAGTAGCATTGACTTCTTTCCAACAATCATGAGTATGGTCGGCTTAGAGGAATCAACCAGCGCTGACAAAGAAGGCGTAAACATCTCGCCTCTGCTCCTTGGAAACCCCATCGAATCCCGATCTATTTACTGGCACTTCCCTCATTACAGCAATCACGGAATGCACAGTCCTGGAGGTGCAATCCGTTCTGGAAAATACAAGTTATTGGAATATTTTGAAAACGGCAGCGTACAACTGTTTGATCTTGAAAACGACATTGGCGAACAAAACGATCTTTCCAAAATCGAACTAAAAAAAGCTGAGGAATTGCAAAGTGAATTAGAACTTTGGCGAAAAAAGGTAGGCGCCCGAATGATGAAACCTAATCCAACATTTAACCCTGATTTGCAAGCTGAAAACTACTACCTCGAATCTAATAATTGATTTTTAAAAACAACATTCAAATAATCGCAAGTCTTCATCCATCTACCTACCAGGCAAACAGCGTTTCTAATCAAATTTAAAGAATCGCGCCCTTTGATTAATTGGATCCCTACTATGATCAATCGACGTAATTTTCTACGCGGAACCGGAGTTACTCTCGCCTTGCCATTTCTTGCAAGCCAGAAATCATCCGGCGTTTCCTCTTCGCAATGGGCTAAACCGGAACCGCGAAGAATAGTATGCATTGGCAATCATCTTGGGTTTTGGCCAGGTGGATTTTTCCCGGAGGGCGAGGGGGGTAATTCCCAACTTGGCTCCACTCTCGATCCCATCAAGAATCAAAGAGATGACTTTACTGTCTTTTCGAACTTAGATCACGGCACAAGCGGCGGGCACAAAGCCGTGCATACGTTTTTGAGCGGAATTCGCAAAGAAGAGGCGGCTGGTTTTCCTGAGAAAAATAGAACGCTGGATCAAGCGGCGGCTGAACACTGCGGCAGTGCAACTCGATTCTCGTCCATCAACGCAGGACTTGGGGAAGGCACCAGTCTGAGTTGGACAAGAACGGGCATTTGCATCCCTCCCGTCAATAACCCGGCAAAAATGTTCGACGCCCTGTTTGTTGAATCAGATGCGGCTTCCCAAAAAATCCAGCGATCGAGATTACAGCATCAAAAAAGTGTCTTAGATGCTGTTAACGATTCAGCTCGACGAATTGGGAGTCGCCTAAACGCCACCGATCGCAACAAGTTGGATCAATATCTGACTTCGGTTCGTGACGTGGAACGACGCGTTCAGATGTCAAATCTATGGCTCGACCGCCCCAAGCCCAAACCACCAATCGAACCAGTCCTCGAAAAAGAAAGAATGCATATTGAAGAAATTCCACTCTTCTATGACTTACTGACACTGGCATTGCAAACCGATTCCACACGCGTTGCCACATTCGAAATCCCCATGGGCTTTAAAACTGCCGAACTGAATGTCGGAAGTTACCACGGACTTTCACACCACGGGAAAGAAGCCGGGCGACTGGAACAATTAGCAGTGGTTGAAGCTTACCTGATGAAGCAGTTTGGCTACTTCCTTAACAAACTACGCGAGTCTGAAATTCTTGAACAAACACTCGTCATTCATGGAAGTGGAATGGGAAATGCCTCCAGCCACAGCAACAAAAACCTACCTGTGATACTTGCCGGCGGTGGCCTCAAACATCAGCAACACATCGCCTGCCCAGCCGAAGACCACAAACGAGTTCCGCTCTGTAACTTGTGGCTGTCGGCTTTGCAGTGGTTTGGACTCGAAACCGAACGATTTAATAGAAGTAGCGGAACCTTTTCAGAATTGGAGTTTCGCACATGATGCAATTCGCTTGCCTTTTTCTCGCGATCGCACTGACGATTCTCTCAACCTCCGCGTTTGCAATCGACGAACAAATTCGAGAGTTTACCGAAACATATTGCAACCATTGCCATGGTGAGACAGAGCAGAAAGCTGGTCGACGTTTTGACACATTGCCAAAAACAATCGAGACGATTGGTGAAATAGAACGTTATCAAGAAATCCTTGACCAACTCAACCTGCAGTCAATGCCACCGGAAGGGGAACCGCGTCCAATCGCATCTGTCCAACTGGCGATGATTGAACAGCTGACGGAGCGAATTTCCGCGGCTCAACAAAAATTAAAAAGCGAAGGAGGACACAGTGTCCTGCGCCGCATCAATGCCTGGGAATACCAACAAACGATTGGGGATTTACTTGACTTAAACGTGGAGGCATGGAACCCAGCCGCAAACTTCCCAACCGACGAAAAAGTAAATGGCTTCGATAATAATGGGCAGCACTTGGTAACCTCCGGGATCTTACTCGAACATTATCTGGCTGCGTCAGAAAAAGGGATCGCCCGGGCAACCCAATTTGGCCGCCGCCCGAGCACACAAAAATTAAAACAAAAGTCACCCTTCTATTTTAACGATAAACAAAACAAGGATTTACCAAAATTATTCCAGGTAGATCGATTTCGATTTATTCCCGAAACGCCTTACACCGACCTCTACGGCCGTCATTACCGGGGAGGGCACATTGGCTTTCTCCCCACTGCACGAGGCGGTTTAAAACATAGTGGCACCTATACGATCCGCGTACGTGCCGCTGCGGTTGACCGTATCCACAACTACGGAAAAGCACTTGGAGATTTCCGAAGCAACGACCCGCTCGTGCTTGAAATAGCTTCCGTCGATCGCAAGGGGAGCGCTGAAAGCACCGGGAACGTCTCGAAAATGATCCCGTTAAAGCGCGTCGAATTGCTAGATGACACACCACAGTGGATCGAATGGACTGGCTATCTCGAAGCTGGATTTGAACCGGAAATTCGCTTTCGAAATGGCCCCATCGCCGCGAAGCGAATGGTTCGATTACTCTCAAATTTAGGCGAGGAATACGAAGAGTTTCGGCCATTCGTCGACATGAAACCAGGCTTCGAAAAAGGGCACGGCGTACTCAAAGCATACCGTGGCCCTAAACTTCGAATTTGGGAAATCGAGGTGGAGGGACCAAAGGTAATCCACTGGCCACCTAGAGGTCACCAGAAACTTTACGGCAATTTAAATCTTGACCAACTCGATCGCGATACGATACGCCAGAGACTCCACTCATTCGCTGAAACAGCTTTCCGCCGACCCGTTTCTTCCAGTGAATTGGAACCCATCCAGTCATTAGTCGCTTCAAAAATTGAAACCGGTCTGTCGCCACTTGCCGCAGCTCAACTCGGGTTCCAAGCTATTCTGTGCTCGCCGGGGTTTCTGTATCTCGATGAAGGGCAGGGGGAGCTCGATGATTATGCACTCGCTTCCCGACTATCTTATTTTTTGTGGTCATCGATGCCGGATTCCCAACTTCTACATCTAGCCGCCCAAGGAAAGCTCCGCGATAAAGCTGTATTACGGGGACAGATCACGCGAATGATCAACGATCCAAAATCCAATCGATTTGTAAGCCATTTTATCCGCCGTTGGCTCGAGCTCGACAATATTGGCGAAATGCCCCCGTCAGAGGAATTCCTGACTTATTACCGGGACAATCTTGAATGGGCAATGCGTTCGGAGACTGAAACTTTTTTCCGCCACATACTCGACAACAATCTTCCGTTAAGTGAATTCATCTCTGCCGATTACTCCTTTCTCAATCGCGAGCTTGCCGCCCATTATGGAATTAACGGAATCGAAGGTAATCACGTACGCCAAGTTTCATTGCAGGAAACCCCTCGCCGCGGCTTAATCGGGCACGGTCTATTCTTGACCGCCTCTGCCAATGGCGTTGATACCTCTCCAGTCGTTCGAGGCGTATACGTACTCGATAAAATCCTAGGTTACCAACCGCCCCCCCCACCGCCGGACATCCCTGAAATAGAACCGGACATTCGCGGTGCCGCAACGATCCGGGAAGAACTAGCGAAACACCGGAATGTTGCAACCTGTGCTGAATGTCATCGCAAAATTGACCCCTTGGGTTTTGCACTCGAGAACTTCAATGCAATTGGTGGGTGGCGTGAACAATATGAAAACAGACTCCCAATTGACCCCTCCGGAAAACTTCCCACAGGGAATGAGTTTCACTCTTTCTCCGGCTTCCGGGATCAAATTAAAGAGAGAGACGAGCAATTCTCAAAAAGCTTGACTGAAAAACTACTTACGTATGCGAGCGGGCGGGAATTGAATGCAGGAGATCGCCCAGCAGTTGATGCAATTCTTGAAACGCTGCAAAACCAGTCGCTCGGCTTTCAGGAATTGATCCAGCTGATTTGTGAAAGCTCAATTTTCAGAAATAACTGAGGCTGTACCAGGGTTCCTACCATTGGACTCTAAACGAACCTTGGAACCTATTTTATTTCGCTGGATGTTAGAACATTCAATTTGAGATCCGTCAAAAAACTACTTATTTCCAGTAGCGTTGATTCCGTTTGCGAAATAATCAGGATCCCATTGACCAATCTGATTTTCCCAGCCCCCATCGCCTGCTCCCAACTATCCGGAGAAACCATGGTGGTAACAAGATCCAGCAACGTATGTTCGCTCGACGGCTTAACTTGGCTCTTTTCAGCTCCAGCTTGAGCTTGAACCACAGCGACCAGTTGACCCAACTTTTGCTCCAATAACTTTGAGTCATTCCTCGCTGGATCCTGACGAAGTACTAAGGATGGCGATTGAAGTGCAGGTAATTGAGGAGCCATTGGCTGAATGGCGAACATTCCGCCACCCGCGCGATTACCGCCGACACCGGTCTCTTCTGTACCACCTCTCACTTTTGCACCACCCCCTGATACCGCATTGGTTGAAGCGACGGGCGATGTTTCCGGCAATGAATCCAAGAGCTTACGGCAATCAAACATTTTGATGCGATGCCACTTTGGATCTAAGGCGTCATCGAGAGAAATAATCTTCACCACTCCTCCATCAATCATGTACGCCGCGTTATGCGACTCCAGCATCAAAGCCAGTGCTTTGTTCAACGGCAATGCGTCTATCTCGAAAGTAATCGGTTGCTTCGCCGTAAGACTGTCATCGATCGCTGACGAAGTAAGTAAAAAATTCAAGCCTGTTTTTTTCTCAAGCTGTTTTTTTACATCCGTGAACGGCTGTTCTACGAGGTCGAAAGAGACCAGTGACTTCATTGCCTCTTCTGCGGCCTCTACCTGTAAAGTACCTTGCGGAATCGCGGCCTTAGACTTTTGAGTAAGCTGATTCTGAACTTTGGCGAGAGCCCTTTCCGGACCGCCGAACCGCGAATTCTCCGGCCACATTTCCATGATCAAAATAGCAACTAGAAAACAGCCGACAACTGAAAAATTAGCCAAACGCATTATCCACCTCCGCCTTTTAAAAAACAAATCGCCCCTCTCTTTATAGTTGCCTCGGCATACGGGTCAATCGTTTACTTTTTTCGACTCCTTAAACCGCCCGCTAAATGGTTCGATTCCTGGGGCGGATTACCAGTGGACACCGTGGCACCTAGAGCTTGGAATTGACTTAGAACTCGCCAGCCACTTGGTTGTCGACTTATCTCACCCATGAAAAAATTTTTAGAAAATCTATTTTCGCTTCCTGAGTTAAAACACCCCTCCTTGACTCGAGCGCACCCAACTTGGGCCCCAATTCAACCTCGAGGCAAGTGAATCAAAACGTTACTGCATTGGCAAACCAACAATTGCTAGCTCTAAATAGTAATCTGGATTGGATGAAACAACGCGGATTGGTATAAGCCGACTAAGAGTGCATAGCCAATTTGCTTAAAGATACCCAAATCACGATTGGCCGTCGGTTCGTACTAATGTTTTCATAATTGGAGAGATGGTTGATGTTGCGAACAATCGCTTTGATCGCGGGAGTGGTTTTGCTGACAGTTACGTCTGCGCAAACTGTCTCCGCTCAGGTATTTGGGATTGAACTTCATAATACAACCATGCCAGCGTCGGGAGGCATGGCCGGAACCAGCCTATCACAACCTCAAGATGTCACTTCGGCGATTAACGGTAATCCCGCAACAACTACCCTGTTTCCCGGGACACAATTTATATTTGGCGGCGCTTTTGTGGAGCCGACATACAACGTCAATCAAACGGCAGCATTACCATTGATTGGAGTGACTCCCTTCTCAGGTAAGTCGGCCACACCAGCCTCCCTACTCGGCAACATTGGAGTCACCCATCAAACGGAAGTGATGGGCATTCCACTTACTCTGGGAATGGGCTTTATCTCGAATGCCGGACTTGGAGTCGATTTTCGACAATTCCCAGAATCCAATGGCACTCATGCATCCTATTTAGCACTGGATGTTGTCAACTCGGTCGGGATACAAGTATCGCCGCAACTTTCATTCGGAACTTCGATTGCGATTGGCACGTCCATTCTCGATGGACCGTTTGCAAGCAGCAGTTCATCGCAGATTGCCTATTCACCAAGATTTAGCGTCGGCTCGAATTACGATTTTGGAAACGGCCGAAGTATTGGAGTTTATTGGCAGTCAAAAAAATGGTTGACTTTTGACAACATCGTTCGGTTTCCCGGTGGTAGCTTCCAGGATATCAATTTGGAGCATCCTTCCAACTTCGGAATAGGCATTGCTAACCAATCCTTGATGTGTGGCCGGTTGCTGCTGGCCGCTGACTTTCTCTTCAAAAACTATAGCGACGCTGATTTTTTCAAAGCAATTTATGAGAACCAATGGGTCTTCCAGTTTGGCAGCCAGTATCAGATTAACGAAAAACTAAAATTTCGCATGGGCTATTACTTTAACGAAGATCCGACTCGCGACGCTGTGCCGGGAACGATCGGCGGCATCGTCCCAGTCGGTGGAATACCCTCGGTTCAGTATGTCCAAGGTCAATTTGCATCTGTCACACAACATAGTCTTTCCGGAGGATTCGGGGTCCGCGAATTGTTGCCTGGGATGGACTTTGATTTATCACTCGGTGGTGCCTTTCAAGGCGAAAAATCTTTCGGCGACACGACGGCTTCTGTCGAAAGCTACTGGATCGCTTTTGGATTCTCTTATCGTCGTGGTGCGACCACGCCGTACTCGTCCGAAGTTTCAAACTTTAGCATGCCGGCCGACGGGCAATAATCTCAGAACAGCCTACTTCCGGGTCGCGAGGCGTTTCCCGGAGGATAAACATCGCAAAACTAACTAGCTAATTTGAATGTGCTTAAATCTCTCAATTAATTTGAAAATGATCTTCAGGCGCACGCTATTACAATCTCCCCTTCTAATTGCCTTGGCCTGCAGTCTGTTTGTAAGCGCGGCCAAATCGCACGCTCAAAACCAAACAATCAGTCCTGAGCAAAATGCTCTCATTGAAAACCTGCAATTCGAATCGACAGCACGCCAACCCACGACTGATGGCATCCCGAATCAACCAGGCAATGATTCATTCGGGGAAGAATTGGTCCTCGAAAGTCCGTCCAATTATCTAAGCCAACCGACAACCACTCCCTTCATCGCTGGCTACGACAATGCGTTCGTAATTTCTGGGCCTACCCCCATCACTGTTGGCAAACAGGATGATTACCAGCTAAGAATAAACGGTTGGGCGCAGCTAAGACACACAGCTACAAACAAGTCAGCGGGGAGTGAAGATCTAAATCAGTTCCAGCTAAAGCGCGCGAGAATCATTTTCTCGGGTTCCACCTTCACGAGAGATCTTGAGTACCACATCCAACTCGACGGTAGAAGTACCAGTGGTGATATTGTCCGCTTGCTTGACTATTACCTCGCCTACGATGTTGGACACCACGATCTCAATCTGGAAAATGGAGTATTAGGATTGAGAGCCGGACGATTCAAGACGCCATTCACATTGGCTCGCGCTCTCTCAGGACGTGAATTCGAGTTTGCTGACCGATCGATGGCCAGCACATTCTTTGACGTTAACCGCAGCTTAGCCGTTGGTGCGTTTGGGAGATTGGATCGCGGCTCGGTTCCTGTTAATTGGGAAGCAGCAGTTTTTAACGGGCTAGTCACCGGTGGTGCGGAAACGGGAAGCTCAGGAAAGCTCGATACAAACTTTGGCTATTCCGCTCGACTGTTCGCCAACCCAGACGGTGCGTGGGGAGCGATGGAGTTGGCTGATTGGGAGTGGCACACGCAGCCAACTACCAGATTCGGGGTAGGAGTTGCTCACGCTACTAATAATAAAAAGGGGATGACCGAATTCGATTCCATTCGAGTCGTCGATTCCGGTGAACAATTGTCCCATCTGTTCCCAGCTACAGTTACCCAATACGACGTCAATCTGTACTCAGTCGACGGCGGCTTTAAATTTCGAGGATGGTCGGGAACCATGGAGTATTATTTTCGCACGATTCAGGGAATTCAAGGAGCCGATTTCCCCGACTTCTTCGATCATGGCTTTTGGCTTCAGCTCGGGAAGTTCGTCGTGCCTCAAAAGTTCGAACTGGCAGCCCGCTGGTCGCGCGTAGAAGGAAATTCTGGAACGCTCGGTGTCACCGATCAAAGCTCAGAAGAGATTGCTGCCGCCGCGATCTATTATTTTCGCAAACAAAATGCAAAATTCACCATTGACGCAACCCATCTAAACGGGGCAACAATTAACTCACAGTCGCTCGACATTTCACCGGGAGATGTTGGCTGGCTATTCCGATCACAAATTCAATTTGCGTTTTAATTGACAACGCACCCAATGTCCAACGCACCCAATTCCAAACGGTGACGATTTAGTGCTGCTCCTTCCGTGGGCTCACCTAGGCAGCCTTCAGGCTCGAGAAGTAAACGTCAACCACCACTGCGCACCGCATTCCGTTGTAGAGAATCAGTTTGCCAATGGGGACAGAAACCAATTGGGGAAACCTTCATCGTTTCGATTTTTTTTGCTACTTGACAGGCCGATTCACCTGAAATAAAAATTCAGTTCTAGTCATCTTCTCCAAGGCAACTGCAAAAACCAGCGATTTGGTTCTACACTTGCTGCAGGTCGTTTTTACGATCTATCTACTCTTTCCTGTCAGTTGAGTAGTCGGTGCGTGCTTGGCTTCTTTCGTTCCTTTTCAACTATTTTGCAGGTTACCAAATCATGCGCTCAGAAATTTTTGGGGTGTTGGTTGTACTATTCGGCTCAGTGGTCGGATACCAATCGTCCGACACTGATTCCGATTCGTCGAAGAGTCATTTAAAAACAACCGACAGTGTTGCCGTCTCAGATTTAAATTCGAAGGCTATCCCATCCGGCCTCACCGACGAACAACTTCGCGTCCAACCCAAATCTCAGCAAAATTCTAATTTACAACTGGTTGGATTTGTCGCTGGCAAGAATCCTTCGCCAGCCGCAAAGCCCAATATCGTCGTCATCTGGGGAGACGATGTCGGTTGGAATAATCCCAGTTGCTACAACCGTGGCATGATGGGTTACAAGACACCCAATATTGATCGGATCGCACGCGAAGGCGGTCTCTTTACTGATTGGTACGGTCAGCAGTCATGCACTGCCGGACGCGCTGCATTCATAACGGGGCAAAGTCCCTTTCGCACAGGCCTACTCAAAGTGGGTTTGCCGGGCGCAAAAGAAGGTTTGTCGGAAAAGGATCCAACTCTCGCTGAGCTACTGAAAAACCACGGCTACTCGACCGCTCAGTACGGCAAAAACCACCTGGGTGACCTCGACGAAATGTTGCCGACCAATCACGGATTCGATGAGTTCTTTGGCAACCTTTATCACTTGAACGCAGAGGAAGAACCTGAGCAACCCGATTATCCAAAGGACCCAGAATTCAAGAAGAAATTTGGCCCTCGCGGTGTCATTAAATCCACTGCAGACGGCCAAATCGAAGACACGGGCCCATTGACCAAAAAACGAATGGAAACCGTCGATGAAGAAATTACTGCCGGTGCCCTGGATTACATGGAACGACAAGCCAAATCTAAAAAACCGTTCTTCCTCTGGTGGAACTCGACGCGAATGCACGTCAACACTCACCTCAAAGAAGAGTCAGACGGTGTCACTGGGCTCGGCATCTATGCTGACGGGATGGTCGAGCACGATGGACATGTAGGTCAAATCCTCGACAAAATCGATGAACTTGGTCTGACGGACAACACGATCGTCATGTACTCCAGCGATAACGGTGCCGAATGTTTCTCTTGGCCCGATGGCGGTAGCACCCCCTTCCGCAATGAGAAAAACTCCAACTGGGAAGGTGGCTATCGCGTTCCTACCGTGATCCGTTGGCCTGGCGTCATCAAGCCCGGCGAAGTTTACAATGACATTTTTTCTCACGAAGACATGGTTCCCACATTGCTGGCCGCTGCTGGTGAACCGGATGTCAAAGAGAAACTCCTCAAAGGTCACACCGCGGATGGGAAACAGTTCAAAGTCCATCTCGACGGCTACAACATGCTGCCGTTCCTGAACGGCGAGGCGAAAGAATCCCCTCGAAAAGAATTCTTTTACTGGACGGACGATGGCAGCCTCTGCAACCTTCGTTACAACCGCTGGAAATTGGTTTTCATGGAGCAACGAGCTCATGGATTTGATGTCTGGCAGGAGCCGATGGTGACGCTTCGTGTACCCAAATTATTCTGTCTGCGAACGGATCCATTCGAGCGAGCCGATCACGAAGCAGAAAAATACAACATGTGGCGATTCGATCGAGTTTTTCTACTGCTCCCAGGCTCGGCCTATGTTGCCAAGCATCTGGAATCCTTTAAAGAGTTTCCACCTCGGCAAAAACCTGGAAGCTTCAATTTAGACCGTGTGCTGGAGTCGCTACAGAAGAATAGCAATTAAGTGACATTCGCTATCTCTTTGGCAGCTTCGAGTTAATTATCAGTATGGCGAGGTTGGTTTCGAGCTGGAATCAACCTCGCCTTTTTTATGGAGTTCGTTTTAAATGAGTAGGTCTTACCGTTTGGCCAGTCTTTCTCTGGCAATTATCTTCGCTTTCAGCTGGAACTTTGGAGCTTCTGTTTCGGCGGGAGATCCCTTGCCATCGTGGAACGACGTCGAATCCAAACAAGCGATTATCAGCTTTGTCGAAAAAGTAACAAAGCCGGGACCAAACTATGTCCCTCCAGCAGAGCGCATCGCGACGTTCGACAACGACGGAACGATTCTAAGTGAGAGCCCTGGCTATGTTCAGCTGGCCTTTGTCATTAAACGAGTCAAGGAACTCGCCCCGCAGCACCCGCAGTGGAAAGACCAACAGCCATTCAAAGGCGTACTTGAAGGGGACATGCAGGCAGTCGCTGATTCAGGGGAACATGGCGTAGTCGAACTTGTCATGGCAACCCACTCGGGAATGACAGTCGACGAATTTACATCGCTCGTCGAAAACTGGTTAGCCAATGCCAAACATCCAAAGACTGGGCGGCCTTACACAGAGATGGTCTACCAGCCCATGCTCGAATTGTTAGTCTATCTTCGGGCAAACGATTTTCGCACGTACATTGTGTCCGCCGGCGGCCTCGAGTTCATGCGGCCATGGACGGAAAAGATTTACGGTATTCCGCCAGAACAGGTCATTGGCAGTAGCATCAAGACAATCTATGAAATCCGCGATGGTCGCCCCGTGCTCGTACGTCTTTCTGAAATCAATTTCCTTAATGACAAAGCAGGTAAGCCGGTGGCCATCAATCAATACATTGGTAAGCGACCAATCTTCGCAGCCGGCAACTCTGACGGTGATCGTGAGATGCTCGAATGGACGACCACTGGTAAAGGTCCACGTTTCGGCCTGATCGTCCATCACACCGATGCCCAGCGGGAAGCCGCTTACGACCGTGAATCATCTATTGGCCGGCTCGACAAAGCACTTGATCAGGCGGAAACCAGCGGTTGGACAGTCGTTGATATGAAAAACGACTGGAAGGTAATTTACCCCAAACTCGAAAAAGCGAACCGTTGAGGTTTTGTCGCGTTCAACTGACTCTACATCCTGACTTTGCCAAAGCAACACGATCAACTCCAAGCGACAGCAACGCTGCGATCCAACTGTGAGGCAGGCCTTTTTTAGAAAATTTCAATGAAGCCTCAAACCGCATTTCAACAAATATCAGACGCGATGAACGCCGCCATCATTGGGCAGGAATCAGTTGTCGAACGTCTCTTGATTGCGTTCCTCGCTGACGGTCATGTGCTGATGGAAGGCTTGCCGGGCGTGGCAAAAACCCGTTCGATCAAAACACTCGGACGGCTTGTCGACAGTGAATTTCGTCGCGTCCAGTTTACGCCAGACTTACTTCCCAGCGATGTTACGGGCTCCGAAATCTACCGGTAAAAAACTGCGAGTTTTGATTTTCAAC
>JAQXDZ010000051.1 GCA_029251085.1 Mariniblastus sp.
AATTCGATGTTTTCAAAAGTGCAGCGAGTATTTTTGTTGTCTAAACGGTCAAGTTTTTAAAGCGGCGATTCTATGGATATTGCAATGATTGGGACGGGCTATGTCGGGCTTGTCTCGGGTACCTGTTTTGCGGAGAGTGGGAATAACGTTACTTGCGTAGATATTGATCAAGGCAAAATTGATCGGTTGAACGAAGGCGTTATCCCGATTTACGAACCCGGATTGACTGAGATGGTTCAGCGGAATCATAAGGCCGGTCGATTGCACTTCACCACCGATCTCGAATCCGCTGTCATAAAAGCGAAGGTGGTCTATCTCGCGGTTGGGACTCCGCAAGGAGCTGACGGTTCCGCGAATTTGTCAGCACTTTGGAGTGTCGTCGCTGGAATTGCTCCATTTATTAACGCTGACACAGTTGTGGTCACCAAAAGCACCGTTCCCGTTGGCACCAATAAAGGAATTTACGATCGCCTATTTGAGTTAAACGGAACTCATTATCGCGTTGCCAGTAACCCTGAGTTTTTAAAAGAGGGAGCCGCGATTCATGATTTCATGTATCCGGATCGTGTCGTTGTTGGCGTGCGAGAAGAGGAAACAAAAGAAATACTAAACGAGCTCTATTCTCCTTTCTTAAGGACTGACAAGCCTTTTCTTTCAATGTCACCAGAAAGTGCCGAGTTGACAAAATATGTTGCCAACGCATTGCTGGCGACAAAGATTAGTTTCATCAATGAGATGGCAAATCTGTGCGAAAAGATGGGCGGCGATATTAATGACGTCCGACGTGGAATTGGTCACGATCAACGAATTGGTTTTTCGTTTCTTTTTCCTGGTGTTGGCTATGGTGGAAGTTGCTTCCCGAAAGATGTCCGTGCGTTGGCGTCGATGTCGAAAGCAAACGACTTACCTCCAACCATTTTGGATGCGGTCGATCAGGTAAACGATCGGCAGAAGTTCGTGCTGACTCAAAAAGTAGACCAACATTTTGGAGGCGATTTGAAGGGCCTCAGGTTCGCGGTTTGGGGATTGGCCTTTAAACCAAAGACAGATGATATTCGGGAAGCACCTGCTCTCGTTATGATCGAGCAACTACTAGAGCGTGGGGCGACGGTTTGTGTTTTTGATCCTGAAGCGGTCGAAAATGTGAAGGTAGAATTGGGAGATAAAGTCGAATACGCTGAAAAATCAATGGATGCACTTGCTGGAGTAGATGCTCTGGCGATCAATACCGAATGGGATGTGTTCCGGCATCCTGATTTTGATGCAATTAAATCGACCATGAAGTCGCCCGTAATTTTCGACGGCAGGAATCTTTATAATCCAGTACAGTTGGCAGGATTAGGGTTTACCTACTATTCAATCGGGCGTGCCATGGTAAAGCCGTCGTCTGATAACGCCTGAGTGTACTAAAGACGTGAACGTTGAGTCTTGTTGCTCAAATTTTAGGGTTAAACCAGAGACTGAGGTGCAACTAATGTGGTGCCAGTTTTTCAGTCGTTAGCAGCATTGGTGTAGCAGTACTCAAATAATGCGCGCCATTCGGAGACTGCAATTTCTTGCAGTGCCGGCGATAAATGTTCTTGCTGTTCTCCATGTAACTCGCATTGATCGGTGAAGTCACTTGGATTCCATGAAGAGGTGCCAAGGACGTTTTCAAGGCACGGGTGGTCACCAGTTTTTCGAAACCAATATTTACTGTTCCAGTAATCACCTTCCATGCGATGCATAATTCCGTGCCAATAGCTTCCCTCCGGTGATTGGATGGCCTGGCTGATCTCATGAGATTCATTGAGAAAATTGTGAAGCAACCAAAGTCCCGACAAACAGCATTGAGCCATCGAGTCGTCTTTGACTCCTCGCGGAAAGCAGTCACCCATTGATAATTTGACCAACTCAGATTTAGCCTTCTGGTTGCTCGATGTCAGTGCGTAATTCCTAAACGCCTCGTCACTGAGGATAGGTTGGATTGCTGTAGGAATTTCAAGGGAGAGAAAGTTATTCACGGCCGATGTCTGTTGGCGAAAAAGGAAGTGGCGTAGCTAGAGTGCTATCAGTTTAAGCGATAGCATCCCAGAGTGTTGGGGCGGAAGCGTCAAAAATCGAGTGTTTTGACGGAGGCTGCGAGAGATGGGCGGTGGTTTCCGCAATTTTTCCGGCTTGTTGCCCCCTGCCTACCCTCCTATACTCCCGCACCCTATTGCTGCGCGATGCGGACGGAGAGGTTCGCCGTTTCGAGTTTTCGTCGTTCCAGCAAAAACAGGGTCGAATAAGACGTATCAAAATCATCGACTAACGGTTCATTTGACTTGAGCTTGTTTTACCAGAATCGAAAACCATGGACGGCAATTTCCGGTGCGTGGTCTTACGCGCGCGATTGGGGAGTTCGTCGTTGCGGAACGAGATTGGCGATTATTCTTGTTAGTGTCCTGATCCTCGGCTCGATTTTAGAATCGACCGGCGTCCAAGCAAAGCAGATTTCTTATCCCCGACCTGCGGCTGACAAACCGATCTCGGTTTCTTCTGGAAACATAACGCGTTGGCAGGCTGGGCAATTCGAGGTCTTGCATATCTCCAAGGGCGTGTTGATTACACAAGGGGCGGTGAGTGCATCTTCTGATGAGGCCATTATTTATGTTGAGGCTCCTGATGGGGGCGTCGACGAAGCCAAGGGTTACAAAATCGTTGCCTATCTGGAGGGCAACGTTGTGGTTCAACTGGATCGCAAGGGGCCTGCCCATGAGTCCAATGGAGAATCGGCAGACCAAATTGTTGACGATAGATGGTTGGGTCGGTTTTTCACAACCGGGACTGTTGATCTAGATCGAAATGCCTCCAGCCAGAATCTTGATGACCTACCGGTTATTTACAATCGATCCCAAGCTGTTTTGAGGGATGGTTTGGACTCATCGGTACAACCTGTTGGATTGCTGGTCCCTCAAGAGACAATTGTTGTTTCACCTCAGACCGGTCGAATTCAACAAGTCGAACCAGCATTTCAACCGCCGTTAATCGGACCTTCGACTTCCCAGAAGCCATCGGTGTTGTTGCAGGATATGCCTTCAGCGCGAGGGAATAGGCCTCCTCAATTCAATATACAAATCACAGGTCGAGACTCTAGCGGCGATTTAAATACACGTAGCGCTCCTAACCCCAAGAATCCAAACGAGCGCATTACGACAGCTGTTGGAGGGATTCGAATTGTAATCGATAGTCCATTAATTGCTGATGCTGCGCCTTTTCAGGGAGATCGTGATCGGAAGCTCTACATCGTTGCTGACAATATGGTTCAGTGGCAAACTTTGTTGCCGGACGGATCAAAGCGCGATCAGTTTTATCTCGAAGGGAATGTGATTTTCTCCAAGGGAAGTCGAACGATCTATTCGGAACGAATGTTCTACGATGCGACGACACAGCAAGGCACAATCTTAAAAGCAGAGTTGACGGCCAAGGTGCCTGATTTTGAGGGAACGATCAGGCTTAAAGCAGATGTTGTGCAGCAATACGATGAGAACAATCTTCAAGCATTCGGTTCGGCTTTCACGTCAAGTCAATTGGGTGTGCCAAAATACTGGATTCAATCGGAACGGCTTGGACTCTCTGGAAGAGAAATTCCAGTGGTCGATCCGGACACTATGCTTCAGACCGTAGATCCGCAAACTGGGCTTTATTCGGTCGAAAATGAATATGTCGTCGACGCTCAGCAAAATCGGGTTTACGTCGCGGGACTTCCTGTTTTTGCTTGGCCAAGGTTTCGGTCTAGCCTCGGTGATACGACTCCCTATTTGGATCGTTTCGGAATTGGCAATGATCAAATTTTTGGTTTTCAAATCAATACTGGCTGGAATATGGAGCAGGTTCTGGGTCTTAAAAAGCCTGCAAATGGAACACGCGAGTGGATCGGTATTTTAGATTATCTGAGTGACCGAGGCGTCGGTATTGGTTCAGAAGTGAACTATGAGAAGAACTCCTTTTTTGGCTATCAGGGAAAAGGTAGAGGACAGTACCGAAGCTTTTTTATCAGCGATCGAGGCAACGATAATCTTGGACGAGGCCGATCCAACATTCCTCCCGAAAAAGATCCTCGTGGTCGGATTTGGTTGCAGCATCGTCAAGATTTAAATACAGGCACAGTGGTCCGCGCAGAGCTTGGCTATATCTCAGACCGAAATTTTCTGGAGCAGTATTACGAGGTGGAGTGGGATACTGATAAAGATCACACCACGGGATTTTGGTTGGAGCGAAACGAAGGAACGCAATCTAAGAATCTGACGGTTGATTTGCAGTTGAATGGATTTTTTACGCAAACGTCGGGAGTTCGAGCCGAGCATTTTGTGCTGGGGCAGCCGCTGTTTAATAATCGAGCAATCTGGCACAGTCATTCGCAAGCTGGCTATGTAAGGATGAAGCGCGCGAGCCAGCCTCAGAATGTGGAGGAAGGGGAAAGTTTCAACTTCCTCGCCTGGGAAACGAACGTTGATAACACTGATACTCGGATTTATGACGGGATGAAATTTGGCACCCGCAATGAGCTTGATTTTCCGGTTCAAGTTGGGCCTGTCAAAGTAGTGCCTTATTTGCTGGGGGATCTGAGTTATTGGCAGGAAGATCTTCAAGGCAATGATTTACTGCGAGGATATGGACAAACAGGACTTCGTGCTAGTCTGCCTATTTGGCGAGTTGATCCGTCGGTGCAAAGTGTGCTATGGAATGTCAACGGTTTGGCTCATAAGGTCAGCTTTGACATGGACGCATCTTACTCCGCTTCATCGCAAAGCATGAATGAGTTGCCCCTTTATGATCACCTCGATGACGATTCCCAAGAGGCGTTTCGACGTCGGTTTGGTGTAACGACCTTTGGAATTCCCAATGTTCCGATTGGCGAAGAATTTGTTGACACCAAATATGATGAACGGTACTTCGCCATGCGTTCCGGGATGCAGGGCAATGTGACCGCTGCTTCTTCAGAAATTGCAGATGATTTATCGGCGATTAAATTTGGGGTGCGGCAACGATGGCAAACCAAGCGCGGGATGCCTGGAAAGCAGCGGATCGTCGATTGGATTACGTTCGATACGCAAGCGATCTTATTTCCTAACGCCAGTCGCGATAATAACGGCGCGGATTTTGGGATGTTTGATTATGATTTTCGCTGGCATATTGGAGATCGTTTTTCACTCGTCTCCGATGGATATTTTGACTTCTTTTCTCAGGGCTTAAGAACGGCAAGTTTTGGTGCCAATTTCAGTCGGCCAGAGGTCAGTAATTTATATCTTGGCTATCGAATGATTGAAGGCCCGCTTAGTAGCAATATTTTATCTGCCGCGGTGACTTATCGGATGAGTGAAAAATGGGGTTTTAAGGGTGGTAGCCAGGTTGATTTTGGTGAAACCGGAAATATCGGAGAGAGTCTGAATTTGATCTACATTGGCGAGTCGTTCTTATGGCAATTCGGTGCGATCTACGATGTCAGCCGTGATAATTTGAGTTTTCGATTCGGTTTCGAGCCTCGATTCGGCAGTCGTGCTCGATTGTTCCGCCCCGGTGGAAAAGCAATTCCGCCGGCGAGTTCTGGTTGGTTGGAGTAGAGATGGCGAACGATCACGATGCCAATTTGCCAAGCGTCATCTATTCGAATCGTAGTTGGGTTCAAAAGTTCAGGGTTTCGTTTCGAGGTCTTTGGCTTGGAGTAACAGGGACTCAATCGCCAAAGAGCATTAACAGTTTCATCGTCCACGTACCAATGGCTCTGGTCGTTTTGATGCTGGGCGTCTGGATTGGTTTAGATTCAATCTCGATGGCATTGCTTCTTCTCTGCATTGGTACTGTCCTGACTGCCGAGCTGTTTAATAGCAGCCTAGAATCGCTTGCCAAGGCGATTACAGATCAGACAGATCAGCATGTTGCTAACGCTCTCGATATCGCCAGCGGCGCGGTTCTCCTGATGAGTTTGACGGCATCGATCGTCGGTGCCCTGATCCTCGGGATACCCGTCTTGCAAATGTGGGTGCTGTAAATGTGGGTGCTGTAAAACGCTCAAAATTCTGGTTGCAGGCCGGCACGAATCCGAGTCGATCGCTCTATTGAGAAGCGCATGAAAAAGCGTACCACGTAGTTGAGTGGTACGATTGCGAGTGGGCGGTCGCCAGTTTGATTGCGATTCACACGGATTGCAGTTAATAAAAAACCCGCCAACTGATTGCTCATGAAGACGGGCTGCTGCGATGTGAACGCTTCGCTAGACCTATCGGTAGCCAGAAAGTCTGACTTTGGCCTATTTACCGGTTTCGATTTTCGTTTGCTCTCGCTTCTTTCAACGCAGCGGCTTCTCGCGAGAGTTTAAACTCTGGACCTTTCGCGAAATATTGCACGTCATCCCGGAGGAAGTACGCACTCGGCAGCGTTTGCCCGGCGACGCTCATCTGGCAGCCGGTGGAAGCGACGGCCGAGATAATCGCGGCGCCACATAATAGTAAACTAAGAGCTCTTGATTTCATTCGAGAATACATCTGTTGGAAAACTCCATAATTCGGTGCCGCGGTTTCATATCACAGCATCACATCCGCGGGATAACCGTTACAAACTCTATCGTCTCGACAGCGGGTAGACTTTGGAACAAATCTAGAAAAATCATTACAACCGTTGAGGTTTGGTGGACACCTGTTCTCCAGATTGCCCTGTTTAATATTTTGTGGCTGGTTAGGCAAACTGCTAAGATAGGTGGGACTTGAAATCACTTCCACTACCGACCGAGAGGCCCCGTTAGCGGGCTCGCGGCTCGAAAATGTGATAGCAGTTTTTTGGAATCAGAGTTATCTGAAACCGTCGTAGGTTCGAAAAAGACTAGAGGGTTGTTGTGTGCGAGTCTATCCTGAAGGCTGGCGTCATTCGCTTGCAGAGTTGTTAAGTCCGTTGCGTTGATAAGTGACCCATTGCGTTTTCCTTTTGGAGTAATTCATGATGCAATCGAAGCAGTTATTGGAGCGAGCTGTGGGGTTTCGTGGCAGTCGGTGGAACTACTCACGCGGTCGCCGGTTACCCTTCGTTTGGATGGTCCTTTTAGCGATCGTAATTTCCAATTGGAGTACCCCCGCTGTTGGTCAAACCGGGCGTCTTCCCAAGGGAGACTACTATATTAACTTTGCCAACAACGCAGATTATTTTGCTGCCGACTATCAGGATGCCTACAAGCGCTTCAGCCGCGGTTACAATTCTGCCTACAAATTTGGGACGCGTCGCTTTTTAGATTCGGTTTGTTACCTCACGATGATGGGTGAGTGTAATTACCACATGGGTGATTATGCGGAAGCTGTGAACAATTATGAGCAGGCGCTTCGGTTGTATTTGTCCTATCAAGCAGAAGGGTGGCAATCGCGCTTGCAAGTCCCTCAGGTAATTCCTGCTAACAATAATGCACTTGTTCAAGCAAAGATAAATTGGTGTCAGCCAAAACGAAGGACGTCGATCGCGAGGGTGCCCAATGCATTTTCGATGTTGTTTGGCCGGTTAGATTCTGAGCGTGCCTTCTCCGATGGCGGAGTTGTTGACAACGCCGAGATTTATAAAGTCGATGTAGCTGAGATCATGCGGTGTACGGCTCTTTGTTTGCATCGTCGAAGGGTCATCAAAGGTGCAATTTCAAAATACGATCCCTTCACGAATCAATTAATTAATGGGCTTTCGGTTGCCGGTGCTGGCAATGGTTCGGTGATGGGTGCGTATAACGGTGTTCTGTTGGGGATCGCCCAAGCGTCGATGGAAGAATGGGAGAGTGCCGCGCGTACTCTTAATACATCACTTCAAATGAAGGGAATGGATCATTCGCTGACTCCGGTTGCGTTATTAGAAATGGCACAAATTGCGTCGGTAACTGAGAATTACACCGTCGCTGGTGACCTGGCTTTAGAGGCAAGTTGCTCGGCTGGGATTTTTGGTCAGTACGATTTGGTCGAAGAGTCGTTGAATTACGGCGCGACTATTCATTTGATGACGGTTAAATCCGCCTACGCACCGCTTCAAAATGCGATCAAGTGGGCTGCCTTTAATAAGGCCAGGCTGATGCAGGCTTCGTTGATTGTTAAGCTCGCAGATTGTTTTGCTGAGGCGGGTGACGCACGTTCTGCAGCTGCGGTGCTACGCGAAGCGAATGGTCCCATCAGTACCCGGAATTCACTGGGGAATGCCGTCGTTAGTGCGCGTCTCAAATACGTGACCGCTGTGATTCAGTTCTTGCAGGGTGATTTTCGAAAAGGTTCTGCATCTTTGGTGGCAGCGTTAAAGCATTTTCAAAAAGGATCGCGCTGGCTTTATCAACTCGGCTTGGCTGATCAATTAGTCGTATCGGGCAGTATCACCCAGCGTCAAGGAGAACTGCTGTATTCGGCACTTCTACGAGATCCAACGGATCTTGATTGGAAAACGGATCCGATGGAGTCGCTCGCATTTTTAGCTTCCTCGCATGTCGGGCCAATGGAGCGCTGGTTTGATCTTGTGGTTGGCCGGATGAATCATCAGCGAGCGCTGGAGGTGAGCGACCTAGTCCGCCGGCATCGCTTTTTCTCCAACCTGCCGTTAGGGGGACGATTAATGGCATTCCGCTGGATGCTTCACGCTCCCGTGGAATCGCTTAGCCAGACAGCGCGAGAGCAGCGTACCGCGTTTCTCAACTCCAATCCAAAGTACAAAGCGATGTACGACCGGGCTAATCTGATTCGAACTGAATTATTGGCTTTGCCGACCAAACCAGATCCGAGGTCGCCTGAGGGAATTCAGCAAGGGAAATTACTGGAAGAGTTAGCGGTCATTTCCGAAACTCAAGAGGCCGTCCTGGCGAGTTATTCATTGCGTCGAGAAGTTTCAGAGATGGTTTTCCCGCCGCAAAAAAATATCTCAGAATTCCAGCGGTCGCTGCGTCCAGATCAACTTGCGTTGGTCTCATTAGCGACTTCGAGCGGTTATCACATCTTTTTGTTCAATTCGAAAGCAATTAAGTACGTTGGTTTGAGCGACGGCCGAACGGTACTTCGAGGTGTTGCTAACTTGCTGAAAGATGCGGGGCTGATGGAATCCGCACTGGACATTAAAAACCTTCAAGATGAAGAGTGGAAAGATTCCGCCCGTGATTTAAAGAATAAATTGTTCGGTGACAAAAGTGATGCGAATTGGAGCGACGTTAAGGAGCTAGTCGTTGTGCCTGACGGCGTTCTCTGGTACCTGCCGTTTGAAATTTTTCCAATTGGTGAAGGCGATGATGAAAAATACTTGAGTGATATTGTCAATGTTAGATATTCTCCTACGCTATTCCTGGCCTTTGGGTCCCAACGTCCGGCACGGCCTATTGAGCGTTCCGCCGTTGTCACTGCCAGAATGAACCAACGCGGGGAAGCAGAGCTTTCCAAGATCGAATTTGAAGGGCTAGTCAAAGAACTGCCTGACGCGATTCAGTATGATAAGCCTATTCGAGTGCCATCGAATTACCTGGCTTCTTTATTCGATCAACTTTTGATTTGGAGTGAAATCAAGTCCACAAGAAATGCCCCACTGGCGATGAGCCCGATGCAAATTGATCAAGGAAAAGCGGGGATCACCATTGAATCGTGGATGGCACTGCCGTGGGCGGGTCCCGAGCATGTGATTTTACCCGGTTTTCATTCTGATGGCGGCGCAGGATTGCGAGGTAAGTTGAATGGAAACGATTTGTTTTTGACTTCCATTGGATTAATGGCCTCGGGAACTCGTACGGCTCTGATTAGTCGGTGGGCAACTGGAGGCAAAACGGGTTTAACACTGACTGGGAAGTTTGCTGCCAAGCAGGAGGCGCTGGGGCTTGAAAAAGCGATTTTGGAGAGTCGGCAGGAGACCCGTGAAACGGTTTTGGATTACGAGAATGAACCTCGGTTGCGAATGAAAAAGACGGATCCCGTTCTTAACGCTCAGCATCCTTTCTTTTGGGCAGGCCCAATGTTGCTGGGGATTCCCGATAATCGTCCGCCTGCTAAGGAACCGGAGGCTCCGCTTAACGGCGAGGGCGAAGCAATCGACGGCGGTGTCAAACCTGCGGGCAAAGAAGAGGGCGATGCAAAGATTGAACCTGATCAGCCTGGTGGTAAGGTGCCCGACGACAAGAAGAAGTGATCTGGCGAGGTGCGCCTCGGTTGGTCGAAATTGTTATCGCCCGAATTTAGATGAACGATTTAAAAAAGTTCGCTTGGTTGATCTCATGATTTGCGGAGGTTGTGGCGGTTTTCTGACCATTGCTGATCGTTATTTAGCGGCATTTTGCCTCCCGGCGAAACTCAGCAAGATATGTCTTGCTTTCAATCGTTGTTTCTTTCAAACTCGCATTCAATCAGACGCCGACATAAATTCCTTCCCAACAACGGATGTGCGATGTTGCGAATTCCAGGTTCCTTAGTTTTCATTGCGATTGCTGCGATTTTGGGTCTCTCGCCCTGCTCCGTCGCGCGTGAGGTTCCTGAGACGAAACCGGATACTCTAGTTGTCTGCCCCGCCCCATTTCAGCAGGTGATGGTCAAATGGTGTGACTATCGGGAACAGCAAGGCCATGTAATTAAAATGATAACGCCTCCTTTCAGTGTGGAGGCACTTAAGCAAACCATCAGTCAGGTTGCGAAATCTGGTTCTCTGAAACACGTTCTGATTATTGGAGATGTTGGAGATCCGAAAGTTCGGAACAACTTAGCTGTGCCGACGAATTATGTGGAGGCCAAGGTTAACGTCCTGTTTGGATCCGATCCTGAAATTGCCACCGACAATCCTTATGCAGATTTGAATTCAGATGGTTTGCCGGACCTCTCTATCGGTCGCATCCCGCTCGACACAGTCGCTGAGCTTGATAATTACATTGAGAGGATTATTAAATATGAAAGCCCATCTCGCAAACAACAGTGGCAACGGCGGATTAATTTTATAGCGGGCGTTGGTGGATTTGGCTCAATGATCGACGGCCTGATTGAACAGACGACGAAAACAATTATTACTGACTTAGTGCCGGGTGAATATGAAACAAGCATGACGTACGGCAGTTGGTGCAGCCCATTTTGTCCAGATCCAAGGAGATTTTCGGAGGTTGCAATATCGAGATTCAATGAGGGTTGTTTGTTTTGGATCTACATTGGTCACGGAAGTCGAACGGCACTTGATCGTGTGCGAATGCCTGATCGCAGTCATTTGATTCTTGACAATCAAACGGTCCGTAAACTCAATTGCAAGGAAGGCAGTCCCATTGCCCTGTTTCTGGCTTGCTATACAGGAGCGATGGATCACCCCGTTGATTGCCTTGCGGAAACGATGTTGCGACAGGATGGAGGACCGATCGCTGCGATCTGTGGGAGTCGAGTCACGATGCCCTATGCGATGAGCTTGTTGTCTTTAGAAATGGTTCATGAATATTTCCACGGTGAAGTGGAAACCCTCGGTGAGTTGGCTCTGCTCTCCAAGCAGCGGATGGTAAAAGGGAGTGCGAACAATCCCAAATATCGTGAAATGATCGAAGGAATGGGGCAAGTATTTAGTCCTGCTCCGCGACTTTTAGATCTCGAACGTTTGGAACATGCCCAACTGATTCAACTGATTGGCGATCCACTGCTTCGACTGAAGCGTCCAAATCCATTGGAGCTACAAGTGAATCACGTTCCAGCGCTCGGAAGTCAATTGCAGGTGTCTGGGGTTTCTCCCAAAGCGGGTGACTTGATGATTGAATTAGCCTACCCTCGTGATCGGTTTCGAGAGCGACCACGTCGCCGGGTGAAATACGATTCGAGCAACGAGTCATTGAGAGAGTATCAACGCACGTACGAAAAGACGCATGATTTGGTTTGGGTTACCAAGACGATCCCAGTGGGGGCGGGGCCGTTTAAAGTGACGCTTCCAATTCCTGCTGAGATTCGTGGAGATTGTATTGTCCGCGGAATGTTGCAGTCTGCTGATCATTTTTCAATTGGTTCTGTGCCGGTCGAAATCTTGAAGAACAATCGCAGTCGTCAAGCTGAGTTGCGAACGCAGGAATTGATAAAGTGAATTATTGTTAGTCACTTCGCCGGCAGGCTAAGCAAATCAATTGTTTTGAGACGAGCCGTCTGATCTTGCGAATCGATCCCCTGCGAGAAAACGGGTTTGCTGGTATCATGCAGGCAACGGTCAAATTCAACCCGGCTAAATTATGAGCGAACCAGAAAAACTAACGAACCCTCAATCGAAATCATCGAAGGCTACCCTTTACGTATTCGCAGGGCTGATCTTATGGGGGGCAATCATTGCGTTTGGTGCCTTTCAAACGCAAGCGTCGACGGATTACCGAAGGCCGTTGATTGTCATCGGAGTCATGGGTCTTTTTCTGGGCGTGTGGTGGTTCGCACTCCGTTCGAAACGAATGAAAGATCAATCGAACGTCTGACCCAAAAAGCCTGGCCTGAAATCAAAAAACTGATTAGGAACGACTTTTGACCTTTTTAGCGTTGGCCTTTGCTCGCTTCTTTTTCGCCTTTTGGGTTTTTTTAACCGCCTTCATTTGGGCTTTCTTCTTTGTTTTAAGCCGCTTTTCCTTTTCGGCTTGCTGCGGATCGATGAACCCTTTTTTGCGAGGCCGAGGGATACAAACAACTAACATGCCCAAAAGCAGGAAGGCTGCAATTAAGCCATAAGCATATAAATACTCAGTTTGTTCGTACATTCAGGAATCTCGTCGGTCGAAATCAAAGTGGTGATAGATCGGTGAACACTAGTTTATTTAATTGGTGAGGTTCTGACAAACCTCGAACTCAAGTTGTGGTGGTCGGAAAAAGTAGTTTCCTTTGACGTTCAGTCGCCATTACCTGCAAAAACGGTTTAACGTGGATCCGTGATTGCCAAATAAAGATCATTATTTTGTGCAACGGGAAATCAACCATTCTGCTATTTCAGTTGAATTTTCAGTCAACGGGAGTTCGGTTTGCGTGCCATCAGCAAGCCATTTGACTTGCACCACGCCGGCGGCAAATTCATCAGTGCCGGCAATGATGACTGCTCGAGCCCCACGTCGATCTGCGTATTTAAATTGTTGATTTAGTTTTTTTGATTCGGGGTAGAGTTCTACGGCAATTCCTTGACTGCGGAGATCGGCTGCAAGTTTGAGGTACTCCTTAAGTTTGGATTTATCAAACTGGACAATCATGACTTCAGCCGTCGTCTTCGTTTTGGGTAACAAGTCAAGTTGTTGCATCGCGGCGAGTAGTCGGTCGAGACCAAGTGAGGCACCAATTCCAGGCAGTTGTTGCTTGGTATAGAGTTGAGCGAGGTTGTCGTAACGCCCGCCCGAGCAAATGCTGCCAAAGCTCGGAAGGTCGGTTAGAAACGTTTCCACAATTGTCCCGGTGTAATAGTCCAGACCGCGGGCAATGGAGACGTCGATCTCTAAATTGTTCTCTGTCAGACCGAGAGCCTCTGTGGCATCAATGACGTCCGCCAACTGCTCGCGTCCCTGCTCGGCAAGTTCGTTGCCCGCGCAGAGCGAACCAAGCTGCTGGATGATCTCGCGATTGGTACCCGAGATTTGGGAGAGCATTAAAATTTGGTCGATTGCCGAGTCGGGCGCACCGGTAGTTTCCAGCATTTCCAAGCGGACTTTTTCCGGGCCAATTTTTGGTAATTTGTCGAGTGCTCTCAGGACCGCAACACTGTGCTCCGCCAGGTTAGCTTTTTCGAGAATGCCGTTGAGGACTTTGCGATTGTTTAAGCGGATTTTAAATTGCTCAAAACCGATAGCTCGGATCAGGTCGTTGATAACGAGCACCGTTTCGATATCACTGGCAATTGAGTTGGTTCCAATTGTATCAAAATCGCATTGCGCGAATTCGCGAAACCTTCCCGCTTGAGGCCGCTCACCACGCCAGACATTACCAATGTGGTAGCGCTTGAATGGCATTCCTAATTCGTTGTGGTGTTGAGCAACGAATCTCGCTAGCGGGACAGTTAAATCGAACCGCATCGCGACATCTCGCTTACCATGCTGAAACCGATACATCTGCCGATCAGTTTCTTCACTTCCTTTGCCGCAGAGGATTTCTGACAACTCCAAAGTTGGAGTATCGATTGGAACAAATCCGTACGATCGATAAACTCTTCGTGCGGTCTCCATCAGTTTCTCTCGCGGGATCATCATTTCTGGAAGGAAGTCCCGGAATCCGCTGAGCGTTCGAGGTTGAATCAATTGGTTTGACATATCGCAAATCTGCGTGGTGAGAGGGGAGTTGATGAAACGCTGAACTGAAATCTGGGCAGGCGGAGTTTACTGGATAACTGGAAGACCCGGTTTGGGAGTTCGGAAATCGCGGTAGTCGTGGAAACGGGCATTGGAGTATTCTTCGACCTGTTCGGCTGTTTCGAAGTAGC
Source organism: Mariniblastus sp. (assembly GCA_029251085.1). Classification (GTDB taxonomy): domain Bacteria; phylum Planctomycetota; class Planctomycetia; order Pirellulales; family Pirellulaceae; genus Mariniblastus. The sequence continues at coordinate 14,386 of JAQXDZ010000051.1, forward strand.
GGTCAAAAGTATAGCCGTCGTCATACTCACAATTGACAGTTGTATAATCCTGGCAAATTTGGGGGCGAGTTTCATAAATGCCGCAACGGTAGTCCTCGCCGAGGTGTTTGCAGGGACTGTGAACCAGCAGGAACCAGTCATTATTTTCTGTGAACACCGTGGCATATTCATGTAACAGATACCAGCGGATGTAGCCAAACGCTTGGGCTGTTTCAGGGCGATCGATGGCAAGGGAAAAATATTGACAGCATTTGGCCGTGCAATGGTCGCATAAGACCTCTCCCGGTTTTAGCTCATCTCGTTGGATTTTCTGTCGAAGTCGGTTCATGCGTCTGGCTGCTGAAGTAGCCTGAAAAGGGTGATTAATTTCGGTGAAGCCTGGGTTGGCTTCCGTTATTGCTATCGTCCACAATAGTCCGAAAGATTAAAACTAACAGAGCTAGGTCTAAGTTAACAGAGACCCCTTTTTTTGCGAGGAACCGTTGGGAAATTTTACTTCCGAAATCAGTCAATTATTGTCGATCGTCGGAGTTGGTTCCTGGTCACTTTCGAGTGGTATTTTGGGGCAAGGTGTGATTTCTCTTTTTGCCGAGTCGTTTAAGCTATTATTGATTCTATTGGCTCCCTTTGTGGCCTTCGCGGTCGTCATCCATTGGTTTGAGTATTTGACTCAGCGACGCATGTCGGAGCGATTAGGTTGGAAGAGTGTGCTTTGGACGGGGTGGCTGGGGACGCCGGTTCACGAGTTAAGCCATGTGTTCATGTGCCGCGTTTTTGGACATCGAATCGATGATGTCGCCCTATTTGAACCAGATCGTGATTCTGGGCGACTGGGGTATGTAAGGCACTCGTTCGAAGCAGGTAATTGGTTTCAGGAGATGGGCAACCTGTTTATTGGTATCGCTCCATTGATGGGCGGATCTGCGGTATTGGCAATTTTGCTATGGCTATTCTACCCGGAAGCCGCCGCTAACGCTGCGGAATCGACCCGCCTGACGGCAGGTGACTCTTCCTTGCTGCAAGTCTGGGACTCGGTGGTGGCGGTCGTTACGGAGATCGTGACCCTCTCCAATTTAGCGACGGTTCGATTCTGGACCTTTGTCTATCTTGTGTTATGTGTTGGAAGCCATATGGCGCCGAGTCGATGTGATTATCAAGGTGCGTCCCGCGGCGTTATTTGGGTGGCAGGAATCTTGCTGGCAAGCGTATTCCTGTTGGCATGTGTCGGTGTTAATAGCCAGCAAATGATAAACGGGATGATTGGGATCATGGGGCCGCTCTTTGCGGTTCTCGGGCTGGCAATTTTGTTATGCGGTCTGACTACTACCTTGGTTTTTAGCTTGACAGCACTCATGCCCATTCGCATCCATAGCGGGGATGAGCACTAAGCGGCGGAAACGACCGAATGTTGCTGCCGTAATTACCAGTTTTCGATTTCTTGCGTAAAATGATGGTATTCGAGCTTTCTTAGTTTTTTTCAAAAACACCCTATGGATACGATTGTTCGTTCGTAGTCTTATTGAACCGGGGATCTGATTCGCTTTTTGATGGCGAAAAAATAACACGGAACATTTTATGAATGATGACATTAAACCTGATTCGGAAGATGCAAGAATCTCAGCGGGAGTGGGTTTAGCAGACTCGGAGCTCGCTTCGGCCGACTGGGTGAACGCTGCGATCGAGCTACATGAGGGGGCACTGCTGCGCTATGCGCAACACTTCGTTCGTGATTTGGAATCTGCGAGAGATATCGTTCAGGACACTTTTTTGCAACTGTGTCGTCAAACGAATGATGAGATTCGCCCCCGCGTTGCTCAATGGTTGTTTACGGTTTGTCGGAATCGAGCCATTGATGTTTGTCGTAAGGAGCGTCGCATGAAACTGGCACCAGAAGATCAGTTAGCAGATGAGTTGGCACAAAATTCTGAGGCCTCAGAATTGCAGCCCAGTGCTGCAATGGAACGTCAAGAAGCCGCGACTGGATTAATGTCACAAATCTCAAAGTTACCAGACCGGCAACAAGAGGTGTTGCGGCTGAAGTTTAATGCGGGTTTGAGTTACAAGGAAATCGCAGAAGTGACAGGATTAACCAGCAGCAACGTGGGATTTATTCTCCACACTGCGATCGCAAAACTGAGACAGAAATTGGTGCCCGCAAGTTGATGTGTTTTTGAGAAGTGACAAAGTCCGTTTTCAGTTGAGTTTTCGAACAGAACATTTGATTCCACGGAATCCTGATCGCAAAGTTTTGAGTGTGATCAAAAATTAAGGTTGAACCATGATTAATAATGACGATCCTCGCCTGACCAGTTTTGTACTAGGTGAACTTGATCCTGCAGAACACAAATTGATCGAACAAGCTGTGCTCGCTTCGCCGGAGTTGGCGGAGGCGGTTGAGGGGATTCGCCAACTGACGGAGGTGCTTGACGCAGCCTACCAGTCGGAAGAGCCGCTCCAATTAACCGAATCTCAACGGGCCGAGTTGATTGAGATGCAAAAAACGGAGAACCGTTTGGTGGAACCGTCTGCATTCTCAGGGCGTTCATGGACGCCATTGGCTTTAGCAGCGAGTTTGCTGGGACTTTTGGTCGCTGGAGCATTTTTCTTTAGTGATCCTCAAGAGAATCGTGTCGCATCCCTTCCAGCGAAATCTACTGGACAGGAAATGAGAGCGTTGGAATCGGAGAGGCTGGAGAATCCAGGTGCCGATCTCTGGTTCGATTCCAGCGAGGAAGCAGATCAGATGGCAGTTGAAGCGCCAGTTGC
>JAQXDZ010000055.1 GCA_029251085.1 Mariniblastus sp.
AGCATGGCTATTTAAAATCTCTGTTGAGCAAATTGAATGTTCCGGTATCTTCACAAGCTCTAGTATTTTCAAAAACGAGTTTGCAGGTGAGCCGCATAACTCCTTCTCATCCGCGAGCGGTATATTTTAATGACGATGTTTACATCGGCTGGGTTCAGAATGGCAAAGTCATCGAAATTTCAGCCGCGGACCCGAAATTGGGTGCTACGTTTTATACGCTTTCGCAGGAGGAATCTAAGCGTCCGAAGGTGCAACGGGAAACATCTCGCTGCTTGCAGTGTCATGGATCTTCGCATACACGTGGAAAGCCGGGGCATATCGTGAGGAGTGTCTTTCCGACTGACACAGGGTTGCCACAATACAATTTAGGGACTCATCTTATTGATGGGCAAACTGAATACGAAAAGCGTTTTGGTGGTTGGTACGTCACGGGAACCCACGGAAAGCTTCGGCACATGGGCAATTCATGGTTGCCCAAAACGACCAAGACTGGGATGAAGCGTTTTGACCGCGATGCTTCCGAGCTAGATATTGAAAAACATGCCAACCTTGAATCTCTCGATTCTCTGTTTGATACGTCTCCTTATCTGACCGAACATAGTGATCTTGTGGCACAATTGGTGCTTCAACATCAGGTTCATATGCACAATGTTCTGACGGCGGCGATCTTTGCAGGGAGGCAGGCTGCACACGATGCCGTAGTTATGAATGAGGTCTTGGAGCGAGAGCCCGGGTTTGAATCTGAGTCCACAATTAGTCGGTATAATTCCGCTGCTGAGAGGGTTGTGAAAGCTTTGCTGTTTTGCGATGAAGCGCCCCTTGTTGATCCGGTTAAAGGAACAAGCAACTTCGCGACTGATTTTGAAAAGCAAGGTCCGTTTGATTCTAAAGAGCGCAGCCTGCGGCAGTTGGATCTTAAGGGACGGCTGTTTAGATATCCGTGTAGCTTTTTGATCTATAGCGACTCCTTTCGAAATTTGCCAGTCGGTGTCAAAGTCCGGGTCGTTAAACGGCTTAATGAGGTGTTGTTGGGTGAAGACACATCGGATGAGTTTGATCACCTTGCTGAAGCGGATCGCTCGGCTATCAAGGCCATACTGGAGGAGACGCTGAAGACCCGTTGATGAAAGTTTTCTAGCTCAAGTCTTGAAAGATGGTTGTTTGAATTTTGAACTTGGGACAGTTTCAAAACGGGTCGTTTTTTAGGTTGTGGGTAATGTGTCCCTAGCAGAGAAAAAACCTCAGAGATTTTGTTTGTCAGAAATATTTTTCGTGACAACTCGCAGGGTAATCGCTTTGCTCAGTGGACAATCATAGGCAATCTATGGTTGAACGGCACACGCCAGATGTGATGAGCCTAAGGTTTTTGACAGCTGATTTGGTTGCATTGGAAATGTTTTGGCATCGCGGCTGAAATTCCACTCAGCCTAAACAAGCTGGGCGTGCTATAATTAGGGGAACTTATTGGTTGGTTGATTGTAATTAAGGGAGAGTGAGTGCTATGAGCAAGCGAGTTGTTTATTCGATGTTTCTAATCGGTATTTGCTTAATGGTGGGTGTCGGGTTTCTTTTTTATCAACCACCACAGACCGTGGGGGATGAAGCTAACGTGGCAAAGGCGCCCTCGACGAGTGCCTCTCCGGCAACTGTTGACGTTTCAAAAATCTACGGCAAGATTCAAATTGTTAAATCATTTCCTGATTACAAAGTTCAGGTGGTTGATTCGTTCCCTGATCTAAAGGTTCAAGTTGTTACTTCGTTTCCAGACAAACCTGGTAAATGGCAAATGGTAAAATCTTTTCCTGATTTTAAAATTCAACTGGTTGATTCATTCCCAGACTTTAAAATCAAATATGTGAGTTCGTTTCCGGGAAAAGAGTAAGCTGAATTCAACAAGAAGACTTTTAGCCAATTTTCCGCAGGCCACTTCGAGCATCTCTTTGGCTAAGTAAACTGTTCCAGTCAGAGTTAATGACATTTGGCTGGAACATCGGACCACGTGTGGTAGGTTGTAGTCGCAATTGATTTGACTGGTTCCGATGGAATTATCATTTTAAAGGCTTCCTAAATATTATTATCAACTAACGGTCCTTTGCGTAACGATGTAAACGACTGGTCGGCTTCCCTAGTCGTGTTGATGGTTCGTCTTTTAAACAACCCATAAGTTCATACATTTATGTCAAAACTCAATCGGCGGCGTTTTCTAAAGTCTTCATCTACGCTCGGGACGGCGGCAGCCTTTGGGTTTTTTTCCAGCAAGTCTCCTGGGCGTTCCCATTCTCCCAACGAACGTCCACGATTTGCATTGATTGGATGTGGCGGGCAGGGAACGGGAGACGCTCGGCGTGCATTAGCTTTTGGCGATATGATGGTCGCCTGCGATGTTGATTCGGCGCATTCGGCCTATGTAAAAGATATATTTACTAAGCGGCTCGCACGCGAGGGTAAAAAAGCCAATATTGAAACTTGCGACGACTATCGTTCGGTCATTGATCGTGACGATATCGACGCCATCATTTGCGGGACTGTCGACCATTGGCACGTCAAAATCGCTGCCGAAGCATTAAGGTCTGGTAAGGACGTCTATTGCGAAAAACCATTGACGCTGACGGTGGATGAAGGGCGGATTATATCCAAGGTTGTTGAAGAGACAGGGCAGTTGTTGCAGGTTGGGACGCAGCAGCGTTCGGACGAGCGTTTTTTGCAGGCGGTCGCAATTGCCCAATCGGGGAGGCTCGGGAAGATAAAAAAAGTCACCGTCGGTTTAAACCATAATCCCTTTAGTAAGCCCATCCCGGTCGCCGGCCTCCCCAAAACGCTTAATTGGGACCGCTGGAAAGGTCCTACTGAGGACGTGCCTTACCGGTTTTTAAAAAATGGAAAAGACGGCCAGGAGCTCGTGCGGAACCTGGGAGATGGAAGCATCGATGCGTCGAATTGCCATAAAGAGTTTCGATGGTGGCTTCAGTACAGTGGCGGGAAGATGACCGACTGGGGTGCTCATCACGTAGACATTGCCCAGTGGATTATTGACCAATGTGGTCCGGGTGATGGACCGACTGAAATAAAGCCTGTGATGGTGCAAACGAAAGTTCCCTTCGATGAGAATGGGAATCCCACGCTTGACGATCGTTACAATGCCCCCCATCGATTTACCGTGCATGTTCAGTTTCCCAATGGCGTTCTGATGGAAATTACAAGCGAGGGTCGTAACGGCATTCTTGTGGAGGGAACCGAAGGTCGAATTTTCGTGAATCGCGGCACGATCGCGGGTAAGCCTGTGGAAGATCTCGAGAAAAATCCACTTCCCGGAGGGTGGTTGGAAGACATTTATGGTGGTCCGGTTGTGGAACATGTTAACAATTTCTTTAACTGCATTGCTACTCGCAAAAAGCCCGCATCAGATGTGTGGACCCATGTTGCTTCCATAAACACCTGCCACTTAAGCAATATTGCGATTCGCCTTGGGCGTGCTGTAAAGTGGGATCCAGTTTCGAAAACCATCCAAGGGGATGCGATTGCAAGTGCCATGTTGGCTAGAGACAGTCGTAAGGGTTACGAAATCGAGCTTTAAACTATCTAAATTTGAGATTCGCAAGGAAACGTTTGGTATGGCCAAATTCGCTCAACTAAATCGTCGCAGTGCCATCAAGGCGACCTTGGGAATGGCTGCTGTATCGCTTGGGTCAGGCACCGTTGACCGGGCACTTGGTTTTAAAAGCGCGAATTCGCGACCACGAATTGGTGTCATCGGTTGTGGTGTCCGTTGGGACAAGCGTGTTTTCGAAGCAGATGGACGTTACGGTGTTGGTAAGGAGTTTCCAAAGTATGGGGACGTCGTTGCTGTATGTGACGTCGATGCGATACGCCTCGGTCGGGCTAAAGGAATTGTCAAAGATTGGCTTGGTAAAGACCCTCTGGTTGCAAGTGATTATCGCAAGATCATTGATAATCCCAACATCGACGTAGTGCACATTAGCACGCCGGATCATTGGCATGCGAAGGTTGCGATCGAAGCCATGTTGGCGGGTAAGGATGTCTACTGCGAAAAGCCGATGACGTTGACGATTGAAGAAGGCCAACTGGTTTGCGATGTTTGCGAAAAAACTGGTGCAGTCTTTCAGGTGGGTACTCAGCAGAGGAGCACAGCGCAATTCATCAAGGCAATTGCGTTAATTCGGGAAGGTCGACTAGGGGAACTACAGCGAGTTCAGTGTGCAATCGGTGGTGCTCCCACGAGTCCGGTCCTGACAGCCACGAGTCCACCCAAGCATTTGGATTGGAACCAATGGCTTGGCCCAGCATCGGCGGCGGAATATCACTTTAAGGACGGTGCATCCAATATCATTAAATCGTGGTCGCGAGGGCACTACGAGTTTCGATGGTGGTATGAATATTCGGGAGGGAAACTGACAGACTGGGGTGCTCATCATATCGATATTGCCACCTGGGGAATGGGCATGACTGAAACCGGCCCCGTCTCAGTTGATCCAGTTTTTGTGGAACACCCGGTCGAATTCAAAAACGGGCAACCGTTGACTAACAATAGATACAACACGGCGACAAAATTTAATATCAAAGTGATATACCCAAATAATATCGAGCTGACAATTCGACACGACACTGACAATGGAATTCTCTTTGAAGGATCCAAAGGTAGGATTTTTGTTAATCGCGGTAAATTAAAAGGGAAACCGGTAGAAGATCTTGAGACGAATCCATTACCTGAAGGTGCGATTGAAAAGGTCTACAATAATGGTCAAGTAACCAACCACGTTGCGAACTTCTTTGAATCAGTGGTTAGTCGGAGGCAACCGATTTCAGATGTATTCAGTCACCACCGAGCGTTGACGACCTGCCACCTTGCTGGAATTGCCGCTCGGATTGGGCGAAAGATTCAATGGGACGCGAAAAATGAGACAATTATCGACGATGCACTTGCACAGTCGTTTGTTGCTCGTGAAAAACGTGCACGATTCAAGATTGAAATGTAATTCATTTTGACGGCCATCTTTCGGTGTCGGAGGCTCTGTTATTTAGTTTGAGTGGCAGAATTAGCTTGCAGCTGATCTGTTTACGACAGCTTTGGTTTTGCTGTATCGGTAGAAATTTTTTGCTGGGAAAAGCGTGCAGTCGAAAATTCAATGATTCTAGATTTTGCAACTTATGTCTTTTCGCTTATTATTTGCGGGCGTAGGTACTCAATCAATAAAAATTTATGTGAGACTTTTTAACTTTGAGCCGTTTGTGGGTCGGTGCTTGCACTGAGCTCTTTCTCATTCAACGACGTTGAGTGTTTGGACACCGATTTGTGGGTTTGGTTTGCAATTGTTTAGAAATTTTCATTCGATATATTTTTAGAAGTACGACAGTGGTGAAGGGTAGCGAATGTTAAGCTAATTCTGCGATTGGTTTTTCTTTAGTATGGCAATTGTCCGGGTTTGTGAAGGATTGGGCCTTCGTCAGAGTTGAGATCATGCTGTTGCAAATAAAGGTTCAACAAACAAGTTGTTTGCGGTGCCACATTCCTAGGCGTATTTATGAATTCATTCATGCTTGAAATATTTACTAGTCTCCTCTGCTTTGTCGATTTTGACTTGGTTGGGAGCCTGTTCTGCCAGGCAGGTGGCGGCGGAGGGTTCGGTGGCGGCGGAGGGTTCGGTGGAGGCGGAGGGTTCGGTGGAGGAGGGTTCGGTGGCGGAGGGTTTGGTGGCGGAGGGTTTGGTCGTGGTCGTAATGTGCCGACACCGGTATTGGTAATCATTGTGATCTGTTTTATTGTCTTTGTTGGCATTTCAGCTTTGGCGGAGCAAACCGCTCGAGTGACGCGGACAATTCGCAGAGGACGGAAGGTTCAAGAGGCAGAGTTACTGCAGCGGTCACTTGGGCGAATCAACAAACGTGACCCTGGCTTTGACATTAACGTCTTTTTAAGCCGGACTGCCAACGCCTTTTTAACGACACAGAGCGGTTGGAGCGAGCAGAATTTGGGAATGTGCCGCGCGTTTATTTCAGACGGCGTTTACGAACGGTTTGATCTTTATATTGCGATGCAGAAGGCGGAGAACATCCGTAATCGTTTAAAGAACGTGAACGTTCTTCATCAGGAAGTCGTTTATGTGACGAGTGATCAGCATTTCGACACGATTCATATCCGAATTGCCGCGTCTGCTATTAGTTATAACGAAGACTTAGATAGTGGAAAAAGAGTCTCAGGTGAGAGTGGTTTAACGCCTATCAAATTTACAGAAATTTGGTCATTTTCTCGGCGTCCGGGCGTCCAAACTAACCCACAAGCCTCGTTGTTGGAGGGTAAATGTCCGAATTGTGGTGCTCCCGTCAACATTGTCGATCGAGCGCAATGCCAACGGTGCGATTCAATTGTAAATTCGGGTAAGTACGATTGGGTTCTTGCCGAGATTACTCAGGACGAAGAATGGGTAGTGCCCTCGGCGACGCACGAGGTGAGCGGGTGGCAGGTCATTGCCGAACGAGACCCTGGTTTAAATTTTCAACACATTGAGGATCGTGCGTCGGTAATATTCTGGCGATGTCTGATGGCGGTCTATTTTGGTGATTTCGGTTATGCCGCGCCGATTTTGGAAAGTCAGGCAAAGACGGTCCCGAAGAAATGGAACTTGACATCCGGTAATTTTTGGAAAGGTCCTGCAGTTGGTGTTGTTGAAATCGTAAAATGCGAGCCGGGTTTAGGTGACGATTCCTTTGATCGGATTCATGTACTCGTTCGCTGGTCAGCGGCGCTTGGTGTGGGGGCTAAACGGAAACCCAAGACTCTTGGTCAGAAGCGAATTTATTCTCATGTGCTCGTTCTCAAGCGGCATACCAGTGCTCGAACTAATTCTGAACAGGCGTTTTCTTCGTTTGGTTGTTTAAATTGCGGAGCTGCGATTGACATAGGGAAAACGGCAGTCTGTGGATTTTGCCATACTCCGCTCAATGATGGAAACCGCGATTGGGTATTGGAAGACGTGCAGTATTACGATTCTGTTGCGGCAGCGATGCAGGACAGTCAAAGCCGCCTTGAGGCGGAACGATTGGCGAGTGATCCAGCACTTCTCGCGGCGATGGCGAAAATGGTAATGTCTGATGGCGAATTGCATCCTCGTGAACGAAAGTTTATCGTTGGTATGGCGAACCGGAGGGGAGTGAAAGGAGACCGACTCAAACAGATTCTGGCGACCGCTGCGGCCAGTACGGATCCAATTCAAGTACCACAATCACCTGAATTAAGAAAGCAATTCATGGATCAGTTAATTCGAGCCGCATTGATTGACGGTCGCATTACACGCCAAGAACAGCAGATTTTGTTGCAAGTCAGCACAAAACTCAATTGGTCCAAGGCGGACCTGAAAATCGCTGTCGCTCGAAATCGTAGTGCGCTTTTTAAACAATCAAAAGCGATAATTAACCAAGCAAAGAAAACTCGCTTGAAATAGCCTTGCTCATGTTTCAAGGAATTGATTTCCCCCTGATTTGATAGTCTTTGCCTACTGGTGGTTGGTATTGGCCTAGCTTGTTTAGGAGCGTTCATGGCGAGCACTAGGTTTGGGGATTCGTTCGATCGTTGTAAGGTAATTTCTAATTTCGCGTTGCTGTTTCTGAGGGCTCGCCAAAGCGGATTAAAATTGTATTCGTGTCGCCATTTTTCCTTAGATTGAGAATGTAGAGTCGGTCATATTCTTTGTCATTGATGAACGAGCCTGGATCGCCGCCGAGCAATTCAACGAGTTTCGGCGTTGTATTGCTATGGCCGACAACTAAATGCCGCCCGCCCTGCCCTTTTAGGTTTTGGACAAAGTTTGGTAGGTCGCCCGCATTATATAGGCGTGTTTTAAGACCAAGTTTAGCCGCTATTGGTGCTGCAGTCTTTTTGGTCCGTAGATAGTCGGTGCTATGGATAGTTTGAATTTTCGAATCCTGAAGAACGCTTGCGAGAGTTTTTGCCCGTGCTTTACCAACTGCTGACAGAGGCGGGTTTTGACTGTTGTCTACTTTTTCTGCGTGGCGCACTAGAAATACAACGAGCGGTTCTTCGCACAGCGCGGCGGAAGAGAAATTGCAGATGAATAGTAGTGGCAAAAACAGTTGAATTGATCGGCGTTTCGAATACAGGTTGAACATGATTCAGTTCCGTGAAAGGCTACTTGGATAGCAATACATTGAGCGGGATCGATTATACGTTTTTGTGGAGCCGCACAATAGAATATTTCTCTGTCTTAGGCGATTGCCCCCTCCCAGCGTCAATGGGCGTTGAGAAAGCAACCAGTAAATCCATCATATTTGGGCGATAAGAGAAACCATCATTTGAAAAATCTTTTACATGTTTTCTTTTCACTTTGAGGGGGCGAGACGAAAGTTTCGATTTGGGTTAAGATAGCGGCATGAATAGACGCCTTACAAAAGTTAGTAAATATTTGAGTTTCGTATTACGCCATCACCCAGAAGCGATTGGGTTAAAGTTGGATCCCGAGCGTTGGGCGAATGTTGAAGAGCTGGTCCAAAACGCGAATGCGAGTGGAAAATCGATCACACTTTCGCAGGTAAAAGACGTCGTCACGCTCGATGAACAGAAGATGTTCGCACTTAGTGAAGATGGTCTTCGCATTCGGGCAAACTGAACTTGAGTCAGCTAATTTGAGGTGCGTCGAGGTTCTTTTCTCTGAAGCCAAAGTTTTGAATCATGTCTTTGCAGTCGATCAACATTCCCGATGAAATAAAAAACCTTTCCCATTCGGCGGCGGCGAGTCGGTTGATTGACTTGTCCAACGAGAGGATTGAGGAATTCATGTTGGCAGATGATCTCGTGATTGAGAATTTTGTGCCCTGTGATTTTCATCTTTTGGATCAAGCGTTGAGTTGGATTGAGCAGAATCATCTGCTGACCGGTGCACGTTTTTGCGAACTTGGCAGTGGTTTTGGGGTGGCCGCGATGTTAGCCGCTTTGCGTGGAATGGAGTCGGTTGGGATCGAAATTGAGTCAACTTTGGTTGATCAAGCTAACCGCTTGTCCGCCGAACTGGATCTGTCAGCCCAATTTTACTGCGGAAGTTTTGTGCCGCATGATGTTTCGGAAATCGTAGAAATTTCACGGGATGTAGAGCATGTGGACACGAGCGAGAGCGAGGTTTACCAAGAAATAGGATTGGATCTTGATGATTTCGATTTGTTTTTTGCTTTTCCCTGGCCAGGTGAAGAGCATTTTTTCGAATCGGTTTTCACGGCGGGAGCGGCGGTGAATTCCCTGCTGTTAACTTATCGAGGGCGTAACGGCATGCACCTGTTACGGAAAACTTAGTTCCAGCGTCTCCTAAGGATCAATTGCCTTAAAGACCGCGGTCGCTTGGTCGGATCCGACTGAGTGGGTCCAAAACCTAGCCCATTTGTGAAACGGTACGTACCTCTATGCACTAACTGCAGTTTTAATCACTCTCCAATGACTTGCTGGAATATATCGTCTTGCAAGCCGAATTCCCTGTCTGTGGCTAAGAGATCATTCATGATTGGTGAGGTGATTGTCTCGCTTTTATTCGTAGGTGTGATTGTCTGATTTTCGTCAATCAAGTCGATGGTGGTGAAACCTTCGATAAAGGAATCCCGCAGCGCTAAACTTAACTCAGCCCGCTTGCTGCCAAATAACTTGGGTAGCGAATGATAATCCATCATTCGCTGGAGGCCGACTGTTTCGCCCAAATCAGGAGTAAAATTGGTAGTGGAAGCAAGGCTTGAGTGAGCTCCTGATCCGAAGCCCATAAATCCGCTGGACGCACTGGGCGTGATTAGTTTCACTGGACTAAACCCAGATTGATTCTGCCTCGCGATTGCGATGTCAATCAAATTAACTTTACTGTCTCGGTTAAAGTCAAACTGGTTATTGATGTCAGTAGATCCAAAGCCTGTTTGGTTTTGCCGAGTGCCTGCCACGTCTGCTAGGTTAACAATTGCATTGCCGGAATCATTTCCGGTCTCGCCGATGACATTGCCAAAATAAAACACGGATGGGTCAGCGAATCCAGTTGTCGAATTGGACAGGAAGGTGACTTCCAGCCAAACGTTCTTAATCGCTTCGTCGGCCCAGGTTAAGAAGATAAGATCTGACCCACCGGGGGTTGAATTAGATTGATAGGTTATCGCGGTTGGCGAAGGAGCGGTGGACCAGCTGGTCACGTCGTTGCTGTTGCCAATTGTAAATTCAAAAAATTGATCCAGGTTACTGGAATTCGGAACGGTCGGAAGCTCATTGACTTCTAAAACCATTCCGTTGATTCCTTTTGAGTAACTATGGTAGTTTTCGAAAGTCGCAGTTTCACCCGGAAGCAACGGAGTTTTTCCAGAGGTGCTGTCTAGGTCGCTTGCTGTATCGAAACTGGAACCCTCATAAAAGATCCCAGCAGAGGCTATTGAGGGTACCTGGTACCGGTAGTCCACCACGACCGGCAAATGATCACTGGCGTTGGCGAGTGCGGAAAGGACTGAATTTGAAGCCCCACTCCCAGTTGTGATGGCTTGGTCAAAAGTATGCGAACCGTCGTTTCCAAAGGCTCGGTAGGTACCTGGGATGTATTCGAGACCGCCAGCAGCCAAAACGTCGTCATTAATCAATTGGAAATCAAAGCGATCATCCATTGGTCCGGCTGGATTTTGAGTGTGGATGGATTTGTAGGAGGAATTGTTATGCCAATTCCCTGGAGAATTGATTGGGTCGAGAACTTGGCCGGAACCCGAGCCAGTGAGAATTTGGTAGGAGGACTCGGTGCTTCTATCGATGTTGAGGTCGCCGATCACGAAGTAATTTTCATCGGTTCCTAAGGCATCAAGTTCAGCGCGAATTCCATTTGCCTCGGTTTGCCGAGTGGATGCATTGGAGGCATTCAGGTGAACATTGAAGACGTGAAAATCTGCGGAGTCCGTCGCTGCGGCGTTGGGGCGAAACAGCCCACGGTAAGGATCACGAGTGTAATTACCACCCACGTTTTCGGTCTCTAATAACGTCAGCGTCTCGGTGTTATAGAGAAAACCGAAATAGTCGCCGCTGGAGTTGATTCCAATAGACTGGGTGTAGTTTTGCGAATAAAGAGAATCCAGTGCCGACTCAAGCAGCGAGAGGGACGAGGGATCTGTTTCTTGAATGACTAATAAATCAATTTCCCGGGTTACCCCGGACACGGTTTCCAGACCGATCGCCGAAAAAATGGTTGAGAATTGATTTTGATCACTCGAATTTTGCGGTGAGTTGGCGGTGTTATAGCTGACGATGCGTAGTTCCTGCGTCTGGACGTCGCCTACGCCTCCGCCGCCTGCTCCACCAGTCGTATCACTGCTGACCACAATCTCATCAAAACCAAGTTCATCCCGACTGCCGCTGCCGGATTCATCGGCTATCGTCCACTTGAAAAAGAGGTCGGAGCCATTCGGGACGGAGACGCTAAAAGTCGACTCAAGTGGATTAAGCGTCCAACCCGCAGAGTCTGATGCTAAGGGGGTTTCGTAATCTGAATCAGAGAGTGATACGTAGTTGGAGTCGTCAAGGGAATAACTGAGTTTAACAGAGTTGCTCCGTTGTTCGTTATTGTTAACCCATAGATCGTAGTTAATCGTCCACTGGTCTATCGCAGTTCCGGTCGTGTTCGTAAGTTTCAGGCCGATTGAGCCAGGCGTCATGTCGCTACCGGTCGGTTGGACGCCAAGTGTGCGATTGCTGCCAACGTCGAACGAATAGATCCCACCAGATGAAATACCACCCGTAGATTCTCCCCCCGCAAAATCACTGGAGGTATGATCGCCCCCAAAGGTACCGTCACCTTGGCTCAGTCCAGTGGCTCGCCAGTAGTTCGAGTCGAGTTGACCTGTTGACGGCGAGTTTGCAAACCCGGACCCGTCAAAAGCGTCAAAAGTTTCAGAAAAAAGAGTCGCCAATAAACGACGTGGTTCAAGAGGTTGGTAGTTGAGGCCTCTGTGCCTCCGACGAATGTAGTTCAATTCGTTTCCGATCGGGTCAAGTTGCTTACGCTAGATGCAGTTTGGGCGGGATAAAATAAGGGAGTCTCTTATTATAACTAGCGGTAAAAAATTCGGAACCGCTAAATTGGATTCAACCGGATCGTCGAGCTAATTGAATTGGATGATCCACTATATAGAAGTAGGACTGGATGGTTGTTTTCCGTAGAGACATTTTAGACCTGCAAAACGGATCTATTTTGATTGGTTTATCAAAAGACATTAATGGGGCGAGGGTTGCTGGGTGTCTACAAAAGGGAATCCCGGAATTTCAATCAAAAGGCCAACTTACTTTATGGTCCCTTCCACCGGTTTGAGCTGTTTCCACATTCGGAACTGAATGTATTAGAATCTTGGTTTTGACTGATCCGGCGGCGAATATTTCGCGAAAATTCAATTTGTCGATGATCTAAATGGCAGGAAGTCGGTCGAAATTGATTGGGCCGTTGGCTGCTACGCTAGTTTAAAGATGTCTAGACCTTTTTTCGCATCCGGGTTGTTGGCGTTTGATGTATGTCGAACGCGGTTACAATTCGATTGAGTTAACTTTTAGTGTTGAACGTTTCTAGATGCCACGCCTAAGAACTCGGTAAGGAAGAGCTGAGAGCGAGCTCAACATGCTGTCTAATAACGTAAGTTTTGTTGCGTAGTAGGTGAATTGAGTGAAGGCATTACGATATCAGTGGTGTTAACGGCAAAAAGAGCGACCCTCTGAAATTCTGGCGTTTTGCTTTCTTGATTTTCGTGGATCAGCCGTAACAATAACCGTGGGCAGTCGGCGGCACCTCCGTCAGTAAGGCGCATGTTTATGGTTATCGAACGAGTAGATAAGGCAGACGACGCAAGTATGCTCGGGGTAAATGCGCGTCGTGGTAGACCGAGTTTAGCCAGGCGATGCAGTGTCGGTGCCTCGTCTCATACGCATGTCGCGACTTCAACGCTCCCCACGATTGGTCCCCGTAAACGCCTCTCCGTGCCACGATCAGAAACCAGGGTTTTGGTTGGCAATTGCGAAATAGATTCCTCAACGGCTGTTCAGGAAGTCTATTCCAATGAGTCCCTCAAGATGTTCGGGCCACGGGGTCTTAGGGGTCTGCCTTCTTGGTTGTGGAGTACGATTCTTCATCTGGCTGTGTTGTTGGTTTTAGCGTTGTTTACATTTAGCGAGGACGTTGGCCCGCGAAGTATTGTTCTCGATGTTTTGGATGCGCCCGATTCTATTGTGTTGACAACGACGGATATTGTTTTGAATCCGATTGAACTGGACGAAGACACCGAGCTGGAACCGATCGAAGTTGGTGCGATGAAATTTGATTCGCCAGATCTTTCTTCTGCTTTGATGGCTAGTGTTCCGCTGGATATCGAAAGCTCGATCGATCTTTCTTCGCTTGATGGATTGGAAGCTGTTTTCGCAAGTGAAGCTGATGACAGTCTTGCTAAGGTAGGTGACGGTGCCAAGGCGAAATTTTTTGGGATCAACTCCTACGGTAAAAAATTTGTGTTCGTAATTGATTGTTCGGGTAGCATGAAGGGGAGTCGTTGGCGACGCGCGGTCAATGAGCTGCGCCAAGCAGTCAATGGCCTGGAAGGTGATCAGGAATTTTTAGTCTTGTTGTACAATACGCAGACAAAAGTCATGCTCGATTCCGATTTGCAGTCCGCGGGACTCTCGGTTGCGACGAGTGATAACAAACGGCGAATGTTTTATTGGTTGAAAAAACAAATTCCTAATGGCTCTACCTTTCCAGGGCCAGCCGTATACGCAGCTTTAAAACTTCGACCCGACGCTATATTTCTTTTGTCTGACGGCTTGCTTAAGGACAATACCGTTAATTGGTTAAAACAATGGAATGCGCCAAGATCTGAGCAGGGTGTTTATTCTGCCTCAAACGTGGTACCGATGAATACGATTTCTTTGGATGGTCAAGGAGAATGGGTCATGCGCACCATTGCCCATCAAAATGGTGGAGTATTCGTGTCCGCGAAATAGCATTCGCAATTCATTGAGTGTCTGTTTTTTGATTTTTGAATGACCTAGATGCGACAAAGAAGATGCGACAAAGATATAGGCAGCGGGATCTGCCTAGTATTCATTTCTGGTAATGAGTGACGTTCTCATGGATGGATTTGGCGAACGGCTCCTACTCTCTAAACAGTGCTTCAAGTTTCTATTCCTCAGTTATTCAATCACTTTGGCTACGCAGTAAATTTTGCTGTCTTGCTAAGTCAGCGTAGCCGCAATGGATATGGAACCTTTTCTGGGTAGTTCCCGTTCTCGCTCTTTGTGTGTTTCAGTTTTAAGTTAGCGCAGCTAAAAGTTAGCGCAGGTAAAGTTTGTTAAACGACACCGAGTACACATTGAGCGTGCGATTAGCGTGCTCACTTGTAGTATGTTTTCCAAAGTATCGATTGCAAACGACTTTCTTGAAAGGTTTGACATTCGCTATACAGCGAGCCAGAATGTGAGCTCGTTATTATTTACGTTAGCCGTGGGAGAATAGGCTCGGTGTAGCGGCTGCCGGTAACAACATTTGTCTGCCATTCGATTGTGGCAGGTACTTCTTCACGCAAACGACCCATTTAAGAAATTAATGAATGAAAAATTCTTGCAGAGTTCAAAATATTGCTTGGTTATTGCTGCCTTTTCTTTTTACGGCGGCAAGTGCCCGTGGGCAGGAATTGGGTACAGAGGATTCGAAGGGGCCGATTAAGGTATTCATCCTATCGGGTCAATCCAACATGGTAGGAGCAGGGAAAGTTACCGGAGGTGGTGGACGGTGGGGTGATGAGTTTATTGACCCAGTCGTTTCTGTTTATGAAGGCTCGTATGACGCAGCAAATGATTACGATTCGTTGACACCAATAAAGACTTTAAAGTTAGCCAAGTTCGGTGGTACGCAACCGACGCCCTATCCTGGCGGCGGGACTCATGTGACGCGAGGTTTTATTCAAGTCAAAAAGTCGGGTTCTTATCAGTTTCGACCGGGATACGGTGGTTCGATGCGAAACATTATGGAGGTGGATGGGAAAGAGGTTCATCGGCAAGAGGGGAATGAGAAAGCTGTCCGCTCTGAAGTTAAACTTTCAGCTGGCAAAAAGGTGCCGTTCAAAATCACTTATTTGACTAACGATGCAAATGGTCTTGGTTGGATCAATCAGATGGATGTGCCGGGGGCTCTTTCAACGCTCGTAAATCATCAGGGCATGTACCCGTATCTGATCAATGAAAAAGGGCAATGGTCTGCCCGAGATGATGTTTGGTACAAAGGCGTGGTGACTGCAACCGGAAGCCATTGGCTGGGGGTCGAGTCGGGGCGGATTGGTCCAGAGCTTGGATTTGGGCATGTGGTTGGCGAGTTTGAGACGGATCCTGTCTTAGTGCTGAAGACATCTCAGGGGAATCGGTCGCTATCGTGGGACTTTTTACCGCCTGGTAGTAAAAGGTTTGAGCATGGCGGCAAGGTTTACGCTGGTTATCAAGAATCGCCTCTGTCCTGGGACAAAGGCGCAACGCCTGAAGCGATCGAGTGGTACGCCGGAAAGCAGTATGATGACTGTTTCAATGCCGCTAAGGATGTGCTTGGAAAGTTTGATGAGCAGTTTCCGCACTGGAAAGGGCGTGGTTATGAGATTGTCGGCTTCTGTTGGTGGCAAGGCGATAAAGACCGTTATAACGAGGCTCATGCGCTTCAGTACGAAAAGAACTTAGTTCATCTCATCAAAACGTTACGAACCGAGTTCAATGCTCCTCTTGCAAAATTTGTGATTGCCACGCTTGGCCAAACAGCAAAAGACAATGCAGAAGGGAACGAGAAACTTATTCTTGATGCCCAACTCAACGTCGCGGGAGAAACAGGGAAATACCCAGAATTTGAAGGGAACGTCAGCACGGTCTATACGCATCCAATCAGTCAGGGTGGCGCTTCCAATAGCCATTACAACGGGAATGCGCAAACTTACATGGACGTAGGAAGTGCAATGGGCGAAGCGATGGTTGATCTCTTAAAGAAGGATAGCGCTAAATAGCTGTTTTTAATATCAATTCGGAGTCGGGACTGAGGCTAGAGGTTTAAGACAGACTGCGGCTTCTAATTAAGTCAAAAGATTGTAATTGCGTTGTGGCCGAACCGAAGGATGGCCATTAGTAAATTGATTTTGTGTGACCAGACCGTGGCGTCATTGGATACATTTGACGATTCCCGCTTCATTTATCAACGCGGTTTATATTTCATGAAATCAGGTTTGATTGAAGCTGCGTTTGTTTTTGCGGCGATTGTCTACGCTTCGATCATCTTGAGTGACGAATCGTTGGCTCAATCACCGGTTCGAGAACCGATTCGGTTGCCGGGCGTGGTGGTGGATTTCGGCAAACAATCTGTTGACCTAGAGGCCACCGTTTGTCTTGATGAAGGATTTCTAGAATTGGTTGCTTGTGCAAAGGGAAGCAAAGAACATGAGTCTATCGTATCGGTCGTGGGTCGGCCGATGCATATCCACACAGCGTTGTTGCTGTTGAATGTTGATAATGGTAATCCGGCAATGCGTAAGTTGGTGGGCGGGGAAGACGAACGCTGGGTGGATATTCCCCCCAAAGGTGATCGCGTCGAAGTATTCTTTGTCGTAAAAGATTCGAACGGCAAGACCATTGAGCGACCCGTGCGTGACTTCGTTACCCGAGAGGAAAAGCCGCTAGACGGACTAGGATTACCGACCTCACTTTCCCTAACGACTAATGGCAAGGGTAAGGCCTTTCCAGAGTATTTTGTATTTTCAGGCTCGATCCTTCGTGACAACGGGCCGGGGCCGCGAACCTATTTGGCTGACGTTAGCGGTCATGTTTTGTCTATCGCTTCTTTCGGAGATGAGACACTGTGTTTGCCGAATCCCGAAAGCAAACGAAATGCCACCTTAACTTGGCGAGTGAATCCGAAACACTTGCCTAAGGTCGGCACGAAGATCACTCTCCGTCTCCGCCCAACAAAGAAGCATAAAGCTGGAGTAAAAAAATGATTATCCGTATCGTCTTGCTGATCGCTCTGTTTTCGGTTGGAATCGCCGCTGCTCAGGAAGGATCGTTTTATAAAAGCCCTGGCTTGTTTTCGACGCGCCCAAGCGAGACTAAGTCGGTGCAAGAGATTAAGCGGTTTGGACCCGTGGGGGTAGGGTTGGAGCTCCACCAGCCTGCCTTCGTTTTAAAAATTAAGACGGTTGAAAAGGGTTCGCCTGCAGAGACTACGGGTAGACTCCAGCCTGGTCAGGTGATCGAAAGAATCAATGGTCAAACATTGGCTAATATTGACCCACGAATTCAGCTTGGCCAGATCCTCGCCGAAGCGGAGTCAAGCGATGGTCGGGTAGAGTTGGTTCTTCAGGGTGAAGAAACTTCAGTCATCGTGCAGGTGCCCGTGTTGGGAACGTATAGCAAAACGTGGCCGTTAAACTGCGAGAAATCTGACAAGATCGTCCGGCAAGTTTCAGACTATTTGAGACGTCCCGATTCGACAGAGGGATTGGGCGGAGTTGGTATGCTCTTTCTGCTCTCAACCGGCGAAAGTGAGGATTTAGAATTTGTCCGAAAATGGGCGCGAGTTGCGCCCGCACATTCGTATCCTTGGTATGTCGGTTATGGTGGGATTCCGCTTACCGAGTGTTATCTGCGGACAGGTGATCCGGAGATTCTTGAGAACATTCAAAAGTGGGTCGATAGCGCGGCGAAGACGCAACACAATGATGCCTGGGCCGGCCGTGGATCAGCATTGACTGGATACGGTTCTGGACATTTAAACGCTGCGGGAACGCATGTGTTGACGTTTTTATTGTTGGCCAAAGAGTGCGGGGCTAATGTTCCTGGCCGAACGCTCAATGGGGCACTGAGGCATTTTTATCGCTATGCTGGCCGGGGGAACAATCCTTACGGAGATGATCAGCCGTTTACTGGGTTCGTAGACAATGGCAAAAATGGCAAGCTTGCGATAGCGATGGCAGCAGCCGCAGCGCTCACGCCTCAGGGAGAGGATTCGGTTTATGCTCGGGCGCGGGACGTTTGTGCGATGCAGAGCTTCTACAGTACGACGTTTATGCTGCACGGGCATACTGGCGGTGGGATCGGTGAAATTTGGCGGAGCGCTGCGATGGGTTTGTTGTACGAAAAAAAGCCGAATCAATATCGTGAGTTCATGGATAATCGCCGATGGCATTATGATCTGTCGCGGCGATTCGATGGATCGTTTGGGATTCTTGGCGGTTCAGGTTACGACAAAGAACTCTGGGGAATCGCTCTTCCTTTAGCCTATACAATGCCCCGGAAAACGCTTCGCATTAGCGGAGCGGCGCGGACCAAATATTCGAAGCCATTTTTGCTTCCTGAGCAGCCCTGGGGCACCGACGCCGATGATAAGTTTTTGTCCCTCGAGCCGGTTCCTGAGAGTGATGGAAAGCAGCAAGATCTGTCCGGGGAAACATTAGCTCGGGATTCGAGTCTGCCGTTTCTACGCCGATTTCACGGGGATATACAACCGACTGATGATGAGGTTCGGCAGTACATGTTACATCCGGATTTTAATATTCGGAATATTGCCGCGTTTAAAGTGTTGGGTGTGAACTGTGGTTACATTGGTAAAAAGACGGCTGGCGGCCAAGTTCGGCAAGCTTTACTGATGGAGTTCTTAAAACATAATGACCCTCGAGTGCGTCGGGCTATGTTTGGTGCTGTGATGGATCGGTCGGATAACTTGACTCCCGAGATTTTTGAACTAGCCGTGAGCGCTGTCAGGGATCCATCCGAATCGTGGTTCATCAAAGATGCAGCGATTCGGTTGATTGGTCGTGGTTCGGTCGATCAGATTTTACCGCTAGTTGACCTTTTAGTGCCTTACCTTCAGCACGAAGAAGCGTGGCTTCGAAATGCTGCCTTGACGGCGCTAACCCCTGTGGCTGCCGATGATCGCTGTTATGAAAAAGTGTTGCCGGCAATGGGCGAGTTGGTGAGAAATAACCAACGAGTCTCGGTTACACATGGTTTCGCTCCTGCAATTCGGGCTAAGATTAAAACGGCCTCATCTGCGGCCCAACGACTGGCGACTGAAACGTTGAAGGAGACTTACACTGGATACGCTGGGTTGAAAACGAGTGCAGCTGGTCAAAACCTAAGGCCAACCTATGACTACCACCTTGAGGCCATCGCCGCTTCGTTGGCAGATGTTCCGGGCGGTTTTGATGTGCTCTATAAGATTGCTCGCGATAAGTATCCAAATGAAATCCTGCCCTATAAGGAAATATTCTTAGCGGCTGATTCAAGTCAGTTCGGCTCCGAGTTAAAGCAGGCAATTAACCCGATCATTATGAATGAACTCATCCCCGAATTTGTCGGGAGGAATCGAAAGAGGTTGATTCCGCTGGCAGCGAATCAAGTAGTCACAGAGTGGCCTGGCGGTCGGGGAGAACCGATGGATGAGCTGGTGGCGCTTTATGAGAGGGCGGGGCATAAACAATTCGGTTGGAATATGTTTGTCGACCTTCGCAATGCAAGTTGGTCATTTTTTAGTTTTGATCCAATTCCGTCGGAGCACGTCCCCTTTGATCAGCTGGTAAGTCGCTACCGCGCTGTATCCTTACCTGGTGGCATGAACAATTGGTTTTCAATTAATTTCGATGCAGAGAAAGCGGGATGGAAAACAGGAAATAGCCCTTTTGGCAACTACGACGGCAAAATACCACATCGGCCGATTACGAAATGTTCGGATAGCTGCGTGGGGCCGGGCTGCTATGGCGCAACACCAATAAATTCACTTTGGCAGAAAGAAGTGCTGCTTTTGCGAGGGACTTTTAAAATTCCCCCAATTAAAGAAGGGTTTCGGTATCGGTTGCGAGTTAACACGGGCGAACACGTTGGTGCCGGTGGCGGTCATTTGATCTATCTCAACGGAAAAAAGTTGATTGAATCAAAACAAGGTGGTGGACGGGGATCCGGTGGACGTCCAAAAGGTGCGCTCATCACGGAGGAATTTCGGGAGGAATTAAAGCGAGGTGAAGTGACGATCGCTGTCAAAACTTTCATTCGTTACAACGACAAATACAGTACCCTCCCCTCGAGCCGTTTAGCTCAAGGTAAATTCAGCCTACATTTTGACGAACAGCAGTTGCCACCGATGGGAGACGAGCTGGTATTTAAGTCGGCAAACGTGGTTCCGATGCTGTCATCGGCTTGGCAGGAAAAACAAGATCCCGAAGTCGCAGAAAATGACCCTAATGAAAACCTGTTTCGTTATGACGGAACATTTGTAAGAAACAACCGTGTGAAAGGGGCATGGAGGCTAGTTGCGGAGGTCGCCGAAATAAGTCAGTTTGACCCCTTAAAAAAGCGAACGGGCGTTCGAAATCCGCCGTTTTCAACGATAGAATTTCTTGACGGTGGAACGACGAGCGAGCCTACTTGGGCTTGGTCGGACCAAACGCTGATGGATCTTAACCGCTATCAGGCCCTCAAGATGAAGGCAATTGAAAAAGCTGGCAAAAAATACCTGTTCGTCGAATCCGGGGGATTTAGTCAGCGAAATAAGCTAGGCTGGAAATCCAGGTGGCACGTTTTAGAACCGGTTGAGCGCTAGGTTTGTCGGTTACTCGAACTAAGTATATGTTTTTGTACAGTTGCCGGTTTTATACCGGACGAGAAAACATTTCAGACAGATTTAAAATCGTGCAATTTTGTTTTAACTATTTTGTTTGCGAAAGACGGGCTTGAAATATTGACTAACCCTCTCTGCATTTTTTTACCGGGGGAACTTCGATGGCGATGGAAGAATTGGCTGCAATTTTGGGTTGGTGCACGGTGGTGAATTTTGTCTTTCTGGTACTGACAAACATCGTGCTGTTTGTTTTTAAGAATTCAATTCAGAGCCTGCACGGCAGACTAACTGGGCTGTCGATTGAAGAATTAAACAGGCTCTATTTTGAGTACATTGGTCGATTCAAGACTCTGTGGATCGTATTCAATTTGACGCCCTATTTGGCGATTCGTGTTTTCATTCTCACTCCTGTTGGCGGCTAATTAGACAAATTGATAAGATGTTCTGGCCTCTGTCTGGAATAAGTTCGTCATTTCGATAATTGTTTCTAGAAACACCTTGTTCTAATAATTGCCCGAAGACGCAAAATTTGCGGAGAGCGGTTCGGTTTGTTGAGCTCGACTTGGGTTGGCTGTTGGTTTACCAAACGCTTCTGGTTAATAGAGAATTTGAAATTGGAATCAGAGCAATTCGAAATATTGCCGCCTTAATTTTTTATTAATTTTTGATGGATAGGTGGAGAATCCTGAATCCTTTAATTCAACTAAGTTCCTTGGTGCTGTTTTTTATGAGATCAAATTTTCTAATTGTCTGCGTGCTAGTTAGTGGCTTTGTTAATCTGTCGATTAGCTTTGCACAGGAAGATTTTGATGCTTGGCGAGATGGTTCAACCGAAAGCCGTCTTAGGAGCATTTACGATTCCGGTGAGTATTCGCCGGCGAGGTTCGCCTCAGAGTGGTGGTCTGACAGTGAAGGCTACACGGTTGATGAGCGGGATTCCAAGACCGGTCAAGCGATCAAAGCGCACTACAATTCCAGTTCTGGTGAACGGGTCGCCGTTGGACCGCGACGTAAACAGGCTCGTCCGCGAAACCGAATTTCCCCAGATGGCAGTTTCCAATTAAATACTAAAGACGGAAATTTGTGGGTTCGGAATCTAAAAACCGGCAAGGATGTACAACTCACTGATCGCCTCCCTGATCGTGATATTGGATACCGCAATCTTCAGTGGAGTACGGATGGTACACACATTGCCTTTATCGAATCGGATCAAACTGCTGTACGAAAGCGGTCGATGTTGGTGCCCAGCGATCCGTCTTATCCGGGTATTCGAGAACAGCGATTTGCGAGAGTGGGAGAGAATATTGGTTCTTTGCGAGTTGGAATTGTCGATCGGGGTGGCAGGGAACTTAATTGGCTCCCAATCGATACTCCTAAGGTTGGGTATTACTTGGGAACGGTTGCCTGGGCCGGGGATTCGAATGAATTGCTGATTGAGCGGTTAAGTCGCGGTCGAGATCGGCGCGAGTTTTTTCTGGGTTCGACTGATGGAAGGTTGCGAAGTATCTTTTCGGAATCTGATCCGGCATGGGTTGTCGCAAGCCAAGCGAGGAATTCGGGTTTAGTTTGGATTCGAGAAGGAAAAGAGTTTATCGTCATCAGTGAAAAAGATGGATGGCGACATGCCTATTTGTATAGCCGAGATGGCAAAGAATTAGCGTTGTTAACACCCGGTGATTACGACATTATTGAGCGCGCCGTCGTTGATGAAGCGGGCGGTTGGTACTACTTCTATGCTTCCCCTAAAAACGGTACTGAAAGATATTTACACCGCGTTGCACTGGATGGATCAGGAGACCTAGAGCGGGTGACACCTACAGATCAATCAGGCACACACGCCTACGAATTTTCTCCCAATCGAAAGTATGCGTTTCACACCTACTCCACGTTCGATAAGCCGCCGTCCGTCAATCTTGTTGAAATCCCAAGTCACCGCAGTATTAAGGTACTCGAGCCAAATGTCCGGCTTAAAAAGAGAGCGTCAACTGTAATTTCTCGCCCTTCTGATTTTATTCAGCTAGACATTGGGGACGACATTACGATGGATGCGTGGATGATTAAGCCGCGTCAATTTGATGAGGCTAAGAAGTATCCGGTATTTATTTATGTTTACGGCGAACCTCATGCTCAAACGGTGTTGAACGAGTGGGGGGCGGGGCAGAGCCATTTTCTTCGTGTCGTAGCAGACCTTGGATACGTGGTTGTTTCAATTGATAACCGTGGCACTCCTGCTCCAAAAGGTGCTGCCTGGCGACGATCGGTATTTGGAAGCCTTGGACCTATTTCAACGGAGGATCAGGTAAAGGGCTTGAAGGAGTTAGGGCGTACCCACTCGTTTGTCGATCTATCGAGAGTTGGGATTTGGGGATGGAGCGGCGGCGGTTCAAATACTCTCAACGCACTGTTTCGACAACCCAAGGACTACCACGTTGGTATCGCGGTCGTGCCGAAACCGCAGCCACATTTGTATAACGCGTGGTTTCAGGAAATCTACATGGGTACAAGGGAAGCTAACAAAGAAGGATATCAACAGTCGGCTCCTATAAATTTCGCAGAAGGCTTGCAAGGGAAGCTATTGATTGTGACCGGTTCAGGTGAAACGAACACGCATATTCAAATCATCGAAGGATTGGTAGACCGCTTGATCGGGCTTGGCAAAAAGTTCGACTACATGGTGTATCCCAATCGTAACCATGGATTACGGGAAGGCCCCGGAACTTTGGTGCATGTGCGAATGTTGATCATCCGGTATCTGCTTGAAAATCTCCCCGCTGGACCACGGTGAATTGAATTTTGAACTAGGGGCTGACTCTTTTAACTCGAATTGTCTGGTTCAGTGGCTGGTCGGATTTTGAGTTAACCTCCAGTATTCGTTTGTTGGTTTCAGACGAGAAGTAGTTTGGAATTAATCAAAAATCGTTAGTAAGTGGGGCCGGATGTCCAGATTTGGGTTGGAACGAATGTTAATAAACGAGTGTTTTTTGAAAAATTCTGCAGTTATGTTTTATCGATATTCCAGCTTGCTAATGTTCCTGTTTGTTGTCGTAAACTGCCGCTCAACGAGAGTGCTTGCGGAAAGGCCACCGAATGTTTTATTTCTTGCCGTGGATGACATGAACGACTGGATTGGTTGCATGGGTACATCTCCCCACGCATTTACGCCTAATATGGATCGGTTGGCGGCTCGCGGTTTGACTTTTACAAATGCCCACACCGCAGGTGTTTTTTGCGCACCGAGCCGAGCAGCAATTTTTTCGGGGCAATATGCGTCGACTACTGGATGTTACACGAGCCCAAATTACTTCGTTGGGCATCCTGAAATAGATGCTCTGCAAATGGTCTTTTCAAAAAGTGGTTATCGCACGCTTGGTGCTGGGAAACTGTTTCATCACCCGGAAGGTGCGATTGATCAACGGGGATGGACTGAATTTTTTCTTCGCAATGCCAAGCAACGAAGCAATGGGTGGCCGCTTGATTCTTGGAGTAGCGAGACGCCGGTTCCGCAACCGTTTCCTGCTAGTATTTACAATCAAGGCCAGAAGTTTAAGGCAGGTCTTTTTTTGGAGTGGGGGGCTATCCCTAATGACCGGGAAGAAGCCATGGCGGATACGATTCGGGCGAACTGGGCGGCTGAACAATTAAATAAGAAGCACGATAAACCGTTCTTTCTCGCTTGCGGTCTGTACGCACCGCATTTTCCAAATTATTGTCCGCAAAAGTATTTCGATCTATATGACGTTGAAAATCTTGTGTTACCTCCGATGCGGGAAGATGACCTGTCAGACATTCCCGCCAAAATTAGAAAGAATCGGGAGAATCGAAAGCGTCTCCATCATGATCGTTTGGTCGAGATGGGGGCAGTTGATGATGCAATACACGGTTACCTTGCCTGTATTAGCTACGCCGATGCAATGCTTGGTCGCGTACTCGACGCACTTGAGAGCAGCCCTTACGCGGAAAATACGATCGTGATCATTTGGAGCGATCACGGCTATCACCATGGCGAAAAAGGCCAATGGGGAAAACACACGCTTTGGGAAAGAACGTCTAATGTACCCTTTATTTGGGCAGGCCCAGGTGTGGCAAGGGGGAGCAAGACCGACGCAACGGTCAGTCTAATTGATATGTTTCCCACACTAGTAGAGATGTGTGAGCTTTCAGAGCCAGATCAAAAACTCGAAGGAGAATCACTGACAAGCACCTTGGCCAATCCAGATGAAGCGAGGGACCGGAGTGTGTTGTTACCCTATATGAAACCGGGAGAATATGCGGTGATCAATCGCGACTGGCGTTATATACATTACGACGATGACGTGGAGGAACTCTACGATCTTCGTAGTGATCCCAACGAGTGGAAAAACTTGGCAAGTGAGAGTGGCTATGAAGAAGTCAAACAGCGACTTCGTAAAACTGCGCCAATCGTTTTTGCACCACCTGAACAAAAACTGAATGCGAGAAAAGACTTAGTGGTTGAGGGGGATTCTTTTCGATGGGAGAAAGGGAAGGGAAACTACAAACCCACTCCCAAATACCGTCCATACAGTAAGAATCTGGAACTCGCACCGCCTACGAGCGCTAAAAAATCTGAAAAGTAGTAATGGAATAAGGGTTTGGCCGGAAGTTGTCGGTTTAGGTATATTTATTCCGGAGAACTTGTTAGCGCATCGACGGGCCATTATCGTTGTTTTAATATTCGTGTGACCTCAGATAATCGATTCGCTTGCTTGGCAATTGGTAATTCTATTTTGTGAGGAATTGGATGAATTGGTTTAAACTAAACTTACTGATGGTTTTAGGCTGTTTCACGGTTTTTCCATCGTCGGCAGTCGCTGAGCAACCGAACGTCTTACTAATCGTTTGTGACGATCTTAATACGCATGTTTCTACCTCGGGTTACCCCCACATTCATACGCCGGCTTTTGATGAACTCGCCTCGGAAGGGATGACCTTTCGACGAGCTTATTGCCAATATCCAGTATGCGGCCCCTCACGGGCATCTTTCTTGCACGGGCTATATCCTCAATCTACTGGAGTATTGGATAACAAACTTGACATTCGCCAAGTTCGTCCCGGTACCGTGTCGATGCCGCAGTGTTTTAAAAACGCGGGGTACTGGACTGGTTCAGTGGGTAAAGTGTTCCACAATGAAAAGATCGATCCTGGTGAAATTGCCTGGGATCAAGTTTTACGTTTTGAAAATGACGAGCTTCCCATGGTTACGCCGATTCGAAAGCAGTTTGAGGCTGAAAATGGACCGGTAACGGACGGAAAGTCACGACGAGAATGGCGAAAAATTTATCCCACGATTGCAACACAAACCCGTGGTCAGGCGCCTGGCTATGGCTCTACTGGTTTGAAAGATGATCAACACAAGGATGGTAAAAACGCATTGCAGGTTAAGGAGTGGCTGAACGACGATGTAAGTGGCGACCGGCCATTTTTCATCGCCTGTGGATTACACAAACCACACGGCCCGTTCCTCGCGCCTGACAAATATTTCTCAATGTATCCTAAAGCGGAATTAAAGTTCACCCCCGCTTCTCTCGAGTTTTGGCAGACGGTACCCAAGCTCGCGCAGACCAAACGTTATGGAGGTTTTGGGTTTGAATTTGGTGTTGAAAACGATGATCTTCGGCGCGATTATATGCAAGCCTATCACGCCTGTATCTCTTTTATCGATGCGCAGGTTCTGGTCATGTTGAATGCTCTTAAGGAGAGCGGACATTGGGAGGATACCATTGTTATTTTGACGTCCGATCATGGATATTTGCTTGGTGAAAAATTCATGTGGGGGAAAGTCATGCTGTTTGAAACCTGTGATCGAGTTCCCTTGATTGTGCGGGTCCCTGAATCTGTAGAGGGAACTGAGACGATTCCTGGATCAACATCCGAAGGGATTGTGGAACTGGTGGATTTGTACCCGACGCTTGGGGATCTTTGCGGTGTTACTCTCCCGAAAGAATTACAGGGACGAAGCCTAAAGCCAATGCTGGAGGATCCGAAAGTGGGAGGCAAGGATTTTGCCTATACGGTCGTTTCGCGCGGGAAAGACCTGGGCCGAGCAATTCGGACACAACGTTATCGATATACTTCTTGGGCGACTGGTGAAGAGTTATACGACCTTCAAAACGACCCTCTTGAAGAAACCAACATTGCTAACGTGGTAAAATCGAGGAAATTAATAGAACAGCTGCGAAAGCATCTAACTCAAGTAGAAACTAGGGCGTCTGCCAAAAAACGTTAAAAAGACCAGGCACGCTTCCTGCGTGAATGATTCCTCCTGCCAGATCTCCCGATTGAATAACTATCTGTTGTTTTGTTTTTAATTGTGTAGCAAAGAGTGTTTTGCATCTGCAGTTTTGTTAGGTAGCTTTTATTAGATAGCTAATGCGGGGAGTTTTGGTTTCTGGTCAAGTAATATTATCTCCCATTCTATCTATGGCGAACGTTGCAATTTTTGCGTAATATTGAAAGGCTGATGATAGACTGATTCGTCTAGGAGTTGCTTGAATTTGAGTGTGCAGCTGAAAAGCTGTTTTGCGACAGAGACAAAACAATTTCTCTGAACTTGCCAACAATCTTTCTTCCTTTTGGAATGATGAACATGAAGTTTTTGCTTAGTATTGCAGTCGCTCTTTTGTGGACGCTTCCTGTTCTTGCCGATAACGGCGATGAAAACAAAGGTTTCAATGGGCTATATATGGGGCATAGTTTTTTTAGGCCTAGCGTTGAGCAGCTTAAGAAGATTATGTCTGATTCAGAAAATACCCAACATCGTCAGGTCACCGTCTTTGCAGGTGGTGCGAACGGATCACCGGGCAGACTTTGGCAAAATGAGAAAAAACGAGGTGAAGCGCAAAAGCATTTGGATACCAAGAAAATTGATCTCGTTGTCATGACATATTTTTCACCGATGGATAGTTCGGTGGAACACTATAGCCGGTGGATTGATTACGCAATTTCTCAGAATTCGAAGACAACCTTTATGGTCACGATTCCTTGGGGTCCGCAGCTTTTTAAAGCAAGTGCGATGGAAATAAGTATTCTTAAAAATCTGAGTGTTGGTTTTAAAGATACCGTAATTAAAGAGCTGCGGGATAAATATCCCGATAATAGAATTCTCTTCTGTCCCTATGGACTTGGCACCTATGAGTTGG
The DNA here is from genome assembly GCA_029251085.1 of Mariniblastus sp. GTDB lineage: Bacteria > Planctomycetota > Planctomycetia > Pirellulales > Pirellulaceae > Mariniblastus. Next base: position 27,797 of record JAQXDZ010000055.1, read on the forward strand.
TCGAACGTTTGCGGGAGGGTGAGCTTCCCGGAGTCAAACACGTTTTGAACAAAAATCGTTGGGAACGAAGGCAAGCAAAATCAAAACACGAGCAACTTCTTAGAGATGAACTTGGGCACCCGAATGAGCTGGTTGCTAAGCTTGGTGCTCTGCTTTGGTTGCAAACTTTATACAACTACGACTTAAATAAATTCGAACCACAGAAGGTTTCAGGTTTGCCAAAAATTGATCTTAATGAGATTGCTTCAAAGGTTGCCGAAAAAATTAAACCGCTCAATGCAGTTTATGAGAAAGAACTGGTCAAATAGCACACTAAATTTTAAATTCAAAGTTGAGCGGCTCTAGGCCGATTTCAACTGGTTACGGGAGGATGGTTCCGATTCAACTTCTGTAGTTCTGTTTCGGCCTATCAAAGTTTACTGTAATGCTGGTGTTTGATTGACAGAGGCTATGGGTTTGGAACGGTGATTCGTTTAGTTTGTCGGGCCAACTTTCCTAGGGGTTGTGATCCGCCGAGTTATTGGCAATTACTTATCTTTGCCACGGACTGGGTTCGGTTCCCGTGGTGTAGCACTAGTGATTTGTTCGATATTTGCACGCAAGGTTGATATCGGCGTGTCCCATTCTTTAACGAGTAAATGGGAAATTACTTCTTTCTCATTTGATTTGTGGATCGATCCTTGGCCTTGTTGTTGGCGGCGGGGACAAGTTTGGGTTTTGATCGATTTCCAGTTTTTTTGAAACAGTGATTGGATTACACACTGTAACTTTTGGTATGTCGTTTCGAGCGTGTCATTGTGGCTGTCGAATTCAACCTCTTGCTGGACAATAATGTCGCCAGTATCGATACCGGGATCCAAATAATGAATCGTCACGCCTTTTGGAGTTCCGTCAACGAAACTCCATAGATTAGGGTCAGCGCCCTTGTTCCATGGAAGAAGCGAGATGTGAAGATTGATTGCCCGATTGGGTAACTGGTCCAAAATGTTTTTGCGGATGATATGACGATAACCGTAGCTTATCAGGAAAATTACCTTGTTATTTGGAATGAATGATGGCTCGATTGTTTCGGTAGTCTGTATGACTGATTCACCAGTGCTTATCAACCATCTCAATAGTGGTGAATTTTTATCACCCAAGAATAAGACATTTCCATCGCCAATTTTGTTCATGATTTTGATCGTAAAAGGATTCGCTAAGCTACGTTGTCTCAGGATGGCTTAATTAAAGTTTGGGATGCACGACACCATTGTAGAAAGGATGATCTTTGCAGAGCCTTTTGTAAATTGATTCGTCATCGCCACAATCAATTCCAGCAAAGGTTTTACGAAAAGCTACCAAAGAACTGCTTTCACTATTCACTTGTTCATTGGCTGCAGCGGTGGGAGCACCAATGACTTCAATGTCGTACTGATCGCTATAGATGAAATTGAAAATTTCAAGAGTCCGGGCAACGTGGTAATCACTGGTGACAATTAGGAGCCTAGTCCACCCAGGTTTGCTTTGTATTATTTGCTTAGAAAAAATAGCATCGCCGACCGTGTCTCTCGATTGGTTTGCCAATATTATCGAAGCTGGCGGTACCTTGCCCGATTCAATTGCGAATTGAGACATGGCATCAGCAATAGCGATCGTGGAGTCAGCCCGATAGTCCCATCCACAAGTAATGAGATAAGTTGCGTCGTTTCTGACAAAACGATCTATTGCCAGTTCCATTCGATTGGTTGACTCTTCATTAAGTTTTCCGTCTTTGGACATTAAGTTTCCAAGCACGATAATGGCTGAGTAATTCACCTGGTCTGCGTATTCCTTGGTTATTTTACAATGGATGATGAGGCGACCTAATGTTTCCGTGTTCCACGGCTTGTATGAAATACGGTTCGAGTCTTGGCACTTGTAGGACGTTTATACCAGTTTACGTTATTAAATTTAATAACGAAAAGTACACGTCGATTCTAGTTTTCTTTTAGCGATTGGCTGATCCGCCCGTTGGCTGTTGCTTTTTCTGTTTTGGTCTAACATAAATATCGACCCAAGGGTTATTGGTACCAAATTGCAATTTCTCCGATGTCTCAATTTGCATTGGAAGCAAATCGGGTGGTTCGGTGTTGCGCTTACTTATGAACTGTAGTGTCAAGAACTAAGTCGGGCATTTTAGAGAGTTTATTGTGCGTAACTTCAAGCCTGGTCGGGTGATTTTAGGAAGTACACCGACTGTGGGTTTGATTGAATTGTTTACTTGGTCAAAATTATCCAATCTAGGGATTTTGATATTTGACGAATTCTGGATCTTACGGAGGCAGCTTGGTCGTTTTGTGCACCGCTGAGGATGCCGTTGACTTCGGTCCGCAAGCTGCTGTGCTGATCAGCCAGTACCGCGAGTCCATTATAGCTCCAGGCGCGTAATAACTTGTTTTCGCTCTTAATGTTCTCTTTTAGATTACGTTGCAGTAGATCAAATTGCTGCGATGGTATTGTCAGACTTGGCAAAATTTGAAGCACGTGCAATTTGGCATCCCAGTGATTCAGGTTGCTCAAGACATTAATCAAGTCGACTGTTTGAACTTCAGAAAACAAGTGACTTTGTTCATTGAGTTTCTTCAGTAACCAAGTAGCCGCAGATTGGATTTTGATGTCGTCGCTTTGGGAACACGTGATCAACTCGCTAACGCTTCCTTTACGGTGGAGGATTTGTTGAGCGATCTTATTTAGGGGGGCGGTATGTTTGCCGTCAAACCTTCCAAGTTCATCAATTAGATTCATAGTGCAGTCGTCGCCTTCCTTAAAGCATTCCTGCTTCGACCCTGAAAGAGGAAAATACGAACAGATAATTCAATCATATAAGCTAGATATCCTATTAATGCCCGTGCTATGGGGCGCGACGAATTTGCTGCCTTAATTTTTCGGTTCGAACCCGGGAGCTTCCTTACGCACTTCTCCATTGACTTTGATATTTCCCTCCTCATCAATGACCACTTGATCGCCAACACTAAGATAGCCAAATTTTTGTCCTAAATAGGTAAAGTCAACGATGGTTTCATTGACAGCATTAAGCTCGATTGTCTGGTCGGCCCCTAGAGTAAGGACGATGGTGTGTTTCGATTTCTCAGGATTAACAAAATTTGCGTTGATATCTGTGGCATTGGTAACCCCGCCGCTAGTCGTGTGGACTTCGAAATCGATACTCATAACACGAGCGGTAAGTAAATTGGGCGTGCTTTCAATGAAATCAGAATCAGTTGGCGGAAGGGGGATATCTGCCTGTTTGTTGCATCCCAAGGGAGACAAAAACAGGCCAAGGAATAAAAGATAAAGCACGCTTTTCATGGCAACTCCAAAGTAGTGTTAATATTTGTGCAGGGGGGCTTGAATTGGTCTTTTCTGTAATTCGAAAGATCGGTCCAAATATTTGATTTTAATTTGTTGGCATTAGTTGCTTGTGTCAGCGTCACTGAATTTCTGTCAAAGGTGGGATCGCTAAAAGCCTGTTTTTTGCTTAATTTTATCCCGGAAGTAACTACTTCTGCATAATACCAGTCACTTGCAATATTATGGAAATGTGAGGTTCGGTGGCACTAATTATTTAATGGCCTCTCTCATTGTTTTAAGTTTGTTAACGATCTCAGGGTTCTTTTGGGATAGATTGATTTTCTCTCCCGGATCATCCTGGATGTTTGCCAAAAACAAACCATTTTCACTCGTTAATTTCCAATTGCCGTTACGTACCGCCCAGCGGTTTTTCCCCATCTGCCAGTGCAACGTTTCGTGTGGCGATGGGGCATCGGCTGAGCGAATGATCGGCAATAGGCTTTTGCCGTTGATTGGCGACTTAGGTAGATTGACTTGGCAGAGTTCGGCTACGGTAGGTAACCAGTCGCATCCGTGTGCCATTTGATTTCGAACGACGCCTTGGGGAAGATGCCCGGGCCATGAAATTACCGCAGGAAGGCGGATTCCACCTTCGAATAGGCTGAATTTTTGACCGCGATACGGACCTGAGCTACCGCCACCCCCGTGTGCACGAACCTCGGTGGAATGTCCATTGTCAGACTGGTAGATAACGATTGTATTATCACGAATACCTTCGTCGTCGAGAACTTTTAGAAGTTTTTCCAGACGCGCGTCGAGAGTGGATAAAAACGCTGCGTACAAGTTTCGAGGGTAAGGCAGATCTTTGTAGTGGTCGATCCAGTGTTGGTCTCCCTGGTACGGATAATGCGGAAGGTTGAAAGCGAAATATAAGAGAAATGGATCATCACGTTGTTGCTTTATAAATCGCGTTGCCTTGTCAACCATGAGATCCGGAAAGTACTTGCCCGGTAGCCTTATTCGTTTATTGTTTTCCCACAGGTCGTGTCGGTTGGGGCCGTTCCAATAAAAGAAATGTGTGAAATTGTCGACGCAGCCTCCCATGTGCCCAAAGGAATAATCGAAACCTTGGTCTAACGGCTTACTACCGGGAGTTACGCCAAGGTGCCATTTACCGACGTGACCGGTGGCATATCCTGCGGATTTAAACATCTCTGCCATCGTCGTTTGTTTCGCAAAAACTCCTGGCTTGCCATCGAGATCCTCAAGGTTTTGAATGTCTTCGCGAGGGGGACCGCCAGCATTTCCTTCATAGCCGGCGAGCCAAGGGTATCGACCGGTGAGCATTCCAGCGCGGCTTGCAGAACAAACGGGAGCAGGTGAGTAAAATTGAGTAAATCGCACACCCTGGTCTGCGAGGCTGTCGATAGCAGGGGTCACCAAGTCTGTTGAGCCGTAGCAGTTTGCATCGACTGACCCTTGGTCGTCAGCATAGATCACAATCACATTTGGCCGCTGCATCATGCCAGATGCTTGGCAGGCAAATAGGCAAAGGGACCAGAAGAATAAGTAGCGGAAACCTACATTCACATTATTTCTCCAATGGAGCAAGCTAACGAACTTGTCGGGGATAAAGTTGTCGGAGCACTAATCCCGTTTTTGCTGGGGCTATGACAGCGGCATTAAGTAACCAGCCTCAACAGGCACACAAAATAGAACAGCTTCCAAACAATCTGTCAAAATTCTTCGGCGTGATGGTTAACTCACAAAGCCTATCGGAAGCGTTATCTTCGTGGATGCTTCAGTGTTTGAGTAAGATGAGGCGGTCTTTAACTTTTGCCAATAGGCAGGTAGTGGTCAGAACTTCGATTTGAACATAAAAATTTAGATCATTAAGGGTTACAGATATCCGTTGCCGAAGGCGAGGATTCCGCCGATTGTCTGTTTGTTTAGAAATAGAAAAACTATTTAAATGCCGTTGGAATTGAATATAATTTGGTTTCATGCGAAGGATTGGTCAAGGCAATCTTGAATGGCCTCCCAGCTGAAATTGATCTCATCAAAAAGGTTGAAGTTGCGATGAATGAATTATTACTACAAGATCGCGAGATTCGGATCGGGCCTTCGGTTACGAAGTTGCTTTTAGTTTTCTTATTGGTGTTGTCCCCAGCCGGACTGGTGGGAGCGCAGGCTAAACCCAACGTTCTGTTCATTGTCTCGGAAGACAACAGCGAGCAGCTTGGTTGCTACGGCGAGAAGCGTGTTCATACGCCGCAGCTAGATCAGTTAGCGGCGACGGGCGTTCGTTATACTCGGGCCTACGTGCCGTACTCAGTTTGTTCGCCATCGCGATCTATATTTCTAACGGGGCTCTACACCCGACAAACTGGACACATTGGATTAGCGACCCATAAGTTTGCAATGTACAAGGATTTTAAGACCATGCCCGCCTATTTTAAGGAGGCGGGATACTACACTGGATTTCTTGGCAAAACACATGTGAATCCCGAACGACTGGTGGAAGACTTTGTCGACTACCGGGCGTTGCCAAACGCTAACTTTAGCAAAACGGTAAGCATTCAGGAGTACGCGAAACAAGGCCGAACGGTAATGGAAAATGCTATTCAAGCTCAAAAGCCATTTCTTTTGATCATCAATTATCCAGACGCCCATCGTAAATTTGTTAACACGTCTAAAAATGGATATCCCACAGTAAAGGTTGAAGGTGAGATCGAGCCGTTTCCATGGATTGGTTCGGACTCGCCGCATCTGAGGCTGGAATTAAAGAATTATTTGAGTTGTATGAATCGACTCGATGAAGGCATCGGGATGGTACTGAAAGATCTGGACGACTTAGAGCTGCGGAAGGAGACTTTAATCGTCTACATCAGTGACCACGGCGCTGATTTTCCGCGTGCGAAAGGAAGTATTTATGAGAGTGGTACGCGAATCCCAATGATCGTCAATTTCCCAAAGGAATTTTCCACGGGAAAGGTTGAAACTGGAATGGTCTCAACCGTTGACATTTTGCCAACCATGCTGCGAGCGGCGGACATAAAAATACCAAGCGACCTGCCGGGTCTTCCGCTTCAAGATTTAGATCAGGGCACTCGCGACGGTCGTAAATATATTCATACCTTTACAACCGGCTCTGCACCGGCGTTACATTATATTCAGTTCGGAATTCGCGATGAGCGTTACAAGTTAATATACAACCCGTACCGCCGTAAAAATTTGCTCGCGGCCTCACGATACGTCAACAGTAAGTTGCCCAAAGGTCAGCATTTTGAGCCTTTTCTATTTCCAGATGAATACGAGCTTTACGATTTGCAGAGCGATCCATACGAATTGACTAACCTCGCAAATATGGTGGAGCACCAAAGTCGAAAGTTCGATTTGTTAAAATCGATGCAGGAATTCCAAACCTCGATAAATGATCCGTTTGTTAATAAGACGAACCTAGATGCTTTTGAAAAAGAACAACTGTCCCACCAGAAAATGAACTATCGTAAAAAAGCTAATTTTAGATGGCCCCATTTGGAGATGTTCAAGAAAACAAATGTGAAGAGTAACTAGGTGCCTTATTAATCTGTGGCATCTTTTCGTGTACGAAATCTAGTGGCGTCGAACTAAAAACGCCAGTTGCAAAAGTTGCGTCGCTATTTCTATTTAATCCGAACGAAGGTGGCTGCCATTCTCAATTAAGTGAAAGCGTTCTTCTTCTGCGGCCTCGTTATCGACCGAATGATCTGATTTCCATTTCATGCTGTCGCAAAATACTAACTCGGTTTGATCTTTGTTTGTATCTTTTTGTAAAGTCGGAACGTTTTACTTGTCTAGTCAGTTTCATTTCCTAAGATGAATCCTGAAGCACTTGATACTTTCTGCAGCTAAATCTCCCCCTTCCGCTTGATTCCCAAGTACCTGTTTTCAACTGCCCCGCCTGTCATTGAAAGGAATTGTCATGCGCAATCAATTGTTAATTTGGTCTCTATTTTTGCTCATAGGGCTGTGCTCAATCCATCCGGTAAATGCGCAGAGCAATCCGTTTGGTAGCCATCATCAGGTTTATGCCTCGGGAACGCTGTTTCCGAATCAATATTCTGAAGCGGAAATCGATGGGTTCGTAAGTGATTATTACGACCAGTGGAAATCAGATTGGTTACGAACGGATCCAGGAGGTGACGGTTACCGAGTTGTGATGGACGGATCTGGTCGCACGACGTCCGAATCTCAGGGTTACGGAATGATTATTGTTCCTAACATGGCAGGACACGACACCGCGGCGCAGGAAATTTTCGATGGCCTTTATGCATATTCTCGCGCTCATCCCAGCGAGGGTAATTCTAAATTAATGGATTGGGCTCAACCTGATGCTACTGGAAATAGGAGTGCGTTTGATGGCGATGCGGATATCGCCTACGGTCTGTTACTAGCTGATAAGCAATGGGGCAGTAGCGGGAGTATTAATTATGTTGAAGAAGCCAAATCGATAATCGAGGCGATCCACAGCTCAACCATCGGCTCGGACAGTAACCTGCCAATGCTAGGCGATTGGGTTAATCCGAATGGTTCTGGATCTTATAATCAATGGTCCACGCGTTCGAGTGACTTCATGAACGGTCATTTCAGAGCGTTTGGTCAAGCATCAGGTAATGAGGGGCAATGGAATAGTGTCATTCAGGCGACGCAGCAAGCTGTTGAAGATATAAATACGGAATTTGGAACTGGGTTAATGCCGGATTTCGTCGTGGTCGATCCAATTACCGGCGATGCTACACCTGCGCCTCCTAATTTTTTGGAAAGTGAGCATGACGGTGAGTATTGGTATAACGCCGGACGGACTCCATGGCGGTTTGGGGCGGACGCCGTCCTAAATGGTGATACTATCTCTCGCGAACAAGCTCAGCTACTTTCCGAGTTTTTTCAAGCAGCATCAAATGGAGACCCAAGTCAGATTCTGGGAGGCTATGAGCTTGATGGTGACCCGTTAAATAACTGGAGTGACTTGTTTTTTATTGCCCCTGTTGGCGTCGCAGCAATGACAGGGAGCGATGCTGGCGATCAATTATGGCTGAATAGCATTTTTGATAATATCAAAGCGTCTCACGTCAATTATTATTCCGACAGTGTAAATTTAAATAGCCTTTTAGTTATGTCGGGGAACGCACTCAATCCGGTCGCAATCACCGCGGTTCCTGAACCGGCGAATATATGTGTCTTGGGTTTTGCTGTTGTGCTCGGAGTCTTGAAACGACGTCGTCGCGTGCAGTAGAACACGGTTGGTGCACTCGGTAATGGAATTTCAAGATTTGCCCAGGGTAATTCGTGAGTGTCAACGGATTCCAATATTTATTGGTTATGACATTCGACATGGAAAAGTTTATTGTAAATCGTCCACTCGCCGTCAGATTTAAGCAGCGATAAAGAATCTAAAAATGTCATGCCCAAATAGTCGTCTCTCACCATCGCCACGGCAGTTTTTCCGGTAATATCGATCGAGAGAATGTCCAGCCGAATTGCGTCGCCTTTCTCTTTTGGAGAAGGTTGCTGGCTCTCCACGAAGTTCGCGAAATCAGCAACTGACATGATGTGAAGCCCATCCTCGAGGTAACCCACAACCTTTGCGTCGGCGTGGAAGGCTTTCTTTACTTTCTCGCCACTCGATTCGTGCATGGAATCAAAGTAAGTCTGAATGGTTGCCTCAATCAATGTTTGATCGCTCATGTTTTTAAACTCATAGCAAAAATATTGGTTTGCAAAACTCGATTCAATCGTAAATTTACTTCGACGCCTTAACCATACAATCGAACAAATCTAGATTAGGGGAATTCGGAGGTCCTGTCAGGTAGGCCTTTAGCGAGTTGATTGTTTTAGCCTCGGATAAATTTCAGAGAATTTTGCATTTATTTACCGCCAGTTCTAATAAATGAAAGGCGACATCGTTATCTGGGTGTAACTAGTCTGGAGAAAATCGAATGAAAATTTTCGCAACCTGTTGTTTAGTCCTTGTGATCGCCGTCGTACTGTTCCAATTCACTGGAGAAGAGAAAAAGCAAAGCCATCGAATCAAGCCTTTACGACCAGCATCATTTCCAACTCATTCTGAGAGTGACGCGTTGACCAAGGCTCACAATGAATTTGGTTTCAAACTCTATCGAGAACTTCAAAAGGAATCGACCGGGGAAAACGTATTTATTTCACCGACCTCAATCGCGACAGCTTTTGGGATGCTCTATAACGGCACGGTTGATCAGGTTAGATCGGAGTTTGACGAAGTATTTGAATTTACAAAGGTTCCAGATGAAAGTTTTAACACGGCAAATCAATCACTGCTTTGGAATTTGGCGACGTCAGATAAATTGGCCGAGCTCGATATTGCAAATTCGATTTGGATAAAAAGCGGTTTTTCAGTAAAGCCTGAATTTATTTCGACCAACGTTCAGCATTTTGATGCGGTGATTAAGAATGCGCCGTTCAGCCCACAAACGGTTAAGGACATTAACCAATGGTGTAGCGATAAAACAAGGGGCAAAATTACGTCACCTCTTAGTGAGCTGACACCGGATGATATTATGGTGCTAGTGAACGCGGTCTATTTCAAAGGTCTCTGGCAAAATCCATTCGATAAGCAACGCACTCAAGCTGCAAACTTTACTTTGGTGGATAACAGCCAGGTAAGCGTTCCCCTCATGGCGAGAGAAGGAAGTTATCATTTTCTCGAAAATGATGAACTCCAGGCGGTGAGACTGCCATTTGGTGATGGGGAAATGGCGATGAGCTTTATCCTGCCTAAAAAAGGGCTGGAAGCGTTTCAGCAATCCATCTCTACAGAGTCGTTTGTGAAACTGCAAAGTGATATGCGCCAGCGAGAGGTGATGCTTTTGGTGCCACGTTTTAAAATTGAGTTGCAAAATGATCTTAAGCGAAGTTTGAAATCATTGGGCATGAACGAGGCATTCAATTTTTCGATGGGATTTAGCTCAATAAACTCCAACGAACCTCTGCAAATTTCACAGGTAATTCACAACACATTTCTAGAAGTAAAAGAAGAAGGTGCAGAAGCTGCTGCCGTTACGGCAATTGCACTCGGAATAGAAATGGCTGCAATGGAAGAAGTGCCTGTAATGAAAATTGATCGCCCATTTTTTTGTGCGATCTCAAATATTGAAACAGGGAATGTAATTTTCCTTGGATCTATCTTTAATCCCTTGAAGTAGTCGATTGAATTGGGCACAACGTTGCTCGGTGTTGTGGGGCAATTGAAACCGCGTGGTTGGTGGTCTCTGAATGGTTGGAAAGAGCTTTGAGTCCACTGCGATTCTATAATGCTGATTTTTGGCAAGGAAGTTTTTGACTTTGGTTGAGTTTGCTCAATCGGCAAGCCAGTTTGGCATACCCCAGATATCTAGACGGAAGAGTGCGATTGCGATCGCGAGGCATGCAGAATAAAAAAGGACGTAAATTACCAACGTTTTACGCCTAAAGAATACAAAAAGTAGCACAGGGGCTAGTGACATCGAGAGGATCGTAAGAAGTCGGTGCAGACCGAGTGGAAGACCATCGAAAAAATTAATCGGGTCTGGCCCTCCCCCTTGTCGCAGCCATTTTCCTTCTGAGGCGCTCGCCAAGAGCCAAAACATCAAAGCGTAGCAGTAATTTAGCAGAGGCGAACAGCAGATAATCAATCCGAGAAAGGACTTGTTTCGTATTGAATCTAGCCATGAAAAACTTTTGCGATTCTCGGCCGATGACGAATTTGGCGTTTCGAAAGGACTAGGCGATTCTTGGTTGAGATTATGCATTGGAGTTATTGTTCAAATGCAGAATGAGCTAATGAAAGTTTTATGATTTTGGCGAACCCAAAAGTTGCGAAAACTCTTTTTCTTTTTAACCGGGCCGATCAAGTGAAAGGGGCTAAAGCCGTTGTGGAAACCGGAACAAACAGTCTTGCCTCTGGTCTCGTCGGTCTCAGGTGGTCACCGTAAGATCTGATAGGAAGTCTGACGATTAGCCCGTCACAACAACCGCAATTTATCTAATCCGAATGTAATTTGGTAGGTCGCGGTGAGGGGATTGAGTTGCTGAGGTACTTGTCGAATGCATTTTCAACGCGGGTAGCCGTGTCGACCGTAAATGGGTCCAAGTGCAAGAGGAGCATTTCTGCTTTAAGTCGATTTGTGCATTGGCCTGTTGATTGCCCAAACGTCAGTTTAACGTTCTAAAGAATCGTAGAGACTAATACCGTTCCTTCGAAGACTTGCGCGAAACCTGCTAACCAATCCGCTCGCTGGTACATGCGGACAATCCATCGATTCGCAACATCCGCGTTGGTTTTACGCGTCGAGTCTGCCGTAGCTTCGCCAATTTTTGATCGCTTCGCGGGCGTTTGCGGCTAGTTGTTTACTAATCCCCCAAGCCACCGGAGCGAAGAGGCCAATTGAAATTGCAAATATCAGTGCTCCCGCAGGCGTCCACTCAAATCGCGGTTTGCCAGAGAGGGTTTGGAATATGCTGTATGTCAACATGCCGCTCATCGAGGCGATCGACCACTTTAGCATGCCAATTCGTTGGTTCTTGCCGAGTCCGATTTTTGCGAACACATAACAAAGAACTGGGAAAAATTGGAGCGAATGGATTGCGATTCCATGGGGGAATTTCGCAACGCCGGCCTTGCCGTACGTCGAAGGATCTTGGCCAGCGAGGACTTGCTTGGTTCCATTCCACAAAATAAAGAAACCAATCAGGCAAGAAATAATCAGGAAAGCCAAACCTGCTCTATTTGCAATTTGAAGATCTCTGGTTGTGTTTAGAAAAATAAATGCCCTAACGGTAATTTGTGCGAGGACGAAGGTAGCAGCGACAATGAGCGTTGTCATCGCGTATTCAATAGAGGTGTTTAAGAACGAGTCATGATTGAAATGTGACGCCTGGCCACGCCATTGCTGAATCGTAATTAGAAGTACTTCTAAGACTAAAGAGACCGAAAGAATTCGAATTATCAATGAATCATATCTAGCCGGGCGCAATCGATCGAAAATCGATGCCACCGAGATTAGGGTGACTCCGGTAGAAATTCCAAAAAGAATTGGTTTTCTCCATGAGAGTGGTCCTTCCCAGACTCCTCCGACAACCAACCAAACAACGATATGAAATATACCTAAAGAAATCAGTAACCAGCCACTTATCCAAAGGTCTTTGGTCGCGGTTGAACGGGGTTGGACTGGAAGGAGATCCTGCAGTTTTAAGTCGTTGGTGGGGTTCATTATCGCGTTGCTGAAGTGATTTGCACAAGAATTCTCTTGTTTGTCGGTTCCGATTTTAGTTCCACAGAGGAGAATGCGAATGCACCCCGTTAGTAAGGGCCTAACCGCATCTTCTTCCTTGTTGAAACTGATTAAAAATCCAAATCAAATTCTGGCAATGGTTAGGAAATTTCGTTTAATGTCGAAATCTATTGAGAGGTACCATATAAACACTTCTTTAGGTTATATGTCGCAAGTTTTCAGTTGCTTTCCCAAGCCATTACGTTGACACCGGATGGTCTTCGTTGCGAAATCTAACGCTTCGATTGATTTTCCAAGCCGCGAGGATTTCCGATGGCAGGTGGTGCGTGTCCGCACAGGCCCAGGAAGCCAACCATAAGCCCTGCTAACCCGGATGATATTGCCGTTAGTTCGGGTAGTTGATAAGGATAAAGATGAACTCCGCGGGGGGCGGTAACTTTTATCTTTTCGCCTTGGTCCAGGATTGTTTCACGAAGCTTCATCAAGTGATTAGATGCCGTTAGTTGATCGGAATCACTCGGGAAATTTACTAACTCGTCATGAGCCGTTTTTAAATTGGTATACCAAAAATCGAGATCGCAGCTTGGGGTTTCATAAACAGCATGAGTACTGCCAGATGTCAGGTTGTTGTCTTCGAGGTAGACAAGTGCCCGGCCAAGTTCTTGTTCGGCAAGCTTAATTGTACTTGCGTCCGCAGCTCGTTTCAAAAACCCTTTGCAGTTTTGCTCGAATTGAATCTTGCTAACGATGGCAAAAGCGAAGCTGAAGGTTAATACAATCAATGATACCAGTACTAATAACGAACTTAGTCTTTTCAAATTTCATCGCTCCTAATTTGATTTTGTGAATGTTAATTTGTTCGTTTAACCGATCGAGATCTTTGCTTTATTTTGCAAAAAATCAGCTGCGCATTGGGCGTTGAATCGATTGGATGGGTGACTAAGAGCCGTTGATCCGATGGGGGACTGCATTTGGGTTTAGGGTGAGGCTCAAGGTGGTGATTTGAGTTGTTGTCCCCATATGAAAGTTCAATTTATGTCGTAAAACTCAATTTTTCGAATTTTCTTGTCTCAATGTCGAGTCACAACTCTCATTAGTTAATAATATAGGCAGTACAAAGAACGCGGACGGTGGGTTTGGTTGTATATGTGATTTGTTTTGTCTGGGCTTTGATACTGGATGGGAATGTGCAATGGGCAAATTTGCAGAGCTTTTGGGCATAGCGGTAAGACGGGCGGGGCGTTTGATCGTGCGGGTTTATTACCCCGATATAAAATTCCAGGGCAGGGAATTACTTCCCAAAGGAGGGCCAGTCCTCGTATGTGGCAATCATCCGAATTCATTAGTCGATCCCATCCTGTTGGGAATCACTGCGGGACGTCCCGTGAGGTTTATGGCGAAAGCTCCACTCTTTAAAACTCCATTGTTGGGCTCAATCATGTCTGCGTTAGGAATGATTCCTACGTACCGAGGCAGCGATGACGCCAAACAGGTGCGTCGCAACTTAGAGAGCCTCGATAGTAGTATTCAGTTCCTGATTGATGGTGATGCGGTTGGTATTTTTCCAGAAGGTAAATCACACGACGCTGCGCAATTAGAGATGGTGCGGTCAGGAGTGGCAAGAATATCGGTGCAAGCGGTGGAACAAGGTGCTGCTAACTTGATCGTCGTACCGGTTGGTCTTAACTACGCACATAAAGAACGGTTCCGTAGTGCGGTGTCCGTACACGTGGGCGAACCAATAAAGGTCCAAGATTGGTTGGAAAACAGTGAAGAGGAGGGGCGAAAAGCAATTCGGTCGCTAACAAATGAGGTAGCGAAACGCTTGAAGTCTGTGATTGTCCATTTAGAGGAATCGGAGTGGGAGCCTCTGCTCGAAGATTTTGTATTGCTAATGGAAACTGATTCGCAAGATGATTCCATGGTGATACGTAAACAAATAGCGGACGCAATGAACTATTTCGTATCAAAAGACCGGCCTCGGGCTGAGGCGGTTGCGGAGGCCGTTCAGTCACACAAAATTGAGATTGCAGCTTGCAACTTAACGTTGGATTCCTTGGTCCTCCAGTCGCAGGGGTGGGGCATGTTTGTGCAAGCCGTATTGCGGATTGGTGGTGGGTTGCTTGGGTTACTGCCTGCATTGGTGGGGGCAGTGTTTCATCTGGTTCCATTTTTTCTTGTGCGGTTCATCGCGTCTCTTGTGACGCCACCTGGACGCACCGCCATTTCACTCTACCGTTTGCTCGTAGGAATGCCGGTTTACCTAGCGTGGTATGTT
>JAQXDZ010000070.1 GCA_029251085.1 Mariniblastus sp.
TTCTATCCAGTGCGAGGGCGATCCAAATTAACAACCAATCATTCGATATCGCCACTCCCGCTGTCGTTCTTATCTAATCCAACGACAAAGTTCTATCCACCTATTCTTGCTAGGTAGCAGTCGCAACCCTACCACTAATTGGATGGGCGGAAGACCGAGACACGATACTTCGCTGTAGAGTAAAAGGCCAAGATCAAAGTGGCGGGCGTTTCTCCGAGTGCGATCCGTGGATTCGCATTACTGTGATACACCTAATGGTGAACCCTCGGAGCAGTTGCGACACAACATGAAATCTCGGCACAACCACCCGATGTCAGCGAAACTGAACTCGCAATCCTTATTTTATCTATAATTAATCGCTGATTCCGGTTTATCGATCGTTGCTTTTATTAGTGATCTGAAGGGTGCATTTAAATATGGCCAAAAAAATTGACCGTCAGCGTATACCTCGATTCGTGGGATCATGTTGTTTCCTCGGGCTGACACTAATCGGAATCGTGTTTATCTCCAACGATCAACAGGTCTCACCGTTTTTTGGATCACTGGCCTTACTTGCTTACTCGTTGCTTAGTTCAATTTTGATTGTGGGGATAACATCTCGCCTCTATCGCCATCACAAACTTAAAAAACTGAAATTTGATTTAGCAAGTTTGATTTTACTTACCGTCTTACTGGCTTTGCCATTCGGTCTCTCGAACACACTCTGGGAACATTTCATGTTGGATTACTCCGCAGAAATGAAAGACAATAAAACGATAGTACTTCTATTCTTGACCGCCGCCGCAGCCTTCCTTTTTCTACCCATTTTCTTTGTAACTGAAGCGTTGCTTTCTTGGTGCACTCTGGCGATTCAAACCTACCGATCAACAGACCGTGCGAATCCATAAATCACAGAAGGGCAAGCTGGTGGATTGTGGCAGGTTGTCTTTCCGCTCAATCCAACAACTAAATTGATGTTGTCCGATGCTTGCGAAGTCGGAAAGATCTGCAGAAGGAGGTTCGCGTTTTAGCATTGAACCGTAGAACTGGCATGCCCTTTTGGCTGAACAGAACGTTAACGTGGCCACCCCCGACATTCCCTTCGCCCGGCCCAAACGAAATACCTGAAGAACAATTACTTCGGGCTTTTGCTGGTTCGAAGGCGAGGTGGCAGCTACAATTTTCATACTACATTCATCTGCGATATCCGTGCTGTCGTCTCTGCAACCAGAAGAACCACGCGAATACCACGCTTCATGAAATCTAAATTCTCAAACAACGAATTAAGAACACAAACACCCAATCCCAATTACCAAGGGTTATGGTGTTGGGAGTGCCAGGCACATACGGCTTATCATTCTCATTCGAAAACTCGGCAGGTTTGCAGTAACGACGGGCCATCGAGGCTAACGACGTACACAACCTTTACCTGCGAGTTCTGCCAAAAGAAAATGTACACTCCACAGGCGGTGGACCCGATCGTGTTTAAACGGCCCGCCGAACGGGGCTGTCTCTGGATTTATTGGATTTGTGCCACAATAGCATTGCCTATTTTTTGCTGGTTTCTCGTTGCTAGTCCGATCGCCAACCTCGCTCTGATTCTCGCTATTTTTCTCCCCACAGCAGCGACGGTGATTGGCTTACCTTGGCTGATCATACGATGGAGCACAAAAAAATATGCGATCTGGAAATCCTGGGCAGTAGAGCGGGGGTGGAAAGAACCCAAACGAAAAAAGCGATTGAAGATGGAATTCAGGCAATTTTGATGGAATACCAAAGCCACCAGTCATTCCGACACGTTCGCTCGGACCTCGCATCGTCGACCGTATCAAAACGATAATAGCAAGCGGAATCGAAGTTTAAAAAATTGCCGCGAGTCGGCACCCACACCGGCGTTGGTCGAAAAAAACTGGTGCAGGCACCCCAATTAAAACACCTATCATGCAGAACCCGCACATCCCCGTGGGCGCTACGGCGACGCGCAGCAATGATGAGGAGTACTCGAATCACAAACCAAAATGTCGGTTCACCGCTCGGAAATTTGAATCGGATTGGCGTTGAGTGAAATCATGGTAAGCACCGAAAATCAAAAACCCAACGAATCAATCTCATCATCGCTCACCACCAATTGGTCGGTAGCGTCGGCCATTTTGATCGCTTCGGCAATCGCCCGTTTCATCCACGCATTAGCTTCCTGATCGCCAACTTGCCCCGAAACGATATAGGCCGAATAGATTCGAGACGCCGCGTGAAAAACAGCCGTCTCAGTAGGTTGCATCTTGAGATTTTTTTTCATGGAAAGCTATAGATAAATAATTAGAACGATAGATCAACTCGATTCTCACCACGGCCAGCAATGACTTTTCTCTGAATCCGGATGTCTGAGATTCAGCATTCGCCAACTCGCATTCAAAATCAGCCAATGCCTGCTGCGATGGATTGCCATACGATGGATTGCCATAATAACGGGGCGGTCACTGGCTCGCAAATACGTTTGCCCCGTTAAAAACCGAGAGGGTAAAAGTCAGACGTGTATTTCGAGTGTTC
>JAQXDZ010000075.1 GCA_029251085.1 Mariniblastus sp.
CGCCATCAACAATCTCGATGACACCGCGCCAGTTATCACCTCAGCCACGAACGTCGCCGTCGACGAGAACATTCCCGCGAATCAAGTCATTTACAACGCCACCGCCGACGACACTGCAGATGTATCCAACGGAGTCACCTTCGCACTTTCGGGAACCGATGCAGCAGGTTTCAGTATTGATCCTACAACGGGTGAAGGCTCGTTCCTTGTTTCACCTGATGCGGAGTTAAAGGATTCGTATCAATTTGAAATCACAGCAACCGATGCCGCTGGGAACTCGTCTACGCCACACTCAGTCCTGCTCGCCATCAACAATCTCGATGACACAGCACCGATTATCACCTCAGCAACGAACGTTGCCGTCAACGAGAACATCTCCGCCAGTCAAATCATCTACACCGCTACCGCCGACGACACTGCAGATGTATCCAACGGAGTCACCTTCGCAATCTCGGGAACCGATGCAGCAGGTTTCAGTATTGATCCTACAACGGGTGAAGTCTCGTTCCTTGTTTCACCTGATGCAGAGTTAAAGAATTCATACCAATTTGAAATCACGGCAACCGATGCCGCCGAGAACTTGTCTACGCCGCACTCAGTTCTGCTCGCCATCAACAATCTCGATGACACCGCGCCAGTTATCACCTCAGCCACGAACGTCGCCGTGAACGAGAACATTCCCGCGAATCAAGTCATTTACACCGCTACCGCCGACGATACTGCAGATGTATCCAACGGAGTCACTTTCGCACTTTCAGGAACCGATGCCGACAGCTTCAGCATCGACGAGAGCACCGGACAGGTTTCGGTACTCATTTCTCCAGATGCAGAAAGTAAATCCAACTACGCTTTCACAGTCGTCGCTACCGACAGTGCGGGCAATACATCAGACCCCCACGATGTAACACTAATCGTCAACGACATTAATGAGTCGCCTACAGCAATTACTCCGAGCGCAGCCAATATTCTCTCCGGCACAGACACGACCAACGGAATAAAAGTCGCAGACTTGGAAACCTCCGATCCCGATACAGCTGACTCGTTTAGCTACAGCATTGTAAACGACCTCGACAGCGTCCACTTCAACATCATCGGAACCGCACTCCATTTTGATGCAGGCGTTGTCAACGGTTTTCTCAAATCCAGTTATGACATTCGAATTCAAGTCACCGATTCGGGAGGAATTGCATTTGAGTCAACATTTATTTTGAACGTTACCCAAACCAACCAACCACCTACTGAAATCACACCTGGCACAATTTCTATCAATGAAAACACTGACACAACTGGCGGCTATGATCTCGGTCTCATTTCCGCTCTAGACCCGGATGTGTTTGAAACATTCACGTATTTTATTACCCCCGGTTTGGACGCATCCCATTTCACACTTGGCGGAGCGCAAGCGAACCAACTCATTTTTGACGATGGCCAAATTGACTACGAAACCAAATCCGAGTACGCAGTAACGATTAAGGTCATAGACAGCCAGGGCTACGAACTCGAATCAACCCTGTCAGTTAAGGTGGTCGATCAAAACGAGGCACCTTCCTCAATTTCACTATCAAACTCAAGAATCCCTGAAAACTCAGATGCAGTGAATGGATTTGCGATTGGTGACCTGCAGACCACCGACGAGGATTTTGGGGACACCCACAGCTATGAAATTACAGGCGGGCCAGATGAGAGCAACTTTAGTCTGGGAGGCACCAACGGGGCGACGCTAATTCTCAGCGACGCCCTGATCGATTTCGAAAACAAGTCGAATTATCAGGTAGAAATCACGGCCACCGATTCAGGTGGCGAGGAAATCAAAGAAACGCTTATCATCCAAGTCGATGATCAAAACGACGCGCCTTCAGGAATCAACTCTGGCAACTTTTCAATCCTTGAGAATCAGGGAACAGATTCAGGTGTCGTCTTAGGCAGCTTGTCCACACTCGATCAGGACTCGAATGATTCCTTTACCTACACGATCGTTGGTGGATTAGATAAGAGCTCATTCGAAATTGGCGGGATTTTAAACGATCAACTAATTATTACCGAAGCCAACATCAATTATGAGGCCAAGGATTCCTATTCCGTCATTATTCGAAGCACTGACGCCGCACTCGCACACCACGACTCGCTTATCACTGTCTCAGTCGTCGATCAAAATGAAGCACCCACCGAAGTAATACAAACCGAATTTTCAATTCTCGAAAACACACAAGCTTCCAACGGAATTTCAATCGGCAATTTAAATACCACCGATCCCGATTTCAATGAATCCTTCACCTATAGTGTTATTGCAGGATTCGATTCGAGTCAGTTTCACGTCACCGGATCAACGCTTTACTTTACTCACGATTCGATAAATTTCGAGCAAACAGAAACCTATCTCACGTCCATCCTCGTACAAGACAGTGGTGGCAATCAATTGCAAGAACTTATCTCTGTCAATGTTATTGATGAAAACGAATCCCCCAGCGACTTCCTCAACACTGAATTTCAAATCCCTGATAACACCGACACCACTACCGGAAGAATCCTCGGCACCTTGAATGCGATTGACCCCGATGCAGGCGAAACATTTTCTTACGAAATCCTCGACGGTGCCAACTCATCTCTTTTCAGCATCGGCGGAGCAAACAACGACGAACTTATATTGACGGCTAAGACGCTTGACTCGGCTTCCCAGCCACTGCTTTCAGTTGACGTCAAAGTGACGGACAGTGGCGGCAATACTCATACTGAGACGATCGCGGTCAACATCATCAGTTTCAACAGTGCTTTATTACCTGCAACCTTTGACAACAGCTCGACTGCGTCAACTGACGACGCAACGTTTGTAACCAGCGAAGATGAATCCTCGATCAGCGAATCTGAAATAACGACGGATGAGATAATCGTAGAAACTGTCATCGAAACCAATGACATACCTGCGATTGCAGCGACGCCAGTTCAAATGGACGTCGGTATGATCCAAGCAATTAATTCAATCACCCGCTTCGACCGAGGGCCACAATTCAGTGAACTGGTTCAGGACAATTACATTTTTGAAAAATCAGCTACCCTGACTTCCACGATCGAGAACGCGTCTGAAAAAGTCGTCAAAACTCGCTTTTCAAACGCAGACATCGCCGCCAGCCAGTTTGAATCAATTTTTTCAGGCGCAGCGCTGAGCTCATTAAACGCCTTACAACTCGAAGTCAGTAAAGACTCGCTGTTTAGTAAATCTATTCTTGGAACTACTACCATTGCCAGTGCCTCGCTTACCGCCGGCTATGTAATTTGGCTGCTCCGAAGTGGTGTCTTGTTCAGCAGCATGGTCACGTCACTCCCCGCGTGGAGGACTTTCGATCCACTCCCTGTGCTTGGTTACCTGAACGAAGTCGACAATGAACAACTAGAAGACGATTCCTTAGAAACCCTCGTCATTAATTCGAACCGTGCTTCGAAGGCTGGAACCCATGAAATTTAAATTATCCACCCGATTTCGCGTCGCAGTAGGTCAAGTTGGCCTCCTGACGAGTCTCCTGCTTCTGGCCGTATTATTAGGGTTAGTCCCCGATCGACAATCGGAAATCCGGCATGGCCGCGCTGTACTAGCGGAGGCAATCGTCATCAAGGCAACTCCCTATTTCACACCCGCCGAATCACAGAATCTACAATCCGTCATTAAAGTTTTCGTCGAACGAAACGATGCTTTACTATCCGCCGCTGTCAAACGGCAAGACAAAACAACCCTACTCAATGTTGGAGAGCATCGAGGAAACTGGACTCCGATGAATACGGAGTATTCTTCTAACACCCAAGTGCGAGTTCCTATTTATTCAGGTGACGAACGATGGGGTCAATTAGAACTAAGATTCAAACCAGCCGATGAATTTTTAGGGTTCAATTTTTCACAAGCTCAAATTGTTCCCTTAACGCTGTTTCTAGCCTGTAGTAGTTTTTTTGTATTCTACCTCTACCTCGGGAAAATGCTCAAAGCACTTGATCCAACCAGCGCCATTCCGCCACGCGTTCGCTCAGCCTTCGACACGCTCGCTGAAGGCCTCATGGTAGTCGACCTAAGTGGTCAGATTGTATTAGTCAACGAAGCTTTTGCTGATTTAGTTGGAGAGGAATTCAACGACTTGATTGGCAAGAAAGCATCTGAATTTGCCTGGGAAGCCCCCGACGGTTCATCCATTTCAAAACAAGATCTGCCGTGGTCCCAATGTCTCAAAACGGGAGAGGCCCAGCGCAATGTTGAGCTCCAGCTTTTGGATCACCGAAAAGAAAAAAGAACCTTTAGCGCCAACTGCACTGCAGTAATGTCTTCGGGGACGAAACACGGGGGTGTTCTGATCGGTTTGGACGATGTTACCCAGCTCGAAGAAAAGAAAAAAGAACTTGGAGTCGCGAAAGACGCAGCCGAAGCGGCCAACCAAGCGAAAAGTGATTTCCTGGCCAACATGAGCCATGAGATCCGCACACCGATGAACGCCATTCTTGGTTTTACCGATGTCTTGCGTCGCGGGTACGGTAAACAGAATGATCCCAAAAAATACCTGAACACAATTCACTCGAGTGGAAAACATCTCCTCGATCTAATCAATGACATCCTCGACCTCTCAAAAGTTGAAGCCGGTAAAGTCGAAATTGAAAACATCCCTTGCCAACCCATTCAAATTATCCGGGATGTTTTCCACGTACTTTCTGGGAAAGCCGCCGAAAAATCAATCCAATTAGATTTCAATTCGGCAACGCCAATTCCCGAGACGATCATCAGCGATCCGCAAAGAATCCGGCAGATCCTGACAAACTTAGTTGGCAATGCGATTAAATTCACCTCCGAAGGAGGCGTTCGTGTCACGATAAGCCTCCTTGACTCCGAACCTAGTCGATTGCAAATCCAAGTGCGTGATTCAGGGATTGGAATCTCGAAAACCCAACTGGATAACATTTTTGATCCATTTGCCCAAGCGGATACCTCGGTTACACGTCAATTTGGAGGAACCGGTCTCGGTCTCACAATTAGCAAAAATTTCGCTGAACTGATGAACGGTGATATTTTGGCTGAAAGTGAAAAAGGAGAAGGCAGTACATTTACGTTTACTACCGCCACCGGAGATATCTCTCAAACGACACTAATCCAACCCTCAGGCCTCGAAGAAACTGAAACTGAACAAGCCAATGACTCCATGGTTTGGCAATTCAAGGGCGAGCGGGTGCTCGTCGTGGATGATGGCAAAGAAAATCTCGATCTTGTCCGACTGCTCCTCGAAGAGGTCAACCTACACGTCACTACTGCCGAGGACGGCCAGATTGGATTCGACAAAGCAATTCAAAATCCGTTCGATCTGATCTTTATGGATATGCAGATGCCTGTCATGGATGGCTACACTGCCACTCGCATGCTTCGAACTCATAAAGTGACTACGCCAATTTATGCGTTGACAGCACATGCAATGCAAGGATTTGAAAAAGGATGCCGCGAGGCTGGTTGCACAGGATACCTCACTAAACCGATTGACATCGATAAACTGCTTGATACCGTCGGCCACGAACTCAATGGACAACGAGTCAAATCAGACAAAGAGACTCCAACACACCTCAGGGCTAATCCAGCTCAGACTGACACCAGGATTGTCTCGACTTTACCTCAGGGTATTCCGGAATTCGATTCCATCGTCAAGTCATTCGCCATACGTCTTAACGAGGAACTTGAAAAACTCGAGATTGCCATTGGAAATAGAGACTATAAACAAATTGAACACACGGCGCACTGGCTAAAAGGTTCCGGCGGTACCGTCGGCTTCAATCAGTTTACCGATCCAGCGAAACGGCTCGAGTATTATTCAAAACAGCAGGACACAGATGAAATGACGATGGCTTTTGAGGAAATTTTAGAGATTTCAAGAAAGATACAACCCGATCCAAATGGGGGTTCTGACCTGCCGCCTTACACGGGTTCGGTCGACCCCACCAAGGAGTTGCCAAATCCTGCCCAAGAGCAAAGCCTGCAATCAGCAACCAAGCAATTCCTGCCAGATGCCCATGCTCAAATTAAATTGATGCTTGATGCTTGGCAGCAAAAGAACTATGGCAAACTAAATCGATTAGCAATTGAATTTGCTACCGAAACCGAACACCTTGGCATCCCACTCCTCCCAGCCTACTCGCGTGCCCTCGCTGGGTTCGCAGAGCAAAACAATAATGACGAAATTCACGCCACCTTTCTCCAATTTTGCAAATGGGCGGAAAAAGTGGAAACCGGCAAACTCGAACAACTCCTTAGTGCTGGGACGTTTCCTGTTTTAGCACTCCCGATGCCCGGTTCACCAACCGCCAACCTGCATTGACGAAGCAAAAGCTCCGTCGACTACCACGGTCAGACCAATTCGAGCATTCGAACCACTTGAAATTGAATCGCTCCAAATAGGCGAGTTCGAAAGCGCGGAAACCAGCAAACGCGGCTACGCGCAACTCCCTTGTGCCTTGTGCATTCGACCATCCGGATGGCAACCGGGAAGATCAGAATCATAGAACTTAGCCAGCACCGATTCCCAATCTTCGCGGGAACGAATTTTCACAAAAGCTGACCTCACCGAATCGTGTTCGGGATGGAGAATCGAATATTTAATTCCGAATTTTCTCATCAACTGTCCCACACGACTCTCACCGTACAGCGATTCTGCTAATCGATAATGTTCCAACATTACTTCTCGCTGTTCACGCAGCGATGGAGGCTCCGGCAACGGCAAACCGGCGGCCAACGCGCGAGCTTGTTGAAAAATCCATGGATTTCCAATCGCGCCTCGAGCGACAGTTACACCGTCGACGCCAGTTTCAGCGATCATGTCAAGACAATCCTGAGCAGTAAACAAATCGCCACTGCCTAAAATTACTTTATCACCAGCGTGCTGTTTTAGTTCTTTTAAAAACTCCCATTTACTCGGACCGACATAACGCTGAGTGACCGTCCGACCATGCACCGTGATTGCCGCAACTCCCAGTTCAAATGCTCCATCGAGAATTTCAAAAAAGTTATCCCGACTTTCAGGCGAGTCATCAATCCCGCGGCGCATCTTCACCGTCACTGGAATGTCTGAAGGAACGTTATCGCGGGTCTGTTTAACAATCTCTAAAGCCACTTTTGGTTGACTGAGATGAAATCCACCTCGGCAGCGACCCAGGACTTTTTTTACCGGGCAGCCAAAATTAATATCGATCACATCAAAACCGGCTTCGACCAATTTCATTGCGCCCAAAGCAAACTGCTCGGGTTCGGCACCCATTAGTTGCCCACCAACCGGGTGCTCTTCTTCAGAAATATGCAAAAAGTGGCTCGTCCGCTTTCGCTCTTTTAAATTAACAAGAAATTCATCCAGCATGACTTCGCAAATTGAATACGGTGCACCAAGGCGCCGCGCGATCACTCGCATCGGCCAATCGCTGTACCCTGACAAGGCAGCCTGCACGATTGGAAATCCGATTTCGACAGACCCAAGCTTCAGTGGTTTTAGACTTACAGATTCCATAGAATTGGCTGAAAATGAGTGTTTTTCGTGGTTGAGTACTGGTTTCGCAAGAAAGAATGTGACTTTTTTCTCAACCAAAACCGAAATCCGGATTAAGAAAATAAACAGGATTAGTTAATCTTTGGATATCTTACGTCGATTTGCCATTCTGAGATAGAGTTATCCTTTGACGAATTGGGCGAGTTCTCTTTTTGTTGCCAAAATCCGAACATCCAACTGGTTAGCAAACTCCACCAACGCCTATCCATTCACAACTTAAACCTGCGATCTTGTTAAACCGAAACATCGGAGAGTCTTTGCCATGGAAGCAGTAATAGAAAGCCTCATCGCTTGGTGGCCATTCTGGCTTGGACTGGCAATTCTCGCGGCCTTGATCCTCCTGATGCAAATCTGGGCACTTCCCCGAAATCTGCCCTACCTGGCCCGCGGTCAACTCGTAACCAAAAGCGAACTGAAATTCTACAAATCACTTTCAAAAGCAGTTCAGGACGATTTTCAAATATTTGCCATGGTTAGGATTGCCGACTTATTACGTGTCGAAAAAAACAACAAACACCGTCGCAAATGGCTCAACAAAATCCTGGCCAAACATATTGATTTTGTGCTGTGCGACCCGGGCACTCTCAAGCCATTGGTTTGTATTGAACTCGATGACATCTCGCACCAAAGACCCGAACGGATTGAAAGAGATAAATTCGTAAACCAGGCTTTCAAATCCGCCCAACTTCCGCTGCTTAGGATTCCAACGCAACCAGAATATCGGTCTCGGGAAATCCGCGAACTAATCGAGAGCGTCCGTTAGGCTAAGACTCAACACGCAACGCTGATTGATACAAATTGGGAACCATCCTTTCATTCGGTCGCGCAGGCGGGATGAACCCCAGAAGTTTCATGACCACCCCCTCCCTTACCCTTTGCATAGCTTTAGCTAAACTTTCAACTCCAGCTCAATCCGCCGTCTCCACTTTTAACACACCGTTAAGTTTTAGTTATGAGCGATTTCCCCAAACGTGCTGCTGTTGCCGTAATTGTTGATGGGCCTAAGTTTCTGACCATTCTCCGGTCACAGTCAGTGCGTGCACCGGGGCAAATTTGTTTTCCAGGCGGCGGAATTGAAGTGGCAGAGTCGCCCCAAGCAGCCACGGTTCGGGAGATGCGTGAAGAACTCGGAGTCGATGTCACCGCCCAAAAAGAAATCTGGACGAGTGTATCGCCACGAGGTCTTGAAATTCACTGGTGGAAAACAGTAATCGAAATTGGGCAAACAATTACCCCGAATCCTGACGAAGTCGAGTCCTTCAGTTGGCTGACAGCCAGAGAAATAGTTGCCTGCACGAATTTACTAGATAGCAACCGCTGCTTTTTCGAAGCCCTTGAGAATGGTGTATTTTCTATTTGAAGCCTCTCTTGCTTATTCGATTCGGTAAATTAAGCCTTTAAAGAGGCCAGAGCTTCTCAGTACAGAACCCAGTCTCTTTATGGTTCGAATTTATTTAACGGACTGGTTCGCCAGTTCATCACACACCAAGCCCTGCAGTTCTCGATTTGTTCGTGCTGCTTTTATGCAAAGTGACTCCAGCGAGACAACTCTCCATGCTTGTTCAATTTAAATCACTATCCCTGTTAGCTTGGATGAGATTCACGGATAACCATAGTAAGAAACCAACCAATATTAGAGAATTACTACCAATTCAAAAACCAAAAGAGTAGAGAGAACGCCCTCTAACACATCGTCTAAAAGCGGAAGATTGATTCAGCGAGTATCAGTTTACGCTTTGCCGCCAAAGAAACGGCTTTTGACCGAATTCATGATCTGTCGGTTCTGGGATTTTTCTAGCTCAATTTCAGATAGAAAGCCGAGAGTCGTCGATCTTTCCGCCGTTCGCATCCTGATTTTTGCTTCGCATTTCGTCGCTTCATTTTTACTCTCGTTTTGGATTGGGTGCGTCGACTTTTACTTGTTGATTGAAACGGCTCAAGGTGTTGGGCTTTCCCCTGTAGCTTTCCCCTGTACCCATTTCAATCAACCACTTCCCTACACGGAACTAGGCTGCATCGGTTTCTATCACAGGAAATAGGTTCTTCTCAAACTGGCAACAGAGTCTGAGAAAGTCAGAGTCTGAGAAAGTACTATTAAGCGTGACTCCCGAAATGCGAAAATTGAACGTCAATTCGCCATCGCTTTGCGTTAATTTTGATGGCAAGTAATGGAGCAATTGACGCCTCAGAGGATTTCCGGTTTATTGCCGATCAGATCAAAACACAGCTCTAGAATCGTCTAACCAACAGTTGGAGGTGGAGCTTGGTACCCGCTTTGCCAAAAGAAGCCAAGAATTGGACGAAATTTGCGTTCAATCGACTTTCTAATCAGCATTTACGATTGTAAAAGCCTCAATGAACCGATATAGTTTTCGTTCCTAGAGCGTGGGATTTCCCTACGCAAAACATTTTCAACCCTTTTTGATCCCATCGGTGCTGCTCCTGCCATAAGGACAGTAAAGGCAATTTTTGCCGAGAAAACCGGTAGTGATGGAGTAAATTCATGGCAAATGCGCTAGTTCAAGATCTTATCGATGCGGGTGTTCACTTCGGCCACAGAGCCAGTCGCTGGAACCCGAAAATGTCGCCGTACATTTACGGTCGCAAGAATCAAATCCACATCATGGATATCCGCGAAACGGTACGCGGGCTTTTGCGAGCCAAAAAGTACGTTTCCCAGGTTGCCAGTGGTGGAAGTCTCGTTTTGTTCGTCGGCACGAAGCGACAAGCCTCGGCCGCAGTTCAGCGTGAAGCCGAACGCTGTGGCATGCCTTACGTTAGCGAACGTTGGCTCGGTGGCGCTTTAACTAACTTTCGCACGATTCGCAGTCGGATGGGTCGACTCGAAGAACTCGAGGAGATTCGCGGCGGCGACAAAATCGAAGGATACTCAAAGAAGGCTCAGTCGTCTTTGAATCGTGAGTTCCGAAAGATTCACCGCAACTTGAACGGAATTCGCACGATGAACCGCAAGCCGGAATGCTTGATCATCGTTGACCCAAACAAAGAAAAGAACGCGGTTCTCGAAGCTAAAAAGCTTGGAATCACAACCGTTTCTTTAATCGATACCAACTGCAACCCTGATCTGATCGATTTGCCAATCCCCGGCAACGATGACGGTATTCGCTCGATTGAATTAATCATGAGCCACATGGCTGACGCCGTTCTTGCAGGTCGGAAAGCAATCGTTGCGAAAAACGAAGGCAAAGAATCTGGCGCCAAAGCAGACGCTGCCCCGAAAGCAGACGCTGTACCAGACAAAGATGCCGAAGAAACTGCAGTTTAATCCCGACTGCTTAATTTTGAATAAACAACCGGCAGGGCTCTCAACGAGCCCAGTCGGTTCTTCGAATCCGATAGAGATCAACAAACGATTTTCTTTGCGCTGCGAGATTGCAACCGAAGAGAACCAATCATATCCCCTTACGACACCGGTAAAACGCAAACCGGGATGCACTCGAGTCCGACCGATTCGTTGCAACTGTCGCGACATTTGATACCAAGAGAAGGAAAAACAATGAGCGTAACCATTTCAGCCAAAGACGTCAGCGAATTGAGAAAAGCGACGGGCGCCGGGATGATGGACTGCAAGGAAGCATTAAAAGAATCCGGTGGCGATATCGAGGGTGCCCTCGACTTCCTCCGCAAGAAGGGACAAAAAGTAGCGGCTAAACGAGCCGGTCGTGACGCCAATGAAGGTGTCGTTGTCGCACTCACCAACGAATCTGGCGACACTGGAATCATCCTCGCCCTAAGCTGCGAAACCGACTTCGTCGCCAAAAACGATGATTTCATTGCTTTTGCCAATAGCCTCGGACAACTGGCTCTTGAAAACTTGCCAGAGACAAAAGAGGAGCTACTCGCACTTCCTTACGAAGGTACACCGCTTGCCGAAAAGCTTGTCGAGCAAACCGGAAAAATCGGCGAGAAAATCGAGATTTCGGGCTACGGTAAGATGAGTGGCGAAAGCATTGCTACCTACATCCACGCCGGCAGCAAAATTGGCGTCGCTGTCTCCTTCAAGTCCGGTGGTAATGACGATGCCGCGAAATTCTTCCGAAGTATTGCGATGCACATCGCAGCGATGAACCCTGTCATTCTTTCACCGGAAGAGTTTGACGCAGATTTCGTTGCCAAAGAAACCGAGGTCATCCAGGCTCAAATCAAAGCCGAAAACGATCTCAACGAATCTGAGAATCTCGGCAAACCAATGAAGAACGTGCCGCTCTTCGGAAGCAAGCTTCAATTGACCCCTGAGGTCATGGCGAAAGCCGAAGCCGACATCAAAGCACAATTGGAAGCTGAAGGAAAACCCGAGAAGATCTGGGACAAAATCGTACCAGGAAAACTTGAGCGTTTCGTTGCCGACAACACGCTGCTCGACCAGGAACGCTGCCTGTTAAGTCAGTTCTTTGCACTGGACGATAGCAAAACCGTTAAGTCAGCCATTAGCGACTTCGCAGATGCTGCAGAAATCGTTGAGTTCAAGCGACTGTCGGTTGGCTAAAGCAACCCAGACAATTAAAAATTCGACAATTTAATCGTTGTCGTAGAAGCCCTGCTGTTTGCAGGGCTTTTTTTGTATTCTAATCAAGTCGGGCAGGGCAACCTACAATCGATGCGGCGAACCAACCCGCTCAAGGAACGATGCCCTTAGGTTCGCATCTGTCCGCCAATTTTTAGAGACCGAATATCTGAACCCCACAACAATCGAATGACGCAAACCGCAAAATATAAACGAATAATCTTGAAACTGTCAGGCGAGAGCTTCAGCCCCTCTGGAGAACGGGGGATCAGTATGGAAGAGGTTGTGCACATCTCGCAACAAATTAGCGAAGCACAACAGCTTGGGTGCCAGATAGCGGTCGTTATCGGTGGCGGTAACATCCTTCGCGGTAGCCAATTCAAAGCGAAAAATAAAGTCGTCCACGAAGCGACTGCGCACTACATGGGTATGATGGCCACAATTATTAACGGCCTCGCCCTTCAGGATGCACTTGAATCCGTCGGCTGCCAGACGCGATTGATGAGCGCCATAAAGATGGACGGCGTTTGCGAACCCTACATTCGCCGTCGAGCCCACCGGCATCTTGAAAAAGGACGAATTGTCATTTTAGGCGCCGGCACCGGAGGCCCCTTTGTAACCACTGACACCGCCGCTGCGTTGCGCAGCATGGAACTCGAAGCAGATATCCTCATGAAAGCCACACGCGTTGATGGCGTATACAGCGAGGATCCTGAAAAGAACCCCCATGCGGTACTCTACTCAGAACTTGAATTTCAAACGTGCATTGAAAAGAACCTTCGTGTCATGGACTCCACCGCAATCTCTCATTGCATGGAGCACAACATGCCGCTGATGGTTTTTAACTTTCGCAAAGACGGAAACATCATCAAAGCGGTTCTCGGTGAAAAAGTCGGAACCATCGTCAGCAACAATCCAATTGCAGACTAATATTAAAACCAATCCAAACGTCAGCCATTTATATAATTTCTCTTGTCGACACTAACGGGAAATTAGGCGTATAATCGAATCAGCCTGTCGGCCATTCCCTGGATCAATTTGAGCCAGGACCGCCGATCGTCTTGAATACAAAAATTAATATAGAACAGTAGTTTTACTGAACGGAGAACCCTATGCCTGCCGCCGCAATCATCGAAGATGCCGAACAGAGGATGGATAAAGCAATTGAGGTTTTGAAAAAGAGCCTCAGTGGAATTCGCACCGGGCGAGCCAACCCAGGACTGGTTGACTCCCTACGGGTGGATGTTTATGGATCTCCCACGCCGATTAAGCAAGTGGCTCAAGTCGGTGCTCCCGAACCAACACAAATCGTCATTCGCCCTTACGACACCGGCATCATCAAGGAAATTGAAAAGGCAATTGTTGCCAGCGACCTTGGCTTCAATCCCCAAAACGACGGGCGCGTCGTCCGAATTAACATTCCACCACTTTCGACTGACGTGAGAAAAAAGATGGTCAATCGGATCAAAGAATTGACAGAAGAGGCCAAAATTTCAATTCGCAACGTCCGTCGCGATGGCAATAAAGCGGCAGACGTGGCCGAAAAGGATAAGACTCTTTCTGAAGACCAGAGAGATGACGTAAAAGATCAGGTTCAAGAACTGACCAAGAAGTTTGAGATTCAAGCCCAGGAAATTGCAAAAGCAAGAGAATCCGAGGTTATGGAGGATTAATTTTTCCTAACCCAGCAACCCCAAAGAAGGGCTCTGACCATCCGGTCAGAGCCTTTTTTTGTGAAGTAATAGTTGTGAAACAGCTCTCCTCCAACCAACATGCTATCGCTTTTCGCCCCACCCCGATTGAAATCCCCTCAAAAATCGTAGTCTTCAGCGGCCAATGTCAGTTGAATTTGCCAAAAAAGTAAAGCTATACCGGTCGGTAAAGCATTGCCTTTTAACCAAGCATTCACGATAAAAACCAACCTATTGAATTAACCGCCCACAACGCTCCGAATGCTGATCATATCTAAGAACATTTTTCCGCAGAAGCGCGTTTCGCACTTCGATGTGACCTATTGGTTGGAGTACCCCATGAGAATTCAAACTACATTCCTTGCAACACTCTTCACCGCAATTGCTGTTTTGACAATGGACTGTGCGGCCCAAACTTATTCAGTCCAGCAATTGCCAGTCAACCAACAAGTCGAAGCGAACCTGAACAACGCTTCTCGATTCCGATTCATTGCCGCCCAGCAGAATCAAAGCTCAGTCCGATCCACTAATCCCGCAATTCAAATAAGCCCGGTGAGAAACTCTCTGGCACGCAACGCGATGCCCGCTATCACACGACCACGGACGAACAACTTAGCTGTCGCAACGTTTGAAACCAACAATTCAAACGACATCGGACTTTCTCGTGGTTTCATCGAACGCAACTCGATCCTGCAACCGTCCCCAGCAAGCAGTATTCAATACCAAATGGTTGCCGAATCTCCATCATCGACGCGAACCAACATTTTTGGAATTGACGAAGATCAATGCTGCGACGAGTGGGAAAATTTCACCGCCTGCGGCGGACTGAAAACAAATCCAGGCCACTTTGGAATTCCATGGCTAACCGGCAAAGATAACTGTGAAGCCGCAGCGGGTTGCGGATGCGGCATCAAGAGAAAAGGTTTGGGATGCGGTACTTCAGCCTGCGATTCGACAGGCGTAAGATGTACCAAGCTCAAAGGTATAAAAGGCTGGTTCAAAAAGTCAGACTGCCAATGCGAGTCTTGCCATCCGGCTCAGTCAACCGCCGTAGAATACGTGGAAGAAAATTAGACCGACAGAGATTTACTTCAGCGAACAAAATGGAGAGCTCACTATCGAGCCTCCTGCTTTTCTGAATTTTGTCGCTGACTCATGCTGTCGAACCCCGCAGCAAACGGACGGCCGGAGCCGCAGCTAATGCTCCGGCCGCGTCCATTTCTCCTTGCAACGTTAAACACTCTTTAAGTTGCACCCATTGAGTTGCTCTCTGAGCTGATTGGGGAGGAATTCAGGGGACTAACAATCGGGGCAGGCCCCCTGTTCGTTTCGTCCCAGTAAATCAAGATTCTTTCTCGGTGGAAAAATACATCCCGAGACCATCGCTACTCAGATTCCCTGCACTTCGAATTCGAATCGCGTTTGGATGATTTCAGGAAACAAAAGAGGAGAAACAAAGAAATCAAACGACACTCCAAATAAACAAACCCAATCACTTCGACGCTCGACAACGACTCTGCCTAAAAGGCTCCAGGAGATCCGGGACGAGACTCTTTCAGGGACCACCCCTGTGGAGCTACCCCGCTCTGGGGAGGTGCAGTCGATGACTGGAATCCTTGCTGGCCGGCCTGAGGAATGACTGGGTTCACCATAAAATTCTGACGAGCGACGGGAGTCCCAACACTGTTAGGAACGGCTAGTTTTCCAGAAAACTGATTCCCAGTATTGGGCGGTAGCGTAGCGATTCGTGGAGTTCCAACAAACCCGCTGGGGGCGACTACTGCCGAGGCATCATTCACAGGCAACCTGGAAACGTCACGGCTGTCATCTATTTGCGTTGATGCATAATCTACCGCCTTGGTGTAGGTACTCTGCACAACAGGGACAGCTGCAGCAACAGTTCCGCGATTGGCAACTGATGGATTAACAGCGGTTCCAGTCGTTTCAACGAAACCTGTATTGGAGGCAACCATTCCGTTGATTGGCTGCCCGGGATTAACTGGAACCGGCCCCTGCCGTGCCCAGGCCGCAGCAGTTTGATTACCTGAGGCTTGATTATTCGGCATCGGTGCGCGCTGGTTGGGATTAACCATCACGGACGACCCGGTTACAGAATTTGCCTGTGGATTGGGCGACATTGATGGGATGTTCAAACTGTATGCCTGCGGAGGCTGCACGGTTGTTTGACCTGCAAACCAATTATTTGCTTGATTACCCGAAGTTTGACAACCCGTAGCCATAATAAGACTGCAGGCTAACAACAGAAAATATTGAATACGAACCATCGAGGTTGTCCTTAAAAACACTGCCAACTTTAGATAAAAAATCTTTTTTAGCTCAAGTTCTCAAACTTTGATTTACTCAAGGCGGCGTACGATAGCAGTTTGCGATGCCTTCGCAAGATCAGTTCCCCGCGGCCCCTGCAATGCAATCACCTTCCACGGTCTAAATTCACGACTGAGATACCCCTTGTGCGATGGTGTTTGTGGCAATTTTGGGTCAAAATGTTGATTCTTCTTTAAATGATAGCCCGCCCTCAACACGGAAGATCGATGATACTACCCCTCCAGAACTGGTCTCACCTTCGGCTCTTCTCATGTCGCAAAATGCTAGCGTTTTACTTCGCCTGTTTCGCGACTGCCCTGCCCTCTGCATCGCTATCCGGCCAGCTGCAAACCGCGGAACTGGTTTTGGTTGGCGGAAATATATATACGGTCGATGCATCACGCCCTCATGCTGAAGCGATTGCCGTGGACGCTGGCCGCATTGTTGCCGTTGGATCTGACCAGGCGATCGCGGCTTACGTCGGCTCAGAAACACAAGTTATCGACCTCAAAGGTAAATTCGCAATGCCCGGATTTATCGAAGGCCACGCTCACTTTATGGGCCTCGGTGAATCTAAGATGATGCTAAATCTACATCAGGCAAAAACGTGGAATGAGATTGTACTTCAGGTCGAAAACGCGACCCGCACAACGCCGCCCGGCGAGTGGATCATCGGTCGCGGTTGGCATCAGTCTAAATGGGATCACGTCCCTTCACCCAATGTGAATGGCTATCCGACTAATTTCGAAATGAATTTGGCAACTCCGGATCACCCCGTTTTATTGACCCACGCCAGCGGCCACATGAGTTTCGCGAATGAATACGCCATGAGGCTCGCGGGAGTCGATACAGATACGGCCAATCCAAAAGGAGGAGAAATTGTCAAAGACGAAAACGGTAAGCCAATCGGAATTTTTCGTGAGACGGCTCAGGCTTTAATTCAAAAAATAAAAACCCGTGCTGACAGCCAAAGGCCTCCTGCGGAGAAACAGGCATACTCGCAGCGGGCCGCTGAACTCGCTTCGGTGGAATGCCTGAAGAAGGGAATCACCAGCTTCCAGGATGCCGGATCCAGCCTTGCCACGGTCAGAACACTTCGCCAATTAGCCGATCAAGGCAAACTGGGAGTTCGTCTGTGGGTTATGATTCGAGATGATAATGAGCGGCTTCGAGGACAACTGGCAAACTTCAAAATGATTGGATATGCCGATCAGTTTTTGACTTGCCGGGCATTGAAGCGTTCTATCGACGGTGCCTTAGGCGCTCACGGCGCCTGGTTGCTCGCTCCTTATCAAGATCTTCCCACTAGCTCAGGCTTGAACACCGCGTCCATTGAATCGGTTACTGAGACCGCTAAACTTGGAATCAAAAATGACTTCCAAGTCTGTGTTCATGCAATTGGCGATCGGGCCAACCGAGAAGTCCTGGATATTTACGAAAAGATGTTTCGGGATTTCCCGAGTCAATTTCCACGCAGATGGCGAATCGAGCACGCCCAGCACCTGCACCCCGACGACATCCCCCGGTTTGGAAAACTGGGAGTAATTGCTTCGATGCAGGGAATTCATTGTACGTCTGACGCTATCTTCGTTCCGCAACGATTAGGGATGCGACGCAGCGAGCAAGGCGCCTACGTCTGGAAATCATTAATTGAATCTGGAGCCATCGTCACCAATGGAACGGACGCCCCCGTTGAGGACGTTGACCCAATTGCTTCGTTTTACGCCTCAGTTACGCGTCGTTTGACCGACAAGGTCACATTTTTTCCGGAACAAGTGCTGACCAGAGAACAGGCCATTCGGTCTTACACGATCGACAATGCCTACGCTGCTTTCGAAGAAAACATCAAGGGTTCTCTAGTTCCCGGAAAGCTGGCAGATATCGTGGTACTCAACAATGATCTTATTCAATGCGATGCAGAAGAAATCAAAAATACTCGCGTGGAGATGACCATTATCGATGGCAGAATTGCATTCCAGGCAAAAACACCGACCAAAAACCCGAAATAAATGACGCGCGAATTCTACCCACGCTGCCGTCTAATCCAAACTAGCAATCCCGCGCGAGAAATCAAATCACTGGCGGTCAGGATAGCTGCCGCACCGGCCCTTGGCTAAGCCGTGACTCTGCGGTGTCGACGAAAACAAAACCCGAGAGCTAACCACCCCAACAGGCTGCCCGGCTCTGGAACCGCCGAAAAAATACGGTCGTACCCAATCACGTCCATTGCCGTTAGATCGATATTGGAAAGCTCATTGCCAACTCCGAAATCAGTCGTCGGATCCATGATCCCAAGGCCACCCTCTAAAGCCCAGTGGCTTGCTTGCTCACCATCGCCATAGTTGACTCCCTTGGACCAAGCTGAAGCGACTCCAGCTGCATTGGTCAGCCCACCGTCGATCGAAAAATACTTATCCCGCTCATCAGCCGTCCAGTCGAGATCGGCACCGGCAGCTTCGCTCTCCGTCGAGAACCTTAGAAAATCCAAACTGTTAACGAAATTCAATTCGTCATCTGAAAACTGCCCGCCACCATTGTTATCCAGCTCATCAACACCACTTGAAAACCCCAAGGTGTGCCCGATTTCATGCAAAGCAGTTCCGAAAAAATCTAAATGGTTCGCTTCAATCCCGTCGCTTGGGTCAAAAT
Source organism: Mariniblastus sp. (assembly GCA_029251085.1). GTDB lineage: Bacteria > Planctomycetota > Planctomycetia > Pirellulales > Pirellulaceae > Mariniblastus. Next base: position 18,738 of record JAQXDZ010000075.1, read on the forward strand.
CCCATTGATAAAGCGAATTGAAATTAATGACCCCGTCAACGGTTGACGAATGGGAATCCCTCAAGCCAAGGGCTTTCGCGTTGGCCGTGGTCAGTGTAACCGTGGTGTTATTCGGCCCGCCATTATTGTCGAGATATCCAAGTTCGAAATTCGTTCCCGGCGCCTCAGAAGTTTGGTTGGTGTAAATCGAAAAAGAGGGTCCTTCCGACAGCCCACTAAACATTTTAGTGTCGTCTGCAGTGGTCACGTCATTTCCGATTGCATTCCGGAATTCACTATAGGTAAACGAATCTCGAACATACGAAGCAGAGCTGACCGTGCGTTGATCTAACGTGACAAAACCGAAATCAAGAAAGACCGTGATGTTGTCGTGAAATTCAGCTCCCCACGTACTGGCAGCTCGTTGGAATGAACGGTTGGCCAAGACATTCGTTCCGATACTCGATTGAATATTCATTTGCCCCTCGCAGGTAGAACACCACCCGACGAGCAAGACAATTAAACCAAGTGAAAAACGATTCATCGATCAGAAAACCAGATAATTCAGAATAGAAAAAAATCAGGATGGGGAGCCAAGACGGACCGTTCGTCGCCGAGACCAATGCAACTAGAATACGCTCGGAGGAGCGCTTTTTCAAGGATAAACGGGCGACAACCACCAAACCCAAAGCAAGCCGGGCGATTTCCCCTTGTTTTCCCTCTGTTTTCCAGCAATCCATCCGCCACTGACTAGGCAAGACGCACGACACTTCGTTAGCCGGGCAATGGGCGATCCATGGGCGAATTGATTGAATAAAAAGCAGGTCCCAACCCTGAAGCGTCCAAAAACAGACCACTTACCGGGCTGGCTTGACCGATTTACTCCCAGAGATCCAACGGCAATTTCTTGACTTTTGGCAGCGCGCCTTCGAGCTCCAGGAGCCACCTCTTCGTCCCGACACCGCCTTGAGTAGAGAACCCACCCAAGCCGCTGCTTCGGACGACTCGATGGCAAGGCACAATCATCGGAAAAGGATTTCTTTTCATCACCGTCCCGACGGCTCTGGCAGCTCCCGCTCGGCCAACTCTTTTTGCCAAATCGCCGTACGTCCACATCTCACCGCGAGGAATACGCCGGCAAGCCTGGGTAACAGCCAATTGGAACGGGGTCATCCCAGCGGTCTGGATTTCGAATCGCTCAAAACCCACTTTCTCTCCGGCGAGGTACTTTCGAATTTGAGTCCGAAACTCTTCCATGGGCTCGTAGGAAGATACTTCACCCAAGCCGGCCTCTTGAAACGCACCGCGCACCTCTCCTGGGTCATCAAAGCCGAGCTTGACTGCGCGGACGGTCTTTCGGAAATACAAAACGCCAAACCAGCCGATTGCAGATTCAAAAATATCAAGCGACGAATCCGGTTGCTGAATCGGTTGACCCATCAATTATCTTTCTAACCGCTTCCAACAACCTCAGCCCATACCAAATCGGAGAACTTTTTACCGGCGACCTCGGCCGCTATCCTTGCTTCGACTGCCACCGCGTGCGCCATCCTCGCTGCTGCGACCGTTGCCGCGAGATCCGCCGTCGTTATTACGACTGTTGCCACGCGCTCCTCCGTCGTTACCACGATTGTTTCCGCGCGATCCACCTTCGCTGCTACTGCTGCTGCTATTACCACGCGATCCACCTTCGCTGCTGCGGCTATTACCGCGCGATCCACCTTCGCTGCTGCTACTGCTGCGGCTATTGCCACGCGAACTGCCTTCGCTACTGCGACTGCTACTACGTGAACCTCCCGCACCACCGCGACCACGATTCCCGCTATTTCCTCGCCGGCCACCACCCGATTTTTTATGATTCTGGATGTTAGATTCAACTAGGACAGTAATCGTCTCCTCCCACGTTGGCACCTTCACACGCTTCCTCGCCGGCTCACCTCGGTCCGATGACGAATCCGACCGATCATCCTCGTCGCGCGAACTTCGGTCTTCCGCGGCCTCACTGCGTCGGCTGTCACTTTGAGTTTCCGGTTTACGCCGTCGAGAACGTCCTCGACGCCGGGATCGACCTTCGCCCTCCTCCCCACGCTGTCCGCGATCGCGATCCTTTCGCTCCACCACCTCTTCATTTGAATCGCCTTCCAAGTCCGAACCGTAATCATCGTCGTCCATTAATCCGGCCCCGAACCCTCCGCTCTTAGGTCGATTACCGCTTTCAGCGGCAGGCTCTGCTTCTCGTTCTGTTCGTTCTGTTCGCTCAGAAGTCGACTTTGAACCACCGCGTCGCCGCCGCCGCTTACGACCGCTTGGCCGTGATTCAGAACTGTCGGTGTCGGAATGATCGGCGTCGGCTTCACTTCCCCGTTCACTGCGTGAGGCAACCGGTGCATCATCAATGTCGTGGTCCCAATCCTCGAGACCAGCGCCAAACCCACCTTTTGACTCGTTGCGAACCGGCTGCTTTGCCGGCGCATCTGTGGCTGGCTCATTTCGCCGCTCAGCTGCCGCTTCCTGGCGGTCACCTTCACGAGGCCCACGTCGCGAACGTCGCCCGCGTCGTGGTTTTTCCGAGCGACTCTCATCGCGATCTCTTGCTTCAGGACGCTGGGATTTAGCTTCGGTTCCCGAATCTGAACGACTATTGCTGGAAACTTTTTCCCCGCGACCGCGGCGACGAGCGCCAGAACTCTTGCTATCCGATGAATCCTCAGAACGTGCGGGCTTACGTCGGCGCCGACCATGGGTCGCATCCCCTTCATCAGTTCGAGGTTTCGGATCAAGTTCCTCAATTTCGAACTCGAATACTTCGTCACCTTCACTCACCTCTACATCGCCGTAGCCTTCTTCGTACACCACTTCTACTTCTTCGCTTGCCACATCTTCGGTCTGCGAAAACCCAACCGGCGAATCCTGCTCTTCTGCTTCCGAAATAAATGATTTCCGAGGCAGAGGATTCCACCCAATCAAATCGTCCTCGGCGTCACTCGCTTCAGCCTCGCTTGATTCAGCCTCACTCGAACCAGAATCGTCACCTGAGGTGAACATTGATGAAAGAACGCTTGATTTCTCCGGTGAAGGAATTGGTTCCAATCCAAACATTCCGCCTTCGTCCTCAGCTTCCGCAACGACCTCTTTTTCTTTTTCCGCGACACTATCGGCAACAGGTGTAGCATCCGGTTCGGGCGCTGCCTTTTTGGACGAAGAAATCCCAAGCATATTAGCGAGGAAATCCCAGTGTCCAGCCTTTTTGCCGCCGGCATCCGCTGCGGCCGGCTCATTGGCTTCATCGATTGATTTCTCTACCGCCTCAGCGACGGGTTCAGCCGTCTCTTGACTGGTTACTTCATCTTCTACTTCGTTATCGAACTCATCATCTTCAATCGGTTCCACCTTTTTCGATGCATTCCCGCCAAAGTAATCGTAAAGCTCATCTGTCACGATAATTCTCCGTTGACCTAGTCAACCACAAGGCTAGACCGGCGAAAGCGATTTTCGGCGGTCAGCAGTATATATGCAGGGCCTGCACTAACAGGCCCAAAATTTATTTGTTGATCCCCTAATATATCGCAAAATGCTTGATTTAAGGAACCCCTTCAGCCCATGCTGAACCAGAATAGCCTGAATGTCACCTCAAATTTGTTGCCACCACGTGAAAACAATTCTAGGCAGACTGGGCAATCCAAGAGAATCACCCCAAAAACTAGCTGGAATACAAAAAAAGCTCGGGGTTACCCCGAGCTTTATCATTTCGCACCAATCGCTCTACATTAATTAATATCTCGTCGAATCATCAAGGAACCGTTGTCAGCCACCGAGAACATCGGGCGGTGATAGGAGTTGTAATGGCTCATCCCACGCGGTCGAAACGACATCCCGACAAATATATTGAACGCATCGTTAGGATTGCCACCAACGTTCAGACTTCCCGTTGGCATTCCTTCTTCACCCAGGTAATACGAGAAGCCAGCCTGAACTGCCACTCGTTCAGCAACGGGAATGTCGAAATCAAGCCCCACTACCGTCTGAGAATCTCCCGACCAGCCAACGTATCCACCACCGGTTCCGCCGGTAGGTGCATCGTACTTGTAATAGAATCGATAGTGATCGATTGGTTGCTGGATGAGGCCGTCAAACGCGATACCATCATGCACTCCAGATGTATCAGCATCCTGAACACCCTTTGCAAATCGAAAACCTAATGTTGTTCCATTCGGATATACCCAGCCAAGATCGCCTCGTAGCTGGACTACGTCGTCGGTGGTAAACCATTCTTCGTGAAGAACATCGACAACCATCCCCAACTGCATCCCGTAATCTACCCTTCGGTAGAAACCACCGGTAACGAAAGTCTGATTCCTTTCCTCAGCGGTGAAACTGTTTCCATTGAAGTTTGATTGGACTGAACGAACACCAAATTGACCTGAAAACAGGCCACATGAAAGCCGGCAAAGTGGCAATCCCGCATTGAAACCTGCGTAGAGGCCATAGCTACTGTCATCAAACAATCGATTCTCAAAAACTGTATCTGGAATTCGGTACATCGGAGACCGGAATGCTGTCGCTCCGGAGAAGTACTCAGCGTTCCTAAGTAGCTCTCCCAAACCAGTTATCCAGCACGATCCTGGAGGACACCCACCGCGGCCGTAGCAACTGTCACAGCTATCAAAATAGCCGCCCGCGTCACCGCAGCTTTCGCAGCCACCTTCGATGAATTCACCTTCAATGATTTCCCCGTCGTAGTAACCGTCGTCAAGAATTTCAGTTGAGACGACCGGAGCCCCGCCCTCCACAACCGCTGATTCCATTTTCTGGGCAACCCGAATCGAATTCGTGCGATTTCGTGACAGACTTTGACTGCCGCTTGTCTGCATCAAACCAGTTCGCTGTGATCTTCGTTGATCGGTATAAACAGCCCGCTGAGCCTGCCGATCCGGGCGTGTTGATGACATATTCGAACGAGATTGAGTCGAAGCTCGACTCATCTTGGGTGCGTTCAGATCGACAGATATTTCAATGTCGCTCTGCATTGCAACCGGCCGCACGGCAGGTTTTTGCTTACTCTGAGCTCTCGCCCGAGCTTCCTGCATCGCAGCTACCCGGCGATTGTATTCCGCCTGCTGCGCATTTGTCGTGCTGGTAATTATTAATACGGTTGCCAGCGATCCTAAAAAGACCGCCTTCATATTGAAAGGCAAAAACATTTCGATCATCCTGTCGTGATTGCTAGGGGCCACGTTGCGGCAACTCGCGCATAAGGCCATTGCAAGGGAAGATCGGAATCGTCAGACTCCTTTCTTTCGTTAAACTTCAAATAATCCAGAATTACCCGCCAAACCACCCAGTTTAACATGCATTGCGAAAGCAACTGCCTCGGACGCAAGCCGGGCTCCGCCACCAAAGAAGAGCGGCCATCGAATTCTAGCCAGAAGGCTCCCCTTTAATCGCTCACAACGTCTCGGTTCAAGGCGTCGTGAAACTGGAAAGCATAAAACTCATCCGCGACTGCTGATTGCCCGACCAATTCGAGTAAAATCGATTTTGGCTCGCCCGACTCTCGCGGCAATTTATCCAGCAACATCCAGTGAATGCTCCCTAGCGACCCATCAAACCAAATTTCGATTTCTTGGGGACCACGAATTTCGTTCGACTTCTTTACCCCTGTTAACTGTGACAACGTTTCACCGTTTCGCCCAGTCTTTGAACCGGGGAGCAGTGTAAGTCGATAGCCAGCTTTGAGTTGATCCAAATGCTTTTGAATATTCAGCATTGGCAAGTCATTTTGATTGCCTGGCAAGCTGTTTCGGAATTGGCTCAAATCAGCGCTAACATGAACAGGGCTGCCGCTGCGAAAAGACCAGCTTTGCTTACCATCACACCCCGAAACCCTCCCTGCTCCCCAGACGGGAGAGTGGATCAAAACGAACTTATCCAATCCTCGCACGATTAGCGTTGCGTCATTAACGGATCCATTTTTACGTTGAACTTCGACAGGCGTATCGCTGGTCAGTTCGGCAGGAGCGTATTTGTCAACAACGTGCACCCGATAGGTTCGGTCGGCTTCTTCCAGAGAAGCGGAGATCATGGTTTCAACGGACGCCACTGCCGCCAACAAATCACCTTTTGGCATCGCCAGAAATGCAATTACCGCCAACGCTGCCGCCACCGCTAATAGCGATGAGGTTATTTTGACCAAACTCCGTTTGCCCGCACTCGCGTGTCGCCGCCTCTTCTGCGTAGAACCGCCACCAATTGCATCCATGACCCGGTCAATTCGCTGTTCACTCTGATTTCTGTCCCGGTCGCCCAGCTCACAGAGCAAACCATGAACAACCAATTCACTTGCGACTTGACTAAGAGCCGCCGGCTCTAGAGACTCAATCCGCTCACTGGAATCACGCGGGACTCCGTCCACAGCGTCCCTCAAAATTTCTTCAATGGGCTCATTCATGAGACAGTACCTCGCTTAGCAACAAGCCTCTTGACTGCAAACACTGTACAAGCTGGCCTCGCGCCCGCTGCAGCCGCTTTTTACAAACCCCGATTTGCAACTCGCGCCTGGTTGCAATCTCACGTGCCGATTGACCATCAAGATATCGCTGCAATACGATTTTTTTTCCATCAACGGACAAAGCATCAATACACTCTCGAACCGCAGCAGCACGCTGTTCCCAGGTATCGCCAGCCTTTGAGTCAATGTTTTCAAATTGCTCAGAAATTGCCAACCGGACCTCATCCGAAAGCAACTGAGGAACCTTGTTCCCTCGCCGGTGCTCCGCCATTACTACACGCGATGCGATTCCACGGAGCCAAGGTCCAAACGGTTTGCTTAAATCGCAGTCATCATGGCGTCGCCAGGCTTCGATCATCACTTCCTGAAACAGATCATCGACTGAATTTTTATCGACTAACAAACTTCCCAGATACGCAGTCAGCATCGAGGCATTTTCTCGAACGTGGATCTCGAAAACTGTTCGCTCGCGTTTATTCACAATCTAAAATCCGTTCAGTAGCTTTGTCGATGTTTTCCCTTACTAATACTGCCACTTTTAAGCGTTTGCGCGACAGAAATAACTAAAAAAAGTAGTTATTTCAGAAACGAAATTTAAAACGAACGAAGCCTGCCTCAATTTAACGATTAAAAAGATGCTCTCAAAATGTCCCGTTCTGAATGAACGAATCAATCGCCTCAGCAAGTTTAGCCCGCAATATGCGAATCAACAGTGCCGATTGCCAGTGATGTCCAGTCTCAATTGGCGGGAACGCGATACAAGACCTCGCATCAATTTAGCTCGCCCCACATTATGGACGAACAACAGTTAGACTATTCGACGGACATAATTTGAGGGCAGCCACAAAAAAACCCATCGCTCGATTTCTCGAGGACGGGTTCAATTGCTGTTTAAGTCTGAGATAGGCAAACCAAATTACTTGCCGCTCAACTCCCAACCCTGAATGTGCTTATTACCTGCCTCTGCGATTTCGTTCAATGTCTTTTCGACATTCAAACCTGCAGGAGCTTTGAAAACACACGAATTGTCTGTTGGGTTCGTTTCAATTTGAACGACACCATTAACTCCGGTCAAAGCGTTCTTCACGGAACGCGCACAACCACCTCAGGTCATGTTCGGGAGCTTAAGAGATACGGTTTGTAGGTTACCGTCTCCCTTTGGCTTCTTCTTGCCTTTTCCCTTGCCCTTACCTTTTTTAGGCTTTGGCATTTTGGCTTTCTGATCATCGGTCAGAAGTGCCATGATTTCGTCTTTGACTTTTTGTGTTACCGCAGCAGGCTTTTTCAGTGCTTCGCGATACTTTGCCATTTTCTCTTCAGACAGTCCCATTGCCTTTTCAACAGCCTCTGTCATCTCTTTCCCTTTAAGACCAGCTTTCGCTGCTTCTTTACGGGCTTCGTTCTTTGCTTTGTTTTCTTCTTTTGAAAGAACCGAAGTAACAGCTTTGCGGGCATCCTTCATATCGCCGTCGTACTTGGCGAGAACAGCTTCCGCTTTCTTCTTTTGCTCATCAGTCATTTCAACTGATTTGAAAGCTTTCATGATGTATGAATTAGCGGAGCCTGCTGCTCGAGCCTTCTTCTTATCATTTCCTTTTTTAGCGTCGTCTTGTGCTACGGCTACTGTTGCAAAACACAACGTTAACGCGATGCAAGACATCAGACGTATCTTCAACATGAATCGGGGTCCCTTCGAGAACAACTGGTAACATTCATAAATTTGAGTGCATCATTGAACCCCGACTCTCAACACTTGTCAAACAGAAAAACTGGCATTCAGTACCAACGAACACGTTAAGCCCAACAAAAAGATGTAAATCTGCCACAATTCGATAAATTCACACCAATCCCGACCGCCTTGATGGCAGTCACCGTAACGAACGAACGTCGCCGCCCCCTACCCGTGTGGTTGATCCGTGTGGTTGATCCGTGTGGTTGGATTAATTGGAGTTACGCAGTTCAGCGGGCTTCAGCGGGCCTTAATGGCTCGCAACAATCTAGCCCAGACGCCTCGCACCCTACCAAACAAGAAAGACTGAAACCAAAAAGCTGCCAGCCAACAGCCACTCTGTGGGCTCGGTACGATTCCAAAATCACCAACCCAAAATCAAACCAATCGACATGAGTAGGCTCACAGTCGTGCCGATTACCAAACCAAATTTTGAACCAACGATAGCCCAATCATCGGTTTCGCGATTCACTTGGACTCCAATTAAGTTAAGTACCAACCCGAGAAATGGAATCCAACTTAGCAACAAACCAAATAGCGTTAATGCCCTGCCAACGACACCCGATGGCGTTCCAGTTCTTCGGCACTTCACCAAATTCTTTCCAGAGCGGTCGGCTAGGACCTTAGGCATCGTGTCTGGCAGTGAAGGATCTAGAAACATCACGAGGGCACCAGCGACACAACCGATCGAAGCTCCACCGACCACCGTAAACCAAAGTGGTAACGCTCCGGGACCAAACGGATTTCCAAATCCACAATAGGCCCCGACTATTGACCCAATCAAGGGACCTAACCATCGTGGAAACTGACGATTGTAAAATCTCTTTAGAAGCATCAAATTCCTTAAACTTGGTTCGCTCGATTTAGACGTGTTCTTCTAGAGCCTCTCAAGATAGTCTCTCGCCCGATTAATCTCTTCGGTTACTTCTGCCGTCGTCTCCAAGATTGGGATCCCGCGAGGGAACGGGTGCATAAAAATCTCGACCCAACCTCGAAAGTTAATTTCAGCCAACGCATCTTTGAGAGGTTTAAAATCGAGCGAACCCCGCCCAGGCATTTGCAACAGCTCTTCTTTTTTTGGCAACTTTTTCATACATCCCATTCCATGCTGCCAGGCGTAAAACACCTCGATCGAATTCCCTAGGTTACGAATCAGCTTGCTCATCGAATCAGCTTCTTGAGGCAAATGATACGGCGCGAAGGCAATCGCAAGTTTTTTAGAAGTCCGAAGTTCCGCGAGATAACGCATGGACTCCGCTGACTCGATCAAACTATTTGCGTGATTTTCAATCGCGATGGTCACCCCTGTTGCTTCAGCAACTTCAAGGTGCGGTTTCATTTTTTCAACAAACGAAGCGACCGCTTTTTTCAACTCGGAGCCTTTTAAACCCTTCGGACCAACGGCTCCCGTTACCAGCGTTGATCCACCCAGTTTATTTAACAATCGCATCTCATCGCGGAGCCCGAACGGCCCAAGCTTATACTGCGTAATACACCCAAGCTGAATACCATGCTTCTCTAGCAAGCGAACAAATTTCTCTTCCCCCATTTGATCGAGTTGTTCTCGCTGATTCCCATGCACCTTCGGCCACAAGTCAATCGCGGTGGCCCCAGTCTTCTTCACCTCCGGCACAATCTCTTCCAGGCCTGAGTACCCATACATGGAGGACCCCAACATGTACTTAAACTTATGATCGCAATTTGAATTTTGAAAAAACGGATTGCAGATCCGTTGGGGTAGTAGCCCAGCCAGCATAGCCGCACTTAGAAATTCTCGGCGCTCCGGGGAAATGCTCATCGTACTTCGAACCCTTCCCGTTGTTGGCGTTGGAGCCACTGATTGGCTTCAGTGTCATCTACAAATTGTTCTAACGTCGGATCCCAACTCAACTCCCGCCCCAAACGCATGGAGATATTTCCTAGATGGCAAGTGGAAACGCTTCGATGCTGACTTTCAATATCAGAAATTGGAACCTGCCGCGATTCGACACAATCAAAGAAGTTTCCCATGTGATTGATAATTGCGTCCAGCTTTCCCGCTCGCAGCGGACGCTCAACATTATCGCCTCGATAGATTCCCCAATCCTCACGGGGTAAGGGGTTTTCTTTTAATTGCTCCACCGGCGCTCCGGTAATTTTGCCGCGGTTGACAAAAATTCTCCCGCGATCGCCAGTAAATAATATCCCGTTATCGCCAGTATCACGGACCGCCATCGTTACACCATTTTCAAATTCGTAGTCGACTTTGAAATCAACCGCAACATTGAAACCGTTTTTGACCGAAGGCATCGAGCCAACTCCGTTGACTCTCACCGGAAACGAATTGATCGCCCATTGTGCAATATCTAAATGGTGAGCCCCCCAGTCAGTCATTTGCCCACCGGAATACTCATACCACCACCGGAATGTATAATGGGACCGTTCTTCGATGAAGGGGACATCCGGAGTCTGACCCTGCCATAAATTCCAATTTAGATGTTTTGGCGGAGTCGTCACTTGCAATGACTCGCTCGTCTTATTTTTTCCAAGAACCACATCGACATGCTTCAGCTTTCCAAGGCGACCAGCCCTTACCATTTCTACTGCCAAACGAAAACGCTGATCGCTTCTTTGCCACGACCCCACCTGGACTACCCGTCCTGTTTCTTTGACAACATCGCGAAGCAGTTTCCCTTCGTCGATCGTCAACGTGATTGGCTTCTCACAATAAACGTCCTTACCCGCGCGGCACGCATCAACCACCATTTTCGTATGCCAGTGATCGGGTGTCCCAATAGTAACGACATCGACATCTTTTCGATTGATTAGCTGTCGGTAGTCTTCGCAACTATAGGGGGTGCTTCCGAACGACGCTTTTGCCTGATCACGAACGTGACGGTCGACATCACAGACTGCCACAATGTCCCCGTAGGCTGCTGCCTTACTGGCGAGAACACTTCCCTGATACCTTAACCCGATACACCCCACGCCCACACGTTCAGCGCTGGAGCGAGATTTTGCTGGCTCCGATTCGAGCTTTGCCCCCAACCAGAAACCTGGACTCAAACAACTGCTAATTGCCGCCGTTTTCAAAAAGCTCCGGCGGGGGATTGCGCTTCCTGCCATTTTCATTCATTAATCACTTGAGAGAGATTGAAACAGCCCGGTAAAACGATGAAATACCAGACATTACAAGCAAACACCTTAAGGTAGCAACCGTCGAAAATCAAACTCGAGAAGATAAACAGGGGCTAGACTAGCGACACAGAAAAATGGCGATAGAACGGCAAGTTGCGAGCCTTGTGATCGCAGACCAAAAGTAACTTACCAGCCTGCAATGAAATCACGCTCGCTCGCACAGAAGCAAGCAACCTCGATTAAAGAGCGCAACGATTCGCCTTGATTCGGCAAGAATCAACAACGTCATAACGCTGATGTAGATTAGGCTTCGATCTGTTTTTGATCTACCAATTCTGTCGTCGAACGCCAGGCAAGACGGTCAGTCGCAACATGATATTGCGGATCTTCCGAGATGTTAATTTCGACCAAGTCTCCCGCTTTCTTCAGAAGCGTTCGGCATTCCGGACTTAAGTGAGTGAGGTGCAACCGCTTACCAAGACTCTCATATTTCTCGGCCATCGAATTAATTGCTTCCAATCCCGACTGGTCGTAAACACGCGAGTAGTAAAAATCGAGAACGACATCATCTGGATCGTTCCCCGGCTCCAGCATCTCTTTAAAAGAGGAAACAGAAGCAAAAAACAGAGGCCCGTGTAATTGGTAGATTTTGCTACCGAATTCGTTGTATTTTATGTCGGCCCCCATGTGAGTCGCATGCTGCCAGGCAAACACTAACGCAGAAACAATCACACCCAGAATCACAGCCGAAGCTAGATCGTGCATTAGAACGGTGTAACCGGCCACCAACACCATGACCAACATGTCACTGAGCGGCATTCGATTAAACATCTTCAAAGACGCCCACTCAAACGTTCCGATCACCACCATGAACATGACGCCAACAAGTGCGGCCATTGGAATTTGCTCAATCAACGGAGCTAGAAATAGCACAAAGAACAACAGGCAGATGGCGGCCGTAATCCCGGACAGCCGTCCGCGGCCGCCCGAATTCACATTAATCAACGACTGGCCAATCATTGCACAACCGCCCATTCCACCAAATAATCCGCAAACCAGATTTGCGGCGCCCTGGCCGACACATTCACGGTTGCCCTGCCCACGGGTCTCGGTAATTTCGTCCACCAACGTTAAAGTCATCAACGATTCAATCAACCCGACTCCACAGAGGACAATCGCAAAAGGCAGAATAATGCCAAGCGTGGTCCAATTGAAAGGAACCATTGGGTGCTCAAGGAAAAATAATTTCGGTAGTCCGCCACTAATTCCACTCACCACCTCCGGTTGCTCTGCCGTCGCGACATCTGAACTTTCGCTCGCTGAAGGAATTGCAACGATCGCCGCCGAGACTGGAGTGATTGATTCGTTTTCGGCTGAAGCTGACCCATGGGATGCGTGAGATGCGGCGAGTGAGTTGGTTCGCAACATGTCTCCAACCGTCGCCACCGTATTCATTTCAGAAGACGAATTTGAATTGACCACAATTGCAATCAACGTAACGCTTAAAATAGCGACCAACGACGCCGGAACGGCGCGTGTTAGCTTGGGCAGGATCCAGATAATTGCCATCGTCAAACCAACCAAGCCGAGCATCAACCACAGCTGAGGCCCCTGAACGAACGCTAACTCTCCATTTCGGATGGTTTGGAAACTGCTTAACTGAGCCAAGCCAATGACGATTGCCAACCCATTAACGAAGCCTAACATCACCGAATGAGGCACCATACGGATTAGCTTTCCTAGTCGACCAATTCCAATCGCAATTTGAAGAAGACCACAGAGAATGACCGTTGGAAATAAATATTCGATACCGTGCATCGCAACCAACGACACAACTACCACCGCCATAGCGCCAGTGGCACCAGAAATCATTCCAGGACGACCTCCAAACACCGCCGAAATCAAGCCAATAAAAAATGCCGAATATAAACCAATTAGCGGTGAGACCCCTGCCACAAACGCGAAAGCAATCGCTTCAGGCACCAAAGCCAATGAGACCGTAACGCCCGAAAGAATATCGTTTTTAAGTGAGCCGGACTGGGGCCGAAAAAAATTGAGCATGCAAGTTCCTGGTTGATTACGAATTCGCCCCAACTAGAAAGTTATGGCGAAACTGCCGATCACCCATAAGAATGATGCTCAACGCCGAGAACTGGCGGTGCGACAGAACTTCAAAAGATCGCAGACATGCTCCATCTAAAGGAACACCAACGAGTCGATGACTATAGTTATCACCGCGTTTGGGTCAATATCGAACTAAGCGAAACCCACCTCCCTCCAACCGCAGTCCATCCTGCAGATTGCGCACTCCTCCATGCGTAGGGCGCAAAATCTCCGTTAACGATAAACCTGGTAAGACAAATCCCCATTAGATCGTTTTGGCCCCGACCGGCGTGATTTCGTAGGAACAGTTGAAAATTATTCCTAAAACCATCGCGAGAAAACTGCCACAATGCGAACAGTTGCCAACCAAAGTCAAACAATCGTCGCTCTCGTTATAAGCCCGAAAATGCGACCGACAGCCACCTAGAAAGCGACACTTGCCAATTGAGCCTAGGGCAACGATGCGTAATTTCGAGAACGTTTCAACTTCTGGTCTCGGCGCGATTCCAATCCCCGCCAGAACCGTCCAAGAAAGCAACGAAAGCTATGCTGCTTTAATGTTCAAGCGGCAGCCAGTGCTAGCCTTCCGCTTGAAAGGGGGTCAATGCTTCGGTCTCCAAGCCTACGCCTTGTCTTCTAAATTCAAATATAGGGCTACGATTGTGACTCGACACAACCCTACGATTTGAAATTGAAAGCGAACCTAGTCACCTGGAAGAGTCGCTACCGAGCGGCACCAATGACTACTTTTGAATTGGTGATACTCATTCACTTTTCAGCTTCGCCCAAACTGAGCCCTTTCAGCTACAGGCCAGTTTTGAATTCAACTGGCTTTCCGAGGATATTGGGGCAGCTATTGGTTTAAAAACCTCACCTCCCTAGGCGACTGCTTTCCGATTGCTCCCTAAATCATCTTCGCAGAACCGAACCTAACAAATATTGGGAGTGAAAGCCTTCTCCCATTCGTTGTACAACCGGCTTAAACAATCAGCGCAGCGAAATTTTGGTCAAGCACGCCCACTTTCAACTCGGGAAACCGGAATTTGATGGATTTACAACGGGAATTCGCCTAAGGTTTTAGGCAGTGAAGCCAACTCCATTCTTTATTGACGAAAAGAGATAAGCTCATGAACATTCCAAATTTTGCGATTTACGTCTGTTTAGGTTTCGCTGTTATGCTCACAGCTTGCAATAAAGAAAAAATAAGCGAACCTTCTGCCAAACCAGATAAAAACACCTCGACTCTGGAAACCCCAAAAAAATCCCTGACCTATCAAATGGAATTGCTCAAAACAGGCGATGTTGAAAAATTGAAAGCTTGCTTTACCGAACGCCTACGCAGCAGCATCACCACGGAATCCGTGTCAAAAGGCAAACAGGAATTATCAAGTTACACGCTCGATGATCTTTTTGCTTCAGAAGAACGAGGCGAGTACGAGGGTTCGCAAACTTGCAACGTAAAAATGAAAAATGGGCGAACGCTTACCACGTTTGTCCTCCAAGACGGCCAGTGGCTCGCAGACACAGTCTGGTTCAAATAACCCTGGCGCTCGCTTTGCTACGCGACCTGTCTATTCCAAATTCATACCAGATTAGCAAGCTTTATTGTCGGGTCTCAATTTTAGGATCCCCGGTTCGCGATTCAGGAATATCTCAACCTTTGTCACGGGTGAGTCTTCAAACTTAATTACTCGTGTCCAAGGTTCACGAAGCTTTGATTGAGCCATCTTCCTCATCGCAGCCATCTTCCTCATCGCAGCCATCTTCCAAAAAACTGTAAAGCCAACCCATAAAAAAGCACCAGAGAAGCAGCAATCCCAGCACACCATTAAAAGCCGAGAAAAACATCAGAGGGACTGTTATTACCGAATTAGCATCCAGCGTCGACAACCACCCTGCCAATCCCACGATGAGCCCGACCACCCACAAGTTTTCTCGAAAATACCAGAGCGGAAAAAAAAACACCTTACAGCTGAAAATAATCACATGATCAAGAAGATTCAGTTCTTCGTTAAATGAACGCCTGAAAATGAAATCAATCAGCAATGCCATAAACAGCGCCCCGCCCATCACTATCTTTCCAAAATTTTGATAGCCAAATGTAAATTTGCCCGGTTCGAGAACTGCTTTGCGAGGCTTGCTGGGGTCATAGGCCACTGAGACCACGTTTCCAACCGAATAGCGATTGACCACGTCGGCCGGTCGATAATCGTGCCCGCCGATGACAACAACATTCGAATAATACTTTTGTCCAGCGACGGTGTATGAGTACTTAATATCAGCCGATTCCGTGATTCCTTCTTCAGTACGACTCGTGGTCACTTTCGAAACAAGAATCTCTCCACTGGTTACTGGCCATTCGAGACTGGCCTTTGCTTGCCCCCCCTGGTATTGCCCGAACAGAAAGATAAGAAAACCGATCGCGATGATCACTCCCCAAATCAACCGAAGCGCGGCCTGCTCGCTCCGCCCTCTGGCAACATCATCTCCCGGACTGCCCATTGCTCAGACCTCTTGGATTCACGTTCTGCAAATTAGAACGTCTTAAATGAATTACCCTCGATAACAAATCTCCGTCAGCCATAATCATCTATTTATCATCAGAAAGCGACTCTTTTCAAAAAACTCTCAGACTTCAGTGTACTCGTCTTAAGCAGCCCAATTTTTTTGTTGTTCCCACAATCGCTTTTTCACGAAGAAAAGGCAGGCAATTTCAATCGCAAAAAATAACTTTAAGCTTTGCATCCCGTCCGCGAAACTTATCAATCAACCAAGTAAACACTTGCAAAACCTCGCCACACGGGCGTTGCAACTGATATATTCAGGGACTGACAACGCAGCTCGAATTCGACCAAAAAGATCTATGAGCGACATCACCTACGAAAGACTTCCCAAAAGCTACCGCCTGTCCCAATCAACGATGCTGGCGAGTGTCGGATTTTTATTCTTTGCAAGACAACTACCGTTTCAATTTTTTGGACCCGCATTTCAGATTGCGATTTGGGTAATCGTTGCCGGAATAGCTGCCCTCGCCGTCGCAACATCTTGCTACGTCGTCATTCGGTATCCCTATCTCAGCCTCGTTTCCACCTCAGACGACGATAAATATTCGCAGCAGTTCGTTTCCAAACGCCTACTATTGGTCGTCAAAATTATTTTCCCGCTTGGAATCCTCTTCTTTTGTTTGGGAACCACCATTGCGCTTTTTAATGGCACTGGCAATTTAATGGTTCAGGCATTCACGTTACCTTACTTTTACTGCCAATTTATTTTCTCTATGTTTCTATGTTTCTGGTACGACCCAATTTCCCATCCCACCATTGCGACGTTCATTCGGGCAACCCTTGGAATTGGGCTTGTTCTTGCACCTATTCTTATCCCGGTTTTATTGATCGGTTCTTTCCGCTGCAAGCGATTACTCGATGCGCAATCACAATCGTCTAACATAGAAACCATCTGAAAAAGAAACACGAGACGCAAGACGTTTTGTATTGGCTTCTTTACATACTGGACGCCCCACACCTTGCCAAAACAGAGTACTTCCAGCGTTTCTAACAACGCACCCTTCCATGGCTCTCTAGAGCATGACCTTCAATTTTGAAATTAATATCGAATAGCCACGAAATAATCCCCCTCCTACTTTTTAGCGTCATGCTTTCCTCTAATCTTTCAGCCAACGCCCAAGAACCCAATCCAATCACCGGAGCGCGACAGGAAACAACAACCATCTCCGTTGGCGAAATTCCTGTGGCCGAAATTCCTGTGGGTGAACTAACGCAATACCTTCGAGATGGAAAAAAGTTCTCGAAAAGGTTACCCCCACTGATCCCAAACTAAACACGGCCTTTTACATCTATCTCGATGGCCGCAAAGTCTTTACCTATAAGGTTGGAATTGAATAACTTTTAAAGGACTGACACAAATAACGATGCAGATGCAGAGAAAATCGCCAGAATTTGGAAGCTGTTATAAATTTCGATAAACTACTTTTGGGCACCAAACCTAAAATACGTCAATCTTTTAGTTGGCGCTCCTAGTGGACTGCTTACCAATATTGAGGAATGACGTCTGATCCAATAACGATCTCTCAATTCATTTAATTTTCGGGGGGTCAAAGTGGACGTAAATTTAATAGGTTCGCATGACGCAAGTAGACAGATCATTCAAAATTTAAAACCAAATATCATTCGCAGTCCATTTCAAAAACTGCTCCCCATCCTTTACAAAAATTGAGTTTTAAATCTGTTTCAAATTATCGGATTGTTCAATTTAAAATTCGGCAGTGTAAGTTGAGTAAGCAATGAATCACGAAATCGCGATTTCAATTGAACCGATATCCGACAATAATCAAGCAATGTTGAGAGGTGTTATCGATTACGTAAACGCAAACTCTAATTTGCGAGTCCACAAGGTTGGTGCAGTACCTTTCTTTCCTCTCGCTAACCTAAACGACTGGAATGGCGCGGGAGTGATTTGCACTACCGAAACGGTAAAACAATTGAACACCGTTGCCAAACTTACGATTCCCTGCGTTTCGGTATCGCTACACCATACTCCGCCAGCCTCACTACCAACGGTTCACTCCGACAACGAGGCAATTGGAAAACTTGCCGCAGAACATCTTTATGGAATTGGCTTGCGAAAATTTGCTTTTGTCGGAAATGAAAATTGGTCACATAACCAAGAACGCCTTCTTGGGTTTCAGACGGAACTTCGAAAAAAGCGGGCGGACTGTGAAATCATAAATGTCCAGTTTGCCAATACGAAACAGTGGGTATGGCCAGCGGAAATTCAGCGGCAGCCGTTAACCAGCGAATTGAAAAAACTTCGGCAGCCCGTCGGGATCTTTGCCGCACACGATGAATTCGCTCACGATGTCGTGGAAACACTCAAATCCCTCCAGATTCAAATACCCCATGACGCTGCTGTCATTGGAGTTAACAATAATCGATTGATCTGCGAAACCACCAACCCTCCTCTTTCAAGCATCGTTCAGTCGGCTCATCAGATCGGGTACCGCGCAGGTAAGCTGTTACACGAGTTGATTCTTGGTAATCCCCCACCCTCGGAAATTATCCGTATTCCACCAGAAGGCTTGGTCGCCAGAAAATCGAGCGATTGCTCAGCCATGAAGGACGACCACATTGTTGCTGCATTGAGCTACATTGATCTTCGCTGTGGCCACCCAATCACGGTAGTCGACGTCGCCGATCACGTCGGTGTATCTAGGCGAACCCTCGATAAACGCTGCATCGCAAATCTCGGCTATCCCGTGGCTGAACAAATTCGAAGATCCCGTATCAACAAAGCGCGTCAATTACTCGACTCCACGAATTTGCAAGTCACGGCAATCGGTTTCATGTGTGGCTACGAAAGCCCCTCAGGTTTCGTCCGCGCCTTTCGTGAACTTACGGGAATCACACCGGGAGAGCATCGAAGGAAGAATCAAAACTAAATCCAATTCCACCCCCAAAATTGCCCGGTTTAACGTCCAGCTCGCCGATTTAACCAAATGCGCACACCGTGCTTCCAAAAATTACACCACAATCGTTCACCAGTTTATCAAAATGGAGGTGCAAAGACGGATTGGGATTCTTTCATTGTGCAGTTCATCTTGAGATGAGCGGCTGGAAACACCGCCTGATTACGGCGGGTTGGAACCACTGCATCTTCGATTTGGACATTTTATTAGTAACGTCCAATCCATCTTGCGCCAAAGTAATTTTAAACACCGCCGTTGCAGGGCGTGACTACCGAAACATCTTTCATTGAAAAGGGTGACACATGACCACTTCCAAACGTCTAGCTTTCACACTCGTAGAATTGCTAGTTGTGATTGCTATTATTGGCATTTTGATAGGAATGTTATTGCCAGCGGTGCAGCAGGTTCGAGAAGCGGCACGTCGAGTGACTTGTGCTAACAACTTGAAGCAGCAATCGCTCGCAGTGCTCAACTACGAGAGTGCCTTTTCAAAACTCCCCCACGGTTATGGTTTCAACGACACGGCCAATGGAGGCAACTGGCGGAAGACGTGGAGCTGGAGTGCTCGAATTCTACCGTTCATGGAACAGAATAATGTCCATGAGGTGCTTGAAGTCTCAAGCAGAGAATTCAATCAAGTGCTTCCGTGGGGAAACTGGTCTAGTTGGGATCCCGCAAAAGTAGCTGCAATGCAGACTAACATCGGTGCCTTCCGTTGCCCAAGTGATCCCAGTGACGAGGATCTCAACATTTCAACGGCCTTCTGCAGCAACAGCGTTCCTAACACCCACAAGCCGGGCAAATCAAACTACGCCGCTGTCTACGCCTATAAGTATTCAAACTGGTACAATTCGAATTCACGCCCAGCTCCCCAGGTCGAGGGTTGCTTTGGTCCGCAAAACGGTATCTCACTGGCTTTTGTGACTGACGGAACCTCCAACACATTCCTCCTCGGCGAGCGAGACAGTGCCCACGGTTCTGCTTATTGGGTCGGAGTCGGAAACGTCAACAGCGAAGCCCCTTGGTCATCGCCGAAAGCCGTTGGTCGCGTTTTCCTTTTCAAACCTAATCCACCGCTAATTGGTCGTTATTACTCGGCTTTCGCAAGCATGCATCCCGGCGGGTTGAACTTTGCTTTCGCTGATGGAAGTGTTCACTTCATCGCAGAGAGCATTAGCTTCAATAACGGCAAACTCTACAATGGTGCACCTCATCGATGGTGGCATAATTTTGATCAAATGGATCCCGCAACCTTTGGTGTCTATCAGAAACTCGGTTGCCGAGCTGATGGGCAGCCTCTTGGCGGTGAGTTCTAAACTTTCCTGAGAACTCCGACCAGATCTTATTCAATTCTACAATTTGCTTTGCCAGTCAAACGTTTGCGTTTTTGACTGACAGAAAGGTGATTTCGCCATGTCGAATCAGCCAATATTTCGCGTTGTTTGTGCCTGTGTCGTCCTCGCATTCCTGGGATGCAACTCGGATGGCCTAGTAACGCTAAAAGGAAAAGTGACTGTTGATGGCGCTCCGGCTCCTGCGGGGATTTCTTTTCAGTTTCAGCCACTCAGCGATGGCTCGCCGTCGTATGCCATCACCGACGCCGATGGAAATTACGAAGCCGAATTTTCCTACACCAAAAAGGGAATCATGGTAGGCAAACATCGTGTTTCGTTTATCCCGGGTGGAGGAGGCGGAGGGGACGAAGCCATGCCCGACAACATTGAAGAACTTGGACAAAGCAATAAGCCGGTGGAAAGTCCCGCCCAGGCGAATCGAAAACGTCCTTCGTTCCCCGATAGCTACTGGGGAGAGATCATGCAGATCACAATCGAAAATAAATCAAACGTCATCGACATCCCGTTGGAGTCGAAAAAATAGCAGTCTCAACTAAAACGACCGATACCGCACAATCGATGGAACGCCCAATGATGGAACGCCCAACAAGACGTTGAATCAAAACCTGGGTTTCCCATCTCCCGCTGCGGGTCGTTTGTTGGGTGCTTTGCCGCGAGCCTTCCAATTCGGGTTAGGCTCGTGCGCCGAGTCCATCAACTGTTCCAACCGCTGAACCACCGCCGGGTGATCCTGCGCTAGATCTTTGCTTTCACCTAAATCATCATCAAGATTATAAAGCTCAACATTTCCGCTAAACATAGGGATTCGAACAGCTTTCCAATTAGCAGATCTTACCGCCTGCTTTCCCCCTTGTTCATAAAACTCCCAATAGAGATAGTCGTGGTTCCGCTGCCCGCGTTTACCCAAAAGCGTCGGCATAAAACTGATGGAATCAAGCCCTGCCGGCAGGGGAGCAACCGTTAGTTCCGCAACGGTTGCCATAAGATCTCCAAAATAGCTCACATGATCGGTAATACTTCCGGGCTTAATTTTCCCGGGCCATTTAACAATCATGGGAACACGGATCCCACCTTCGTAAAGGTCTCGCTTCTTCCCCCTGAGTGGACCGTTAGGATCAAAGAGTTCTGTGTTGTGCCCGCCCTCATCGTGGTGCCCGTTGTCGCTGGTAAACATGATGATTGTGTTGTCGCTAACCCCAAGTTCTGCCAATAGCGAAACTATCTCTCCGACGCCCTTGTCCATCCGCGTGACCATTGCTGCCTGGCCTTTGTCTTGATTCGACCAGGGCTTGTCCGAGTAGATCCCGTAGTCCGGCACTTCTTGTCCATCACCAGTTCCCCGAGTTCCTTCATTATTTGCGTGCGGAATTGTTAACGCCAAGTAGAGAAAGAAAGGATTTCGCCGATTGCGTTTGATAAAGGACAGCGCTTCGTTTTGAATCAAGTCGTGGGAATAGTCCAACCGCTTTGTCGCATAGCCTGGTTTGAAATACCAGTTACTGTCCTTTCTACCCGCTGGAACAACTTCATTACGAAGCGCAATTCGCTCGTCGTTCTTCCATAAAAACGCTGGGTAATAATTGTGCGCGTGAAGCTGGCTTTGGTACCCGTAAAAGAAATCGAACCCTTGTTGATTGGGAACACCCTCGTGATCCGGGTTATCCCGAGTCGACTCGCCTAATCCCCATTTCCCACACAGCGCTGTTTTGTAGCCCCGGTTTTTCAAAACCTCGGCGACCGTAACATCACGATCGCGCAGCCCCTGGACGTCGACGCCGCCATTGCCCCGGACATAAGCATGCCCCATATGCTTACCCGTCATAAGAACGCACCTCGATGGTGCACAAACAGTATTCCCTGCATAGAAATTACGAAACCGCATCCCCTCTTTTGCCATTTTATCAAGCTCGGGTGTCTCAATTAATTTCTGGCCGTAACACCCAAGATCACCATACCCCAAATCATCCGCCATGATAAAAATGATGTTGGGCGCACGCGTCTCATCGGCACGGGAGTCCGATACGAAGGCTAGTGTGTCACCAAGAATGATTGTTACTATTGTCAGTAAAAACACATGTCGAGTTAGCTGGTTCATTGCTTGTTCATCCCCTTGGGTCGATCAAAAGTACGTGACGCCTTCATTTGAGCTGACTTAATCTGTTCAAGTCAAATCAAATTCAATCTTCTCTCACGCAAATTTTGATTTCACAAAGTTCAAATCTGTAAATTAATATTACGGCATTAGATTTCACTTTTTGATATCTCTACCCAATTTACACAACTGGGGGCCAAGATATTGCCATGAAAAATGCGGGTATCATTCAAACCTATTGGATTAGCAGGTTGGTCTGAACCATTAAAACTGGTTAATTATTGTTTCTTCTTTTTGGTTTTCTTGGCAGGAGCATCGACAACCTCGAACACCTCCTCGAGGGGAATCGCAAAAGTTCGCGCAATTCGGAATGCCAACTCAAGCGACGGATAATACTTTCCTTTCTCCAACGCAATTACGGTCTGCCTGGTAATCCCAACGCGTTCCGCCAATGACTGTTGAGTCATCTCCCCTGTCAGAAATCGAAGCTCCCTGATTCGATTGTTGATACCGATCTTATCCATTTGAGAGCCCCCGATAGCTTGCAATCATTTTGCCATAGTAGGTCAGGTTGGAAACGACGAACCCCGCGAATAACAGGTTAATCCAGAGCAGCGCCTCCGCCGACGTAATAGCAAAACCTAATTCATCAGGCGATGCTGAACCCTCTTGCTGAATTACCGTGTTGGATACTGCCTCCACCGGAACACTCCACATGGCAACCAAACACCAAATCAAAACGAGGGCCATTAAAATAACTCCTGAACCCTTCGAGGCCCGTAACTCTATAACCGCATCCAGTTCATCCGCTTGGGGGGCATCCCTCGATTCTCTGTTTGATTTTGTCGCAATCGCGTTGATCGCGTGAAAAACCGACAACAAAATTACCAACCCAATAACCGCAATGAAGAAAACGGAAACGTGTTCGACTGGATACTGCAACGAAAAATAAAAATAAGGTGCGAAAACAACGAAGATCGCCACAAAACAAAACCACGCATTTTTCTCTCTAAATCCCATAAATCACCCTAACCAATTTGCGAAAACCAATGTAACTTAAAGATTACACAATGTAACTTACACCTTACATTCGTTCCGCCTAGTCCAGCATTGGCGAAATTTTAAAAATTAAATGGAAAAGCGAAGGTAACGACGGAATCAGCGGAAACATATACTTCGATTTTGCTTTGATCTTTTGACGGTGAAGTAACGCTTTCCATTTTGGGGGGGCGTGTTTGATTGCAAACCACACACAACTACCACGATTAAACCAATGGACTGAATGCTAATCCGTCACGCCCGAATCGCCCCGAATCAAACCATTCGGCTTTTGAGCAAATGGATCAAAGGAAGTGACTTAGGGAAAAGTTTTTGAAACCGTTGAAACGGCTTAATCCGGCAAACCTTGAAGAAGATCTAACCTAAACTGGAGGTTCTGCCATCGCTCGCAAAAACCGTGCGTTTTAGCGCGATTAATAAAACGACAAGGAACAGGGGAAGGATGTTTCAATTTGCGGACTTCGCAACAATGTCATTAATGAAGTCAATCTTTGTATTGGACACGAGAGTTTAGTACATTCGGGATTTCACAACCAAATCAACTCGACCAAAACAACACTCACCTCAGGCAGGTTCACCACATGAACAAATATTTTCTCACACGAGTAATGGCTGTGGGTTTGTTGATAGCGGGCGTGGCGGCGTTAGCGGCGCCTACTTATCGGGTGCGGAAACCAGCAAGAATAATGGAAAAAATTGCCGTGCAAGGAACCATGACGGACCGGCAGTCTCACATTCCGAGTGAGGAGAAGTCAACGCCTGAATATTGCTGGCACCGTGCACTTCAGCTAAACGAGGCCTCGATCACCCACGTCCAGGCCGAGAACTTGGTAAAATTTAACCTGTCAGTATTCATGCCGAGAGCTGATCGCTGTTCATAAAATACAAGAAACCGTGTTCCATCCGCCCCTTCAGAAAATCAACACTTTTAATGCTGTCGCCAGTTCTGAACTTCAACATATTATATGAAGATAATAACAACCGGCAGCCTTCAAAATTCACTTGCCAAAAAACGCTCGAAGCTTAGTCCCTTTTAACACGTCCGTTCGCTCACTGTTAATTTCAGATGAGTACATCTGTAAGGAGAATTAGATGAATCGCTACACCATCGACGAATTTGTTCAGAAAACCCAACAACAAAACCTTAATCAAGGAGTGTTCGAACTCGAAACCGAGCGGATTATGGAATTAAACCTAAACGGAGAAATGTGGACGAAGATGGGATCTATGATTTCCTATCGCGGAAACATCAAGTTTACGAGGGAAGGAATCCTCGAGCAGGGGTTCGGTAACTTACTGAAAAAAGCAGTGTCTGGCGAAGGAGCGCGACTAACCAAAGCTGAAGGCAACGGGCAAGTTTATCTCGCTGACAGCGGAAAGAAGATAACGATCCTAAGTCTGTCAGGGGAGTCAATCTACATTAACGGCAATGATCTCCTCGCGTTCGAGCCATCGATCTCATACGAAATTAAAATGATGAAGAAAATGTCATCGATGTTAGCCGGTGGACTTTTTAACATTCGACTCGAAGGCACGGGCATGGTCGCTTTCACAACTCATTACGACCCAATCACTCTCTTGGTCACTCCAGACTGCCCCGTGGTTACAGATCCCAACGCCACCGTTGCCTGGTCTGGATCGCTGGAACCTCAAATTAAAACGGACATGTCGTTCAAAACATTTCTTGGCCGCGGCAGCGGCGAATCGATCCAAACCGCGTTTTCGGGTAACGGGTTTGTGGTCATTCAACCCTACGAAGAAGTTTACTTCCAGGCGGGTGGATAAATAAAAAAGTTCGAGCCAAAAAGTTCGATCAAAACAGAGAGGCAAGTTAGACGTTGAGGAACTGCAGCGCGTAAAGACCGCAGTAGTTCCACAGCAGTCTCCGACACACCCCGCATAGCTCGCCATCCACCGCAACGAGCGTGAGAGTATTTATCCTATCCACGAGCCTAAAGTCGAAAAACATGAAAACGTTTCTTAGCCTGCTTCTATTCCTTTTAGTTGCTCCAACTGCGTTCGCCGATTCGCCGAAAAACATCGTACTTATTCTCGCAGACGATCTCGGTTGGGCAGACACAACGCTCTACGGAAAAACTTCGCTGTACGAGACGCCGAACATCCAGCGGCTTGCCGCCCGCGGGATGACTTTTTCCAACGCGTATGCAAGCCCGATCTGTTCGCCAACGCGGGCCAGCATCCTGACTGGGCAAAATCCTGCTCGACATGGAATGACCGCGCCAGCTGCGCACCTTGAAGCGGAACGTTTCGCTGCGGTTGCCAGTCCAACAGGCCCGCCACATCAAAAGAGCACGAACGTCCGATCAACAACGCGACTCACGCCTGAATTGCCAATGCTGAGCCGACTTCTTAAGAACGCGGGTTACACAACCGCTCATTTTGGAAAGTGGCATTTGGGACGAGAGCCACACTCTCCACTTGAATATGGATTCGATCTAGACCTTCCGCATTGGTGGGGACCGGGGCCTAAATCCAGCTATTTGGCACCCTGGGGTTATGCGAATCCAGACTTCAAAGAAGGAGAACCAGGCGAACACATCGAAGATCGAATGGCAAAGGAAGCAGTCGCGTGGCTGAAGAATCGAGACCCTAACAAGCCATTCTTTATGAACTATTGGCAGTTTTCGGTACACGCTCCGTTCGGCGCTAAGCCAGAACTTATCGAATATTATCGCAAAAAACTTGGTAACTCGGTCGCCGAACTCTCAAAACCAGAGATCCGCCAGAGGCAACTATCTTCGCACCCACCCCAAACAGGACTACCTCAACAGTCCCCGACCTACGCCGCGATGGTGCATTCTCTCGACGATGCTGTTGGTAGCTTGATCGATGCGTTGGACGAAGAGGGAATCGCCGACGAAACTATCGTCATTTTCTACTCAGACAATGGTGGCAACATCCACTGCGGTCTCGAGGAGACGGCTGCATCCGGTCAAAAATACATCACCGCCATCACCAGTAACCATCCGCTACGTGGCGGCAAGGGCGGTATCCATGAAGGTGGTGTTCGCGTTCCGGCAGTCGTTGTTTGGCCGGGCGTCACCGAGCCTAAATCACGCAGTGATGTTCGGATTCAATCGATTGATTTATATCCAACGATTCTTCAAATGCTGAGTGTCACAAGACCGAAAGAGCACGTAATCGATGGAGTCGATTTCGCACAAGCACTTCGCGGTC
This sequence comes from Mariniblastus sp., assembly GCA_029251085.1. GTDB lineage: Bacteria > Planctomycetota > Planctomycetia > Pirellulales > Pirellulaceae > Mariniblastus. The sequence goes on from JAQXDZ010000075.1 coordinate 45,360, forward strand.
ACAAACTGGAGCGAGGGCCGATGTTTACTTACGTCCCGGGGCATGGCGCAACACCACACTGGCTCCCGCCTTCGATGTCTGTGCATCACGGCGACTGGAAGCTTATTCGCACCTTCCATTATGGCGACAATGAAAATCACCAATATCGCCTTTACAACCTTAGCGAAGATATTGGCGAGACCAAAAATCTTGCGGCATCGCGTCCCAATCAAGTTTTAGAACTGGACAATCTAATTGAGGAGTACATCGCCGAGGCAAATGTGGTCGTCCCTTTACCTAATGCGAAGTTCGATCCTGAACAATTCGATCCGTCAAAGATTGGTGTCCAACCTAGCGGGTTAAAAATGCCTGCGGCCTTTCGAGCCTCACAACCAAAACCAGATACTAGTCAGAACGCCCAGCCAGTCAATAAAGCAATGTTATTGGGATGGATCGTAAAGAACGCTTCGGTAGCGGTCGAGGGAGACCTGATGAAAATCACCCCGACTGGACGTCAGCCTTTTATCGCCAATAACCGAGTCCACAACACTGGACCGGTTGAAGTCCGAATGCGGATCAAAACACACAACGCAGGGTCGGGGCGAATTCAATGGCGCACCGAAGGGCAAGAATCGTTTCTAAAAAACGGTCAGAGTAAATCATTCAAGATCCCCGGAGGCGATTGGCAGGAATTGACCGTACCCATTGACGTCAAAGGGAACCTTGTGCACCTGCGTTTCTTTTTGTCTGACTCCACTCAGCCGACCGAGATTGACTGGCTGGAATGTGGCCCACGAGCTCCAAATTCCAAAACCAAAAAGAAGTGGGATTTTAAATCCGGCAGACCAAGTCCAAAAGCAAAAAAACGCCGGCAGTAAACTTAGTCGAAATCCACCAAGCGAGAAATCGATTCGTAAGCAAAGGTTTTGATCATTTTGCCACTAAATTGAAAGTCACAGCAGACCGCCTGCCAACGTGCTAGGCTGCATCTAGTAATCTATTATAGTTTTAAAATGGGCTTATTTTCTAATGAAACACTTGGCAAAACGTTGTGCCTTCGCCCAAGCACCGCCAATATTTGAAAACAGCTTTTCATTGGAGATTTCATGAATTCAATTTCTACCTTTTTTATTGCCTGCACCGTCGCGTTCGTCCTCTCCAGCTCAGCTATCGCACGCGAATGATCAGGTTTCGCCCCGCCCGAATGCTATCTACGCAAAAATCATCTTGCCCGTTGGATCCCCTGACCAATCACCCTCGAACGTTGAGTCATGGATTTCGAAGAATCTAAACAAACGAGGAGAAAAGAAGCTTAGAGCAGTAACCCAGTGGATTCGTCTTCCTGAACCCGGCGAAGAGGTCACTTTGGTATGGGATGCAATGCTCGACAACAAGAGCTGGGGATGCCCCGTTAGCTATCGATCCGTGAAACGCACGAAAGATGGTAAGATCAAAATTGGGATCCATGGTTTTTCTCCAGCAGAACCTGAAATTAAAGGCCAAACCATTGATGCTGGAATCGGCAGCAGGGGAATTGCGGTCGTCGACACCGGCGCGGTTAATGAATACAGCACCGCCTACATTGCGCTATTCGTCGGCCCCGCCTTACCTACTGAGAAATCAAACCAAGAATAGCTGACAATCACGAGCGCAAATTTACAGGCTCCCTTTCTAAACCACTCGCATTGAACCACTCGCATTCTGGTCCAGGGAATCCGCTACTTTCAAAAAGCATGACCGCCATTACCAATTCGTAATGGCAAACCACGACTGGCTATGGGTAGGCTCTCCGCTTAAAGCAAGTCATTTAGTTCTCTTTGGGTGCGCTGACTTGGCGATTTAGCCGCGATCGTTTGAGCGAAAACTTTAGCACG
>JAQXDZ010000085.1 GCA_029251085.1 Mariniblastus sp.
AAAGCGACGGTTGAAAACTTAAAAAAACTTGGGTTCCCAGCTACCGAAGAAAATGTTTTGACCAAAAACAAAGAACTTGGACGAGGAGATGATAAAATTTCCCGCCGCGCGACGGTAGCCAAAACACACAGAATTGTCATGCTCATTGGAGACAGTATGAGCGATTTGTGCAGTGGGATGGATGTCACCGAAACCAGCCAACGCAACCAGGCAGGGAATCAAAAATTCCAACGACTTGGCTCGCGCTGGATCATGCTCCCCAACCCAGTTTACGGCGGTTGGCAGCAAGCCCTGCCTGAAAACAAACATGCGTTAAAACCAAAATCAAACACTAAATAACCAACCGTCCAATCAATCGCTCGAAGTCATCGCGGGCTCTAACTCTTCCACCGCTCACCTCCAATGCGAGATTCACAATGAATCAAAAATCTGCCCTGCTGATTGGGATCCTGTTCGCTGTCACAATTCAAGTTCAGGCCCAAAGTCGTAAAATATTGTTCGAGGAGGTTAAAAACAGACCTGCCACAACAACGGGGCAATGGGTCATTGGCGACAAAAACATGACCGTTAACGGCAATTCTCAGATTGCTTCGGCGGAAGCAATTAAGCCTGGCTCACTGGCAGTGACCGAGTATTTTGAAGCGGGTGGTAAAAATGTTGTGACACGCATGCAACCCTATCCCATCCAGGCATCCGAAATAAGTGATGGGCCTTACGTGAATTGGATCGACCCCCAAACCGTAGAAATTATCACCATCGTAAATGGGAAACTATCTCGGCAGCGAATTGAAAAAATTACCGAACCTCGTGTTATCAAAAACCTGACACCGAGGGTCCAAGCATTAACACTGAACCCTGCCCCGCCCTCCCCTCCAAAATCTGAGTGGAATCAACCAAGTCGCCTGATGGCCATCAGTGATCTCGAAGGAAACTATCTCAATGCAGTTCGTTTTTTAGAAAACAACAAAGTAATCGATCAACAGGGGCACTGGATCTGGGGAGTGGGACATCTGGTTTTGGTGGGCGACCTTGTCGATCGGGGGCAATCCGTCACCGAATTGATGTGGTTATTTCACCGACTGGAACAGGAAGCGATCGCTGCCGGTGGCCGTGTCCATTACGTCCTTGGAAATCACGAAGCGATGGTGATGGGTGGAGACTTGCGATATATCCATCCCAAATACGTTTTTACCTCCACAAGAATTGGCATTGCTTACGATCTACTTCACGGACCCAATACAGAAATTGGCCGATGGTGGCGTTCGAAAAATGGAGTCACGCGGGTTGGCGATCTGCTCTTCGTGCATGGCGGTTATTCTCCCAAACTAGATGCTGCCAAGCTCGAGATGAACCAACTGAATCAGTTGATTCGCGATGGATTGCCCCCTCGCAAATCAGTCGGCGCGACACCGGCGACAAACCCCGTCGGTGACATGCACGGCCCCTTCTGGTACCGCGGTTACTTCCCACAACATGCCGCTGCTTGGGATGGATTAGCTACTCCCGCTCAACTCAAGCAAATCTTAAACCGGCACAACGCAAAACACGTAGTCATTGGACACACCGTGGTGGACCAGGTCGGCCCAATTGATGACTCTGGATTCGTGCTTGGAATCGACGTGAAATGGGCAGATTCAAAAAAGTGCGAAGGACTCCTTCAGGAAAATGGGATTCTCTACCGTGTTCTCATGAATGGACAGCGCGAAAGACTTTTTCCTGACAAATCGAAATAGTTTTCACTGGATTCTTCCCAAACCCATGAAGAATTCAGCGTTTCATACGGTTTGCCACCCGTAACTGCTGCCGCCGCGCGATCGATTCAAGTACAATCCAGCGGATCACTTAGCTCTAAGGAAGACCCATGTTGTTCTTGTATTTACCTCGATTCGTTTTGATCGCGATTTGCATTATCCATTTCGCTACACTCGACCTCCATGCGCAGGCACAACATGGTTCCTCCCTCCTGCCGACAACCAGCCAGCAGCGCATTGCTGAATCAAAAATTACGGATGCATCCATTCGAGCCGATGTAGAATTCCTGGCCGACGACCTCCTCGAAGGTCGAGGCCCCGGAACACGTGGCGATCGCTTGGCTCAGAAATATATCATTTCCCAATTTAAACAGATGGGACTAAAGCCTGCCGGCAAAGACGGCGGTTGGACACAAGCCGTTCCTCTAATGGGGGTTACAACTCGTCCTCCCTCTTCGCTTACCTTTAAGCAAGCCAACCAATCCCTCGCATTGAAGAACAAAGACGACTACATCGTCACTTGCGGAACGGGCGTTGAACAAGCAGTTATCAAAGAGGCGGAAGTTGTGTTCGTCGGCTATGGAATCCAGGCACCCGAATATGGCTGGGACGACTTCAAGGGAATCGATGTCAAGGGAAAGGTTTTACTGTGCCTCAACAACGACCCCGCCGACAATCCTGAGATGTTTGCCGGGCGGACTCGACTTTATTACGGACGATGGGACTATAAATACGCGAAGGCAGCCGAACTGGGTGCAGCTGGTATGCTAATTATTCACACCACTCCCTCGGCTGGTTACCCCTATCAAGTGGTACAAACTTCATGGACGGGAGAGCAAATGGCTCTCGGTGGCAAGCAAGTTGGCCGTGCCCTTCTCGAAGGCTGGCTCACTGAAAACGCGGCAGGGAAATTGGTGTCATTCGCGGGTCTTCAACTGGATGAATTAACTCAATCTGCCCAATCGAAAAACTTCCAGCCAGTTCCATTAAAGACGACATTGTCCATGAAAATGGATTGCCGCGTTCGCTCGCGAAGCTCCGCCAATGTGCTTGGCCTGCTGCCCGGCAGTGACCCCGAACTGAGTAACCAATGGATTGTCTACACGGCACACCACGATCACATTGGAATGACCGAAGCTCGCGATGAAAAGGTCGACAACATTTACAACGGAGCCGTCGACAATGCCTCGGGCGTAGGATCAATGTTGGCGATCGCTCGTGCCATGGCTGCCTTACCAGAATCGGAACGCCCGCGACGATCCATTCTATTTGCCTCAGTGGCCGCTGAAGAACAAGGGCTCCTCGGTTCAGCCTATCTTGCACAAAACCCGCCCATTCCAGCTGGGCGTTTGGCCGCGGTCATTAATATTGACGGGATCAACATTCTTGGGGCAACCGAGGACGTCGTCGTAATTGGACGCGGCAAATCGGACATGGATAAAATTGTGGAGCGGATCTCGAAATGGCAAAAACGAGTCGTTGTCGGAGACCAGTTTCCCGATCGCGGTTATTACTACCGTTCGGATCAGTTCAGTCTAGCTAAAATTGGTGTCCCCGGGGTCTACCTCAGCTCCGGAGTTCATGTGATTGGCAAACCGGATGGTTGGGGAAAGGAACAACTGCGAGAGTGGACTGAAAACATCTACCACCAGACGAGCGATGAGTACAGCGACACCTGGAACCTCTCGGGAGCAGTCGAGGACGCCAAGCTAATGTTCTACACTGGACTTCAAGCCGCAAATCAAAAATCGCTACCCGCTTGGAATCCCGGTGACGAATTCGAAGCCGCACGACTGGAAGCCCTTAAACAACTCTCGAAGTAAACAACGTCCACAATTCTAAATTTAAATCCGTCCTTCGGATAATCCAACTCTGAAATGTCGACAACGACATTTAACCCATTGAAACCTTATGGCAACGACCGAATTTAAAGACACCGTAACTCCCGAACTGGAAGGCCGAATCGATTTGATGGTTCGCAGCCTGATCGACTTGCCAAGAAGCAAATTGACGCTCCTCTTCGACCACGGTTGCGTTTCCCTCAACGGATCTATCTGCAAAAACCCCGCGACCCGTGTCAGCACCGGTGACGCTATCCTCGTTAACTACGATGCCAGACAGGGCTATGCCAAAAAAAAACGCCCGTGGAGTGATCGGACTTTTACGATCATTCACGAAGACGATGACCTGCTGGTAATCAACAAAGCCTCCGGAGTACTAACGGTTCCCACGAACAAAGAAGAACCAAATACATTACTGGAGCGAGTCACCGCGTATCTGGATCGCAAAAAGAAAAACCACGAAGCCTACCTGATTCACCGACTTGACCGCGGAATGAGTGGCACGATGGTATTCGGCAAGACACCGAAATCGGCAAAACATCTGCGGACTCAATTTGACAAAGATCAAGCCCGTCGAATCGTATTCGCAATCGTCAACGGAGAACTGGAATCTGAATCCGGTGTTTTTGAATCGCAGCTCGACACGCACAGCAATCTTAGCCGTTACTCCACGTTAGAAAAAGGCAAAGGGCAACGTGCTGTGACTCGCTATAAAGTTACCCAGCAATTAGAGGAAGCGACCGCAGTCGAACTTGAATTGGTCACCGCTCGCCGCCATCAAGCGCGTGTTCACTTTTGTGAATCGGGACATCACATTCTTGGAGACACCCGCTATCGGCAACAGCGCTATCCCCACGAAAAATGGGACAAAAAAAGGCTGGCTATGCATAGCGTTGAACTTTCGTTCATCCATCCAACGACGATGAAACGGGTTACCTTTAAATCTCCGCTACCGATGACACTCCGAAAATTCATTCGTGGCAGCAGAAAAAAATAGAGTTGCGGTGTAATTCTACCAAACCGATATTCAACCGTCTGTCAGGAAATCAGTGGTCAACGTAGAATGTTGCGGCGGTATTTGTTTCTTGATTCGTTGATTTGAAAGACGCTATTTTGGATTCACAGGAGATCCTTGGACAAGACGGTTTAATTGCCAAACGGCTGCCAAACTACGAAGAGCGTCGTCAGCAACTCGAGATGGCCGATGCCGTGGCAGAGGCGATCCGCGCCAAGAAACATTTGATCGTCGAAGCCGGAACAGGCGTTGGCAAGAGCTTTGGCTACCTCGTTCCAGCGATCCTCTCATTGCAAGAAAACCAGGAAAGCAAAGATGGTGGCAAGCGCAGGATCGTGGTCTCCACCCACACCATTAGCCTGCAAGAGCAGCTAATTCAAAAAGACGTTCCACTCCTGAACAGCATCATTCCGCTCGAGTTTTCCGCCGTATTGGCCAAAGGACGTGGCAACTACATCAGTCTTCGACGACTGAAACAGGCGCTTAAACGAAGCGACAGTTTGTTTTCCACCGACGAACAGGTATCTCAGGTTCAAGACCTTCGGGAGTGGGCGGTAACGACCAACGACGGCTCACGCGCCGACCTCGATCTAAAGGTACTTCCAAGCGTGTGGGACGAAGTCAAAAGTGATAGTGGAAACTGCCTTGGAAGAAAATGTCCCAGCTACGCAGATTGCCACTACTTCAAAGCGAGGAAGCGATTACAAAATGCCGACATCCTAATCGTGAACCATGCCCTCTTTTTCAGCGACCTCTCACTGCGAAGACTGGGCGTAAACATTCTCCCCGATTACGACACCGTTATTCTTGATGAAGCTCACACCATTCAAGATGTTGCCAGCGACCACCTTGGCCTTGGAATCACTTTAGGACAAATCGACTACACACTCTCCAAACTCTACAACGAAAGCACGAACAAAGGTCTGTTGGTGCATCACAATCTCAAGGCCGGACAGCAGTCGGTTGTCCAATGCCGAATCCGCGCCGAAGATCTGTTTGGAGACATCCTCGCCTGGATCGCTCGCACGCAAACCTCCAATGCCCGCAATACGACGACCCGCGTGCAGGAACCTGGCATCGTCAACAATCCCCTCTCTCCGGCTTTGGATAAATTAAGTCAATTGGTTCGGCAATTTGGCGAGAACATGAAAGACGCCGCCGAGAAACAAGACTTCACCTCTCAAGCGGAACGACTCGCCGCGCTCTCAACGTCCCTCGAAGCTTGGCGACTTCAAGAGATGGAAGGCGGGGTTTACTGGGTCGAATCAGGAATGAACCGGTATGGAAAACAAAAAGTTAAATTAATGGCAGCGCCAATCGATATTGGCCCCGCCCTGCGAGAAAATCTGTTTAACAAAACCGATTGCTGCATTCTAACCAGTGCTACACTGGCCATCGGCGATCAATCGTTCGATTTCTTCCGAAACCGAATCGGACTCACACAATCTAAATCACTGCAACTTGGCAGTCCCTTCAATTATTGCGAACAGGCTCGGTTGATTCTGGTTTCTAACATGGCCAGCCCCGCAGAGCACCGGGACACGCACGAACGACAGTGCATCGAAGCAATCAAACAGTACGTCTCCCGAACAGATGGCCATGCCTTTGTGTTATTTACCAGTTACGATTTCCTCAATCGTGCCGTCCGTGACTTGACTCCCTGGCTTAGCGAAAAAGATTTCGGACTTTATGTTCAGGGAGGAGGCGTTTCCAGAACGCAATTACTTGAGCAATTTAAATCTAAACCGCGCGGTGTCCTGTTCGGAACCGATAGTTTCTGGCAGGGAGTTGATGTCCAGGGTGACGCGTTGCAAAATGTAATCATCACCAAACTGCCGTTTAGCGTTCCTGACCAACCGCTCCTGCAGGCTCGACTTGAAGCGATCAAAAAATCAGGAGGCAACCCATTCAATGATTACCAATTGCCTGAGGCAATCATAAAATTCAAACAAGGATTTGGACGCCTCATTCGGAGTAAAACCGATACAGGCATCGTCGTTGTCCTTGACCCCAGAATTAAAACAAAATCTTATGGTCGAATTTTTCTTGGCTCGCTTCCAGAGTGCCAGGTCGAATATGACACCATTTAGCTCGCGGTCAGAGTAAAACTGTCTTGTCCGAGGGCTACATTCAAGTTGTTTGGTCGCTAAAATCGACATATCTGGGGTGTTTGAGCTTTCATCACGTCCGACTTAAGAATTGCCGATAATTCTGCTGCCTGCTTTTTTTCCGTTTGAAACCAGCGAGTTCGACCGTGGCCGAAAGATCCAAATACCAACAAAACATTATCCGGAACTATTACGATAACCGGGAAAACATTTCGCTCCAGCGAGCTCAGGAAATTGTCACCGAGCTATACCTCTCAGAAGGCAAAAAGAGAGAAAAGTACTGGAAAAGTCTCGAAGGACATCTGCTCAAGCTAGACGTCAAACAACAAACAATCGATCATCTAATCGCCCAGAATGATCCGATGCAAGTTGCGAAACTAGTCGAAAAGCTAGGCAAACAATAATTCCGCGTTTTCACTTTAATATTCTGAGTAACAGAGGCCGAATCCATGCTCTCCGAAGAACAGAGAACCAAACTTCGACCCCGCGTCGCCTCACTTCAGTCCATCGCAGGGGCGATGCTTGCAGCCTCGATTCTCGCAGCCGTCGTGATCGGGACGATTGCAGATTGGGATGAACTGGGCGATCCACTCTCCATGCTGCCACTGATCGGAGCGGTTTTTGGAATGTTGATGGTCGGCAGTGGGATCGTGTTCCCCCTCGTCTTTGCCGGAGAGCTTGCTACCGGAGATTCCGAAGAGGAAAAATTGAAATCTGCCGCTCAGGCCGTAACCGTGGAATATCTTGTTCGCTTTGCACTTGTAGAAGCCGCGCTGTTTACCAACCTGCTTGTGCTGATGCTTGACCTTCACACCGTTACACTGGGTATCGTCGGATTGGCAATTCTCACCTTCCTGTTTCTCTTTCCCATCCAATCGAGATTCATTGGCTCGGTCGAAAAACGTCTTCGCTAAAGCAACCCTCAACAAGCTCTTCGACGCGGCCTAACCAGCAATTGCAACGGCCTGAGGAATTTGCATCTCTACTACGCTCATTCCGTAAGGTTTCAATTCACCCCGCATCACCTTCACATCGGAGGGAGCAGAGATACCGAGTCGGACGGTGTTTCCTTTAATCTGCAAGACCTCCACTGTGATGCCACCGTCGATTAATACTTTTTCATTCTGCTTGCGACTTAAAACTAACATTTCATTCTCCTTAACTTTTGGCCTTGGGGGGATCAAACGATTTGGGGAGCACAGTTGGCCGATGTGCTTCGTTGATAAGTATCTGCGAACTCCGTGACACCTCAGGTCACGCTCTCAATCGATTTCATAAAAAACTTCCACCCGCTTGCGAGCCTAACCGTACATTGCTGCCGATCCTTTAACTTACTTACGCAAAACAAAGTGTATTTCGATTAATTTCTCGTTCGCTTTCCCATAAAATGGCCAAAAACTCCGATTTATGCTCGAACTGCTAGCACACTCTCAAGTTGGAATGTAGTTCAACTTCAAAATCACCCCCTTTAAAAATGGGCGAACTGGCCTTCTATAGTCCTGCATTTTCGATCCTGCTACACTCCGGCGCGATTTATCAAACTGGAACCATGGCAAATTAATGCACGGATTTATTAAACCAATAATCACTCGTTGTGCGGCGGGGCTGGTAGCGCTTTGTTGGGTCACCCCTTTTGCTTTTGGCGATTCGGATTTACCCCGGGAACAACTTCCCAAGTCCTGGAAGTCAGATGCAGAGCTCACCGATGTTTTTTTCCTCAACCCTCGCTTGGGTTGGGCAGTCGGTGCGCAGGGGACAATTGTACGAACCTCCGATGGAGGGAAAAACTGGATTCAAATATCGCAACGAGTGAATCTAAGCGCCAACAATCTCTCACTGGATGAAAAGCTTCGCAATATGCGACAGGGCATCCAAACCCGAGCCACCGGTCGCGCCAATGGGCAATCGATCAATTCAATTAGCTGTCGATTCGAGTCAGTATTTTTTGCAGATGAAAAAAATGGCTGGATCGCAGGCGGTTACAGTGTGCCCTACATTAATCGTTCCAAAGCCATTGTCATGAGGACTCGAGATGGTGGAATCACGTGGAACTCAGTCGAACATTTAGTCGCCCCTCGATTCCAGCAAATTCGCTTCACCGATCCATTGAATGGATGGGCGGTCGGCGAAGCTGGTAATTTATTTCAGTCTGGAATTTTTTACACCTCCGATGGTGGCCAGTCATGGTCGAGCCAAACCTCGAAAAAAATTCACTCTTGGATCGCCGTTGAGCGAATCAACGATGGCTTGGTAACCATTAATGAAGCTGGCCAATTGGGCACACTGCGTCCAAATCAGTATGAACGTGCGGTGGTAATCAGTGAGAACCCCACCCCCCTTTCTCAAGTCCGCATGGTCAATAACACGTCAGGTTGGGCAGTCGGTGAATCCGGCACGCTGCTCAACACAACCAACGGTGGAAAATCCTGGACGCAAATCAAGCTCCCAGCGGGAGCCTCTGAAATCGACCTTGAAACCATTTCCGCCATCGAAAATCAAATTTGGTTTGCCGGCGATCCCGGGACAGTTATCTATTCGATGGATACAAAAACCGGAAAGACGACATCGCACCGCACTCCAATTCGGATGCGGATTAATCAAATACATTTTTCGGATCAATCCCACGGCTGGGCAGTCGGCGGCGGCGGAGCGATTATCGCCACCACCGATGGAGGACAAAACTGGCATGTCCAACGAGGCAACCAACAACGTGTTGCCATCCTTTACGTAAGCCTCGACGACCAATCTATCCCGCTGGAGTTACTGGCAAAGTATTCGATTGAAGAGAATCAAACTGCCGCCGCATTAGTGATTCAAAAAACAAATCACCAAAATCAGGACCTCACCCAGTCGACCGAACGGCTCGGCAGCAGCCTTCTCCATTCACTGGGCATTCCAGCCGAAGCCGACCTGAGTTCGGCAGGAACACGAGAGAAAATCTTAAAAAACCTCACCCGTGTGATTCGAACCATGCAACCCAACGTAGTGGTGCTGAATTCATCCGAACCAACCACCCGCCAACGTAACCAACGTTCCGCTGAACTATTTTCGCTCGTGAACTCTGCGATCAACCACGCCGGCAGTGAGCGAAGTTTTCCGATCCAAATCACAGATCTAGGTTTAAAAACATGGAAAGTCGATCGGTTTGCATTTGAGGATCCAACCGGCGATTTCACCATTGATGCGACACGCCTCCTTCCTCGGGCAGGCGTCTTGATTGAAGACCAAATCGCGCTTAGCCGCGCACTTTTAGGGAAATCCGTCACTAGCGATCAGGTGCTTCGTTACCGCGTCAACCATCTGAGCCAACGCGAAAGAATGCAAGCGGGAAATCTTCTCTCTGGATTAGATAAGAGAAAAACTGCGTTACCGAGAAACATGATAGACGCCAAACGTGGAAATCTAAACATGATTCAGCAGGCGAATTCGAAACAAAAAAAAGTAGAAGAATTCGTTCGTTTTGAACCCACCTCTTCTCGCGACTTGCTAATTTGGCGACAACAAATCCAGGCGTTCACCATGCCAATGGATAAGGGAATCGCCGGAGTATGGTTGATGCAACTCGCCGAAGGCTATTTGGAGGTTGGAAAAACAGAGCTCGCTGCACAAACCCACACACTTTTGGTCAACCACTGGGCCAATCATGCATTCGCACCTGCCTCCATGAATTGGCTGGCAAAATATTACAGCAGTGAAGAATTCGCCCAAATTGAATATCAGAACAAAATTAAAAATGGGGAACTAACTGAACTCGGAACGCTGACTAAAACCCAACGCTTAAAAGAAAGTTTCCAACCACGGACTGAGCAAAAATTTGCTAACGGGAGCTCACAGATCAAATGGCTACCCAGCGACGCAATGCTGAAATCCAAAGAAAAAAAATCGCCACCCCCAGAAGAACCGGACGCTAAAGCAGACAGCACACCCTCTCCCATTCGACCAGCTTTCTTTGATCAACGCCTGCAAATAGCCAGTAAAATATTAAATCAAATGAAACAGCGGGATCCTGAACTAGCTGCCGGGCCGCAATATAAATTCATGGAATCTCATATTTCCCGGCGACTCAATGGAGCACTGGCCAATGAAGGCCGATATAAATCGCTCGCACAGCTTAGCGATGAAGGCGAGGCAGGCCTTTCCATCGCCGCGCGACGCGAATTGGCACTCAGTCCACAATTAGCAACTTCACCGTCTAGCTTTGCGATGGGCGTCTGCCGATTCACCGACAAACCACCCAAGCTTGATGGCAAACTTAACGACCCTTTTTGGCAGAACGGTTCTCAAAATCGCGATGCCTGGCAAATGCCTCTCTCAACCGCCGATAGCAAATCAAACGGCTCTCCTGATCTTGCCATGTTCGCTTACGATGAGAATTACTTTTACGCCGGCTTTCAGTGTCAAAAAATAGCCGGCCAACCTTACCAGTCTCCCAATCAATCAAGACCGCGGGATGCGGATTTGACTCACCGCGACCGAATCGAGTTCTCCATTGACGTGGATCGAGATTACCTTTCCCAAAACTGTTTTGTGATCGACCACCGGGGCTGGGTCAAAGAAAGCTGTTCGGGCAGCCTCGGCTGGAATCCCAATTGGTTTGTCAGCCAATCCGAGGACGAAACTACGTGGACGATTGAACTCGCCATTCCGTTGAACTGTCTGGTTCCGGAAAAGATTGCAGCAAACGAGACCGTCTGGGCAATCAAACTCGCCCGACGCGGTTATGAACCGACTAACTTATGGCACGACTCCACGACTCAACCTCTCTCAGCATCGCTGCCCGCGCCACTGGGAATTAGAAATACACTCCAGGCTCGCCCTGCCGATTTTGATTTGCTGAAATTTATCAACCCGGTTCCCGAAACAGTGACCAAACTAACCCTTGGAAACTGACGATTATTTATATTTATCAATCGTTTCCACGTAGAATAAACCACGTAAAACATGATTCCATCCCGATCGCGAACTATAGTAGACCTCGGGGTCTACTTAGGTATCAGCCATGACGAAACAACCAGAACCGAATCGGACTGCTATGCCGACTAACGATTCTGCGATGATGTCATCCAGTAATACGCCCCCGGTCTCCGGCGAGCCCCCTAAACTTGTGACCGTAGCGCCACGAAACCGCACTCCTGAAAATTCGTCGGGAGCGGTTAATTCAATTCCTGCGATTCACTTGAAATCGAAGCGTCATCCATCTCCGCCTCGCGGTCCACAAACTTTGGAGACGTTTTTAAACTCTCATCGAATTCCACCGAATCTTCCGCTGCCTCAAATCAATGCCCCTGACGAAGATGCGTTATTCGAAAACAATTCCATTCGCGGACGAATTGAAAATCATCGTAATCCTTTATCGTCCGTGCTCATCAGCATGGCACTGCACCTCGCGCTGTTCTTAACGCTTGCATGGTTCGTGTTGGCGATGGATCAACCGGTCACAACGATCAGCTTGGTAGCCACCCAGGATGCCAATCCCATTCTGGAAAATTTGAACCAGGCTGAAACACAATTTATTGAAATCGAAGGCCCAATCGACAGCCAATCGCCTTTGGAGATGCTCGCCGACGCGACGGCTACGAATGATTCCGTTAATGCGGATGATCTACCGATCGTCTCTCCAAGCATTGCCAACCCGGCGATCAACCCTAACCCAGCAGAAAACAATCCTGCGAACGAGGTTGGCAAGCTTCCAACTGGAGGAGGTTTGGAGGGTCGAGCATCGGACGCCAGAGCAAGGCTTGCAGCCTTGAGGGGTGGCACACTAGCGAGCGAAGCAGCCGTCGAAGAAGGCCTCAGATGGATCATTAATCATCAACGCGAAGACGGTAGCTGGAGATTTCTCCACGACCAACAATCCTGCCGTGGCAATTGCAAAAACGAAGGCACTGACGAGGCATCGACCGCCGCAACAGGACTGGCACTCATGTCATTGCTGGGAGCAGGCTATACTCAGCGAACTGGCCCCTACCAACAACAAATCCAAAAGGGCCTCGACTATTTAAGCTCAAAAATGAGGATCTCCGCACGAGGGGGAAGTCTCACTTCCGGCAGTAAAGGCATGTACGCCCATGCAATTGCCACCATCGCCTTAAGCGAAGCCAGCACCATGACGGGAGACAGTGGACTGGGAAAGATGGCTGATTTGGCGAGACAGTACATCGAAACCGCACAACATAAAGCGGGTGGATGGCGGTATGACCCCGGAGCGCCGGGAGACATGACAGTTACCGGATGGCAGATCATGGCCTTAAAAAGCTGCCAACTTTCTAACTCCCGACTCGGTGAACTAACCATGATTCGAGCCGAACAATTTGTCGACTCACTTGCGACCTCCAATGGTCGGTATGGATACACGACAAATGACTCATTGGAAAATTCAGCAACGACAACCGCGATCGGAGTGCTTTCGAAAATGTATCTCGGTGCCGGGATAAACGCGGGCTCGCTCGAACAAGCAACGCGATTCTTATCCGACCACGGTCCTTCCAAGAACAATGTTTATTTCAACTACTACGCGACACAGGTACTGCACCATCGCAGTGATCCACGCTGGGAAGATTGGAATGAAAAGATGAGAGAACACTTAGTAGCCAGCCAAGATCAAAGCGATACACACCAAGCGGGAAGCTGGTATTTCCCCGACCCGCACGGCAAGGTTGGCGGACGCTTGTACACGACCGCAATGGCTGTCATGATTCTTGAAGTTTATTACCGCTATTTACCACTTTACGAGAATGACGCGGTTCAGATAAACCGCTAAAATAACAAGCGGCAGATGACGCTACCGCCCGCTTCTACAATTCGTAAATACTGGATCACGCGACCCTTCAATTATGAATCCTGTCATTCCCGTTCTCGATTTAATGATTTCCCAGGTCGTCCTCGCGGCTCAGGGGGATCGGGATACTTACCGGCCAGTTCACTCCAAGTTGACTCAGAGTAGCCAACCCATTGATGTTGCCAAGGCAATTTTCAACCAAACCGGATGCGATGTTCTCTATCTCGCGGACATCGATAGCTTCAATGGAGCCAATCCCAATTGGCATGTCTATAACGATCTCTTGAACGCTGGATTTGGACTGTGGATCGATGCTAACTGGGTGAGCGGCAATCAATACCAAAAGATCACCGAAAACATTCAGCAGCGAGAGCGTTTAAAAATCATCCTTTCGTCGGAAACACTTGCCAATTTCACTGATCTGGATTTACTCACGAAACTAATTGAACTGGACATTACACCTATTTTTAGCCTCGATAAAAAAGCAGGCAAACTGTTCACGCAACCAGGAAACCTGGCCGATGCGACGTCACTTGAATTAGTCCAACATGCTTTTGAAAAAGGTGTCCGTGAATTTATCCTTCTCGATCTAGCATCCGTGGGAACCATGGCAGGATGTGCAAATTCTGAAAACGGATTTGGCGATCTCATTCAGGAAATTAAACAAGAACTACCCGAAATTAAGATCACCTCAGGGGGCGGAGCGCGGCATGCCAGCGATATCCAAACGCTGCTCAAACTTGGCTGCGAACATGTCCTTGTCGCGTCCGCCATTCACCAGTGCAAACTTACACCGGACGACATCTCCGACCTCACTGCTCACCGGCAAACGACGCAGGCTTTTACCCAATAATTGATTTCAGCCGCCACCTGCGATCGCCCCGCAAGTTTGCAACTTACTGCTCCAAAACCTCTTGCCTCTTCATCCGTGCCAAACCTAAGGCTTGCTAGCAGTTTAGGTGTTTAAGATGCCAGCAATTCACATCGTTAATTTCTCATTTGCAACCAAGATTTGGATTGATTTGAAAACGGGTAATCTTTACAAACCATGTTGCAAAAGTTGCGGACCAAGAAGTTTGCAAAGAAGAGCGAACGGCGACGAACTTAAGTTTTACTTGACTCGACTGCTCAGCATTTTTTTTGACATTCAAATATTGAGTTTGGCACGCATCTTGCGTTGTAGATAAAAACGACTCGCGGCAAACTTGCTGCATTTCAATCATAGTTGCCGGTGAAGGATCACCTAGGCTTACAATCAACCTAATACGTTTCGTCAGTCAGGGAGGACGAGTTTTGAAATTAAACATTAACAAATTGGCCTTAATTACAGCAGTTGCAATCACGCTACCGTTGACCGGTATAGTGGCTCAAGCACAAGAATCCGGTATCGTTGCGATCCTAGACGTCGCAGCCGTATTTCAAAAAAATCTGGAATTTAATACCCAGATGAATGAAATCAAACAATCTGCAAACGAACTAAAGGCGCAAATCACTGAGCAACAAAAGGCCATCCAGATCAGAGCGCAAGAAATTAGCGCGATGGAAAGTGGCCCGAGTCGGTTTGAGCAAGAGGCTGCCCTCGAGCAACAACAGACACAACTAAAAACTCTGGCACGCCAGCGTGAAACGAACCTCCTCAATCGCGAAGCCCAGATTTACTACGTCACCTACCAGAAACTGCAATCGGTCGTCGCAGCCGTTGCGGAAGCCAATGGAATTGTCCTCGTCTTGCGATTCGACAACTCACCAATCAATGGCAATGTCCGACCAGAAGTCATCAAAGCAGTGAATCGATCGGTTGTTTATAACAACCAACTGGATCTCACCAACCTTGTTGCCCAACAAATGGGACCTCAGGTAGTGGCAGACAATGCGGGAACACAACTTAAGTAATCGCGTAAAATAATTGCTTAAGCCAACCATCTGGCAAGGCTTTACCTTTGAATTTTCACAAAGCGGCTTGTTTTAACGAGCCGCTTTTTTTTGTTTTATTCGAGCGTTGACGACCACTCACTAGACAACCTAAACCACCTGAACTGGCTTGGCGCAATCAAAAACGAAAGCGAACCATCGCTTGTTGATTTCAAAACAATGAAGCCGATGTTTCTCGCTTGTTATCTTTTGGATTCATGTTAAAACGAATCTTCGTGTCCCCGGCTTCCATCATTCAGCACGCTCATCCTTACACCAAATGAATGTCATCGTTTTTGAAGATTCGGGCGTTGAAAATCTCTATCCTGTCACGACCGGTCGCCCTGCATACGCAATCACATGCGCCAGTCTTCGCTTAGTTGATTTTTTAAAATCTCTGAATTCAAGAATGGTTGGAATCGTTCGGCCTTTTCTCGAACGAATTCAAATACTTGATTTCCCCGAATTGGAACAATCACTCGACCTTTCTCAACGATGGACACTTATCGTCAACGCGCGTCTCGCGCCCACGGTGAAAAACTGGGAGAAGATCTGTGCGTTAATGGGATCGTCCAATCAACTCCTTCCGGAAGGTATTTTGATTCGCGTTGGCTGGGCCACCGCGGCGGCAATTGTTCCCACCAGCACACTACAAGATCAACCGCGATCGGCGTGGACGAAACTTATCGAATCACTCGGCAGACACCCCGACTGTGAAATCACCGAAGACGATTTTGTATTACTTGACTACCCGCACGAAATCATTGACCAGAATATTCAATCATTCCAGGGCAACTTAGCCCATCGAATCGCGCACGGTAACTACACCGAAAAATATGAGAATGTTTTCGTTGGCGATGGCGTTCAAATTGTCGATCCGGTTTTATTTGATTCAAAACCTGGTCCAATCGTCATTGATGCGGATGTTAAATTTGGGCCGTTTTGCTTTATTAGGGGACCGGTATATATCGGCCCGAGAACTCGAATCAGTGAACACGCTTCGATCAAAGATTGTGTCTCTATTTCCCATACCTGCAAAATAGGGGGAGAAGTTGAGAGCACCATTCTTGAGGCCTACACCAACAAACAACATCATGGATTTCTTGGCCACAGTTACCTTGGCAGTTGGATTAACCTGGGAGCAGGCACCTGCAACAGCGACCTGAAAAACACGTATGGGATGGTCAATATGCAGTACGGTTCCGAAAAGATTGCATCAGGGATGCAGTTCATCGGCTGTATTATTGGCGACTATGCGAAAACCGCGATCAACACCAGTATCTTTACCGGCAAGACGATCGGCACCGCGAGCATGGTATACGGATTCGCGACGACCAATGTCCCGAGCTTCGTTAATTATGCTCGCACCTTCGATAAAGTTGGAAACCTCCCTCCCGAAGTCATTGTGACCACTCAGAAAAGAATGTTCTCACGTCGAAATGTTACCCAGCGCCCCTGCGATATCGAATTGATTCTCGATATGTACCGAAATACGCAACACGAGCGGCCCGACGGCCTCTCTAATGAGCCGATCTCCCTGTGAGCCGCCAATCTCTTCATAAGCTACAAGAACCAGCACCCGCCTATTTCAGCCTGTTTCCAGCTATACGTCTTCAAAAACGCTCAATCTTCCAACTGTTTTTCAATCTGGTCTGTCTCAGCGACCGCTGCGAACTTATCATGAAGCTATCCAATTTCCATTCCAAAATCATTTCGTATCCCAATGTCGCTCTCTCAACTGTTTGAAAAGAAACAAGTCACTTCGTATGAGTTGTTTCCACCCAAAACACCCGCCGGTGAAAAAAGTCTCCGACGCCACGTCGAACAACTGATGCAATTTTCACCGGACTTTATCACCTGCACTTACGGTGCCGGTGGGTCGACGCAAGGTAAAACGCTCGACATCATTGAAGATGTTAAAAACCTGTATAACATCCCGGTCGCATCTCACCTGACACTTGTCGGCAGCAGCGTGGATGATTTAAGAGCCTACCTCGAACAGGCGCGAGCCCGATCAGTTGACTACATCGTTGCCCTGCGTGGCGATCCTCCCCAAGGCGAAACGGAATTTCAGGCAACTGAAGGGGGCTATCAATACGCCAATGAGTTAGTCGAACTGATCAACAACGAGTTTAAAGACCTTGGTGTACTGGTTGCCGGCTATCCGGAGAAACACCGGGAGGCACCAAGCCTTGACGTTGACCTTGATAATCTAAAACGAAAAGTCGACGCCGGAGCGCACGCAATCGTCACACAGTTGTTCTACAACAACGAGGACTTTTTCCGATTTCGAGATCTCTGCGAACAAAAAGGAATCAACATTCCGATCGTCCCGGGTTTGCTGCCTGTCACCAGCCTCAAGCAAATCCAACGCATCTCGTCGCTTTGCGGAGCTAAACTACCCATGCCGTTTGTGCAGGAACTCGAAGCAAACCCTGAACCCGATGATCAATTCAAAATCGGCGTGGCTCAGGCGATCGAACAAACTCAGGAACTCATCGATGCCGAGGTCGCTGGCCTGCATTTTTATGTTCTCAATAAATCCGACGCAACGGTTGAAATTATGACCGCGATCAACCGCACCTCCCCAAGTGACTAAACTGGCTGTGAGTTATTCAATCTACCCAATTGAGACGGAGTTCGTTCATGCCTTCATCATTTCATTCAGCAGCAACGTCCGCATCACGACGATGGGTAACGCGTGGACTGTCGCTCCCCCTTCTGCTGGTAGCAACATGCTTCTGGCCACTGATTGTCATGGGGCAAACGGGAACTCAATTTCGACCACCACAAGAAGTTGATGGTAAACGTCCTAACTCGCTTACTCCCTCGAAACCAGCGGTTACTCCACCGACTGCAGAAGCGGCACAGCAGCAAGCGGAGAAAATGTATCAGCAGCTCGTTCAGGAACTATACAACCTGATCCCGGGCGACCCGGCTTCCAACCCGGAACAGCAAAAAGTCATTGGCGAAGCGGTCAAGGCGTTTCAAGTAAAAGATGCGAAGTTAGTCATTGAGCTGATGACGGCACAGGCTCTTTCAGACCCAAATTTTCCTCCAGCCGATGTGATGCTCGCCGGACTCAGCTTTGCTATTCAGGATCCAAAATCTGGACGGGTCTTGCTCGAACGTGCGGCCCTGCAGCATCCTGACAAACCAGCGGTCTATTCGACTTTCGCCAGATTGGCAATTAATGAAAACCGATCCACTGACGCACTGGCATTGCTAGACAAACTCGAGCGTGTGATCCAGAACGCAAAATTATCTCCCGTATCCGCCGCTTTTTACGAAGCGCAATATCTCGACGGGGCAACTGATATCGCCATGCGACAACGACGTTTCTCAGATGCTCGACGTTACCTCACAAGACTCAGAGAATTGCGGCCAGGAAACCCCAAAGCGTTGATGGTCTCGGCTGAACTTGAATTCAATGAAAAGAACCTCGAGCAAAGCCTGCTCTTTTTGAAACAACTCCAGACCGCGCTCCCCCAAACGCGGCCACCCGAAATCATCGTGGCTAACTGGTTCCAGCGAACCGGGAAATTTGACACCGCCAAGGTCTGGATTCAAGCGGCCGCCGAAACGTATGCCGACAGCCCTCAAGTTCAATTGGAAGTTGCCAGTTGGGCGGTTAATGAAGAACAATTCCCCACGGCAAATTCAGCGATCAAAAAAGCAGAGGTCGCCGGCGAAACACCTCAATCTCTCTCCCTGAAAGCAAAAATTGCTTTTGCCGGTGAATCTTACGGCGTTGCCGAATCACACTACGGCGAGCTCTACAAACAATTTCCAAACAACTTTGAAGCGTCGAACATGTACGCCCTTTGTTTAATTGAAAGCGCCGACCCGGAGAAGCGGAAAATGGCACTTGAAATCGCCAACAGAAATGTCCGAGCGCTGCCGAATAACGTCGTTGCCCAAGCAGCTCGTGGTTACATTCTCTTGCGAGAAGGCAAAACGGAACAAGCTAAAACGGCAATCGGAAGAGCGCTACAGCAGCAAAATGCTTCCCCTGAAATTAGATTTTTTGCTGCCTCGGTTTTAAATGCAATGGAAGAAAAAGAGAAATCGAAAACCACCTTAGAACAGGCTTTGAAATACCGCGGACTCTTCCTGTACCGCGCCAGGGCGAAAAAAATGTTCGAACAACTCTCGAACTAAGTGCGGACGATTCAATAAAACAAAGCACCTCGATGCAAAGTAATTTGCAAAGGGTCTTTGACTAACCCGTGGGCGTGGATCCATTCTTCATCATTGCCTGTAAAATCAAAACACAGGTAGGCGCGTGAGTAATCTCGCCAGCGTTGACTCGTTCAACTGCTTCAGACAACGGCATCACGACGGTTTCAATCAGTTCAGTGCCTTCGGGATTACTAACAGTTTTCGTTAACCCACGGGCAATGTAAGTCTTCGTTGGCGAGACAACGATGGTGGTAAAAGGATCGACCGAACCAATCGCCTCCCAGTTTTCAGCAATCAACCCTAGTTCTTCTGCCAACTCTCGCTTGGCAGTCGTATCTGCCCCCTCCCCCGGATCGATTCCACCCGAAACAGCTTCCAGCGAATAACGCCCAACGCCGTAGTGAAACTCCCGCGTCAAATGAACATTATTTTCATCGTCCATCGCTAAAACACAAACGCCGGGTTTCATACAGACAACGACGTGCTGACCGTCCTTACCGTCGGGGCGAATGACCTGATCCACCCGCACGTTAACGAACGGATCAATGTAAACATCGTTGGATTCTTTGATAAACCACGGACCGTGTTGGGACATGTAGCACTCAGAAATTAAAAATTTTCAACAACCAAAACCAATTAAGGGCAATCTCAAATATCGATTCTGTAGTTTAGCAAATAAATAGCATGCTATCGCTACGACCAATGTCCGCATTGATTCCCTTGGCAGCAAACCCGAGTTCCTTCCCTATTCTTAGGGAGCTGATTTTCCTTGCCTTCGCATTGGCTCACCATAAAATAAGGGTCGTGTTTAACGTGGAGACTGGTTCAATGCGATGGAAGGAAATACTTTTATAGAATGACAATCTAATTAGATTTCGTTCTACAACGCAATTTATTTGCCTACAGCAACTGAAAGCGTCAAACGTAAATTCTTCTTCCAACCTCTCCATCAGATTGGCAATTACGATCCTACGTTATGAGCGAGGAATGAGATGAGCACTTGGATATCTGAAACTGAATTTCGACAGAGCGGCGCAAAGGCTGCCGGCATCACCATCAATGTCCCGTTTTTGAAAGAAATCAAGACGGATTATGGATTTCGTGAACTTCTGAATAACGTCTATCACGAAATCATGCACTCCGTTGAAAATCGAACAAAACGTTTCGCTTCCGAATCTGGAGCCTTTGCTCAGCAGGTCGCCGAGCGCCTGTCCGACCTTCGTGACGAAATGGAAACCTATTTCGCCTTAGAAGAATGCTACGGATACTTCCAGCATTCGGCGCTGCAAAACCCCAATGTCAGCCGCAACGCTTCGCGTCTTCAGCAAGACCATGAAAGGTTGTTCCTGCAGTTGAGCGAAATCATCGAGACCACTTGGCAAGTCGTTTATCGCGAATCATCACCTCAAGTCGAGTTTCCACAAATTGCCGAATCGTTTGATCGCTTTTGTAAAGATCTCGCCCATCATGAACAGGCGGAAATGGAGTTGATGATGAGGCTCTGCAATGAGGACTTTGGAGTCGGGGATTAACGGTCTCTGGCAATCCCTGAAACTGCGCGTTCGGCGGACATGAGTGCCTGCCTCCCAACGGGTTCTACCCGAGGCGGTCATGTAGTCGATCAACTGCCTGCATTAATTGACGCCATTGGTGAAAGATTTCTTCGGTCTCGAGTTCGCCAGCATCATCATGGCCGAACCCACGCTCACTCACCAAAATCGTTTCGTCGAATTGAGCCAACCCCTCCAGCATCGCTTCGTAGGGGACCGCCTGTGGGACGTCCTGGAGGTGGGCATCAGAAATGGGTAGATCGAACGGACTCACGTCACTCTCAAGAATCGCATCTTCGTAATCACAGATCTTTTCGTCCATGATACGGTGCATCGCCCAGAGAGCTGCGCCTTCGACGTCGCATGCGCCAACTACGTAACAAACATTGCCCGATTGAATATAAAATTTTGCCATCGCTTGGAGTCTCCGAGAAATGCATTTTCTGTCTTGCATCTCTCCTATCGCGAGTTCTTTGACACGTTGGGTCTAGAATACTCACAATTTATTAATTGGTGTCTAACAGGAAACTCAATCCATGAGCCTCCTCGATCGCGGAAGCACTCCTTTGTGACGCGTGTAGGAAACTTACCACCCAAATCCAAGGACGCCACCAAACTGCTGAAAAACAAAGCGGATTCCAGCACTGACCGTCCGATTGTTCCAACTGTATTGCCTAGATAAATGGGACAACAACGAGGGTTATTTTTTCGAAACAGGTGGGAGAAATCCGGCAAAATTTTTGTTTCCACCTAGCAATTAGAAATTTTCAACGAAATTTAAAAATTAGCTTGCCATTCTCTAAAACACTATTTGCCAGCGATTCAAACTCATCGTTCAACCTCAATTTAGTCGCCTCACTTGGCCATCTATTCACCAGGTCAATCGAACCCACGCTTTGAGAAAGGGCAAAACGCATCGATTCATTTGCTGAGCGAACAGACGATTGCTCAAGCCATGATTTCTGAAATTGTTCCGCTGCTGTCGGAGAATTTAGAAACGGGAACCTTCAATGCGTTTAGCAGCGTAAGGTAGAGATTTGATAGTGGCGGAGTCTGTTTGCCAAAATCGTGAACCGCTCCCTGCTTGAGACCAAGTTTTTCGCCTCCCACCAACATCAAAGGATAATCGGTATTAACGTGCGTCTGGCTGTTGCTGCTGCCATAGAGCACGATCGTGTTATCGAGCATCGTGCCGTCGGCCTCGGGAGTATCTGCCAGTTTCGTGATGAACTCAGCCAGCAGGTCTGCCTGGAACTTGTCGTACTTTCCAAGTTTAACCAGATGCTCACCTCCTTGTACCGCGTTATGGGCCAACAGATGGTGGGTGACACCAAGCCCCAAAGCAATCGGAATGTTGTCCCATTTGCTACTGTTCATGCTCTGCAGCATGTAGGTCGCATAACGAGTGGAATCTGTCTTGAAGGCCAGATAGATGAGATTGTACATCGTACGGATGAAAGCAGCTGGATCTTGCACAGAAGCATTCAATGCCAGCTCATCGGTGGCAACTTTTGGCTTGGCGGTTGTCGCCCAGCGTTCCATGCGCTCGATCTCTTTCTCCACATCTCGCAATGCCTGCATGTAGTGCTCCAGCCTCTGCGAATCCTCGCTTCCGAGTTTACGTTTGAGCTCGCGGTAAGATTCCAGCACCCGATCGACACGGCGCTGATCTCGACTCAAACGTCGCCGTTGGTTTTCCTGCAAGGCCCGGTCGGAATTAAACATTGCGTCATACAATCCTCGCAGATTATTCGTCGATGGGATGCCGCGTCCAAATTGATTGTACGAAAGCGTGTTCGATCGGCCTTCGCCACCTAAACCTCCCTCATTGCCAAGCACAAGACTCGGATAGCGTGTCTTATGGCCATGCAGCGCTGCGGCAATTTGATCAATCGATGGGCTTTTCACGGCAGCGGCAGGATTACTGCCGGTTAGAAACGAATCGGCAGTGCTATGTCCGTTGGCACTCACACATTGGGGATGCTCCAGACCTTGCACAACCGTGATGCGATTGGCCAGAGGTGTAAAGGCTTCCATTGACTTGCCAAAACGCAACTGGCCATCGACCAGCGTCGGGTACCAACGCCAATCGCCATGCAGGGCAAAACCGTGCCCCACATACAGCGCTAGAAGCCGTCTAGGGATCTCGGATTTTGCCTCACTCGCCATGCATTCGAACACCGGCAAACTCAAGGCCACTCCACCCGCGCCGCGGAGAAATGTACGTCGATGGATCTGCATTCTCTTAGCCATGATTGTCTTCTTTCTATCCAGTCGTCGTTGGCACAGCCATTAATCTTGAGTCTTTAATTCGGTGCCTTGCCGATAAACCGTTGATGTCACAATCGCTTTGATCAGGGTTCGCATATTGTATCCGCTTTTCTCAAACTCTGCCTGCAAGGTCCGTACGGTCGTCTCGTCGCGGAATGTGAGTGGTCTGCCTAACGCATAAGAAAGCATATGACATGTAAAACCATAAGAAAACTGTTCGTGGCGTTGCTTGAGCAGAAACTGTTTCAACGGCAATAACCCATCAATCTCTTGTTCGTCAATGACAACTTGCTTTACCACTGGGCCAGCCTTTTGAATGGTGGTTCTCGGAAGCCCGATCGCATCGAAGCCTTCAGTAGCGATACCCCATGGATCGATATCCTGGTGGCAGTCGTAACACGTTGTGCCTGTCTTGAGATGCAAATCAAATCTCTGTTTGACCGATGCCGGGACGCTGGCTTTGGGATCGCCGGATGGTTCTGGTAGCGAAGGCACGTCCGGTGGCGGATCGGGCGGTGGATTTCCCAATAGACGCGAACGAATCCAAACTCCGCGGTTCACCGCATGGGAATCCTGCCCGTTGGACTGAGCCAGCATGACCGCAGCCTGTGCCAAAACGCCTCCACCTCGATGTGCAGGCGCAGCCACTCGCATGAATCTCGGCGTTAAAACATCGGCGATCCCATAATGCTCAGCCAGTGTTTCGTTCACCATGACAAAATCAGATTCCAGAAAACTAAGGCAACTCACATCCTCGTGAAGAACGTGTGCAAAGAATTCGACACATTCCTGCTTCATGTATTCCCGGATCCGCATGCCGCGGTTTTTGAACGAAGGATAGTAATTTGGATCGATGGCGATCTGATCGAATCGGCTGAAATCGATCCACTGTGCGACAAAATCTTCGACAAACCGCCGGTTACGCTTGTCATCGAGCAAACGGTCCACCTGCTGCTCGATTAGTGAGTCAGCAAGATGTTCGTGCTCACCCGACATCGTGATCAATTGGGTATCCGGCGGACCGTTCCACAGGAAGTAAGCTAGACGAGAGGTAAGGTCGTAATTATTGGATCGTCGCAAATATAGAAACCGCGGGTCGGAAAGTATCGTGACGATTGAGCTTCGCAGTGCTTCAAGTTCACTGCCACCAGCGGCAATTTCCGCCGCCCAAATTTTGTCGATATGAATTGCGTCAGATTTGGACAAGGGTCGTCGCCAGGCACGTGCCGCGAGCGACTTCAACTTGCCCGGCAGTTCTTTTCCATCCAGTTCTTTTTCATCCAGTTTGGCTTCCGCGAGGAACGGCTGAACTGCTGCTGGTGGCCAAGTCTCAAAGAAAGGCGTCTCGAACTCCACCTTTTCAATAACTACATGTCCCTGCGATTTCATCACCTCGGGATAGATCGCCGGACCTTTGGCTTCATTGCCGTGAGTGCCATTGTTTCCATTGGCCGAAGGAATTAAACCGTGAGTATGCCCAAACGCCTTAATCCACTGTTCATCGGGCCGCACAAGATAAATGGGTTCCGTCCACTCGAATCGAGCAGGTAGCGGAAAACCTTCGAGCTTGTTGTGATTGACAATAGTCAGCGTGCGGAATTTCAACCAGTAACCGGGGCTTCGATCTTCAGCTTCGATCAGATCGGAGACCACGCCGGGGTAATCTTCCAACGCTCCAAACAATTCAAAGACCTGCGAACCTGCTTTGGCCGCGACCGTGATCGGCTCAACCAACTTGTAAGGATGCCGACCTGACTGATCCATGTACACGCCGATTTCCTGAGGCGTGCGAGCGGTTTTCCGTTTTTCAAATTTTTCATACTCAGCCGCAAGATCACTCTCTGCAGGCATTGGAGTAATATTGATACGGTGAGGAGCTAATCCATCACCATAATCACCACTGACCTGCAGTGGCCCCGCTGGCAGGCGAACTCCTAAAAATGCGGGTTGATGAAGAGTCCCGGTAAATTCGCGCTCCCCCAGATTCAAGGTAAGTTCCTGTGGCGGTTCTGGGGGTTCCCGTACAAACTGTTGACCCGGTTCCAAGAGAGCCTGAATTTCCATTCTGTCTAAAGCTCGGTTGTAAAAACAGACCTCATCCATCTGGCCCTTGAAGAGCCGGGAATTCTGAATGCGACCAATGTGCAAATCTACCGAGGTGTTATCTAGGTTAGTGGGAGCAACGGTTCCGGAGGCGACCTCAAAACCGTTAACGAACAGTTTGGTTTGGTTCTCGCCACGCCGCACCACCGCCGCCACGTGCTGCCAAGTGTTTGCTTTGAGAATGCCGGGCTTGGTAGCCACCGTGCCATTGGATTGATTGGCAGGATTGACCGTCTCAATCCGCAACACACCCCCTTGCAGCATGTCCAGATACCAACCTTGCACCCAATTGTATTGGCCAAGGCAAACGATACCCGCCTGCCGCAGTTCGCTTGGGTTAATCCACGCAGCCACAGTGAAGTCCCCCTTCCCCACATCCATCCGGGGATGGCGCGAAATTACCACCGCATCATCGTGCCCATCCAGAGAAATTGCTTTCCCTTGTTTACCGATTGGTGAATCGACAAACGTTGCTCCACCCTCAAGTTTCCCCGTCAATTCCTTGCGTTTGGATTCACTCTGGGTATCACCATTTAGTCCCCAAGAGCCGATCAATCCCTGCTGCAATTTTGAGGAATCCGCTGCGACCACTACCTTAGCCGGCGGATTTAAGAAAACATCGACCTGGTAGATACCAGCCTCAGGAATCTGAATTGTCCGAGGATCGGTTAAATCTTGTAGCACCACCTGACCAGCCACCGATTTGGCGATAGGAGCTTCAGGTTTGATCAGAAAATGCTCTCCATACCCGTAGGTTGGCGGCTCATTGCGTAGGGTTAATTTGATTCGAAATTTTCCCTTAGTCCTGTTTTCACGCAGAAACATTCGGTACTCGTGCTTGGGTGGAATGGGGATCTCAAAATCATCGCCGATCCATTTCGGCCCCTCGTACAACCGCCGATATCCCTGATAAAGATAGTTATCACCTCCCCAGTGGCATTTTTCCCAATCGTTGCCAGCAATTCGAAACACATCGGGGCGGGTCGGTGCAAGGTTCGGCATCGCTCGTTTGATCATCTGCTCAAGTGCATCGGTATAGAGCTGAAGGTACGAACCCGAAAGGTCGAGTTCTGCCTGCCGGGAAAAACCATGCTTATCGATCGGGTCACCGATGAGCTGATCCGCAATATGCTCGTGCGTTTGAATTAGATCCTGAAGACTATGCGCAATCTGATTGTTAGTCAGACGCATTAAGGGATCTCGTAATGCTTGTGTCTCTTCCTCATACCTTGTTAGTAACCGAATTGCCTTGGCCAAGAACGCTCGGCGTTCATCCGCCGTCGGCTGCTTGGAATCCTCAGGTGGCATTTCGCCTCGCTGGATTTTATGTATGACCTCTTCCCACAGTTCGTGGTTATCGACCGTCACTTGCAAATCAAACCGATCCAAACGAACATCGCCCTTGGGTTCATCCGCGCCGTGACATTTCACGCAATAATTGTCAAGAAACGGAATATCATTTTTTTCCTGAGCCTGAGCAGACGAAGCCAATATCGATAAAAAAATGAACATCCAAAGATGAATAACGGATCCATTCATGACCGCTTCAGTTTTAAGCAGGTCTACTTTACTCATTTCCTTCTCCATGGAGCCTTATCATTTCCAGGCCCCAGAATCGTGAGACAAGAAATACGATCGCAAAGTTTTTTGCGTTTAAGGGAATCAGTCAATCCGGACGGCATGGCAGTACCCTTGTTGACGCGCTCATTGATTGTTTCGCCGGCGATCTCGCGGACGTTGCCGGTGGCGAACTCGCGCAGGTGGACAACGCCGTTACTTTCTAATGTCAAATAGCCGGAAAATGCTCGGCTTTCGACTTCCAGTATAGTCGTAATTTCAACCCGTTTTGCACCCCAGAGTCATTCGTTGTCCATTCAAACTAATAAAACGTTGGGTCTGGCAAAGGCCCTCGAAAAAGATGCGTTAATTATCTAGTAATCTCTTGTCTGAAAAACAGTGCAACCGGCGGCGAGCATCACAAGCATGAAAATGACACCACTTGTCAGAGGAGCCCATGGGGATTCACTCGGTGCGTTACCACGTTTTTCAGCCTCCCGCAGATCAACCTCTTCGTTAGCACTTGTGTCCGATGAAGAGGCAAGATAGCTAACGACTTTGTAAAACTCACTCGGTTTTGGACAAAGTGTATAAGCCGGCCGAATCGCATAACGATAGAGAGACTGAATAAGATCAGAAGATGGGTTGAGGGATTTTACGACTGTCCCATCGTCGATATTGCAAAGTGTTGCTGACTGAATATCCTCGCCCAGCCAAACCTTGCCATCTTCAATTAAGTCGAAGGTGCTAATTTGCTTGACTCCAGAAAAACTAACTTTGCTCATCTCTTGCCCGCTTTCCAAGTCAAGCATCCATAGATTTCCATTTCTAAATAGCACGCCGATATATCGTCCATCAGGTGATCCATCTACCTGGCGAATCGAAGATCTGGACTCAAGCTGAAACTCCTTCTCCTCAACCATCGTTTCTGTGTTCACGCTGATGACTTTTCCGTTTCCAAACGCAACCGCGATTGTTTTGCCCGAATAGGCAATCATGGCACTCATTTTCTTGTCAAAAGAAAGATTGAGCATCAACTCAGATTTAACTCCGTAGCTGCCATCTTTAAGTTCAAGAACTTTGATGACTCCCTCGTCGTAAACAGCGAACTGATCGAACTCTTGGTTGTAACTAATTGACGATCCAGTGCGGATCCGCACGCCTTCGGCCTGCCCCATCTCAATAAACAGTTCTGATGTTGCCTTGCCTGAATCGGCAGTCTCACCACTCGCGTCCTCGGCCATCGCAATGGGTTCGCCAGCAGCATTCTCCTTCGCCTGCCCGGCCGTCTTAAATTGTTCAACCACCATCTCAGCATTCATTCGATAAATCTCGCCATTGGAGGCAACGGCGATAATTCCATGTGGCGAAGAAAACAATTGGATTGTGCTATCGGGAAACTTGCCGACCTCTAAAGGCTCGGCCACTCCTGTACGCAAAACACTGACCTTATTGCTGCTCATATTAGGACCAAGGCCACCAAAACGTTTACAAACCACAAAATCGTTGATTGGGTCAAACACAGGTTGAGGAACGTCTCTTAAACCAGGAATGGGCACTTCACTTAATTTTGCAAAAAACGTAATCGTGCCGGTAGCCATTTGATCTTCGGGGGACATTTTCATCCCCGACACCACACTCCAGTTCTTGCCTGAATCATCCCAACGATAAACCTGGCGAAATACGTCGGTCGCATACACTTGGTCAGCCGCCGGAAATACGCCGGAAAACTCCGTGTTCTTCATTTTCGTGTCGAACAGGCCATAAGCCGATCCTATCGAAAAGCAAAACGCCCAAAACACCAAAGTCAAAATGACAGAGACGATTGAGCTTCGCCAAACTAAACCAACAAACGCAGAGACCGCGAAATAAATCGCAAACACCAATACATAAAGCGGGATACTCAGCAAAATCGCCCGATCCCAGGTTCCCATTCCAATCCCCAGCCAAAGCCAAAGACCAAAAAACAGATAGGCGGCGCAAATCGCGATGAAGGCACAGCCTCCAACAAACTTCGCAACGTACAACCCCCATCGAGAGATCGGCTTGCTCAAAAGAAGGTTCAACGAACCGGGCTCAAACGTTTCAGGAATTAAATTTGCAGTCACAATAATCGCAATTAACAATCCAATCGACAAAACTAATTTCTCAAAGTACCAGGGTAATTCTGAGATCAAAAGTTTAGACAGTTGCTGCTGACTCAACGGAAGAGGATCAATGGGACTCCAAATGGCATAGCAAAACTCAATCGCCGAGTCTTCGCCCGGAGGAATCAATTTCCTTGAGAACGCGCTGGATAGGAGAAGCCGATTGACACGTTTCACCTCGACCTCTGACAACTGATCGTATCCAGAATCAATCAGCTCTTTCGCTTCGAGATTCAGTAGTTTATTTTTCCAATCGGCCGCCACATAAAAATCCGGATTCTCAATAACTGAGTTCAGACCGTCGATTAAATCCCGCCCAATTCCTGAGCCCTCCGAATTGCCTCGCCGTCTTCTACCCCGCCTGCCTTCTTCGTCATCAACTTCAGGCTCAACCTCTTCAGTTTCTTCTTTTTCGACGAGCGCAATTAACTGGTCTTTGAAATTGTCTTCGTCTGGAAGTAACTCCCAGACACGAGTCATCACCGCCTCATCGGGTTTTCCTTGCCGCTCAACCAGTGCTTTGGCAATCCCCTGGCTATTCAATCCGCGATCTGGCAGCTGCCAATCAAGGGTCTCGCGAATGTGCAACGGAGCAATAACGAGCAACAGCAAAGTGATAAAAATCAAGAGGACGTACAGCACTCTTGAAGCCAGAGCCGCACGAAATGAATCTTTGATGATTGCGAAATAAGGTCGCATTAGGAACTTTCTTTAATTTGATAAATCGAAGCAGGCGTCAACTTAATCCCGGATCTTTACTCCGAGACAATTTTTAAGAACGCATCTTCTAGCGACGATTCTTGTCTTGTCATTCTCAACAAACTTACTTCGTTAGCTCTAACTCGATCGATCAACGCATCCAAGGCATTTTGATCTGCGAGTGTTATTTTGACAGAGAAAACGCCCGCCTCAGATTTCGACAGAATAGTGCAATCCTCTCCCTCCATCGCTTTATGAATTGCAGTTGAGTCGCCAGAGATATCCATCTCCAGTGTAATGAGACTCCCCTCAGCTCCTGAAAGCTTCTGAACAAATCCACCAATTTCTGATACCGGCCCACAATATTTCAAAGCACCCTGATTCAAGATCGCTACGCGATCACAGACCATTTCAACTTCCTGGAGAATGTGACTGTTCAGGAAAATGGTCACGCCTTCATTTTTTAAGTTGCGAATAATATTTCGAACGTCAGCACGAGCCCGCGGATCGAGTCCATCCGTCGGTTCATCGAGAATCAATAGTTTCGGATTGTGGAGTAACGCCTGAGCTAACCCAAGCTTTTGCAACATTCCCTTTGAGTATTTCCGACATCGATCTTTAGCACGGCCAGTTAAACCGACCATTTCAATGACCCGATCCTGCTTCTTACGAATCTCAGCGGACGGTACGTTACTTAAGTTGCCATAACACTCCAGCGCGGAAAAACCGGTGAGATGAGGCGGAATTCGAAGATGCTCTGGCAGGTAGCCCACCAACCGTCGGGCCGATCGGGAACCGGCACTCAAGCCCATCAATTCAGCGGAACCGGCACTCTTGCGAATAATGCCCAACAGAATTTTGATAAAAGTTGTCTTGCCAGCACCGTTGGGGCCGAGCAAACCAAAAATTTCCCCCTGATTTACCTGAAACGACACATCATCGAGTGCCTGAAACCGCTTTTTGAAGATGACACCCTCAGAATATATTTTACTGAGACCGGTGGCACTAATCGCCGGAATCTTGGGAGATAGCTCGTTAACTGTTGAGTCCTTTATCATTCGCCTACCGTCAAAGGTGAAAAATTTACATCAAATTATGTTAGCCGTTACTGGTTCACCCGTGATTATAAAACGACTTAAGCCTGTGCGATAACCGGGGCCAAGTGTAAATTGTACCTCTGATTCCAGTTCAAGGTTTCGATTCGAGCACAACTTAGAGTCATTCTGCAAAAACTATTCATTTTCAATACCCAATCCAACTACCGAATCAACGTCAGACCGTTGAGCGAATAATTTAATGAATTCACCCAACTCTCAAGATAATCGACTCGATGATCCAGTCGTCCTTCTGTTTCAGTCGTCGCCGTACGGGACTCTCGACGCGATTGTCCAGCACGATAATAAAACAGTTTATTTTTACTTGAACCAACCCGCTGCAACAGAATCGACGCAAAGACCCGCCTTTGGCACCCGCGCGTGTTGGGTTCGAAATCTTGACCTAGGCCCCCTCGTCGTCAATGAGGCCCAAATGCGGCAAGGCATTTCCCCAATGCTCCCTCGCAATCTCTGTATTCACCGCGAGGGACAACCACTCCCCCAGAGTGAGAATCTTCGAATCGTCTGGTTCGAAGAAGGCAACGGCGCAGCTCTGATTGAATCGCTCCCCGATAAAGAACCTGTGACGCTTGCCGTCATCCCCCCATGGAGCGGACTCGAAGGGTTTCATGGGTACGCTCATGAATGCGCTGTAGAGAGCCCACTCTGCTGGCCGATGCCCGACAACCCAAAACTCTGCCAACGGATCGAAAATGCAGATCGATTTTGGCAGGCATGGAAACCTCAACCTACCACTGATCCAAACTCTGGAGATTCAAGCAGTTCGCCTTTTGCCGAACTCCAACCCCTATTGCTAAGCCATTTTGATCACGACTTTTTAACGGAACCTGAGACCACTCAACGCGAATATTTTTCAATTGGTGAAAATCGTTTCCCACCTTGCGGAATCGTACGATACTCCAACCCGACTGAAACCATCATCGCGACCGTAGGCATGTCCGTCTGCCCTCAACCTGCCGTTGAGCTCTTCTCTGATACCCCCGGACTGTACCGCCGAATCGAGTTGGCAATCAAGCTGACTCCTCACCAAGACGCAAACGCT
The DNA here is from genome assembly GCA_029251085.1 of Mariniblastus sp. Taxonomy (GTDB): domain Bacteria; phylum Planctomycetota; class Planctomycetia; order Pirellulales; family Pirellulaceae; genus Mariniblastus. The sequence goes on from JAQXDZ010000085.1 coordinate 32,071, forward strand.
GAAGTTCAAAATAAAACAATCGAGTTGGCCACGCAAAGACTGAGTGGACTAGCGAACTACCCCTGGAATCAATTTACCTGGCTTGGACCTGGCCACACCTGCGCGTTTCCTAATGTTGTTCCCGGATGCAACAGTGCTCTGTTAGTTCATCAAACCCAATACCGTCCTAACCAACCAGTGAATGAGGCAACCAACACTTATCGTAATGATCCGGTCAATATACTGTGGCTGGTTCCCATTACGGAATCTCAACAACAGGGCCTCCAAACTGGTGAACTCACCGCGACTGACATTTTTTAAACGGGTCAAAACAGGCAAGATAAATTGCCCTCAATCAAGTTGTTTTCTGGGTCAATATTTTCGTAAAATTAGTAATTCTCCTACCAAAAATGAAACCTTCATTATGGTAGACTGGAATTACAGTTAAACCGCAATATTGAATTCGCTTCCCCGCCGATGGACTGTCTTCCTACCAGTCTCATCTTACGATGACTCCCTTCAATAAAATTTGATGACCGAACCAAACGACCACTCTTCGAGCGACATTGCGACTCAATTCAATTTGATTCAGCAAGCTAAAGCGAACGAACCGGTTGCATGGGAATTGGTATTCTCCCTGTACGCACCGTTAATTAAGCGCTGGGCGAAAAGATACGGCGTTGTTTGTCCGTTTGAAATTGACAATGTTTGCCAGGAAGTCTTTACCAAGCTTGTGAAGAACATTGACTCATTTCAATACCGCGAGAGTGGTGGGTCCTTCCGAGGGTGGCTCAGGGTCATTACGCGTAATTACATCTGGACTCAGCAGATGGGGAAAGGAAAGCCTCAAACGATCGGGGGAACTCTTTGGAATTTGCAATTGAACCAGATTCCATATAATGCAACTTCTGAACGCAGTCTTTTGGACGCCCCGGAAGAGGACGACGATGACGACACTCGTAAGTTGATTTTTCTTCGAATTATGAAATGGGTTGAGGCAAACTACTCTGAGTCACAGAGTATCGCATTCAAACGAGTCGTAATTGACCACCGCCCTGCCCGGGAGGTGGCGGAAGAATTAGAGTTAACTCCCAACGTGGTCTATCAGAATAAATCTCGCATCTTGGCTAAAATCAGAAGTGTTTTTCAGGATTTAGTTTAGTGAAAACACCACTAACAAAATTCGCTCAATGCGAAACCATCGTTTAACTTTTTCAATAGAAAAAATACCTTGATCGAAACCTGCCCGTCCGAAGAGCTTCTTCGCCAATTTAACGAAGGACGCCTCGACGCATCAAACGAGGTCGACAGAATCACGGAACATCTGGGTTCCTGCGAATCTTGCATCGACAAACTTGATGCAATGGAACCCGGGCCAATTGCAGAGGGGCTTCGCGAATCCGCTGCGTCGGTGTTACTGAATGAGGAAACTCTGCTGGTCGCCGAAGACCAAAACTTTGATTCAATTCAAGGCACGATTGACGACGTACTTTCCACGGTTCGAAACAATCCGCCCAGCGAGAAACTCGACCCCTCTCAATTCGGCGAAAATCGTTACCAAGTCATTGCTGCTATCGGCGAAGGTGACTTCAGTTGTGTTTACGGGGCACTGGGGCCAGCCAAAGAGGGAACCGATGATCCGCCTGACCTGTTAGCAATCAAAATCCCGCACGATTCCAAGTTAACAACTGACCGGCACACACAACAGTTTTTCCTTGACTGCCAACAAGCAAAACAACTGGACCATCCAAACATTCAGCCTGTCTTCGATTACGGTCGCTGGGATGACAAGAAATTATTTCTTACCAAACCCCTTCTTCAGCATCCAACGCTCACCACACTCTCTCGACAAAGACGTGAATTCAATTACGAAACAACGCTCTCAGTCATGAAGCAAATTGTCGATGCCGTTTTTTACGCTCACTCAAATCAGATCGTCCATCGGCACCTATCTCCCAACAACATTCATTTGATCAAACAAAGCGAGACCGAAACTAAAAACTCCGGAGACTTTCAAGCGATCGTGTCGGATTTTGGATTCACGTTTGATTCCCGGTATCACTTTGATCTGATCGAACCCGCCCAACGCAAAAACCCATTTGTTTCGCCAGAAAGCGATACGCAAAACGTCGAATTCATAGACGACCGAACCGATGTTTACTCCCTTGGAAAAATCCTGAAATTACTCATGCGACTCACTACCGACCTACAGGAGGAGGAAAACCTCAAGAAGATCGTCGAAAAATCAACTACGACTCGGCGAAGCGAGCGTTATCAGAGTGTTGGTGAACTGAGGTTTAACCTCGGACTATTGTAATTCGTTCACCAGTGAGATTCCCCGGCGAACCCGATAAACAGCGTTGACACCGCCGAGAGCACACGTATGATATTGGCATGCCCAAGAGACTCCACAACACGCATTCCCATTTGCATCATCCTCCTCGATGACCGTTGTGGACTAATCTGACAATGCATTTGCAAAACACAGAACGCTGGCCACAAGGTCAGCGTTTTTTTTTATCCACCAACAATTCCAAAACTTAATTTGAATTCAAAAGGTTACTATGTCGCCCAATCTTGATCCATCGATTGTCCGCTTGGCACTGCCAAAGGGCCGAATGTTTGACCAGGTCGTCGATCTTTTAAAGGGAGCCGGGATTTCGATCCGTCAATCCGAACGTGGTTATCGGCCCAATATCTCCCTCCCATCTTTCAATGCAAAAATTCTCAAACCAAGAAATGTAATCAGCATGCTTGCTGCAGGTGCAAGGGATCTTGGTTTTGCAGGCGAAGACTGGATCCAGGAAACCGGCACTGAACTTCACGAACTCCTCGACACTGGACTCAACCCCGTACGATTGATCGTCGCCGCCCCTCATCAATTGCTGGTCGACGGAAAATTACCCCCGAAAAAAATCATCATCGCTTCGGAGTATCCCGAAATCGCGCAGCGTTGGGTTGCAAGCCAAGGCATTGAAGCGAGCATTCTTCAAACCTATGGCGCCACCGAAGTTTTCCCACCGGAAGACGCCGACTGCATCATCGACAATACTGCGACGGGATCAACATTACGAGCCAACGGCTTGCACATCATTGACGAAATCATGACGTCCTCCACAAGATTGTATGCTTCGAAAAATGCAATGGACAATCCTCAAATTCGCAATCGAATCGAAGACTTCGCCATGGTCATCCAAGCTGTCCTCGACGCGAGAAAGCGAGTCATGATGGACTTGAACGTTGCTCAGGAAAATCTCGAAGCTGTGATTAACTGCCTGCCATCAATGAGAACACCAACAGTGTCGCCACTCAGTAATTCAGATTGGGTTGCGGTGCGAGCCGCAATTTCAAGAAAACAACTCGCCGAAATCATCCCTAAGCTGAAATCTGCCGGCGCCTGCGATATCGTGACCACTGCCGCCGAGCAATTAATCTCGTAATTACTTTACTTGCGACTGAGATGCGATCATCTCAGTCTACCGACTGAGTCAATTCCTACGTTTTTTCCAAACGCTGTTATGAAACAATCTGACAACGATGGCTATCAAACGCCTGAATTCCAAAACAAAATTACGCTCCAACTCAGTCGCAACGAATCGACCTGCGCGATCAGCAATCTGGAAGACAGACTTGCTGATCTCGATCAGGCACTTATCTCGAACTACCCCGCTCATCAAGAACTTCAGAATCAGCTCGGAAAGTATTGCGATGTTCCAGCGGATCGAATCGTGGTGACCGCCGGTGGCGACGATGGAATCGACCGCATCATTCGGCACGCAATTCAGGGTTCAGCCAAAACGATCGTGACCCATGCCCCTTCTTTTGAAATGGTCGACATCTATTGCCGCAACCATGGCGGTTCGATGTCCCCCGTTCCATGGCTCGAAGGTGATTTTCCCGTAAAACAATTCGTGGATCAAATTGATCAGGATACAGCACTCGTCGTGCTGACCTCACCCAACAACCCAACTGGCGGCATTATCTCCATCGAGGCCATCGAGGAGATCAATCAAGCGGCAAGAAAAGTTGGCGCAAAACTCTTAATTGATCATGCCTACATTGAGTTTGCCGATCAAGATCCGATCGCTCAACTCACTGTTGATGACAACGTCATCATCATCAGAACATTTTCCAAAGCTTGGGGATTAGCTGGACTGCGAGTTGGCTATTTAATTGCACCCAGTGTTGAATTTGCCAACACTATGCGGAACTCATCGGGTCCGTTTCCCGTCAGCGCCGTTTCTCTTGAACTGGCACGACTATCATTGGTCGAATTCCAGAACTCGATGGAGCACAACGTCGCCCAGATCAAGAAATTTCGCAAGCTACTGATAGATTTAGTCACACAATGCGGCGGCACGGCGATTGAAACTCAGGGGAATTTTGTTCTTGTAAAATTTAAAGATGCCGACGCAATTTGGAATGGGCTCGCCGAAGATGGAGTGGGGGTCCGCATCTTTACAGGGAACGTTTATTTAGAAAACCAACTTCGCATCACCTGCCCAACGTGTCCGTCAGATTATCTACAACTGGCTCAGTCACTTTGCCGTTTATGCGATGTTGATTTCGAATCGCAAAAAGTTGCAATTGGCCTGGCTCACACCGAGGAAGTAGAGAAAACGCCGTCGCGAGACGCTCACAGCGAAACCGACCGGGTTTGGACGTCGACTCGAAAAACCAAAGAAACTTCCATTGATTTGGTAATTAACCTCGACGGTTCTGGGGTAATCGAAATTGAAACCGGCCTTGGATTTCTCGACCACATGCTGACCGCGCTCGCTTTTCATGCAGGCTTCGATCTTCAATTAAAATGTGATGGTGACCTCCATGTTGACGACCACCACACCGCCGAAGATTGTGCGCTGGCGCTCGGAACAGCAATTGATAATGCACTTGGTAAACGATCGGGGATTAAACGATTCGGTTATGCCTATGCTCCCCTCGATGAATCACTAGCCCGAACGGTCATCGACCTAAGTGGTCGACCCTGGCCTGAAATTCATTTGAATTTGGAACGCGAAATGATTGGAACGTGGGCCTGCGAAAACATCACCCACTTTTTTCAATCGTTCGCAATGACGCTGAAGTGCTCGCTGCATGTCGATGTATTACGAGGAAGTAACGATCATCATCGTGCCGAAGCTGCCTTTAAATCGTGTGCCAAAGCCCTTCGCGAAGCACTCACACAAACCTCGGGTGAGGTTCCAAGCACCAAAGGTGTTCTTTAAATTTGCGAACCTTTCAATTTGATCACCTCAAACGAGACACCTTAAAACTATTTATCCGCCCTTTTGTGTTTTCTTATGATTCAGATAATTAATACCGGCGTAGCCAACATTCGGTCGTTACAAGCGGCGTTCGACCGTCTTGATTGCACTTGGAATCTCACGGTGAGCCCAGAAGAAATTGCGACCGCCTCGCATGTAGTTCTCCCGGGTGTGGGAGCCTTCGCGGCAGCCGCGGAAGCAATCGATCAGCTCGGCCTGAGGAAGGCAATCATCGATCGGATCAATCACCGGGAATCGGCAACACTCTGTATCTGCCTGGGCATGCAACTATTGTGCGAATCGAGTGAGGAATCTCAATCTGCAAAAGGACTTGGAATCATCCCGATGGCCATCACTCGATTTGGAGACGGGGTCAAGATTCCACAGCTAGGGTGGAACGAGGTTCGCCCCCTCGATAATGGCCCCTACGATGCTGGCGAAGCCTATTTTGCGAACTCGTATCGGCTCGAAACCGCGCCCGATGGCTGGGGAGCAGCGGAAACCGATTACGGGGGAACATTTATTAGTAGTATTTGGCGAGGGCGAACATTGGCATGCCAGTTCCACCCGGAGCTTTCAGGAACGTGGGGTGAGTCAGTGTTGACCCAATGGATCGAGGGAATCACATGCTAAAGTCAAGAATTATTCCCTGTCTCGACGTGAACGAGGGTCGAGTTGTCAAAGGTGTGAAATTCCAAAACCTCCGCGACGCCGGTGACCCGGTTGAGCTCTCATTTCACTATCAAGACCAAGGCGCTGACGAACTCGTTCTGTTAGATGTTACAGCGACGCGTCAAGAGCGAATCGCAATGCTCGAGACCATCGAGCGGGTCAGACAGAGGCTTTCCATTCCCTTGACCGTTGGCGGGGGAATTGGCTCCATCGAGGATGCTGGCCGATTGTTAAACGCCGGCGCCGACAAAGTTAGCATTAACTCGGCTGCGGTTCGTAATCCCGATCTAATCGCAGCGATGTCCGCTCGGTTCGGTGCTCAGTGTACTGTTGTAGCAATCGACGCAAAAAAACAGGGTGAGATTTTTCAAGTCCTCACGCGCAGTGGAACCACGGCCGAAGCGATCGACGCGGTCGCCTGGGCGGCACGAGCAGAATCCCTTGGTGCTGGAGAAATTCTTTTGACCAGTTTTGATCGCGATGGAACGCGAAGTGGTTATGACCTGCCCATGCTTTCGGCAGTCACGGATGCCTGTTCTTTGCCTGTGATTGCATCCGGAGGTGCCGATTCAGTTGCTCATATGGTCGAAGCCTTTCAGCACGGCGCCCATGCTGTATTGGCCGCGTCCATTTTTCACGACGCGAACATGACGGTTGGCGAGGTAAAACAACAACTCACTGCCGCCGGCATTCAAGTTCGAAACGAGTGGTAGAAATCCAACCGCCCCCGATACGAGGCGGCATCCCAACCTTACTTGCTCCCCCGTCAGACGTTACGCTTTGTTCCGGTCGCCCTGTTGACTGAACTCATTAATTTTCAAACCTCCACCTTTTCCCATCTATCATGATTATCCCTCAAATCGAATACTCATCGGCCACCTCGCCACAGCAGTTAATCCAGACGATCCAAGATTGGAGTCTTTTTGGACAGATCGCTATCACTGGAATCGATGGAAACGCGATCGACGCTGTCAAACCTATCCTTCGAAAGCTAGGTGGGACGGTCGACATTTCACTTGAGTTTGATTCACTGGATGCCGAAGGGCAGTTGGCGATGCTTAATGAAGGGGCATGCCGTTTAATCAATCGTGATCCCTCTTCCAGTTTCGAGCAGGTGCCGTCGGATCGTCAAATTGGGCTGACAGAAAACCCGCCCCTTGATCAGGCGATTCCTCAAAACACCTTGGTCGCTTTGGATTCCCCCACTGCCTCACGGATCTCAGAATTGGAGATGGCGAGAATCGACTGCCTCGTCGACATCGTCGATCTATCCCCCGAACTAATCGCTGATTTTTTTAAGACGGTCCTTGTGACTGACCGCCCAGATGGTCTGTGGTCGACGGTCATCGTCGACCCCATTGGAATCGCACTTGGATTAGCCTATTCAAATTACGAAAGCCTGCTGCATGCAATCGAAACCCGATGTGGCACCTACTGGTCGCGGTCGAGAGATGGCCTCTGGATCAAAGGAGAGACCAGTGGAGCAACCCAGCAACTTTTGGGGATTCGCATGGACTGCGACCGCGATTGCCTTCGATTTACCGTGACTCAGGATTCGCCTGGATTTTGCCACCGCAATACACATACCTGTTTTGGTCAGGAAAGAACCATTCAATCGGTTGTTGAACGCCTACAGCAGCGTTTGGCGGAGGCCGATGAAAGTTCATTTACGCACCGTCTCGCTAATCAACCCGAAATGCTCGAGGCAAAACTACTCGAAGAAGCCAAGGAACTCTCCCTTGCAAGCCAGCAGAGCAACCAAGATGAAATCGCCTGGGAAGCGGCAGACGTGCTGTACTTTTCGTTGATCGCCATGTTGAAAAACGGCGTGCCCCTCGAAAACGTCTATGCTGAATTAGCTAGACGCATGAATCGGGTAGTTCGACGTGACCCAGGCCTCAAAAACTAAAATCAAATCGCATTCAATTCAACACTGGCGTTATGATCAAATTAAATCCTGCGGTTACCCACAGTCTGTTTTAAATCCCCTCGTTCCTGATTCTCTCGCCCGCTAACCGTGTCCTAATCAGATTGCCAACTCGTGTTAAAAATAATCGAAGCAAGTTCATTCGAACCAACCAATCTGTTCACGCCGCTCGATGACACCACCATCGAGGCCGCGGGCGAAATTGTTAACTCCGTCCGCTCTGAAGGCATTCCAGCCATTCGACGGTTTGCAGAGCAATTTAGTGAACGCACGAGTAACCAACCACTGTTGATCGACAGAGATCAAATGGAGGCTGCCACAGACCGGATTGAGCGAAGTGACCTTGAACTATTAAAACGTGTCGCCGAGCGAATCCGAAATTTTGCCGACGCTCAACTCGGTTGTTTGAGCGAACTGAAAACTCCAGTACCGGGTGGTTTTGCTGGACACACGATTCAGCCAATTAACCGCGTCGGATGCTATGCTCCCGCGGGGCGGTTTGCTCTGCCTTCAACAGCATTGATGACGATCGTTCCTGCGGTTGCCGCAGGTTGCCCTGCCATCATCCTCGCGACTCCCAACCCGTCTGACATGATGCTCGCCACGGCTTTCATTGCTGGAGCCCATCAGGTTCTGGCGATCGGGGGCGCTCATGCCGTCGCCGCACTTGCCTATGGTTTTGAAGGTTTTGATAAATGCGATTTGATTGCAGGGCCAGGGAATCGATGGGTCACCGCCGCCAAGAAAATTGTCAATGGTGATTGCGGAATCGACATGCTTGCTGGACCTTCCGAATTGGTTCTCGTCACCGATGAGACTGGGAAACCAGAGACGATTGCCGCGGACCTTTTGGCTCAGGCGGAACACGACGTCGACGCTCGCCCGTTCATGATCACCACCTCACGCGAGATGGCCGATAAAGTCAACGCACAGATTCAAATTCAATTGCCAGCACTGCCCACAGGCAACATCGCTGAACAGGCAATTCAAAATGGCGGAGCAATTATTGTTAAGTCGCTCCAGCAAGCTGTTGAGATTTGCAACGCACTCGCACCGGAGCACTTAGAACTCCATTGCCTCGATGCAGAATCCATTGCTTCTCAAATTAAACACGCAGGCTGTATTTTCATCGGCCATCAGTCAGCCGAAGTATTTGGTGATTATGGCGTCGGCCCCAACCACACACTTCCAACCGCGGGAACCGCCCGCTGGAGTGCTGGGCTAAACGTGTTCACTTACACCCGCGTTCGTACTTACCTGCAACTATCCGATGTCCCCGATTCGCTTGTCCAGGACACCGCGCGATTGGCTGAAATTGAAGGACTCATTGGTCACCAACAGGCGGGTCTTCGACGCCAACCTAAAAACAAATAAGCGGCGACCAACGCAAGCGACCTCGACCCCGTCGGTCGCAATTTCAGGATTACACTTTTGAGAAGGCGATCTTGGAAAGGTTGTTGTCCCCCTCCGATTGTTACTCGCCAGTTCCAAATTTGTAGATCGAGTTGTGGATCTTGCCTTGCACCGGTTTTCCATCGGTTGACTTTAACGCGTAATTAATTTCCATTCCCCAAGTCAATTGCTGATCAGGAATCTCAAGGAATACGGTTGTCCCGTCATCCGACAACGTCGCACTTTTCACGACCAATCGTTTTTCGTTGTAATGCTTGGAACCATAATTCGCCGTTCGTTTGAGATCCCAAGTGTTGACCGAATAATTCGACACGTCCGTGGCTGATTCCGGATCCACAGCATCTGACAAGCGTATTTTTATACCGGAGCGGGTCGCGTTCAAACCGAGCGGCAAATGCATTGGTTTTCCAGTGTAGCGTACTCGATAGAACCCGCCTGGTTGATGCTGACTACCAGCCCAGGCGAACATTCCACAACAGTACAGTTGGCCGTCGTCCGGGCTAAATCGCCCCCGCATGACACCGGTTGGAAATTGCGAAATTGGAAACTCACACATCCCTCCCTGCATCTGACCATCCACTTCTTCGTGGGGCACGACATAAATCTTCCCATAGCCATAAGAAAAGTTTAACAACGCCCCATTCAGTGGCCCCCATTGATCACTATCCACCCACAATAGTTCAGACGGCGAACGATCAAATGAGTTTGTAATCCAGCACAGCGGATCTGACATCGCCTCGTCGGATGAATCAGTCACGTCGTGATAGCCAAACATATTGCCATAAAACTGCCCCGGTTTCACCCAGTTAATTCTATTCTTCGGGTTCCAATGCCCCTCCTGGTCAGTCACAACAAACGATCCATCAGGATTCAGACAGACACCATTGGCCGCTCTGAATCCGTTGGCAATAATCTCAGTGGTCGCACCGTCAGGGCTGATTTTCAGCAAAGTCCCGTGATGCGGCACCACTGCTTTTTTAGCGTGGCGCGCCGATTTTGCATAATAAAAATTACCGGCCTCATCAGCTTGGAGCCCCATCGCAAATTCGTGAAAATGCTCCGTTACCTGATGGTCACTATTAAAATTCTCATACCAATCAGCTTCGTGATCTCCGTTTAAATCATGCAAGATCACAATCTGATCCCGACAAGTTACATAGATTTTCTCATTCACGTACTTTACACCGAGCGGTTGAAACAAACCGGAGGCAATTCGTTGCCACTGAAGCTGTTGCTCGCTACCCGGCTTTACCAGTTCGCCAAGCCCCGTCACTCTCCAAACCGAACCATCCCATGCGGCAACAATCACCGTGTCGCCATCGGGTAAAAAGTCGAGCCCCGTCAATCGAAGTTGGCAATTCCAGGGATTGTTAGTCGGGCGTTGAAAGACGTCGACAGCAAACGGCGATGCGTCATCTCCACGCAAAACGGGAGCCATCAATTTCTCTGGGTAATTAGCAGGGCCCCCGCGAGTCAAAGCAGATAGATTAACTGGCTTTTGTATATCGGCGAGCTGGTCTTTAATTTCCTCCACCTGCTCCACCGTACTCAATGGCGCTTGGGTGACAACAAATTCAACCGGCTCACCAGCTGGAATAGTCAGTCTTATGTTGCCGTCATCATCTGAGTTCCAAACCGCATTGCTGAGCGAGGTGCCGACCAGCATACCATTGGCAGGTGCAATTTTTTCGGCAGCTCCCATCACGATCGCTGACAGTTTTTTCTGCCCACTCGCTTCTGGAAACTCACTTCCTCCCTGTTTACCCCATACGCCAACTAGCTTTCGTGGTTTAATCGCACTCTGGTCTGATAACTCTTCAGCTGACAATCTCCGCTGATAAAACTGCAACCGTTGCATCTCACCTTGAAACGCTGACTTCGACGGGAAGTTATCATTGGTAAATCCAAAACGAATAACAGCATTCCCAAGAGGTTCCACTCGCCCCAGCGTTCCGCCGCCAGCAGGTTTCCCATCGATGTAAAAGTCCGCACGCTTTGCTTCAGCATTCCAAGTCATTGCGACGTCATGCCATTTGCCGTCATTGACCGCCCGATCCGCGGTTACCTCCCCAACCCAGCCAACATCGAGGCTAGGCCGACCGCCACGAAGGAAAAATGTTTTACCCTGAGCAAGCCATTGGTCTTGCTTTTTTGTTTTTGCAAGGATGGTTCCATCCTGTCGCGTTTTCAATCGCACCAAGATTGAATAATCTTGAAGGGCTAAGTCAAACTGTTTCGCAGTTTTTATTTCTGCAAATTTATTCCCATCAAAAATCAAGCCATTCTTCGAGGCGTTGTCCGAAGGCTCCAATTCCCTCTTGGCCCCCTTTGGAAAAATGACAGCTATGTTTTCGGACGACGCACCTTTTTTCAATAATCCCTTGTGCTTCGCTATTTGAATGGTCAGATCGCGATCTCGACGCCCGACTTCAAAGCGTCGTTGGTAAATCGGTTGGTCTCCCACAAATTCAAGGCCGGGTGACTCAAGTATTTCTGTATCTGCAACCCGATATTTCAAGATCGTTTGCTTTCCAAAGCGGTACATTCCAAGGTACTTCGCCCAGGAAGACGGCAAGGGACCGTAGTGCTTTCCATCTCGCCCAACCACGCGATCATCCTCGAAACGCTCCGCCAGAGACTCCCCTTTGCTCGCGTTAGGATTTGCCCACCCGGGACCTGTCGGATTAGCCACGTGTAGCTCACCGGCAATTTTCGGATGCCTTCCGTGGGTGCCATTAAAATGAATCCCTTCCCAGTCAATAAATTTTCCACTCCAAGCTCCGGCCATCCGCATCGTGTCATGCTCGTACATCATCCAATGGCTTCCCGACTCTACACCACCAGGGCCGGCATCGAGCCTTATCGCAATTCCTTTTTGTGCGATATTCGATCCATCTTTGGAAACCTCGATTGTATTATTTAAACTTGGCCCATAATCCATTAATGTCCACGGAGTCGATACCACAGGCTTGGGCCCCCGCGTGTTACCGCTTGGTAACGAAGCGAGATAGTCATCCGTTATTTCAAAATATTCAGAAGGATTGTGATCTTTCAAAAAGTGTTCACGAATGAAGTGAATCACTTCGTATTTCTGTTGCGGCACCATCCAACGCTGCGGATTCATCATGCCAAATCCATGTGTTAACGTGTTGTACATCACGAGGGGCTGATTTCCGTGCTTAAACTTTCCTGAAGCAAACCGGAGAGAGGTCGGCATCGACCCCTCCTCAGCAACGGTACCGTGACAACTGGCACAACGCAGGCGATACATCTCTTGGCCACGTGCAAAACTGGAATCATCGAGACTGGCAAGTAATCCGGCGTGATCAATTCGTTCCTCGTATTCGGGCAACGGCGTTAATGCAATCGAGCCAGCAGGTCTCAGTTCAGATGCTCGCCCTGCACCGTTGGCTGCAATCTCAGTCAAATAGGCGATGAGATCCAGAAATTGCTGCCGGTCAACGAGCTGATTTACTAAATCAACCGGCATCGTCGAAGTTTTTGTTTTTGACCAATCATCGGCATCAGCCTTTAAAATTTCTAATGGTTTATCAGGTTGCTCGATTTGATCTAAAAACAACCGCTCGTCGGTTTCGCTCGCTAGGATTCCGGAAACCAATCGTCCATCGGCCAGCAAGACCTTGATCGTCTCAAAACCTTCGTTGATTTTGGCAGACGGATTGAGCACTGACTCAATTAGGTGAGAAGTATCGACGGTTCGTTTTTCTGACAACTGAGGGCCTAATCGCCGTCCACCGACAGAGGCCTCATGACATCGCGCACAATTCATCGCCGGCTGATAAAAGGCAATTGCACCACGTTGGGCATCTCCGAATTTAACAGCGTCATTTACTAATTGGGCAACTGGCTCCGCCTGAAGACGCTTAGCAAGCGACGATTGTTTTTCCGTCTGAGCGGAGGAAATTGAAACAACGCTTAAAAGCAAAACCAGGGCGAGCGCACACAAAAAACGATTCAAACCAAATCTCCAATACAACTAAACATGCCGGTCGAACGCCTAGGCACGCAATCAAGCATAACAAATTTTTCGGACGAAACTCGAAACCATATCTAACTGCTCGCACCCTGAATTATTCGAGAGGATTATCGAGCGGGTCAATTCCAAGTTCCTCAATCGGTTGAGAAAGAATATCAAGGTCACGCGGGGGCAACTCTTCTTGAACCTCGCCCTCTCCATGATACGGCTCTACATAAACATGATTTCCGCGAACCGAAATCACTCGAATCGCGTCCCCTTTTTCAACTGCAAAACCCTCACTCACCGCATCAAATTTTTCGCCATCAACCATCACAATCCCGCTGGGTAGCATTTTGGTCTGGGCAATTCCCAACTGGCCTTCGAGACGTTCCTTCTGCTCTTTGTTCTCAATGTAATTGGGAAGCACATCCTCCGGCTTGAGATCCTTTAAAAGGATGCGTTTTCCCAGAGGCGTGTAAGGCCAGACCTTGACCATCAACGCTAGAAGTCCCGGAATAGTCACGACCGCTGCCGTCAACACGATAACGCCATAGCTGACGCTCTCCATAAAACCGAGAACTACCGAGGTCACAATTAAAATTCCAGCGACAATCCCCAGAATGCCCGCCGAGGGAACGAACAGCTCGAGAATAACGGCAAACAGACCGATGGCTAACAACAAAAACGCCCAATAGATCATTCGATCAACTTAAAAAAATAAATGTGCTATTCCAATATTTCATGCCCGCCGGCAGTCGCATTCTAGCGAATCAAAGTGACGGCCTCGCCCATTCGAACGTATTTTAACTCGATTTCACCTCGGGCTTGGCTGTGACCACAATTCGGTTGCCAATTGCCTCGATTACTTCGATCCTTTGGCCCTGATCTAACATTTGGCCGTTTGAAATCACATCGTAAACTTTCCCCTGAATCCTTGCCTTTCCAGACGGATTCAAACGAGTGGCCGTTTCGCCCGTGAGCCCCAGCAGATTACTCCAATCCACCATCGCTTCGGGATCCGTTCGCCCGCCGAGACCGGTATCGACAATCTTGCGAGGTTGCAGGATTAATCGGCGCAGTATTGGGGTTCTTGGAATCAAATTACGCAGCACGATGGCCGCCGTCAAAACTCCCAAACCAGCTCCGATAACGGGGACAAAGGAATAGGTCATTTCAACGAGATCATTGACTGATCGAGGAACAAAAAACGACTGAGACGCCAATACCAATGAACTGAACACCAGGACGATCCCGCCAATTCCAAACAAACCAAACCCCGGAATCACAAAGACCTCCATCAAAATAAAGATCGCCCCGATAACGAACATGATCACTTCCAGCCAATCAGCATTCCCATCGAGACTCTGGCTCCAAAAGAATAATCCAAAACAAAGGACAGCCAAGAATCCTGGCACACCAAGACCCGGCGCGGATAACTCAGTCGACAGAAAGAACATTGCCCCAAACAAGAGAAAAGGAGAAACGAACGGAGATGATAAGAATTCAGCGAACTTGGCAATCCGACGGTCCACCTTCGAAGGGGCTAACGTCGCTATCGACTCATCAAGCTGATAGAACTTTTTGACCTGTTCAATATCTGAAACAATTGTTCTAGCTAAACCATTCTGTTCAGCGGTCAGCGCGTTGATTCCTTCGGGGCTACCTATCGGTCCCAGTGCCTCCCACTGATCGGGTTGTTCGAGGCTTTCAAATTCGACGTTACATAACAATCGGGTTTGCCCGGTCTTCGGATCGCGATAGCGGGTCACCACCAAGCTTGGCTCTAACATTTGCTGCAACATTGACCAATCTGATTCTTGATCTTCAGCCAACCGTTTAACTTCTTCTCGAAATCCACCGAGTTCATCTTCATTCACCACCTCACCCTGCCCGTAGTCGCCTCCGAGTCGAGCGTCCTCGCTCATGATCAACTGATTACAGGCCAAAGCAATTACACCGGCCGGCCCGCGCACCGAGCTTTCCAGAAACGCAACCGTTCGCACTTCATCCGGATCATAACTGGCAATCAATCGTCCGATTCGAAGACAGGCTTCCACGTCCCCTAAATTTTCGCCAAGATTGAAGATGACTAAGTTCACATCTTCGCCACCTAACTGCTGCTTTAGTGATCGCGTTACCCAGGTCGCCGTCCGACTGTCGATGAACGGTGGCAACGTCACCAATAATGGTTTCCACTCCCCTGCACTTCCGGGGTCACCCTCAAGAACACTTGGATCTAGCTCCAATTCCCGCGCCAATGCCGTCCGTGATTCTGGTAACAACCGAACTAAACCAAAATCTTGGAGCTCCTTGCCAGTTAATAGACTAAAACTGCCCTGAGGAGTTATTGTCACAACGGTAATCGGTTTCCCAGAAGCTTCCATCTCTCTCAACGCTTCACCGTTGACGTAAGATACAGCACCCTCGCTGTCGGTCACTCGAAACAACTCTTGATCTCTTTCAAGCATGCTTAGAGCAACCGAAACTGGCAGGGTCGTTAACCCCTGCGAAGCGATGCTGCGATAAATTTCGCGATAGAGATCATCGGCTGATTTATCATCAATTCCAGCTTTCCCAATCGCCGCGTCTGGATCAATCGCAATTTGATTTGCTGCGATGGCGACAAGTACCGCGTGCCCGTTAAGCCCACCGCCGGGCATTGATTCATCGTTATCCCATCCGAGACCCTCGCGTCGTTGAGGAATATAAGCAACGGTTTGGAGCCGATTTAAATCTGGATCCCGCAGATAGCGGGCCAACGCCATACACGCCTCCAGTTCGCTGCCACGACCAGTCTGCCCCCCCCGCGTGTCGAATTCCAAAATAACAACCGGCCGGTTCCGTCGCTGGGCAGCCGGGCTTGTCTTTTCCGATATTCGCTTTAGCGCTTGACGCACCGAGGCACTTGCTTGCCCGTCAATTGGCAAGGGGATTTTGACACGGTAACCCTCGCGATTGGTGTCTGAACCAGCTTCAGAGTTTACCTGTTGAGGCACTGAAACGGTTGCAATCGCAGCGTCTACGAACAGCGTTAACGCGAACGAAAGAACGAGGAATGCAGAAAGGGCTGCGATTCTAATTTGAATCAATTGTGACATCTTCACTTCAGGAGCTAATGTTTACTGAATGGCGTCTCGCCACCGCTGTGTAAGTATAGGTCTGAAATGGTCTTTAAGTACAGCGAAATAAGAGCGATATCAATTGCCCTCAGATTAAGACCGCGGCAAAACACGACAATTAGGAACAACGTGGTGTGTAGAAAGAACGATTTCGTTCGCACCGTTGAAGCGCTAACACTCGCATCAGGAAATTCGACCACCCAGGCAATGACTTAGCCGCCCACTGCCCAGCCAGAATCAACGAAGATTAACTTCAGGATAAAGTAGAAAATCATGCAAAGGATCGCACCGGCTGGGATGGTAATTGCCCACCCCGCCACAATGTTTCTCATTGTTTTCAAATTCAAGGCATTGATACCCCGCGCCAACCCAACTCCCAGGACAGCACCGACCAGCGTATGCGTGGTCGAAATTGGCAGGCCAATCGGCAATACAGAAGCACCCAAAATAGTAATCGCCGCTGCAAACTCGGCGGAAAAACCACGACTTGGCGTTAGCTCGGTAATTTTTTCTCCAACCGTCTTGATTACCTTCCAACCCCAGGTCGCCAATCCAATCACAATTCCGACTCCACCGAGTAACAGCATCCAAGGAGCAGTGGTCGATTCCGCAATAATGGCCTTTTCAGAAACCGCCTGATACGCAGCGGCGAGCGGACCAATAGCATTGGCCACATCATTTGAACCATGGGCAAAAGCAACCAAACACGCCGTAAAGATTTGCAACACGCTGAATATTTTTTCAACCTGCCGCAACTCGTCAGAATCGGTATTGGTCGTGATATTGTCCAACGCTTTGTCCTGAAGCGACTCGACATCTATCAACAATTGTCTTGCCCGATCTTGGATTTCATCTGTTGAATTATTTCTAACTCGCTGAAGGTGTTTAATGGTCTTTGCGAGCGATCTCGACACGTCCGCGTCGAGCGCTGGATTTTTCTTAGATTTTAAATCGGAAGGACTTGGCTGCGTTCTCGACAATGAAAGTTTCGTGACGAAAAATCCAATGATACCCAACACCACCGCAACCGTGACGACCACTAATACAAATCTGGGATCCTCCGGATTCATCTCCCATTTTTTCCAAAGTGGCTTGAGGCCTTTGTAGGAGGTCAATCCCGTCATGACAAACATCAAAATGAAGACGAGTTTCGGCGCAACCCGCCGCGCCGCAGCAACAGGATCGCGTTGATAAAACACAGTCTTAAGTAAGATCCCAAACACGACGTAGGCAACGACCGCTGATATCAAAGGCGAAACGATCCATCCCGCACTAATCAGGCCTACTTTATCCCACAGGACACCGTCAAACCCTAACGCTAATGCGCCAAATCCGACAACGGCACCGACAATCGAATGGGTCGTCGAGACCGGCCAGGACATGTAAGTCGCGATTAACAACCACGTTCCCGCTGCCAACAATGCCGCAATCATTCCGCACGCTAGAATAAAGGGCGCTTCATTGGGCGGATACATATTAGAAATTTCCAGCGGATCAAAAATCCCCTTTCGCACGGTTTTTGCAACATTTGAACCAACAATATAGGCACCAGCAAATTCAAAGATCGCGGCGAGAATTACGGCCCGGCGAAGTGTCAGCGCACCCGAACCCACCGAGGTTCCCATTGCGTTAGCAACATCGTTGGCACCAATGTTCCACGCAACATAAAAACCGCAAACGAGAATCAAGCCGATTAAAATAAATTCAGCACCCATGATGGCGAAACGGCCCTATATAAATCAAAGGATATATTATTTTCAAACACCGAATAAAAACGAAACCTGTTCTGACAATTTTCAGAACTCTTTATTTCAAACTCAAAGTTTTGAGAATCCGATTCGCAAGATTTTCAGAATCATTTGCCAAACGACTCAGCACCCGTGTGACTCGCATCCAAAGATGAAACTCACCCGTCGAAAAATCTGTATCGTGAGCATAGATCTTTTTTAGCAACTGCAACTGCACGACGTCTGCTTCGTGCTCCGCCAATGCAGTCTCTTTCGCCAGACCGCGAATTCGCTCAGCTTCAATGCCACCAAACCCAGACTCAATTAACTCGTCCATCTGGTTGATGATCGACGCACAAATTTCACACGCCTTGATGTTAAACCCAACAAACTTGTCAAAATCTTCGACAAGGTCTTCAGGGAACGGCAACTGCTTCAGCGTGAGCACTTTGCAAACATCCTCAGCCGTATCGGCAAGACTGTCTTGAAGCGACAGGATTTCCAACACTTCAGCTCGATCGATTGGCATGAAGAATCGCTTCAACAATCGCTCTCGTATATCTGCCTTGATCTGGTCAGCCTCGTGCTCCAGTTCAGACACCTCGTTAGAGATTCTATCAAGGCTCTCAAAATTTCCGGCCTTTATCGCGTCCAGTGCTTCGGACATCTTGCCAATGCACTTATTTACCTGCTCCATATGAAGCTGAATTTGACTGAAAGGCGAACGTCCGAATAGCTTGCCAATTGTGCTCATTTGGTCTACCAATGAGGGTTCGTGGTAAATTTGAACTGGAAATCTTAATTGATGATTTCCCTACTTCTAGTGGGGCAAAATTAATTTCACGAGTTTTTCACTATTCACAGGATCCGCCCCGTAAATATCGTTGAATTTTTACTTACACACAATTTTATCACTTCGTCCCTCGAGCGACCTCCCTTAGAACGGAACGCCAACAGACCCTGATACTGGGGCTTATTTTACCGCGAAGAGCTTTCAGCCCCCTGAATTCAAGAATCTGAGCAAACTCCACCCCAAACAGCTTAAAAAGACCGTTAAATGAGATTTACACGCGCAGTACGCCGCTTAATGCTGGGATATTTCATTCTGCACCTTCTGACTGCCGGGCTCTTTATCTTCGTGCTCTCGCAAATCGTGCGGAATCAAAAAATTAATGACATCGAAGCCGAAATGCAATCCGTTGCGTTCATGCTGGCCGGACACATTGAAGATCTTGAAAACGGCCTCGAAGACGAGGCGCTCGTCGGGCACCTAAAACGACTTGGAAAACTTACCAACATGCGGTTCACGCTCATCACCGCCGAAGGCAATGTTGTCGCTGACTCCGTCAAGGGAACGCAGGAAATTGGTCCCCACGGTAGTCGTGAGGAAGTTCTGATTGCAAAAAAGGAAGGCTGGGGATTTACTCAGAGATATAGTGATACCTTGCGCGTCAATATGATGTATGGGGCTCAGAGATTTGACAACTCTAATCGAAACATTGGCTGTTACATACGAGTCGCAAGCGAGAGTAACAAAATCAACAGTGAGATTTTGGAAATCCAAATGTTCGTTTGGATATTTGCGTTGATCCTAAGCTTACTCACTTCTGGATTAATGGCCATTTTCTCAATGCGAAGTATGCAGCCACTGACCACTTTTGCCAAAGCAGTTCGGCAGGTCGGCATTGGGAAGTACGACTCGACGTTGGCAATTCAACATCGCGATGATGAATGGGGAGCCTTAAGTGAAGCATTTCAACAGATGCAAACAGAACTCAATCGACGTGAACAACATTTACTCGAAAACACCCAGCGGCTTGAAGCTGTGCTCTCCAACATGATCGAAGGAGTGCTGGCGGTCGAACCATCAGGCGAAGTAATGCTGGCCAATGGAGCAGCCTGCCGAATGCTCAAACTGACGCACCCTGAGATCTTTGGAAAAAAGCTACTTGAGATTGTCAGGATCCCAGAACTCGCCCAGGCAATTGAAAAGACTCAATTGCAGCGTACGTTTTCCAAAACAGAATTCAAGACATTCTCCGGAACCCAAAAAACGCTTAAGGCTCGTGTTTCCATGCTGGCCAACAAAGATAAACCAGGCGTCGCCATCGTCCTGCACGATGTGACAGAACTAAGACAGCTTGAAACTATGCGTCAGGATTTTGTCGCTAATGTTTCCCATGAATTGAAAACACCACTCGCATCAATCAAAGCCTACGCCGAAACATTGCGACTCGGAGCACTGCATGACGAAAATAAAAACATGCAGTTTGTCGAACAAATCGAATTTCAAGCAGAATTACTAAACCAACAGATCCTCGACCTACTTCATCTCGCCCGGGTAGAGTCTGGAACGAACACCTTCACAATCACCGACGTGAAGATTAATCAAATCTGCCAGGCGTCTTATGACCAATTCGCAAAAATAGCAGTTGAACGAAAACTAGACTTTCAGCTCGATCTTACCCACCCCAGTCCCGTGATCGCTGCCGATATTAAGTCGATTGAGACGATCGTCAAAAATTTGGTCGTCAATGCGATTCACTACACCCCCGAAAATGGCTCCATCTCTATTTTGAGCTACGTAAACGATGGATCGGCCGTTATCGAAGTCAGGGACACAGGAATCGGCATCGCAAAAGACCAGCAAAAACGCATCTTTGAACGTTTCTACCGAGTCGATAAAGCCAGGTCCCGGGATATGGGGGGCACAGGATTGGGACTGGCAATTGTAAAACACCTAACCCAAAACAACGGCGGTTCGGTACATCTAAAAAGCCAGCTAGGTAAAGGAAGCTGTTTCGAGATCCACCTACCTCTCAAAAACGAATAACGCTGTGAATCGGACGATTCCTAATTACAACGCTCTTTCAATACGGTGCCCCTAAGAGAGTCCGTTTAACCACGCACGCTTCCGCCAACTTCGTCGGCTATATCATTTCTTCTTTGGTGCTTCGGTATTTCGCATTGATGCCGCGAGATCACCTTGGATGATTAAATCAATGGGAGGACTTGCAACCTCGCTAGAATCTTTTGCGATGGCGAACCCTTGGATTTGAACCGGGCCTCGGCCGAGCAACTCGGCAGCCACTGAAAATTCAACATCTCGCCCCGCCTTTCTCATCAACGTGCGACCATTGTGTCGCAACTCAATTGATTCTCCGGCTGTAGATTTCGCGACCACCGTTATGTTATCCGTATCGCGGTACTCTGTTTGCTCTATCTGCAACTCAATCGAACGCCCACCATTATCAACCACCACCGGCAGAACCACTCGGCCTGTCGTTTGAACAAGATTGTTTGCAACCGCCACAACTCGCAGTTCATGGTAACCGTCTGATAACTTGCGGGTATCGATTTTCATCTCGGACACCACGGGCGTTTGCTGGACCAACCGGCCATCAACATAAAACAATAGAGCGCCGACTTTGACCGGTGATTCCGCAACGTCGACCGAGAGGTTCAACACTCCTTTATCAGGGCTTTCAAAACTCGATGAATTAATTTCCATTGTCGGCTCAATCGCCCAGGGGCTGCATAGCGCATCACCGACAACAATGGTCTGAAACGGGCCACTCACCGATTGATAAAAAGCCTCCGCCAAAGAGCAACCGCGAGCGTAGTGGACGTGAATCATTGGGTGCGGAAATTTCGCTTGCACCGCATACGGCTCAACCACAGTCCCACTGCTCCCGGCAGCACCGTATCTCAAGAACTGGCTACATTTGGTTTGCCCAGCCCGATGAAACATTCCACCGAAACTCGTCAGGTTGTCGCAAAAAGCTCCCGGCAAAATTTGACTTCCCGAGGCGGCCCAGTTGAAACCGGGGGTTCCACATGTAAGCCCGATGATGTCGAGCGCTTTTACTGGAACCCCAGAAGTTACAACCTTCGTTCCATATCCCATCGCCTCGAGTTGAGTAATCGCCGAAGCAAAATTTGGCTTTCGAGTGGTCGAGCGAACATCCTTGGTATCGGTAAAGTAAAACGTTCCCTCCGGTTGAGTGCCATCAGCTTTGATCGACCGCTGCAATTGCTCAACAGCCTGTTTTTCATTGATACCGTAATTTCTCGTCACCGATAAAATAGTCGACAAAAAATACTGATCTCCCTGACCTCGCTCTTTGTTGAGCATTCCGTTGGCAGCCCACTTATAGTTATTTTTGAACCCATGAGTTGGGGCGAAAACAAAGGGCACATCAGGAATGCGGTCAACGATCCCGCGAAACAAGGGATCGTCTTTGACCCGTTCGAAAGCTAAATCAGACTGGGTTTGCTTTTGGTAACACCAACCCTGCCGCAACGCGAGGATTAGCCACTTAGTTGCGTTGGGGGCGTCGCCTAGCTTTCCATAGAACTTTGCCAACCAATAACTGATTGCCAACTGCGATGGATTGCTTTTCCTGAATTCACTGAGTTTAGTAATTGCTTTTTGATAATCCTGCTCCTGCTTGGATTTAATCAAATGAATGACAGCCTCAAATTCAGATTGTCGTTCGCCCGAAAACGGCGTTCGGAGCAATTTCTCAGCGACTTGACGATAGTATCGATTTGATTCCAGCAACATATAGGCCGGTTGCTCTCGCAAAGCCGCACCGGCAAAAAACGTAAGAGAGGTAATGGATGCGTTAGGATTAAATAGCTGGGGAGGTACATTTTCTTGCCCTTGTTCCTTCAGCATTTCCAACAGTTTAGTTCGATGTTCATTTACAATGATCGTCGTCGGAAAATCTGAAGAGTAAACCACATAGTCAATCTGCCCGACCAACTTCCGACGCTTAATCTCATTCAACAACGGTTCCAAAATCTTAGTTCTGAACTGTGGCCATTTAATTATCTCACGGTCGGGAACGTCGGATAAATAAATAACATTACTTTGCGGGATTCCCCGACCATGGATGTAGTGATTCGCCAGTAATTTCGAAGAAGCTGAATCAGCATTGACGATTAGAATTAAGTTCTCAGGTCCCCCGCCCGCCAATGCGGTAAGGGGCAGCAGGCAAAACAAAAAACCTAATAAAACCATGACTGACAATCGGCGTGTCGAACTCAACGCCGAAATAACTAGAGAATAAAAATACATTTAGTTTACGTTTTCAATCGAGATTTCTGGTGCCCATTCGAAACTTTCGCTCGGTGCATGGCCAATGGTTTTCAACGTCGGCGAATCTCAGGATGATCCTATTTTCAACACAACCTGCTGGTGAACCAGGACGTTCATTAATTTCTCTTAACTTGTCCAAGCAAATGAAAACAGGCGAATCGTCTGTTTCAGTGTCTGCGTTGATTGTACCAAAAATGGACGGACACCAACGCCACGAAAAAACTAACGCATTTCGTCGCCCGCGAAGGAAATCAAGATCTTTCCCCACGTCGCAGATCGCCAATTCTCCGCCCCTACCTCTGGCCTTCGAAAGGCTCATTCAACCGCCAAATATTAACGTAACGTGAAGAATCCCGCATATTAAGAAACCCTAACCCACGCTTCAATTTTGCTTGTTACCTTTTCCGCAAACAAACCGAGGTCAATCTCAGAATTACCTCAAACACACCCAACCTTTAATTGGAAAGACGGATGATTCGAACCATTCTGAACTTAGTTATTTTCACCTCGTTATTTGCCCTCGCTGCAGGCTGCGGATCACCGAAAACATCTGAGAACTCGAGTACCAAAACAACGCCAGGCTCAGCAAACGGTGATAACTCCAGCCTTTCAGGGAATATTACGATCGAAGGCTCAAGCACGGTTGAACCGATTTCTAACCGCGCTAAAGAAAAATTCAACGGTAGTTTTCCAAACGTCAATATCTCTGTTAGCGGGCAAGGTACCGGCAATGGATTTAAAGCACTTGGTGCCAAAGAGTGTGACGTCTCTGATGCCTCTCGACCCATCAAGCAAAAAGAATTAGAAGTTTGCAAATCAACTGGCATTAACTTCTACGAAATACCCGTCGCCTACGATGGCCTTACCATTGTGGTTAACAAGAAAAATGATTTCGTCGATGAGTTGACGGTTGAGCAACTTAAGCAAATCTTTCGTGAAGACACCGCCGCGAAAACCTGGAAAGACGTCAACGACGCTTGGCCTGATAAGCAAATTTCCATTTACGCTCCGGGGATCGCCTCGGGAACGCACGACTACTTTGTTGAAGTGATTGGCAAAAAAGATGGCAAAGGACTTCGCGCCGACGAACAGACAATGCTGAGCGAAGATGACAAAGCACTGGTTACCGGCGTAAAAGGTGACAAGTTCGCAATCGGATTTTTCGGATTCTCGTACTACGATGCGAACAAGGATGATTTAAAAGCAGTCTCAATTGTGAATCCCATCTCAACTAAATCAGTTGCACCGAGCATGGCTTCGATCGAGTCAGGAGAATACGCGCCTTTTAGTCGTCCTCTGTTTATCTACGTCAACGCGGAGTCTTACCAACGAGCCGAAGTCAAAGAATTCGTTGATTATTATCTCCAGAACATCGTCGAGATCGTTAAAGACGCCAGCTACGTGCCGCTCCCCGCTGATATTTATGAATCAGCGAAAGCACGCATCGTGAAAGACCTCCCTGGTTCTCATTATCTAGACGCGGAAGGCAATAAGCGCGAAGGTTCAGTCACTGAAGTCTATACCGAAGCGAACTTACCTAAGTAGCTTACCAATTTAGGGATCGAATAACCCTTCTGTACCTAGCCTACTGAACACAGAAAATTCCGTTTATGAGCAACACCTCGGCCGGCCAAGGCGCACTACTAGGCGATGCTGTATCGCCGCGTGGAAAACTGCGCCCGCGTTCATCTGCGGCTAGTAAGCGTTGGCAGACTGTGGTTGTGACCGGGCTCGTGTTCTGTGCGCTTGTCTCAGTGTTCACTACCATCGGAATCATCTTGATGCTGGTGGTTGAATCCTGGGGTTTTTTCTCGGACGACAAGATTGAGATCTGGAAGTTTTTAACCGGTACCAAATGGACTGTTGGACAGACGCAGGGCGAGCTCAGCTACGGCATCTGGCCGCTTTTATCGGGCACACTTCGGATCACTGGAATTGCGATGATGCTCGCACTGCCAATGGGCTTGGTTTCCGCAATTTACCTCAGTGAATATGCCTCAAAACGAACCCGATCCCTTCTCAAACCAACCCTGGAAATTCTCGCGGGAATTCCCACGGTAGTGCTTGGTTTCTTTGCGGTTAAATTCATTACTCCCTATATGCTGGAACCCCTCGGCGATTTCAAAACTTTCAACGCAACCTCCGCCGGAATCGCAGTTGGCATCTTGTGTATTCCCTTGGTCGCATCTCTGGCGGAGGATGCACTCCGAGCTGTTCCCAATCGACTTCGCGAAGGAGCGTATGGATTGGGTGCGAACCGTCTGGAAGTCACCCTCAAGGTCGTAGTTCCCGCAGCACTCTCAGGAATCATCTCAGCATTTTTACTTGCCTTAGCAAGAGCGATTGGTGAAACGATGGTGGTTGCGTTAGCCGCCGGAAGCACACCAACACTGACACTCGACCCGCGCATGCCGTCACAAACAATGACCGGCTTTATCGTCGAAACGTTTAAAAGCGAATCGGTGGTACCCGGAACGCTGAGCTATTTCTCCATCTATGCCGTCGCTGCCGTGTTGTTTCTGAGCACATTTGGAATCACTTTGGTCGGCCAAATTATTCGGATGAGATACCGGGAGGTCTACGACTGATGAAGGATTCCGTCGCTCAACCTCGTAAGCACCGCAGTGTGGCTCGAAGAAAGTTGTTCAACAACTCGTTCTCGGTCATCTGCCTGTTGGTTTCAAGTCTCGCGATCGTTGTGCTGGCGACGTTGTTGGTTGCTATTTTTTCAACCGGCGGCAACTGGCTCAGTTTTGAAATGCTTTCGGGAAGCCACCGTGAAAACAACCCGGAAGGATCCGGCATTGGACAGGCGATTCTAGGTTCTCTGGTTATCTGTTCAATTTGCGGGTTAGTCGCACTGCCAATCGGCGTTGGAACAGCGATTTTTCTGGAAGAGTTTAAACCCAAAGGCCGTCTGCTAAGAATATTTCATGGACTCGTCCAGCTCAACATTAATAACCTCGCCGGGGTTCCCTCGATCGTTTACGGAATTTTGGGTTTAACCGCATTCGTTTACATGTTCGGAGCCTTCAGCCCGATCCGTGTTAACGATCAGCCTGATCATGAAATCGGGGCGACTTACTTTTACCAAACCAAGACATTAGGTGGCCAATACGTTCGATTTCCAGCCGTGCCTCTAATCCAGCCAGTTATCAAAATTAAACAGGGACGAAATGCGAGCAAAATCAATGGCGATAAATTCAAGCTGAATGTCGTTTCAGCCTCGACCGAAAAATCCAAGTACGCGAATCAAGTTAACGAAACGGTTCTTCTTGGAACCGAGGCTAAATTGAGCAGTCGGAATGGCAACCAAGTATACGAGGCTAAAACCATTGGCGGGGAACCATTTAATTTTCCTGCCGAAGCTACCTACAGCCAATTCGCAAAAATCATCGAACCCATCACGGTCTCCAATTCTGATGGGGACACGTTCAGCCTGAATGTGCTAAGTAAGTCGGAACCAATTCCAACAGATCCTACAATCCTGGCGCAATCGGTATTCGCTGACTCACCCGACCCCAACAAACGATCGTCTGCCTCGATCTTCCGCGAGAATTCACTCTTTCATCTGCACCTGCCGTTCAGCAAAAGCGTTTTATCGGCAGCGCTCACTCTGGCTTTGGTGATTCTGCCCATCGTGATCATTGCCTCCCAAGAGGCGATTCGAGGAGTTCCTCAAACACTACGAGAAGCTGCTTTTGGGATGGGAGCGACTCGCTGGCAAGTCGTTCGCAGTGCCGTCCTGCCATCGGCAACACCGGGGATTATGACAGGCGCAATTCTCGCAATGAGTCGAGCCATCGGCGAAGCCGCACCTCTCTTGGCGGTGATGGGAGGCGTGCTCGGTACAACCAATCACTTATCCAGCCTGATGGACAAAACCCCTGTCCTTCCCGTTACGATTTTCAAATGGGCAGGCGATGAAAATCAGGGCTTCGAACATCTGGCCGCCGCTGCCATTATCGTTTTACTTGCCTTCTTACTGTTGATGAATTCGCTCGCGATCTTCATCCGCTATCGCTACGAGAAAAAATTAAGCTAACCCGCAACCTCCCCTTCAAATTAAGCTCGGACTTCCAATGTCAAACCTAGCTTCCTCAACACGAATGAATCAAAGCCGATCCATTTTGAGCAACACCATTCCTCAAGCCTCCACAGCCACGCTTACCCCTCCCGTAGAAAACGAATCCATTGCGATCGACATCACCGGGTTCAATGCATTTTACGGCAGCTTTCAGGCCTTGCATGATCTCAATTTAAAGATCCCCAATCAAAAAGTAACGGCGTTTATCGGGCCTAGCGGTTGCGGAAAAAGCACCTTGCTGAAATGGTGCAACCGGATGAACGACATCGTACCGATTGCCCGCGCGACCGGCAGCCTGACCGTAGGAGGGCGAAATATCTTAACCCGTAGTACCGACGTGGTTGACCTTCGAAGACAGGTAGGAATGGTATTCCAGAAAGCTAACCCGTTTCCAAAATCAATCTTCGATAACGTCGCCTACGGTGTCCGCCTACATTACAAAACCTCGAGGTCAGAATTATCTGACTTGGTCGAGTGGTCTCTTAAGAAAGCGGCACTTTGGGACGAAGTTAAAGATCGGCTCAAACGCTCCGCCCTTGGACTTTCAGGTGGTCAGCAACAACGACTATGCATCGCCAGAGCAATCGCCACAGGTCCCGAAATCTTACTGATGGACGAACCCTGCTCTGCACTCGACCCTGCATCGACTGCGAGGATTGAAGATCTTATTTTTGAACTGAGAGAGCAATTCACGATCGTAATTGTCACCCACAACATGCAACAGGCTGCACGGTGCAGCGACCGAACTGCTTTCTTCTTTGACGGGAAAATCGTCGAAGAAGGCGCTACAGAAGATGTCTTCACCCGCCCCCGGAAACAACAAACAGAAGATTACGTCACCGGTAAATTTGGCTAGGATCGCTACGCCGATTGCAACGTAAATTTGCTGGCCCGCGGTTCTCTATTTAAAACTCTATTAACTAAAAATTTCATGGCAAAGCACTTTTTAAAAGACGTCGAAGTCATTCACAACCGTTTAATGTCACTATTCGGCGTCGTCGAGCAGATGGTCGACAAATCCGTTCGCGCGCTCTGTGAACAAAAGGTCGAATTGGCAATCGAAGTGATTGAAACCGATCACGAAGTAAACCAGACGGAAGTTGAGATTGAAGAAGAATGCCTCAAAATATTGGCTCTCCATCAACCGGTGGCAACTGATCTTCGCCGCATCACCACAGTATTGAAAATCAACTCTGATCTGGAACGAATCGCCGATTTGGGATGCAATATTGCCGAACGAGCCCAATGCATGCACGAACATCCGTTTTTCCCAATCCCGGAGCAACTGACTGACATGGTTCGCCAGTCAACAATGATGGTGCGATTAGCGCTGGATGCGTTTGTTGAGTCGAACGTCGATTTGGCTAAAAAAGTCATTCAACTGGACGCGTCGGTGGATGCATACAACTTATCGGTAATTGAAGAACTTCAGACACTCATGCGTCAGGATTCAGATCTCGTCGTGCCTGCTCTCCACTGCTTTTCCGCCTCCCGACACGTGGAACGAATCGCGGATCATGCCGAAAATATCGCCGAAGATGTTATTTATCTGGTCGACGGTGACATTATTCGACATCGCCACGACCTGCTCACCAAAGTACAATTTCCCTGGAGAGGCCAGAAACATTAAAACCTCGCTTTCCAAAGTAAAACCATGGAACACGATATTGCTTCATTGACTTCGTTTTTCCTAAAACGGATAATAAAACGGTGCCGATTAAATCTGATATTCCCGATGGAATCAAACATAAACCTCCTCATTCCCCGCTCATTTCTCTCAATCTATCATGTCTAAAAAGAAACTCTTAATCGTCGAAGACGATCGTTCACTCGCCAGTGTCTTGGAATACAATTTTTCAACCGCTGGCTATCAAGTATTCTGTGCTCACGATGGCTTAGAAGCGATTAATCAAGCCCGTTCGAAATCTCCAGATCTTATCATTCTGGATTTAATGATTCCGGTTATCGACGGAATCGAAGTCTGCCGAAAGCTCCGAGCCGAGGCGGGAACGCGAGATACACCAATCATGATGCTGACTGCCAAGTCAGAAGAATCCGATCAATTAATTGGATTTTCGTCCGGTGCTGACGACTATGTTGTCAAACCTTTTAGCGTTCGAGTTTTGCAGGAACGCGTTAAATCGTTACTTCGCCGAAGCGAAAGCGTCAGTGGGCTTGGCGATGATATGGTCGTCAAAGGATCTATCCGAGTCGACCGGGTCAAACATCGGGCGTGGGTCAATGACGGAGCCATGGAGCTAACGCCGAGCGAATTCCGGTTGCTCGATACGCTGATTCGCAATCCCGGCCGTGCCTTTGACCGGTCGGAATTGATCGACTCTGCGCTTGGCGCCGATACATTAGTTTTAGAACGAACCATCGACGTTCATATTCGCTCACTTCGAAAAAAGCTTGGAAACCAAGCCGAGATGGTTCAGACCGTCCGCGGCGTGGGTTACCGATTTCGGGAGTCGGCTGAACCTGAATTGGCATAATCGTTCGAGCGAATCAAGATTTCAGCCGCCAAACGGCTGAAAAAAACCGAATCCCTTGCCCCTGCGGCGAGTTCATCTTCGTTAAACGGCGACAAGGGTATCTAACGGAACGCCGTTAAGGTGATCGATACCATACCCCGCCTCGCAAAAAACAGTTCTGATCTTGTTGAATCCAACGGATCGATTGGCAATCGGGATGGAGAAATACAGAATTGCAAGAAAATTGCCTCGAAACGGCCTTGCCCATCGAAATCACATTTTCTAAACTTAGCACCCTGCAAAGCGAACTTCGGTTCGTTTCGCGTGATCCCCTGTAGCTCAGTTGGTAGAGCAACGGACTGTTAATCCGTTTGTCGTAGGTTCGAGCCCTACCGGGGGAGCTTTTAAGATTTGCATCAGC
>JAQXDZ010000095.1 GCA_029251085.1 Mariniblastus sp.
GCGGGTACACGCGTCGGCGTTCATCACAACAGCCAGGCTTAACGCAATCACAACTGCAGCAACTATTTTTTTGGCGGCTTTTTTCATATCTCTATCTTTGATTCAATTGATAAACTTCCAAATCGAATTCAATAATACCGATTTGCCTTTTCGAAGTGTACCCACAAAATTCGCTCTCCAAAATTTTGAACTGGCCTGAGAAAAGGTTCAGCAATGAACTTCAATTATTCGTCCTACGACAACGCTGGATCTGGGACTGTCTTGGCAGCACGACACAGTAATCATTAGGGGGTGGAAGACAGTGGAAACGACACATTTACGGTCTCTGAAACGGCGACTTCCGCCTCCGATTTCCCCCTGAACTGAAATTCGTTTTCCTATGTTTATCGTCTTGCGAACAGTCAATCTTCTTTGGGTGTTGAGGATACGATTGGCACCGCGATCGAGAAACTCATTCCCAACACCTCCCTTGACGGCACTATTTGTGGGTCTGGAATTATCCAGACCGGCGGACATACCATGAACCTCCGTACGATTGCGTTAGTACAATTTTTGAAAAAAACGCTGTAAACCGGAAGCACGACAAGTGTATTTCGCATCCCCAATCCATCAAGCCAATGAAACAGTGACCATTATTTATGACACCCAAACGAGCCGAAATTTTTTGATACGGATTTTCATAAGTCCGTCAATTTAAACTGGCAAGGCTAACTGAGCATGCAAAGAAATTATTTAAGATTCTCTTTAATCTATAAGCCAGTACACGACTTTGAACGGATCAAAATTCCAAAGAATCACAGCACTTGCGCACACGAACATATAAGTAATAAGACAAGCAATGCGTTTCGAGATTATTAATTCGCCAGTCGGCCGCCGTGCAAATGGGTGGACCCATCCCCACACTAGCATTGACGGGACTAAAACCGGGGTTGCAAGAAAAAACAAAAAACAACCAATCCCCAGAATGTCAATCAGGTAATTGTCTGTATACTCCCCAAAGTTCGGCGGATGCCCTAGAGACGCAGCCGTGATCGCCCAAAGCGAGTAGACCAACACCAAAATAATAACCGGATGAAGATAAGCAATCCACCAAAGTGCAACCAAGCGGCCATCCAGCTCCTTGGCATCCTTCTCCACCGCCGTCTCGTTCAGCAGTGACGTTTCGCTTACCAACGTCGTTTTGTAGGGATTCTCGTGAAACATTCTTTATCAGCGAACGATGGCAAGCAGCGGCCCAAGGATGAAAACCAAAACATTGAAAACTCCCGACCGAAGCAGGTAGAACAAACCAAGCCTAAACTGTCAAAGAGACAAAGGTCAAGTAACGGCTTCCAGGCCAAACGCGTGACGCCATAGATACAAACGGAGAAATCCACCAGCAACCAGTAGTTCGACATCTTAAGCTTACACCAATCAAACTTGGCTTCCATCCGGTTGCTATCCAAGTTTGTTTTGATCAAGTCGATGTAGGTTGACCAATTTCACCACCTGCGAATAAAAAGTTGAATCGTTGGACCAGAAGTCCATCAGTTCACCTTCCCAATTCTGCAAAGTTGCAAAGTCCTCCGGAACATACAAACGAGCGTTCCATTGGAAATTTACCGTATGCCCAAACACGGCAATCGCGATCTCTCTTTCGCCTGCTGGAATCAAATGCCCTGGCGCATCGATTAGATTGCGTGATTCTCCATGTAAATTACGTAGAGCCTCTATTACTAGCATTTCGCTAGGCTTGTAGAGCGGCCAGTCCGTCACCTGAATGAGAATTTCGCTACTCAAAGGTTTGAGAAAATTTCGGATGAACGCAGCGGTTTCCAACGGTCGATTCGGGCATGCAAATTGAAGGGAGTGGGAGGGCGATTTTGATTTCCTACAAGGAACTGACGGACCGTTGTGGTCAGCCCACCAAGTGTTGTGGTCAGCCAACCAAGTCGCAATTTCCGAATCAGTTAAGCATTGCATAATTTACTCTCGCAAGAATTTTAAAATCCACAATTCCGAATCCGCCGGCATCAGATATTTATTCGGCGACTCCCGTTTCACGAACATATTTCAAACAGAACGCATCGATCACGTCCCGAGCATGGTCATCGAGGTAGCTCCTTGTGATTTGCCGAATATCACCTGGCACTCCCCCATAAAACGGCTCGGCAATTGCACCGGCAATACATGCCATCGTATCAGCATCACCACCGAGTGAAATTGCTAACCGGATAGCAGACTCAAACGATTCGGATTCGATAAACGCCATAATTGATTCAGGAACTGAGCCGGCACAAGACACATCAAACGTGTATGAACCCCGAATATCATCGAGGCTCCTCGAGAGATCGTAACTAAATTCCGCGGTGACAAATTCCCGGATTTCTTGTTTCGAGCGACCGGTTCTGGCAAGGTAAATACAACCGGCGGTCGCTTGGGCACCAGCAATCCCGGCCGGATGATTGTGGGTGACCTCCGCTGATCGTTTCGCCAACTCCAGAACGCCGTCGAGTGTGTCCATAGCATACGCGGTGGGAGCAACTCGCATGGCCGAACCGTTACCCCAGCTGTTGTAGGGTTCGGTATCGTAGGATCGTGCCCAATTTTTAAAGCTCCGACCGTAGGCAATGAACGGGTATCGCGCTACATAGCGATGAAAGTAGTCATAGAGTTCTCCATCGTTCAAAATCCAGTCGGCGACGGCTATCGTAAGAACGGAGTCGTCGGTAAAGCGGGATTGCTTTCTGAACAATTCGAAGTCTAACGATTTGGCCGGAGAGCGTTCGTAAATCGAACCTGCCACATCACCCACGATTGCACCAAACATCGATTTCCCATTCTCCAAACTAACGAGCGCCTTAATTAGTCAGGCCGACCTGTTCAGCCCGATCAATAGAACGCCATCAAATAATATTAAACGAACCAGCAAACACCCAACTCGACTTCCGCCTGTGGCCTTGTTGGTGCGAGTTTTTGAAGCTGACTTATTCATGCAATGCTGTAGCACCGACTTTCAGAGTGGCGATGAGATATTCCGTGGGTGTCGCGTGAACAATACCACTAGCACCGGGATAAACGACCCCGCATTCCACACCAAATTCCTCGCAACGCTCCTGCAATTTCACCCCAAAATTGGAGGTGTGCGTGGGATCTTTCTGATTTTTTCCAATCGCCGGAGCACTGCTGTAGAAAAGCGCCGATGGAGGGTCACCGGCGGTGACCAGCGCGTAGGGAGAGTATTCGGCAATCCACGGTAAGATTTCCTTACGTTGGGCAAGAAATTCGGCAAAATTTCTTTTACCAAAAGCATGCCCACCGTAGCGACTGTTGGGAGTCCATGCCTTCATTTGCTGTGGATCGAGGGTGGTCTGGGGGGCCTTAACAGCGGCGCAGGAAAGCCGAGTGGACTCTCGCGAGACTGGATCAGCGCTTCCCGGTTCGGCCAAGTCATCGTGATAGAGCAGCCAGAGACTTGAGCAAGCGCCAGCGGACCCGCCCGCAGCACCAATGCGCGTTTTATCGATGTTCCATTGGGCTGCTTTTGAGCGGACAAACTGCAGTGCACGAGCGGCATCATGCAAAGGAGCTTTGACTGGTGGTTCCACGACTTCCGAGAGGGGGATCAATCGGTAGTTAATCGCTACAACCGAAATGCCCTCCTTCAACAGAGCAGCAGTATCAACAAAACGATCGATCCGTTCCTTGCTTCCACCTTTCCACCCGCCACCGTGTATCACAAATACGAGCGGAGTAGGTTTGTCGGATGGTGCTTTCCAGAAATCTAGCACATGCCGTTCGTGTTCACCGTACCGGATTCCCGAGAAGGTAGCCTTCGGCACACTTTTATCGTAAACGGGTGCTTTCTTTTCCTGCTTCACTTTACCCGACTGTTTGGTTTCCTGGGCATAAGTGGAGACTGTGAATGCAAGTAAACTGACAACGCAGGCAGTCAGTAAAGTGGGTTGAACCGTTTTCATATAAGACAAGGCCTCCGAGATTGATCTTTGGGAAACGCTGGGAATCACTGCTCCGACGGTTCATGTAAACCACCAGAAAGCCACCCTTCCGCAATCGAATAGATCAGAATGAGTTTGACCTGTCAAAATCGCCAAACCCGACAATCAGTTGAGCAACGCTTGCCATCAACAGCCAGACGTCACTGATCCACACTTTTAAAACAGATCTTGTCACCGTCGACACTCAGGTCGGTGATGGCCCTAGGCAAGTCAAGAATTCCAGAAATCTTATTCTTGAGAGTCAACCAATCGTCTGACTTCCTCGGGATCCTTTTTCGCAGTGCGTGTCAGATATTCTACTAGTTGCTCGCTGGAAACATCGGAGTGTCCGCTCTCGAAAAGTCCGCTCACGATGGTCTGCAAATAGAAATTGGAAGGCTCACCAAATTCGAAGTCAATATGTGAAGTGAAAGTGACTACGGGTAATTGGTCGACGGTTCCCAACCGAACCAGTCGTCGGTACCACCTGTCCTCGGGAATGCCATTATTGATCACTTTTGATTCGTCATGTCCCAGATCAACCATTGCGTCGACAATCGAAGATTTCACCGTGGATCTATTTTCAGAATCGAACGGGTTGCCACCGTTCTCCTGAAGAAACACGTCCACGAACTGATCAAAAGAAATCCTGTAAAGCCGGCAAAGCGCTCCGGAAGTAATTGCTTGTTGTGCTGACGGCGGAGAAGCGGCAGACTTCGCCCGGCTCAAAAAGGCGACGGCCATATCCTGCCAACCCGCACACTTTCGCCCAAAATGCAGTTCCCAATGCGTGACGAAGGGCTGCCTATCCGCGATCGGCCTTTTATCTGTTGAACCAGCCGCGGACATTGAACTATTTTCGGCTGTTCCGCCGCTAATATAGCGATCAAATCGTTGGTTTTTTAGATTTGAGCCGTAGCATGCGTACCAGACTTCTTTAAATTTTTCCATTTTGCTCAACCCCTTTTCAATCTCAATAATGTGCAAACCCGTAATCTACTCATGAGAGTTCACAAACTCAACGCATAGATTTAGTGACTGCTGTGGCCGAAGGTGATTCGTTTCTCGGATTAGTCCGAATCAGGAAGAAAACAGCCATCAGTCAATCTCATAGAATTACAAATAGTTGTACGAACAAAAATATTCCGGGCGAAAGAGAAGCGATTACTGTTGCAAAGCAGTGAGTTCAAGTCGGGGACAATCGTTACGGGCATCACCAACACAAATCAAGCCCCTGAAATAGCTAGGTCCAACCTCACTCGGGTTGGGGTAACTGCATCTTGTTCGAGGCCAGCTTTATCTAATGGACGTAGGAGTGTCACGATGAATAACAAGAATCATTCAATCACGAACAATCGAATGAAACGGATACCTAACCGTCATCTCGCTGAAAGCGCGAGGCATGAGTCCCTGCCACCAATGACATTGACCTCCAAATTTGGTTTGCCTGCAACTTTGGTGAATTCGATTGTTAGATACCGTTAGCATTACGTTAAGGTTTTGTCGCCCCGAATCCAATATGGTACGCCCACTTGATCAAATCCACGTGTGATGCAATTGGCTTGCGGACACCTGATTTTGAACCGCAGGGAACACGCTTCATGGTATCGCCAATCAGTTCGCCGAGTTTGCATTCCATTGATTCGATTACATCGTCCGTTGCTGACACACGGATCAAATTATACGACGGAACTACTGCCTGGTCGGATATGACGATACATGTGCCGATGATCTCGATTTCGCATTTCGCCGTCTTAGTTACAATTTCTGGGCACACCCCATCAAGCCCCTCGTGTTTCCATTCGGAATGAACCTCACGCAGGATTTCTGGAATGAAGTACTCCAGGGAAGACAGAGCCCCACGAAGGTCTTTCGAATCAACAATTTGATCGCCGATGTCAACAGTTTGCAGGACGGTCCGAAGACCACGGACAAGAAGTTGTTCAGTGGATGAAGCGAAGGCAGGCTTCCCTATGTATTGCGGGACATTGTATTGAGGGACATTGTATTTGCCGGATAATGTTTCGCATGACCACGACTGCGCCTCAGGTTAATAGGCAGTGTCGATTGGCCACTCGACGCGTATCGTGCCAAATCCCTCTCAAATAATCAATCTTATTTTGCCAAAACAGTCCCAGAAAAATAAACGTCACACCAGAAAGGATAAGTCCAACACCACAAACAATACGCACCCAACCCATCGAAACAGCTTAGGATCCGTCGTGAGTGTTGCTTGCACTCATCACCTTGTTGACCCGCTGCCGCATAAAATTGGCGAACAACACCCCGTGGCTGAGCAGGTATATCCCGATCAGTACCAAGCCCCACTGTTTTAAATCCCATGAACAGTATGAACGCGAAATAGGCCATCGGCGCGAAACCGACGATATTCGATTTCTGCTCACTAAGAAACCGCTGAGTATCCGCCAGCGATTCTGCAGCTTCTCCATCGAACGTCCACCAAACTGCCGCCTGCCCAATCATCATCCCGCCGACGCCGATCCGGATTAGAACAGAGACAAGGAGGACGCAGCAGATGACGATGGCGAGCTTGCGTTTCATGGAGTATTGCTAAAACGATACCGTTTCGTTGTCGCGAAAAGTTTATAAATGCGGTGCAGAGCAATTGAATTGAAACTGGGTCACTAGTTTCAATCTGTCTGATTCGGATAACGCCCCAACGTACCGCACCGGCTAATTCCAATCAAACCACATTTTTATATTCGGAACTGTTACGCCGCGTTCTCGTGATTTTTGGATTTGAGCCTATTGGCCAGAGCGTCTCCATCCTCGATCAAATCAGCTTTCCATATCAGATTATTTCTTTGATCACCCTACGCCAAGGTCTTCCACAAATCTCGCGGTCGGAATGACTTCCTCGTCGTCCACTCCAAGTTGTTCGGAAACTAATCGTTTGACAATCGAGAGTATGGATTCATAGTCATTTTCAACCGTTGGGTTCGTCGCGACATCTAGCCCGACCAACCGCTGAGTAATATCTCCAAACGTCTTGTACCCCTTGGGGGTTCGGGAACGAAAACCGATCGTTAGCCAATTGAGTGTGATACCGAACACGAAGGTAGCGAAAGCTATCATGACCAACATTTCAGCCGACCAAGAAACTAGAGTCATACAAAAAACAGGGAATGCAAGTACGGCCAGAACGAGCAATTTACGTAACCATGAAGGTCGCCGAAGTTGCAGTGGCGAAGTTCCTAGCAGTTCAGGCAATCGCTGCCAAAGACGGTACCGCTTAGATTTATCGAGGCAAGCTTCGACTCTATCGCGTGGGCGAATCTTCAGGACAGGATCATTGCATATTTCACGGACGAGACGTCGAAGTGAGAGAAAACACGGCAACGAAGGGCACCGCACTGTGTGGGTCGCTTGAATGCGATCAAGACATAATGCAACCAGATCGCCAACGGTGTGCAGTCTGGCAGCCTCCGCATCCGATATCGTGATACCGAATTCCTCTTCTACCTCCATCATCAGCTCGACGCCATCAAGACCCATAATTTAAGCTCGCACCCGCAGTTTTAACCGAGACGTTAACAAGTTCAGTAAGTGGTGAGCGAAGCGGATGTTACAAACGGAACATTGCGACGATTGCCCTCGGAAAGAACAATCAAACCAGTGCGTGGAGCACCCTCGGTTGAACGCATTGTTATACATCATTGGTGACGTCAAACCTTCATTGTCGAGAGACCTACCGCCATAAGCACAACCGAAACGATACCGATATAGGATCTAAGGTGATTCCAACGCTGCCATGTCACTTGG
The DNA here is from genome assembly GCA_029251085.1 of Mariniblastus sp. Taxonomy (GTDB): domain Bacteria; phylum Planctomycetota; class Planctomycetia; order Pirellulales; family Pirellulaceae; genus Mariniblastus. Next base: position 7,761 of record JAQXDZ010000095.1, read on the forward strand.
TAAATTTCCCATTCGTTCGCGTTGGACTTTTCAATTTTTGCTAGACGGTCATTCAGAGGAACATTGAACATCAAGGTGATGCCCAACGGGCCAATCAGATAGAGCGTCGCGCCAACAGGCAACCAGAGATTGAGATTCTCGCCTGCGTTTAGGAAAGTTTGGATCACGACAATCAAACAAAGGACTGGCGTACCCACAAAAAGCAAAAAGAAAACAGGGTTGATTATCCTTACGTTGATTCTCTGCATTACCTCTACGGCATTTTCAGTTGACACGTCGGCCAGTGCCGCCATGACAAAATTGGAGAATGCAAACAGCAGGCCAGTCACTAACGCAGCGCCCGTAATCATTGCAACAACGACAGAAATCATGGTACTGGTATTTTCCTTGAATGCTCAACGTCCGTAATCACCGAGCCGGAGCCGACCGTCATCCACGTTAAAATCAGGAGCAAGTCCGGCTTCATCCGCGCCCCATCGTTATACCGCTACCAACGGTACGAGTAAAACAGTCTTAGCGAATTGGTTCCGATCCGTAAAAGTCCAAGCGGAGATCAAATCCAGTATTAGCGAGATCATTCAACAGTCGGTTATCAAATTGATTAGCGCAACATCCATCGCCAAAAATTATAACGTCTATGCAAACCTCGCCCCCCGTTGAACTTAATTGTTTCAAAAAGCCACGATGAGGCTGGAACGTCATTACCAGCTTTTTGAGAAAATCTGTGATGTCAACCTGGTCCTCAGTTTCAAGTTCACATTCCCAGTAGCTCATTGGATAAGTGCCTTCCAGTGGTGTACCAGCAGGTGTTCTTCGAAGGTCGCCTTGGCAATGAGATTTTTTCGGTGTCCTGCCAAGTTCAGTCGAAACTATGTCCGGCGAGGTCGAGGGGTGATGGACGTGCAGCGACGCCTCGTACCGAAAGTTCAACATGTCGCTTCGATAGAGTGCCATTCGTTTCACCGTTGATCCATTCTTCGGGAAGTATCGCGACGAAGGTAACCGAGCCAGGACGATAGATCTGCAAACAGCTAAAGGCACTTGCAAGTCCAGATTCGTGGGTATCACATCGTTATACAAATTTTGCAAAACGGTCGCCCAAGCGCGATGCTTGGACGACCTAACTCATTACTAATTATCTGTGCGTTTAATCTGCACAGCAAGTGACACAGCAGGCAGCATCGCAAGCGCAATTGCCACCAGCATCACATTTACATCCGTTCGCATCACATTCACAGACTTCGCAAATGCACGCACTGCCACAACAAGAACAAGGTTCTTGAGGGGTAGAGAAAGCTGCGAATGCAAGTGACGTAGCGGCAAGGCCGACAGTTAAGCCGAGTGCCAAGAGAGTTTTTTTGATCATGGTTGATCTCCAAATTTGAGTTTTGTAAGTAAACAAAAGATTCAAAGTCGCAGATCTACTTCAACCAAACACATAACAACGCCTGCCTCCGGTTATGGCTGGGCGGCCGACAGGCATAGAGACAGAATCCCTGCCTTGACGTCGAACGGGCAGGAACCACTTCACAAAATGGAAACGAGATTGCCGCATCAAAATCGGCATTTTGGCGTTCGGGACCAATCGCGTTGCCCGCTTTACCTATTGAGCATTCGCACTCTAAGTCACATTGATTGCCAGAGGTCGAGGTGCAACATGAAGCCTGACCTAGCTGGGACGGCCCACAGCAACCACCAGTCTCGTCAATAGGCAGGCAGCATTGGCTGGAACCAACCAAACTACAGCAGCAAGTCGCAAAAGCCGACGAAGGCAATGCGATCACCAAGCAGGCAAGCACAATCGAAAGATGGCGAATTTGGTTCATTACTTAAGGGTACGACAAAATTGTCAGATGGTTCAACCTAAATGGCATACCGACCATGATCGTCGGGAGGTTGGCGTGATCGCACCATTCACAAAACGCGAGGACACCGACTCCGCATGTATTGGTTTTTACGCGGAATATCGACCACCGCTCTAGCCCCAAAAGTTTCTAATACCCACCAAAAACATTTGCCATAAAACTCAAAACTATTCGCTAGTTGAATCACAGGGTACATCAATAATTCGACTGCCTTTTCAAGTGGATGCTTGCCGTTCGTAAAGGCGTCGTTGCAGACGCAACGCAGCAGTTCCTTTCGTTCCGTCGACCTTAAAGCGAAATCGATAAAATTTGCGACCGTGAAAATCTACATCGCCTTCATCAACTAATTCGTACGCCGGATGAGACGTATACTGTGTGCGATTGGCAGCCAGATAATCTTCAAGCGGAAGTTGATCCAGCGGCAAATCTTTTTCTATTTTGATGATATAGCTGTACGGCCCGGACGATTTCAAGAAGGCTTGCAAAAGGTTTCCCGGCCGGTCGACGGTATCGCCGGACGAGCTCAAATCCAGTTTCTGCCAGCCATCACCCAAAGGAACCGATAGATCGAAGTTCTCACTACGCCACTCTGTGGTAGCAAGAGGAGCAACCGCATTTGCCAGACAGCTATCGCCCCGTTATTATGGTGGAAGCTTTATACGGATTGTTATCGGATCGGAAATCACGGATATCTCTTGAACCCTGAAAGCAACAAATCGATGAACCGATTAAAAATCACTATCGTGGGCAAGAAAAACGGCCAACCTGCTATTAAATGGACGGGAGTCGCTTTGGCCTACTTGGTAATCGTCGTAATCATGAGCCTTACTTTATTGACGCTCCATGGTTTATCTAAGGTAGCCCTGGGATATTCTCTTTTCACCATCAACGGGTGGGTGAATTTGAGTGTTTTTCTGTGTGTGTTGACTGTGCCCCTGTTGGGAATATGGGTACGTATTGGACTTTCAACGCCGCTAGATAAATTACCGAACCTTGATTAACGGGTGAATGGTGTTGCGGATCGTGTCTTATGATGCATCCCATCCGGCGGATAACAAACCGTTGCACGCGGAACCGTGGGTCGCGCGGAAGCTCAAATCAATGTCGTCCGCCGAGGCCCGGAAAACTCGCTCGTTATCCCACTCATGGAACACACTGTTGTTTCCGTTTCAGACGACGAGCAAGAATGCTATCATTTGCAAACCGAAATATTCGTTTTTGATGGAGGGTCTGCCTTGAGATTCCTTGCCCTGCTTGCTTTGGCCTTGTCGATAACATTCTTGTGCTCACCGTCACTAAACGGAGGCTTGGGGGATTGGCTCTCGACTGCACCGCTCATGACTCGCTGGATCGCAATTGCGATCACTGCGATTAGCCTTTCAATTTTCGCGATCAATGCTGTCGGAATTCGTCCTAAGGATCTTTCCGTTCGTACTTGGCGATTCATTGGATTCGTTGCTACGACTGCCGCTTGTGGCGTACTAATGGTCACCATGACGATGTATGCCATCCGAACAAATTCCGTTCCCGATTGGCTTCCGATTCTGGGACTGGTGCTATTCTTGATCGGCGGAATTGGCTGGGTGCATTTTTACGCTAGACAAAACAACGCGGCATAACAATGGGATGCACACGAAGCCAGACTTGCGAGTGTTAAATCTTCGGTAATTTCATTCATTTGTTAATCGTTCTGCTCGGATAACGGCAGGGTTCGCCGGGCCAGAATTAGAATTGAACGAGCGAAGCGAGCCTGCCCGACTCCGATTCATCCGTTTGTTATGTTGCGATTGGCCACTTCGTGTTGCGACTGTCGCTTCGCGACGTATGCCTTTAGCACATCCGTTCCCTCGGTTAAGCTCGCGCCAGTTTCATCACAATAGGTTTTGACGGCCGCAACGAACGAGCGCGATGGAAATGTGCAGGTTGGATCATCACATTTCGTTCGAACATTCTCTGATAGTTCTGGAAGGCTCGCGATGTCTATTGCTTTGCTGTCGCGTAACAGGATCAATGCTCCGAGCAATCCAATGCCCAATCCACAGAGCATTCCGCCCCAGAATAGCGGAATAGCTTGAAGTACAAGGCCGGCCAACACGCAAATCGCAGAAATGATTACGTAGGCAACGAGAAATCCAGGTATGTCTCGTAAAGAGAAATCGCTAGGCACGAACGATCGGTGTTTGCTCATGAGTCTGTTTCCAAAGCAACATAACGGCAGGGTTCACCGGGCACGCGGCCCAGGGCGAGTAAACGTTGAACAACAAAAAGCGTAACGAAGGTGAAGACGCTGAAAAGCGGAAAGACGAGCGTACTCCGATGCAACGCCTTGTTAGGTTGCATTATTATTTGGGAAGGCGATCCCGAATGGAATCCGGGGTTATTCTATGATGTACTGACTGCATCGCGATGGGGCAAGTAGCCACTGACGCGTCCGACCAACCAATGGTTGGCAAAAGAAAGAGGCCAAAGGAATAGGAAAAAGCCCGTGAACGTTACACCCCAAAGTGTCGCCATTACGCTTTGGAGAACGACTTCGCCTAGCAAACGATTCGGTATCGGACGCATTGCGTCATATATTCCGACCGCCATGCCGAAGAGCGCCGCGGCGAAATATAGTGTGACAAGTGACACGCCAACACGGGCCAACGGAGACTTGTAGTACGCGGGGCGATAAATCAGGCCGACGCCGATGCCGATTAAAGGTGAAGCAAGAAGGCCACCCACAATGGTCGTACCCATCCATTGCGAAGCCAGCAAATATGCGATACCCGCCCAGATGCAACCGGAAATCGCCGAAACCACCACGCATCGACGCAACGATCTGCGATCATGGTCAACCATTCGAGCGGATGTTGATTTTGGAGAGGAATACGGATCCTGAAGAGTCATGGCTATACCTGAAGCGAAGTTTTTACTGCGGCAACCGCGGATCACGCGAATCATTAACCGATCACGCAAAGGGGGTCTTTGCGACATAACGTTAGCGATCACCGAGCCGCCGATGTGATCGATGCTTCAAAACACGCGCCATTGGCGGCTTCGCGTGCATCGTATTGTTAATCCGCACGGCCCTTAATCAAGCTTGTCACTCGTTGCCAGCACGACCAACCCTGACCGATCGGTACCCTTCTCAGAGAACTTTCCAAGCATCCGAACTGCCTTGTCATCGTCCCAGAATTCGATCTCTAACCTAACTGATTCCCCTGGCCCAATCTCGTAAAATCCCTCGCAGTGTCCGTCCACAGACCAGGCATCCTGTTGCCAGCCTGAATCACCGCGAACCTCTTGGAAAAGTGAAATGCAAGATTGACTGGAACCACGGTACTCGAGCGTCGTGCGACCAGTGTTAGTTGCAGTAACAAAAACCAGACCATCTTTGTGAGAAGCCAAGGAGACGTCTGGAACGTTCGAGAGTGGCTTCGAGTTGTCAAGCAAAGTCTCTCGCCATCTTGGATCCGATGCGCTTGGATCCGGTTGAGGCCAAAAGAAAACCGCTAACGCAACCACTAGAGTCAACGCAAGCAAAGTTCGAGTTGTGAATGTAAACCTATTCATAAGATGACTTATTCATACGATGAGCGGGATAACGGCAGGATTCACTAGACCGCGGCGAACAGCATTGTTTTCAAAGCCCGCTCGACCCGCGACTCCGTGTGCAACCCATTGTTATACCGCTATGTTACTGAGTTGGGCTTTGATCCGCATTGCATCAATTCCAAACCGATACGTTCTTATTGTAGTCCTTTATTGACTGAACAAGGTTCACATTGGGGGAGATTCCGGGCGATCCGGCGCACAATTGAACCAAAAACCAACCTGAGGACAGTTCGATAAACCCTGAATCCGGGTAACGTTCTTCAACATTTTTGGCGATCCGAATATCGACGATTGTTGCGGACCAAAGTTTCGAATTTAGGTCAACGACTGTAGCGAAATCCCAGTTGAGTTCTTCGTGCAGACTCGTAAGCTTGGCAACTGAAAGAAAGTCTCCTTCATCAGGATCACCCATGGGCATACTAAATGACTGTTCATTCTCGGCAACATAGATAAAATCTTTACAGCTGTAATCGCCAATGTCTATTCCAAGCGATTCATCTAGAGGCGATGAATCACCGACAATCTTTACGATCCGTTGACCAACCAGTTTGTCGCGAGGAATCATCGAATGCTAAGCGGTATAACATTCAAGCTAAGGCGCGAGGGTTACCGCGTCGCCTTCAGCGCCTTGTTCGCATCACTTTTGCCAGGCAGTGCTAACAGAGCCCCCATCCATTTGTCGGCCATCTTCTTTGCGCCGGAAGCATTTGTGTGCACTTTGTCTTTTATAGTATCAGTCTTCCATTCAAATCCATTGGCGTGGTTTACAAGCACGACTTTATAACCACGTTTGGAAAGGCGCGCAGCAAGAGATGCCAGTTCTTTGTTCAACTCAGGAATGTACGAATACTTAGGAAGTTTTCCGGCCGGAATCACCTGTGCCAAAAAAATCGTGCAATTGGGATTTATCTCTCTGACGTTTTTGATGATCGCTTCAGTGTCGCGAACAATTTCGGGTACAGGTTTGTCTTTATTGAAACTGTTGTGCCCAGAATGGAGCATCACTATATCGGCTGGATACTGGCTATAAATCTTTTTTGAAATGCTGAGCAGGTACTTTGTGTTCTTCCCAGAATATCCAGCATGGGATGAGGTGGCATCCTTCTTTGGCCCGATGAATTTAAACGACATCTTTCTTTTCCGAAGTTCAGGAACCAGAACCTGACGATAGCACACAAAGTGTTTCCCGCCTTGAGTAATGGAGTCACCAAACGCCAAGATAGTTGTGGCTTCTTGGTTTTGTGCATAACCCACCAGACAACATAAATACACGATAGTAAAAGATACGAATAACTTGGCGATCATTCTTTTATTCTCCTTCTCTTGCGAACGTTTCCGTTCACCGAGCCGGAACGGAAATCATTGCTTCAATTTGCACACGCAGGTCCGGCTTCGCGTGCATCGCGTGCATCGCGTTGTTATCCATCAATACCCTGGAATCGGCCGCTCAAGTGGCACTTGAAGTGTGTGCAATTTACCATCTCGGCTGGAAATATACTGCGCTGCTTTTAGTGGACCAGTTGTTGAGAAAGATGGTATCCAAATCAGAAGGTCTCTTCCAGCGTGGTCGTCGACATCTTGCCAAGAAATATACGCGGGTTTTACAAACCTCCAATTATCATCACTAAATTTCGACGCAACATTAGTGGAATCACCACCAGATGAGACAATAATTTCTGCGTCGCCATCATCTCCATTGCCCAAAGAGATGGATCGCGTTTCGATCGTGACGTGACGTTTCCCAATATCAAAATCACGAGTGCCGTCATATTGCAAGCCTGCTGGCACCCGTTGATATGCCATCAATAACTCACGGGCTCCAGCAACTGCTACAGTCGCAAGAGCGAAAAGCACAGCAAGCAACATTATCTGTTTTCGACTCAACATGCCGCCCAATACAAGAGTTCGCCTTTGATGGATAACATTCAAAATCACCGGGTTGCCGCCAGCGACGTTGACTTCAAATTCGACCCGGCCGGCAACTCCGGTGAATTTTTTTGTTATCCCGCTATCTTCGCAGCGGGAGATTGTCTGTTGACGGTTCAAACCTGCATTCATTATCCAAGCGAAGGACCCAACGGTAAACGGCGGTGTCGTCGCTATCACAGTGGGGACACTTCCAGTTCCATGCATCGCGAGTAATCAACAGGATATCGCTTGCGACGGCAGCGGCAGCCAGCATCTTGCGCGTCTCGTCAGCTCCGGTAACGTCTGACGCCAATACTTTGTCGACTAGTTTGTCCAAAGATTGCGAACCACAAGCCGAGAACACCATGTCTGGGATCAGGTCCTGAGCCATCAGGTATTCGATGTCACGATTTGTGACTTCGGATTGCCCACATTGCAGGCACCGCCATCCTTGAAGTTTGACGGGTTCGGTTGCATAGCCCCGCATTGACGCTGGTGCCCGATCACCGCCAACGAATGCAGCCAGCGATGAGTCATGTCGGCCAACACGATTCGCAAGCGTCTCCGGGGTGAACGAATCATTCGGATGATTCGCGAGGAAATAGCAAACCGATTTAAGCCATTCAAATAATGTATTGGCCCACGCCTCCGTGATTTCCGTTACGGAGTGTTGGTTGCCACGGCAGATGATGACATCGTTAAACGACCCCATTCCTCCGTACGCGGAGAGATGGTGCGACGTGTCCTCCGCGGCACGCCATTGCTCGATGTCGGTGGCAATCCACTGCGCCCAGTGGTTTTCGTGAACCGCGTCCAAGAGGCGTTTCATCGCAATCAGACTGTGCTCATATTGGGTCATAGACCATCTGTTGTGGGATAACGGTTACGATCACCGAGCCGGAACAAGCGATCATCCATTTTTAAACCACGCGCAAGTCCGGTTTCGCGTGCATCACATTGTTATCCCGCGTGTGCTTGATCATCTATTTGCCCAACGGCGGTCCCGCAATGCAGCTATAGACAACGTATACTGCGAGCGGCAGTGTTGCAAACAAGCCTACCC
>JAQXDZ010000105.1 GCA_029251085.1 Mariniblastus sp.
CAGACGAGTACCCGCCTCCTCTTTCATTTTCAGTTGATCCAACAGTCCCCCATAACAACCAAGGATCGCCGTTTCAATTTTCTTCAACTGGGCAATTTTGGCTTCGTCCCGGCCATGGTGTGAGAGATTATGGTGCTCGGAATTAACGCCTTCTATTTGAGGCACGACTTGATGATCTTGAATAAAGACACTAACAATTCGGGAAGAATCTGATTCCAAAATCAGTGGAATCATTTGAAACAACAATCGAGTTCGCCCGATCAAATCCGCTTTGCTAAGAATATCCTTGGGGGGCTGTGCCGTGGCTTGAGGCTTGGGTCGATCGAACCAAACTTCTGCCGCTGCTAAATCTCGTTCCGCATCTCGGATCGATGAAAAGTACTCATTCAGCCGATCGCGATCAGCAGCGGTTGCCGTCTTTTGCATCGACCGAGCCTGCGCTCGCAGTTCATCGAGAATACTCTTGCCTTGCTTTAGTTTTCGTTTTTGCAAACTTAACTCCCGGGCGTTTCCTTGCAAAAACAAATTAGAAAATAAACGAGCCGGGCTGTACTCCGCCGGCACCATCACGCCACTCTCGTTGTAAGACTGGCTGCTCGCTCCCTCACTGCTGAGCATCACTGAAGGAAAGCGAGTAACGTAACCAAGATGTTTTGCTGCAACCTGATCTACCGACACAGAGTTTTGAAATCCATCTTTGCCCGGATTACGAGCGCCACTTAAAAACGTAAGTTCCGTCGCATGTTCTCCACCTTGATCAACATGAGACAGGCCAGAAAACAAAGTGAAATCGTCTCGATGCCGCTCGAGATGTTCCAAATACTCGGTGCTCTCGTAATTCGATCCCACCGTTTGAGGATAAAGTGCCGGCCCGTGAAGTCCTAAGGCTGTGCAGATGCAAATCATTCGCTCGGGCGGCGCATCAATATTCCGCCCCCACGCAGGTTGCATTGATTCCAGCCAAGGCAGTGCCAAAGAAACGCCAGATGCCCGAAGGAAGGTTCTGCGGCTCAGTTGATTTTTCATTCTCTTCAGTCCCAAATTGCTCAGGGGTTAATCTTGTCTCTTTACTTATCAAGAAATAGATCACTCTGAATCATCCCATGGATCAGATCCCGAACCCCGACAGATTTCTTAAAGTTATCTTTCGCCATCTTGGTGATTTTATCGCGGTCCGCAAATTGAATCTCCGCGCCGGTTGAATAGACCACCAGTTGTTTCAGCAAATTTTCAGCAACCATCGATTTTTGATTTGCCAGAATCTTTTTGTATTCTCTAATTCCTTTAAACGTTTCGCCGGCCTCTGTTACTCCCGATGCATCTACCACTGGCCCTTCACGGTATTCACGAATTGGCCGACCCCTGAATTGGCGGTTGGTTTTTACACCTTTTCCTGTGGAACGATAACGGGTTCGGAATCCGCCAATCGGGTCAAAGCTTTCCAGCGCGAATCCGGGAGGATCAATTTTTTGGTGGCAGCTCGCACACGACTCGACATCCCGATGCGCTGCCAAAGTTTCTCGGACAGTGGTCGTCCCTCGCGTATCTGGTTCAATCGAACCAATGTCAGGCGGAGGGGAGGAAGGCGGAGTGCCAAGCAGTTTATCCAGCACAAAATTTCCCCGTTTGACCGGAGAGGTAGCAACGCCATTAGAAGTAACCTTCAGAACGCTGGCCTGCGTCATCAATCCGCCTCGTGGACTGTTATCAGTGAGTGAGACCTTGACCATTTCCTCACCCTCCAACTGCAGTCCGTAATGCTCGGCTAAACGTCGATTCAAAAAAGTGAAATTGGAATCAATTAAATGGTCGGGGCTTAAGTTTTCATCAATCAGCTCTCGGAAAAACAACCGCGTCTCACCCAGCATCGCCTGCCGCAAATTGTCATCGTATTCCGGGAATAATTTTTCATCGGGAGTTGTCGCATCGATTTCGCCTAAACCGAGCCATTGATCTAGGAAATCGTTGATAAAACGATCTGACTTTTTATCGTCTAACATTCGATTTACTTGATTTTCCAAAACCTTTTTATCCAGCAACCTTCCATTAGCAGCCAGCTCAAAAAGCTCTTTGTCAGGGATGCTCTTCCATAAAAAATAGGATAGGCGTGTCGCCAACGCGTACCCGTCCAGCCTCCCCGGAGATCCGGCGTGATAGAGAAATTGAGGAGAGCTGATCATCGTTTTAAGCGGCACTTGCACCGCCTCGTGAAGGGGGCGACCAGCTTCTAATTCGGACTCAGCCATTCCGGTCAGTCTATTCAGTTCTCCACCTTCTAGGGGCCGTCGGTAAAGTTGATAACCAAACGTTGAGATGATGTCTCGCGCTTGATCCGGTTCAGATTTGAGGTATTTAGGTTTAAAATATTGAAACTCTTTCAACCATTTCTTCTCGTATTGCTGTGTCTGCAAAAACTTTCGGGTGCTCGCCGGAGGCCACGAGGTCTCCAAAGGGCCTTGTATTTTCAACCATTTAATTGCCAGCCCCTCACCGCCGTAATTTTTTTGACCCTGATTTGCGAATATTTCTCGGCCATCAGGCTGGCAATCGTGATCACCCGGAGCAGGATAAAAGAAATCACCCGGTGTGAAAAAATGTGTCAACTCAATTTGACGCGCTTCGCCGGGAGGTAAATCGAACGAGCCAATTAGCTCAGCCCCACCTTGCTGATCCGAACCCTTGTAAATTTGAAACGAAACAACGGTCTCCGCTTGATACCCGTACGCTTCAGCGGTAATCCGATACAGCCCCGGCTTCCGAGGCCGATACCCCATATAATTAGACTGGGCCACGTGTGGCCTCACATCAAAAGTAACCCATGCTCCGTCGACCCGTTTGACAGTCTGACCGCCATTTCTTAACGGCCGTTCAAACCACATTGCCGCATAGGGATGTGTTTGATATTTCATCTCAACCGGCTCGAGATTTGGCCTCGACCCCAACTGAATCGCTTCCTCCATCGCGACATCCGCCGCCTTTAAAAAGCCCTGCAGATGAACGGCAGACATTCCTTGCTGGCGAGCCACCGTATCAAAGGAAGACGAACGATTTTCGGGAGGCAGATACTTGGCAAGGCTTCCGTGAATTCCAAACAAATCATGAAGTGAATATTCAAACTCTAGCGGCGTCAACCGACGCGTTGGTACGCGTCCAAATTTCTCTTGATGATTTTGACTGGCATCCCGAAGGCTTGATTCCAATGCAGTTAACGCGGCATCCAAAATTGCAGCCGCCGGGCGATCTTCTGTCGCAGGAGGCATTTCGCCAGTTCGAACACGATCGAAAACGTGCTCCCAGTTTTTAAATACCGTCGCATCCGAGAGATCATGGCCCAAAGTTGAAAGGTCTAATCCAGATTCCCCAGCGCCGTCATGGCAAGCAAGGCAGGACGATTCAATTAAAGGCTGTACTTGCTTGAACCATTTGTCTTCGGCGAATCCAGAGTTACCCCAAAGGGAAATCCCACTCCACCAAAAAACAACCAAGCCTAAGTTGATAACACGACGAGTAGATTTCATTTTTCCACCTCTTCACCAAAAGCAAAAAGGGCGGAATGAGTTCGCACGTAAATAATTCCATCGACGATAGCGGGAGTCGCGAAAACCTCTTCTTTCATATCGTTGACCGCAAGGATTTCCGGATTTTCTCCTATCGAAATGACACTTATCTTTCCCTCTCCAGCAGTGCAATAAATTCGATCATCCGCAATTAAAGGAGAGGCATAATGGGTTCCTTTGCCTCCCGTCCGTTTCCGGTAAACTCGCTTCCCTGTAGCAATCTCAAGACAGCTTAATATTCCGCCATTCTTGACAAAATAAAGATACTTGCCATCACTCACCGGAGAGGGCACCTCTGATATGCCCTGCGTTTCCAAAGTCCGAACCTGATCGACGCCCAACATCCCTTCGCTCTTCAGTGGAATGGCAAGAATTCCATGGGTTTGATAATTCGCGCGAAATTTCTCGATACCTTTCAACTGGCGACTCCACTCGTTCGCCGACAGTTTCGAATCTCTATTTTGATCAGCACGGTCAAATCGAATTTTTGCTCCGTTCATGGGCGCTTCCATTCCATCGGGACGATGAAAAATCCAAAGATCAGGAAATTCTCCCCGATTAATAAAACCGTCACTATTAGCGTCATGTTCGCCAAGCAGTTTTTCAAACGATGGGAACTCCGGTCGCAGAGAGGGTTCTCCCATTTTATTCCACGCGGCAACGAGCACCTCATCTCCCACCAGCACCGGCGTACTCGTCCCCGTCGTCGCACACTTCATCTCCCATGCCTTCGTACCGCTGTCCAGGTGATAAGCCTGGATGGATCTAGCGGAATGAATGATGACTTGATCACCCGCGACAATTGGACACGCTGTGCACGCCATTTCGCCGGTAAACTCTTCCTCCTGCGCTACCCGCCACTCCTCTTCACCCGTTCGCTTATTAACTGCCAATAAAAAATGATCGACGTAATTTCCTCGATATAAAATTACCCGATCGCCAACAATCGCCGG
>JAQXDZ010000150.1 GCA_029251085.1 Mariniblastus sp.
CAATTGAAGGTGCGGCGGTAGAAGAGCTGCACGGTTCGTTCACCATCAAATGCCAAGGCTGCAAAACAGGATTCATGGACGACTCAGTGATCGGGAAAAACCTTAACGATCATCGAGACCCGTCATGAATGAAACCGCCGTCAGCAAGCTTGCCGATCAACATTCATGGTACCGGTTCCGGTGCGAATGATTGGGAGGATAGCGGCGGATGATGCAAATGTATACACTGTGGATTCCGCTGAGGCTGATCTGGTCGATCGAAATCATTGGAGTTACAAAGGCTTGAAGACCGTTACTCAGCGGATGGTCAAGATCACCAGGGGGGGGCATTGGATAAAGCGGGAAAGTGAGCGATCCGGTGGACCTATGAGCATCTGTTGAGAATGATAAGGGTTCAGTTAATGGAAGGTGAGTTGATCCCACCTGATTTTTTTATCCTGCCGAGGTTTGTTATGGCGTTCCGGTTTCTCCTGTTCGCGCTCTGTCTGTGTTTCGCGGTTTCAGAATCGCTCTGCGCGGAGTCTCCCGACAAGCTGTTTGAAGAACAGATCCGACCTGTTCTCGCGACCAAATGCATCAAATGTCATGGTTCCAAAAAGCAGGAGGGGAAATTGCGTCTCGACAGTCGCGCGGCGATGTTGAAGGGAGGCGAGAGTGGACCGGCTTTAGTTCCAGGAAAACCGAACGAAAGTCTCATGATCGAGGCGATGCGGTATGAATCTTACGAAATGCCACCGACGGGCCAGTTACCGGAAAACGTGGTCGCACCGTTTGTTGATTGGATTGCCGGCAACGCGGTCTGGCCCGATCATGGAGAGCCGATTCGAGAAGTAAGTGGATTGATCACCGCGACTGATCGGGAATGGTGGGCGTTTCAACCTCTCAAGAAACCAACAGTACCTCAAGCTTCGTCTGATTCCTGGTCGCATAACGAAATCGATCGATTCATTGTCGAACAACTTAACAACAAGAAATTGTTTCCCGCTCCTCAAGCGACTCGGACAGAACTGGCCCGACGACTTTATTTCAACCTCATTGGTTTACCGCCGACATCCGAAGAACTCGATCTCTTCCTCCAAGATGAAACTCCCCAAGCCTGGGAGAACTTGATCGACCGACTTCTCGCCGACAAACGGTACGGCGAACATTGGGGACGCTATTGGTTGGATGTGGTTCGATATGCAGAATCGGATGGTTGGAATCAAGATGCTTTTCGCCCCAACATTTATCGCTATCGTGATTATGTTGTAAACTCGTTCAACGCGGACAAACCTTATCCGGAGTTTGTGAAGGAACAATTGGCGGGAGACGAGATTCCCAATGCCGATGCTGAAGCGATTGTTGCTACCGGCTTTTTGAGACTGGGAATTTATGAATACAACCAGCGCGATGCCAAGTCTCATTGGAACGACATTATCAACGAAATGACCGACGTGGCGGGCGATGTTTTTCTTGGTATGGGAATGGCTTGCGCGCGGTGTCACGATCATAAATTTGATCCTCTGTTACAGCGCGACTATTTCAAACTACGGGCTTTTTTCGAGCCGATCATCTGGAAGGATGATGTTCCGCAGCCATTCGCGACCGTCGAAGAGGAAGAAGCCTACAATTTACAAAAGAAGAAATGGGAAAAGGCGACTGCCGATATCCGCGGGGAAATCGATACGTTGTTGAAACCGTATTACGACAGGAAATGGGCTTCGACTGTCGAGAAATTCCCTCTCGATATCCAAGCCTGTTTCAACACTCCCGACGACAAACGAACGAGCTGGGATGAGCAGATGACCTACCTGATCGGTCGACAATTCTGGGATGAGGCTGGCGGCCCTTTGAAGTCGATGAAGAAAGAAGATCAAGAGAAGCACGAAGAACTGAAAAAGAAACTCGCTGAGTTTGATCATCTCAAGCCAAAAGAACCGGTCAAATTGATGGCGGCGACCGATTTCCACGGTGCCATTTCTCCCACAATCATTCCCGATGATCCTGATAAAACACCCATCCAACCGGGATTTCTCACAGTTCTCAGTGAGGTCTCAACAACAGCTCCGACGGCAATAGACAGTTCTACGGGCCGCCGAACGGCTCTCGCCGAGTGGATCGCCAAACCCGATAATCCGCTGACCACTCGGGTCATTGTCAATCGCATCTGGCAGCAGCACTTCGGGAAGGGAATTGTTCCGACGGCCAGCGATTTCGGTCATCTCGGGTTACCACCCACGCACCCTGATTTACTCGATTGGTTGACGGTGACGTTTGTGGAAGATGGTTGGAGCTTCAAGAAGTTGCACAAGCGAATTTTGATGTCATCCACCTGGCAACAGGCGTCCCATCATCCCCAGGCTGACGAGTATCAAGAAAAAGACCCCGGCGAAGATTTGTTGTGGCGATTTTCCGTCCAACGCCTTTCGGCAGAACAGATTCGCGATTCGATTCTGGCCTTGAGTGGTGAATTGCAACAGAAAGTTGGCGGTCCGTCCGTCGGCGGGACGACTCCGCGACGTTCCCTGTATATCAAGCAAATCCGCAATACGCCGGATGAATTCTTGCACCTTTTCGATGTCGCCAATGGGCTCAAAAGTGTCGCTGAGCGAAATATGACCACCACACCGCTGCAATCGTTGATGATGATCAACGGCGATTGGGTCTTGGGACGTGCGAAAAAATTTGCCGAACGTCTGAAAAAACAAAAACTCGAGTCCTCCGCAGAGACAGTCCGTCATGCGACTCGTCGGGCTTGGGGACGAGAACCGAGCAGCGATGAATTATCCAAAGCCGTCGAATTTGTCGGCACACCGATCAACGATGATCGTCTGACCGATTTTTGCCATGTGTTGTTGAATTCAAGTGAGTTTATGTATGTGGAGTGATCAGATCCAAACCGCGAAACAGTCATCAGTGGAACGATAAGTTTGACATTGTGAATTTGACATTTGACGATTGCAATTCTCATGACGAATCACTGAACCAGCATTAGAGAAATACCCATGTCTTCAACAATCTGCCGACAAAATCAATTACCACATCATGCGGTGCCCTCATCGCGCCGTGAGTTTCTGCACACTGCGGGAGCGGGGTTCGGAGCCTTAGCATTTTCTTCCATGCTGAATGGCGAATCGTTCGCGTCTTCGCAACCTCTTGCACATTCTCCGGCAACGGCGAAGCGTGTGATTTGGTGTTTCATGGAAGGCGGCCCGAGCCATTTGGATCTGGTCGACCCGAAACCTCTGCTCAATAAACTCTCCGGGCAACCGCTACCCGGTAGCTTCGATGAACCAATCACCGCGATGGGAGAAAAAGGCGCTCCGTTGTTGGCGGCTCCGCGAACTTGGAAAAGGCATGGCGAAAGCGGATTATGGGCCTCCGAATGGATCCCGGAAATCGCGACCTGCATGGACGATATTGCCGTCCTGCGTTCGTGTTGGACCAACGGCATCAATCATGCCGGTGGTGTTTGCCAAATGAATACCTGTATCAACGTGGCCGGGCGACCTTCGCTGGGTTCGTGGGTTAATTATGGACTCGGCAGTGCGAATGAAAACCTTCCGTCATTCGTTGTGATGTGCGATAGCGGCGGGCGACCCGTCAATGGCCCTCGTAACTGGGGTTCGGGATTCATGCCAGCTTCCCACCAAGGGGTGCGAATCAAAAGCACCAGTGACGAACCAATTGCCAACCTCAATTGGCCGAATGGTTATTCGGCTGATCGGCAAATGAAGAAGCTCGATTTACTACAAGATTTTAATCAGGTCTACGCCGAGAAAAACCCTCAGCAATCAGAACTCGACGCGCGTCTGAAAAGTTACGAACTCGCCTTTCGTATGCAATCCAACGCTCCCGAAGCGATTGACCTGACCGAAGAAACCGACGACACACAAAAACTCTATGGGCTCGATCAGAAAGAAACAGAAGTTTTCGGGCGCAACTGCTTGTTGGCACGCCGTCTGGTCGAACGGGGTGTCCGCTTTGTCCAGCTTTACAGCGGGACGGGCAGCAAGTGGGATTCTCACTCAGGCATCGAAAAGAATCACGCGCGTTTATGCAAATCGATGGATCGTCCCGTCGCGGGACTCATCAAAGATCTCAAGCAGCGCGGCTTACTTGACGAAACGCTCGTCATCTGGGGCGGTGAATTTGGACGCACACCCATGAGCGAAAAAGGCGATGGCCGCGATCATAACCCAACCGGTTTTTCCATGATGATGGCGGGCGGCGGCATCAAAGGTGGACAGACCATCGGAGCAACCGACGAACTGGGACTTTACGCCGTCGAAGATAAAATGCACGTTCATGATATCCACGCATCGATTCTCGGCCTGATGGGTCTCGACAACATGGACCTCACCTATAACCATAAAGGCCGCCCGGAACGTCCCACGATCAACGAAGGACAATTGAATCGCAAATTAATCGGCGGCTGAGTTATTAGATGATTGAGGCTTATTTGAATTCAGGAGTCGGCTGAAACAGACGACTCAGCTCCTCTGATTTCGCGGTCGCTTCGTCGTCGGAAATGCTGAAATTCGGATCGATCTGACCGACCGCAGGGCCACGGTTGAGACGCGACCGAATTTCGCCTACCCGTTGCAATCCGACCGAGAGAAAATCTTGAATTGCTGTCGCATCGGCTTCGACACGTTTCCAGTGACGGAAATAGATAAAAGTGTTCGTGCTGGACTCGATGCATAAGTCGGGAGATGTTGCAAACTCATCCAATAATTGTTGATCAAAGAATTCGCGCACCTCTTTCTCAGTTTTTGATTTGAGGACAAAGGCATCCGAAAATGCTTGATGACTGAAAACTTTTGCGGTAACGGCTGTCAGATAACACCTTTTTTGAGGATTCCTAATTCGAAGCGTTGACATCGCAAGTAATCGCATGAGACAATCTGTCCGGCGCTGAATTATGATTGCTTTCACAGTCAGTTGTTATCTGGTTCGTAAATATATCGACAAGACACACATGCTGACCTTTAATACCAAGACACAGCTGGTCATCGTAGCGTTGATGGTTTTTGGCTGTTTATTGGCGTTCATGGTAACCAGAGGAAACCAAAGTGGGAGTCCGATGGCCCATTGGGAGTTGCCGCAATCGATAGAGGCTCGGGGAAAAAGACTTGGGTGGCATTTTCGATACAGTGGCCCCGATGGAATCCTTGGCTCCAATGACGATGTACAAACAGACAAAATCCTACGGGTCCCCGAAGGGGTCAAGTTTGACATTCAATTGCGAAGCAACGACTACATCTATGTGTTTTCCTGCCCTGAATTGGAGTTGAAAGAAATCGCCGTTCCAGATCTGGAGTTTGCTCTGGAGTTGAGTTGTGGTCGTCCTGGCGAATATGATTTGATAATGAGTCCGTTGTGTGGATTCCGACTTCCGCCAGGCGAACTGATGGGAAAGGTGATCGTTGATTCAAAACGAGATTTTACTCGATGGTTTGAAGACCAACAAAAACAGCCAAATCGATGACAAGAATTTCCGCGATTCGTTAACTTAAGAACAAAGTGAAAATGAATCAATCCACAATGAAATCCCGGCGATTTGCGATGCAGTTCCTAAATCTACAACTGGAGAATAATCTTGTTTTCACCAAGTCCTGAGTCTGAGAATCAAGTCTCGCGTGGCAGCGGAAAATGGATTGGCTTGACCATTATTTTGGTCATCGCCCTGGTAATTATTCTGATCGTTGTATATCAAAATTACAGCAGTCTTCCGCCAACTCCAAATAAGCCCGCAAAAAGTCCCGCTGCCGCTAGTCACTCGTTGAAGGTTTACGGCCGCGCTCCCGAATTCAAGCTGATCGACCAAAATGGCGTCGAATTCACATCCGATCAATTGCAGGGCAAACCCTGGATTGCAAACTTTATGTTTACGGGCTGCGTGGCGACTTGTCCTAAACAAACTGCCGAACTAAAGGCGATCCAAGACCAACTTAGGAAAGATGGTCAATCCGACAAGATCCATCTGATCAGCTTTTCCATGGATCCTGAAAATGACACGTCAGCGGTACTCAAGCGATACGCATCCAATAACGGTGTCGATGATCAAGTCTGGAAGTTTTTGACCGGTGGAAAGGACGAACTTCGAAATGCGATTAGTCGTGACGGTTTCAAGCTGGCGGTCGAAATCGATGAGGACGATCCAAACAACTTGATGCACAGTCCGTCGTTTGTATTGGTCGACGCCTACATGCGTATGCGCGGAATTTACGATTCTGGGAAGCCCGAAGAAGTAAGCCAAATGGTTGACGATCTTCAAGAACTAGAAGAAGAAATCTTACTCTTACATCCCCAGACCGACTGGTTGGAATCGCGTCAGCAAGCTCAGTTAACAACTGCCGAAAGCATTAGTGTTTATCACGATTTTGGTTTTTCCGATCAGCGGGTAAGCACCGGCATCGATTTCATGCACAAGATTGTTGATGATGCCGGCAGCAATTACAAACCAGTCCACTATGATCACGGCACGGGAATTGTGGTTGCCGATATCGACGGAAACGATCTGCTGGATATTTATTTCGTGAATCAAGTTGGCCCCAATGGTTTGTGGCTCAATCTTGGCCAAGGCAAGTTTAAGGATATCACTCAAGCTGCCGGCCTCGAAATTAGTGATCGAATTTGCGTCTCCGCTTCATTTGGTGATATCGACAACGATGGAGACCCCGATCTATTCGTAACAGCGGTTCGCAAGGGAAATCTGCTTTTCGAAAACCTTGGTGACGGAAATTTCAAAAACATCACGGACGATTCCGGCCTCGGCTACAAGGGCCATTCGTCGGGGGCTGTGTTTTTTGATTTCGATCGAGATGGACTACTCGATTTGTTTGTTAACAACGTCGGGCGATATACCCACAGCACGAAAACCTCCAAAGTCACCATGGAGAGCATTCGGGGCGAGGATGATGCGGATTATTACTATCCAAACGGATTTGAAGACGGGTTTGCCGGTCACCTAAAAAAGTCCAGGACCGAAACCAGCCGACTTTATCGCAACCTCGATGGCAAGCAGTTTGCCGACGTATCCGAAGACATGAACCTCGTCGACGGATCTTGGACAGGAGATGCGACACCGATCGACATCAATGTTGATGGGTGGCCGGACCTTTACTTGGTAAACATGCAAGGTGACGACCAATGCTATTTAAACCTCGAAGGAAAATCATTCGAGAATGTTGGGCGGAAATATTTTCCGAAAACACCTTGGGGTTCGATGGGCGTCAAGGCATTCGACTTCGAAAACGATGGTGATCTGGACCTCTACATTACCGATATGCATTCGGATATGGCGGCAGAAATCCCCGAAGGGAAAGAAAAACTCAAATGCGAAGAGCAACTACCAGCAAGTTTTTTGGGTACTTTTAATACAAGTATTTTCGGCAATGCGTTTTATCGAAACGAGAGCAATCAAAAATTCACCGAAATATCAGATCAGGTTGGTGCCGAAAACCTTTGGCCTTGGGGGATCAGCGTTGGCGATTTGAATGCCGACGGATTCGATGACGTTTTCATTTCGGCGAGCATGAATTTCCCTTATCCATACTCGGTCAATTCACTTTTATTGAATGAAAATGGAGTCATTTTTCGGGACAGTGAGTTTATTCTTGGCGTGGAACCGCGTGCCGGAGGAATCACTGCACCGTGGTTTGAACTTGACACGAGTAATACGACTGACAATGCATTGATCCTGGAAACCATTCAGAAATTTTCACCGCCGCCCAAACTGCCGAAGCTCGCAGTTGTCTGGTCGGCTTTGGGGACGCGTTCGTCAGTCTTGTTTGATTTGGAAAATGATGGCGACCTTGATATCGTCACCCTCGAAATGAATCACTACCCAATGGTTCTGGTCAGTGATCTTTCTGAAAAGAAGCAAGACATGACTTTCATTAAGGTCAAATTGGTTGGAACGAAATCAAATCGGAGCGCTTTTGGTGCGGTCGTCAATGTCGACGTCGACGGAAAAAAATTAATGAAGGTTAAAGATGGCCAGTCTGGATACATGTCGCACAGTGATTTTCCGTTGTACTTCGGACTCGATTCGGCCAAGCAAGTAAACCAAATCAAGGTTGATTGGCCATCGGGCCAGCAACAGATTGTCGAGGGTCCGCTAGACGTCAATCGATTAATCGTCATCATTGAAGAAGAATAGTCCGACGCCATGCAAGCCAAGATCTCATTGCATTGGAACAAGTTTTTCATGTCGCCAAAAATCTTCGTTGCTTTGGTGTCGCTCGCCTTGTTCATGTTTGTTTTTGCGATAACGGCTGACCAGCGTGCCTCCTCCCGAACTTCCGGCCAAGGGGCGAGTGACAGCCCGAAGTGACTTGTCAAAAATGATTGACGGCAAGCTGCGGAATCAGCAGTCGTCCGAAATGGAAACCCGATGCGTTAGCGAGGCGAGACAGGTGAAGAGCCTCGCTAACGCGTCGAGTTCCCAGATCCTTGCTGATACGCTGATTGGGTATTAGCCAGGTTCCATTTGCATAAACGTAAATACTGATTCTTTGAGAAACGGGAGTAAACGATGAAGTCAAAATTGATGTTTGAGAAACTTCTTACGACCATCGCGATCTTGGTTGCAGGATTGGTGTTTGATTCGGCGACTGCGGTAGCGCAAACCGACATAATGAGTGCGATTCAAGGTGACGACGCTAAATCGATCAAGTTGTTGATAAAAAACGATACCAAGATCGTTTCTCAGCCGTTGCCCCAAAACCGAATGACGCCACTGCAGTTTGCCATTCAAAATGGCAAGGTAGAAGCGACGCGAGTGTTGTTGGCCGTTGGTGCTCCCATCGGAAATGTCAACAATCAAAAACAAACGCCGACTGATAACATCAAAGATATTGAGTTTGCAAAAATTAAAGATCATAGCCTCAAATTGGATCTGTACCTTCCAGAAAAAACTGAGAAATCAGCACTTGTCGTATGGATACATGGAGGCGGGTGGCAGGAAGGATCAAAGAAGGACTGCAAGCTCGATTGGTTAACTGAGCACGGTTACAGCGTAGCCAGTATTTCCTATCGGCTTAGCCAAGTCGCTAAGTTTCCAGCACAATTGCATGACTGTAAGGGTGCAATTCGATGGTTGCGTGCCAATTCCAGCAAGTACGGTTTTGAGACCAATCATATTGTCGTCGCCGGATCGAGTGCTGGTGGGCACTTAGCTGCTCTTATAGGAACGACTTCAGGTAATGAGCAACTCGAAGGGGACGTTGGTGGCAACCTAAGCCAGCCAGCCTCAGTGTCCGCGATCATTGATTATTACGGACCAACTGATTTTATCCTTAGGAGCAAAACGCAACCCTCAAGAGCAAACGAGGTCGGGTCGGTAGTATACAATCTTCTTGGTGGAGGAGCTGATAAAAAAGTAGAACTTGCAAAGCTTGCATCGGCCGCGCACCACGTTACTAACGATGATCCCCCCCTATTGATATTTCATGGTGATGAGGACAAGACTGTTCTCATAGATCAGTCTGAAGCAATAACCAAGATTTACAAAAGTAAGGGACTCTCAGTTCAAATGAATGTGCTTTCGGGTAAAAAGCATGGGGGCGCTGATTTTTATCAGGGCGAGAACAGACAACGAGTTCTTAAATTTTTAGATGAAGTTCTAAAACCCAAGTCCTAGGCAGAAAAACTCTTATTTTTATTTCTTCTTTCCCCATCTTTCGTCCCATATCTTTTCCAAGTTGCTAACAATTTCCGGGTTCTTAGACGCAAGATTAATTGTCTCTGTACGATTCTTAGCAAGATCAATGCAAGTGGCCATCATATCTATCACGTGGCCCCTCTGGTCAGTAATTGACCCTGACTTTGTCTTTAGGCCAGCAGGCCAATGCATAATAGCAGGTGTACATGCCCCCCATTGTGCACATTAGATTTATAACGACGCATTGGAGTGTTCTATGCATTGGCCCAGCTATGTCCGACACTACCATTAGTGAGCGGGTCGCCCTATCGGAGAAGCTTTGATTGACAACGGGCTAGACGCGATTCCAATTGTTGGTACTGTTAAGGGTGCGTACGAAATTGGTGACGCAGTAATTGACCTTGGCGGCTCTGTCCTTGAAGGAGTCGATGTTGATGAGGAAGAACTGGGCGACAAAGTCTGGGACGACCTTGAGGGCGACGCTTGGGACTAGGTTCTTGATAGATTGATTCGGCGAGGCACCTTGAGTCTAGGTGCCTCGCTTTTTGGAGATTGAATGAGTCAGATACTTTTTTACGTTGTCGCTCGCCGAGTTTTCAACGAGCCATTTATTTTTGAATTCCTGTTCGGCGATTACACCCAAGATACAGAATCACGACACTACGCAATACCTTTCCCCTCCGACGATGTGGCGAGATTTAGCAAAAATATTGCTGCGTTTCCAAAAATAATCGGTGGACATAGTTTGGTGGTTTCAAGAGGCCTAAAAGAAACTATTGAGTCTTTGGTGGATGCCAAATGGAGGACTGCTGAGATCGCTGAGCCTTTCGTCTATCCATGGGAAGGAAAAAATGGGTTCGAATTGTTCGACGAGTACCATGAGCGGCAAATGGAGAGATGTTTGGCAACTGGCAAAAGCGAACACGAGTGTGACATGTCTCAAACCAATGACCCGACTCTTGCCTACTACGATCTTGTGAACGAATATATGACAACGTCCTTCGTTTCTGAGACAGACTACTTTGAGTTGGTCGCCGCACATTCAACGAACATGATAAACAATGGTGATTTCGACGATGTGGTTGCAATGGACTTCGATGTCGTGCCAGTAAAGTTCGTGACTGCAACACAAGATTGGAGCAAGTGGTTCTCGATGGAGTTACTGGTGAAGCACAATATCCTAAAACTTAAATCAGATCTTTTTGCAATTAGCCCAAAGGTGTTCGGTCTAATGGACAATTGCTTTGAACGAAGCTATTACGAAGTTCACGAGATTCGCAAAAGCGATTACCCAATTGTCGTTGCTTGAGCCTTCATTCCCGTTTAATGATGGTTGGCGGTTTGGCTTTGCTGGCAACCCTGCAAAAAATCCTCTAACAAGCGGCTTTTTCTGATCGCCCAAATCTGCCTCGTAAGTGCTGTCCCTATCAGTAAGAGAGTTGCAAGTGAATTTTCACGGCATAATCGAATCCACCCGCGAATGCACGCGGCGCGCTCAAGATTCATATTCAGACTTGAACTGGCGGGCGGATCGGATCAAGAAGCCTTTCAGGTTCTACCTTAATGGGGATTGGCGTTTTAATACGCAGTTTCGGGACCAACGAACACTCTTGCAACGTGGAACCGTTGTATGGGGTGCTATTGTTCAGGCCAACAAGGTTTTGTTTGAGCAAGGCGGCTCTTGCGCAAGCCTTCCTGCCGCGATTATCTACAGTCTGGATCCCGTCTACGATAACGATCCTGATCGTCTGATTGAACACGCGCACAATTTGTATGATTTAAAGGGCAAAAGCTGTACGCCAGAGATGCAAGCGTTCGGCGACAAGTTGGCGAACGAAATAGTGGCCGATATCAAACTGCCAATTCCAAAGGGGTTTACTGATCCGGCTCAATGCTATTACGCCATGCTCTTGATTGCGCGAAAACACCTTCCGCTGAATTACCTCGCACACGGGTTTTTTCCCGTTTTGGTCGCGCCTGAGGAGACGGATACGGTTATGATCCTTCCGCAGTCCTACTGGGATTCCGAATTCAAACTTGCCTGGTCACAATCATGACTTCGTTCCAGTGTTGTACTCGATTTCAGAGACGCCGAGGAACAAGTCGCCGCGCCCAAGCGTTTTTTTATTTTTTCACCGGTAGACTCGTTTAAGAGTGTTAGGGTGGGTAGCAGAAAAGGTGTCAGGGACCGAATTGGTAGTTTATGCGATCTTCTTTGGTCTTCCCTGAGGACGCATTGTAGACTCAAGCCGGTGCTTTTTGACCGTTTCCCGGGTCCACTTTTCATTTCCAAACGGCCGTCCTCGCTTCACGCAATGCCGCAAGGCCTTGAGTTCCTTGGCGGTGAGTGC
>JAQXDZ010000151.1 GCA_029251085.1 Mariniblastus sp.
GCACTCACCGCCAAGGAACTCAAGGCCTTGCGGCATTGCGTGAAGCGAGGACGGCCGTTTGGAAATGAAAAGTGGACCCGGGAAACGGTCAAAAAGCACCGGCTTGAGTCTACAATGCGACCTCAGGGAAGACCAAAGAAGAGCGCATAAACTACCAATTCGGTCCCTGACACCTTTTCTGCTACCTTCGCCTTTTAAGGCACTACCCACTAAAATTGCAGAAGAACCACGATTGATTGCCAACAAACTTACTTAATCTCAAAACTAACCAGTTACACAATCTTCTTTACAGGCCCAATATGAAACCGATTATCGCAAATGCTGACGAATCTAGGATTGCTTCCCTTTTATCCAGCAAAGTGCCGCTTGGTATCAACCTGGTTTTTTATGGTCTGGAGTTAACGGCGTTGGCCATCATTTTAATGACGTTGTTGCCGTTTGCGATGTCCGGTGGAATTAACACCCTGATCATGCTCATCCGGATCATTCAGTTTTTGGGTTACGTTGTGGTTGCCGCCAGCATTCTTAGTCTCACTGGTAAAGTAATGTGTCTTTCGGCGCCAGATGAGATGGAAGGCAAGAATGCCATTTACGGAGCGGTTTCCCTTAATTTGCTGGTCATCTTACTTGGGGTCGCGGGATTGTTTTTGTCGATGCCCCCGTTTGTCTCTCTCCTGTCCAGTCTGCTGACAATCACCGCTTTCACCTGCTTCCTACTTTTTCTATTACGCTTGGGACGACTGCTGGGAAACGAAGACCTTGCAAATGGGGCCACTGGACTACTAAAGCTGTTGTTCGCCCTGATGGTCGTTTTCATGTTAACGTTCGCCTCACGTTTTCTACCATTTCCCCCTGTGGTGATCCTCCCTCTCGGCGCTGCCACATTGATACTTGCAGTAATTGGTCTTATTCGTTACTCCCGGTTGCTGTTGAATTTCAAGAAAGTTCTGGCCCGCAAAAAGTCACAAAACTGACCCGTATTAATGCAAAAAGGCTCACGGCGTATCAGAGATTATTACTCTAACGCGACTTGCTTTTATTGGTTAGTTATCTCAGCTGTGAATTTTGGGGTTAAGCCGAATGTATCGAAATTTTTAATTTGACAGTCACTATCGTATCGAGATATTGGGCAAGTCGCCAATTGACCTGCCTTTTTCTTCGCTCATTTCAAATCCCTAACGTTCAAGGCATTCTTTTCGGAGATTCGCTCCCATATAATTTCCAAACTACTAATCGGTATTCCTTGATCAAGTGAGTGCCGTTTTCTTAATACCTTCTCATTGGAGAAATTCATGTATCGTGTTGGTGCGATGTTGTTAGCAGCATCCCTTTTAATTGGCTGCTCAAAAGATTCAGCCGAGAAGTCAGCAAAAACGCTTCCGACAAAAGGGGAGAACCAAGCTGTTGAAAAAGTGGTTGAAAAAAAGGAGCAGGAAGAGAGCGAATTGACATCAGAAGAGATAGCTGCCGCCGCCAGTTCGGCTTTTGTCAAACTGCAAGCGGACAGTCGTAAGTCTGAAGCTGAATTCATGCAAAAGGTCCAGAGTGCTCCTCGTGAACAGCAGATGGAGTTGTTTCAATCTGGTGGTGAACGAAAACAGTTTGCGGCCAAGTTTTTAGAATGGGCAAAAAAGTATCCGGATTCGGCTGACGAATTTACCGCCATTCAGT
The DNA here is from genome assembly GCA_029251085.1 of Mariniblastus sp. Lineage (GTDB taxonomy): Bacteria > Planctomycetota > Planctomycetia > Pirellulales > Pirellulaceae > Mariniblastus. The sequence continues at coordinate 1,672 of JAQXDZ010000151.1, forward strand.
TTGCGTCCGAAAAAGGAGATGAGACGGTTGCAGATGAAGCGATTAAGTTGATCAACTCAAAGTTCATCAATGATGATAGATTGCTGGGGCTGCTCAACCGATATGGGATGGGTGCACCACCCGAACAAAAGAATGAGGATTTTCTTCAGAACCTTATCGATAATTCGACCAATCCAGCGGTCAAAGGGTCTGCCATTTATTCGCTCGCCAAGATGCTGCAAACGGTTTCTGAGGCGAAAGGGATGATGGCTGATCAACCGGAAATGAAAAAAATGTTGCCGCAGGCTTCAGTGGAGTTTATTGGTAAGGATTTCGGGGATCTCAATCCCAAACTTGAAGCGATGTTCACTGACATTGTTGATAATTTTGGCGATGTAAAGCTGGGCAATAAAGTTCTGGGTGAGCTTGCGGGCGATGAATTGTTTGTTTTCAAATACCTGAGCGTAGGAAAAGTCGCCCCCGAAATTGACGGCGTCGACCTCGATGACAAACCGTTCAAGCTAAGTGATTATCGTGGCAAAGTGGTTATGTTGGATTTCTGGGGTGATTGGTGAGGCCCTTGTCGGAGGATGTATCCTCACGAGCGGTCGCTCGTGAAACAATTGGCTGACAAGCCCTTTGCATTAATCGGTGTTAACAGTGATTCAGATCTTGAAGAAATTCGTGAAACCGTCAAAGAAAAGAAGTTGACTTGGCGAAGCTTCCAGAACAAAGGTGGTGACGAGCCTATTTCTGATAAATGGAAGATTCAAGGCTGGCCAACAGTCTTTATCCTCGACGCGGAAGGAAAGATTCGATTCAAAGGCCACGGCGCTGCGGACAAGGTCATTGAAGAATGTCTCGCTGAATTAGGCCACGAGGTTGTCATTCAAGATGCCGAATCTGAAGATCCACCCAATGATGAAGCTGATGAAGCTGATTCAGAGTAGATTCAACGTGTGTTGAACTACATCGCGGACCGAGAATCGTCTCGACTGGTGATAGCCAGTCATCACCGCCACGGCGATGCCGCCGTTGGTCGCCATCAACGTCGTCAACACGACCAAGTAAATTGTCTTGACTTCGTAATCGCCCAACCAGACCCAAGGCAGGGCATCGACGCTGGCCAGCGCCCACATGCAGGCGGTCGCGTGCGCGAAACCAAGAGAGAATTTCATCGCGATCGTAAAACGAAACCCGGCGACCGCGATCAGGAACACGCAGTGGCTGGCCAACACCAAAGCGGTTACGACAAACAGCCGTGTCGGATTCATGAACAGAGGCGTAAAAATCAAACCGATCAACAGCCCGGCATTCAGAGCGGCGGAAACAAAAAAAGCCTTCAACCTCCGACCCGAAAGTCGTTCGATGGATCGACGCTCGGATGCTGGCTCAGGCATCGGGTTGTCATTCGGTTTCATTAAGTTGCGAAACCGGGAGGTTCAAGTTCTCGGCCGCTTGCCTGGACAATCTTGTTTCCGGGTAAAGTCTCATCAGGTCTTTCGCCAATTCAACTCGTACCTCAAGCAGCAGACCCTTGTCCTTTGTCTTGCTGTAAAGTCGGCTGGCGCGAAGTCGTCGATTCTTCAATACCGTTTCCAACCTTCGTTCGGTCGAGGTAACGGTGGCCCGCTTAAGAAAATTTTCCTCGCTAAAGGATGCTTTGGATTCACGATTCAATTCTCTCAAAAAGTCCATCAACACCCTTTTGGACTTGTCCGTTACCCGCCCAATGCTGCGCTGGTATTCCAAGATGCTTCGGGCGACGGCAATTTGATCCAGCGGAGAGAGGTCACGAACGTTCAGCGAATCCACCGATTCCAGAAAATCCTTGTTGTCAACGGTCGCCAGCGTCGCAAACAATCCGGCAGGCGTTGAGGAATTTAAATCAGTTTGTTTGTTTGCCTGACTCCACGCCTGCTTCCATTTCTCTATCGCCTCGGTGGTAATTTCCGGACCAACATCGCCGGCGACGGACGGGATCGCCGATTCAAAAATCCCATAGCTCAACTCATGCAGTCGTTTCTCGGCAGCTTCCCGATCTGCCAGCGTCGGGCTGTTCAAATGCAGAATCAGCTTTTCCGCCAGTTCATTGCGTTCTGACCACGAAACAGCCAGCGTGACGTTTGATGGATCGGTCAAACCCGAGCGAAAAAATTCGGCTGGCGAAGATGCCATTCGGGAGATGTAGTCTTTGACTTTGACGAATTTGAATTGACCGCCGGTGACCGTTGAAAGCTCTTCCATATTGGTTTTGGAGGCGTCGTCTTCCAACGCGATGGAGTTGATTCTGATCGGTGATTTTTCTTCGACTTGTTTCCGTGTGATGTCGATCGAAAGCGGATTGCCGTCGTTGCGTTCATCGCGAAACTCGCCATCGCTGAGCATGAAAATCGCATCGGGATTCATTTTGAAAGCAAGTTTCAAGCTGCCGCGCGGATCGGTACCGCCGTAAGCATTGTGATACCGGAGCCAATACTTGAGTCGCGCCTTGTTTTCAGGGGTTGCTTTGACCGGTTGAGGCACCAATGCATTTCGGTCGAACATCTGTTCCATCCCGGTTGAAAACAGCACAACATAAAATTCCTGGTGCGGGCGGAGGCTCTCGACGGAATTCATCAACTCGATTCTGGCAACGTCAAAGCGGCTGACTTTATAGTCCGCCACGTCCGGTGATTCGTAAGCCATTGAACCGGAGCGATCGAGGACGTAGACGAACTTGTTGCCTATCGCCCGCATCCCGAAGAATTTGGCCGATTTGCCATCCCCTTTTCCTGTACTTTTGTCGCCGCCCCCTTCCGAACCGGCCACCTGGCTTGCGTCGGTTACGGTCTCGTCTCCGTCTTTTTCGCCAAACGCGGAGTCGAATGGGTCTTCGTCAACGGCGGCCACCAGTTGGTCCAAATCGTTGATGTTCAAGTCGATTTCGGCGACCACACCATCGTACTCTTCGACGTCCGGCGAACTGAGGAGGTCCAGCATGATCATCGCTTTGCCAGTGCTGTGGATCAGAACCAGCGAAAGCAGCAACATCATCAATATGTGGAAAGCGAACGATACCAGGATGCTGGAGTTTCGAGCCGCAAACTCGCGAGTCAATATATCGCCCAGTTCAAACGGTCGTCGCTCATCAGGCTCGACTTCGATCTCCACCGGAATTCCGTCCCCCGATTTGGCGTATGGAATCGCCAGCAAAATTCCGGCCCCTGATGGACTCGACTGAATAGAATCTGTCGGGCCAGAACCAGGTTGCGATTGGGCGCTGCCAGGCGTTGTTGCGCTACCTTGCGTTGCCATCTTGCGCCGCGTCGAGGGGCCCTGCGTCGATGGACTGCGTTGCTTGGAAGGGCTGCGCTTCATCGAAGGGCTGCGCTTCGTCGAAGAGCTGCGCTTCGTCGCCGGATTGGCGTCTTGGGATAACCGGCCGGGCGGTTGGTCGTCTGGGAATTCAAATGTGGGAAAACCGGAATCGGCCGATTGGATGCGTTGCTTAACGCTGGGCACCTCCGTTTTTCGGGGGCTTGCGCTGGTCCGGTCTTCAAACGCGGGTTTGGAAACCGGTAACCGCTTTCGATGATTTGACTTCATCCCTCATCCTTTTGCTCTCGTACGCCTTGCCGATCCAAGTTTACTCGATTCACAAGACAGGTTCAAACTGAAACGCATTCTCGGTTAGGCCTGTCGTGAAGTCATACCGGCCCGATCGATGCGTTTGGGTACACATTTAGCTTGGATGGCGTGTCAGAATGGAACAACTTGTTGAAAAAAGTGGTCAAGCGACGGGCGCAGATTTTTCTGCCAGCTTACAGACAGTTTCAAACTGTTTTTTGGTAACGGGTTGGATGGAGAGCCGCGACCCTTTTTGCAACAGCACCATTCCTTCGAGACTTTTTACGCTCCGCAGCTCTTCCAGCGAAACGAAGCGTTTCATTTTTTTCTCCAACTTGATATCGACCATAAACCAGCGAGGCGTTTCCTGTTTGGATTTCGGATCGAAATGTTTGTCTTTGGGATCGAACGCGGTAAAGTCCGGATAGGATTCCTTGACGATGGTTGCGACTCCGGCAACGCCCGGCGGTTTGGTGCTGGAATGGTAGAAAAGTACTTTGTCTCCTTTCTTCATGTCGTCGCGAATGAAGTTTCGGGCCTGGTAATTGCGAACGCCATCCCAACAAGTTGTCTGGTTTTCTTCCTCGGCCAAGTCATCTATCGAAAAGCAATCCGGTTCGGATTTCATCAGCCAGTATTTTGTCGAAGCAGGCATCCGGTTCTCGTTAATTCTGTAGGGAGTCTCATTGCCGCAGCAGAAAGTTCCGCAAAGCGACTATTTCGAAACCGTGATTAGGTCAGTGAATCACTAACGCTACAGAAAAAACGAAAACATTCAAGCCTTGTGTCCGCGCACCGCGAAATCGACGCGCGAACAATCGTTATCGAAACCAGCATCAGAAACCGTTCAGGCCACGTCCTGGTAGAAAAAAGAATTCCGACCCACTCAATTTATCTCAAACTGATATTCGGATTGGTCGGCGATATGCCTCCGGACGCGGACGCCGTCGTTATCAAGCCGTTGAAGCTGGTTGTTGGTCCCTCTTGCTCATAGGTGTATCCAAATTTTGCCGTCGAGGAGAAACTCTCATTGACTTGAATCGTTCTTGATTCCAGAAGGTTCCTTTGGGTTTCGAACAGCTTGATTACGACTGATCCGGCGGAGTTGTTGGTGAAGGTTACGTTAAACGATCCGTCGGCCATTGGATTCTGCTGACCTGAATTGTTTCCACCTCCCACGTTGACAACTTTTTCGCTGGACGTGAACTGGCCTGTCATGGTGCCACCTCCAACCTGACCGTTTTGTTGCTGCTCCAGCTCGAAAACTTCCGTGGCGACTGCCTCACCTTCATCGCGTTTGCAATTCGCAGAAAGGCCCCCACTTCTTCTCGCGATCTGACTTGCCTGAGCCACACACAACGAAATGCACACGGAACTTGATGTGGCTAATCGACGCTGAAATAACTGCTGCGCGAGCTTAACAGCCAGGACGCTGCGACGTCCCGCGCGAGGTAAGGAGCATAAAGCGAGCGAAGCTGCTCTGCTGCCATACCGCCAACAAGTCTACTGACCTCTTCCACATCAACGTTTCCAACCTCAATCCCATACCCCGCAAGTTCTCGCTGTAACATTTTGCGTTTGAGTGGCCTTGCTATTTCTGGCAGGAATTCCAACCGAATCAACAGTACCTGCTTACAAAAACCTTGCAACTCCTCGATACAACGAAGTGCAGGATCCCGCAAATGCTCACCCGCCTCCGGGCGCATCACCCGCAACGTGTCGATCACTGTTTGTTGGTCCGCTTGCTGAAACCAGAGAGGTTGCTCCCCCAACCCGAGAGCCCAACAAAAGAAAGCGGCGCCTTCACCCGCCCAGTTAGCGGCCGCCAGTTGATCGCGTTCCAGTTGACCAGGCGGAGCCCAAAGAATCGCGCGTTCCAGTGAATCGACCCCCTCAGCTAGTCCCAACTCTTCCAGCCATGATGGAATTCTTGAAATCATCTCGGCGCTGCGAGGATGATCCGTGATTTCAAGAGAGGACCGCAAGGTAACGGCACCCATAACCAGGGCACGCTCGGCGACTTGAACAGATGTACGCATTGCAGACCAATATGATTGCCGTAGGGTCAAAAAACTACGCCGAACTCAAAACGCCATGAAACACGGGACTTAGCACATGCCTTGATAGGCCGTGTCAGCGCTACCATCGCCTCCAGGATATCGAATGGCCAGTCCGTTATTGCCGCCTTCCGGCAGCTTGAACTTAAATCGGACCGAAAAATCAGAATACTCATCCTTTGTGAAAATGGTTCCGCCTTCATGAGGTTTGCAGCGGACCACGCCTTCATTGACTTCGTAGTTTTCGACTTTGCCTGCCCAGCCTTCAAGGTCCTTGCCATTGAACACCGATTCAAAGCCATCGTTGGATTTTGATTCAAGGTAGTCGCAACATTCATCGGAATCAATTTCGCGAATGAAAATATTGCGCCAGCGGATTTCACCGCCGTGCGTTTGAAGCTGTAATGGGCCGGTGGACGCGAGCGGAATGTTTTTGTTCCAGTGTTGGTTGTGCATAATCGCATGGTCGACAACCAGTTTGTCGTTCAGCCAGATACTTGTACGCGCGCCAACCTGGTGAATTCGCATTCGGTTCCACTCGCCGAACGGATTGTCTGCAAGAACAAGAGGATCTTTGCCAGCTGAATCCGCAGGGTTATTCCAAAGTCCGCCGGAGCCTTTGCCGGCGCCAATGTTCCACTTGCCGCCTTCTTCAGTGAAATCCCAAATCTGTACTTGGGGCGACGCTTTGAGGTAAATGCCACTATCGGCTTTTGCAACAGTCTTGTAATCAATCAACAATTCGAAATCGCGATACTCTTGAAGGGTCGTGAGAAATGGTCCCTCGCCATCATTAATGACTTCGCCATCTTCGACGCGCCAGAACTTTTCCATCTCGACAAAGCCGTTTTCGATCAGTTCCGTTTGCTTCTCTTCGCTCAACTCGCGAAATTTTCTCGGGCTTTGAGTGTTGAGCGCGGTCCAACCATCCAGGTTCGTCCCGTTAAAGATTGCCTGAAAGCCTTCAGGTGCCTGATTGGATTCCTGAGCAGTAGTTGGCTGCAGAAAAGTCAGAAAGCTCGACAAAAATACAATGGCAAGGATGATTCGAAAGGTCTTCATATTGCATCCGGTACTGATTCGCTTGGTAACTTAAAACACTACAATAGGTTCAATAAGAAAGTAATATTAGCGTCCGATACGTTCAATGGCTACCAACAATGAATGACACAAACAGTTTGCTTGCCCGCGAATACACCTCGGAATCAGTTCATTTACTCGAGCAATCGATGCTCAAGATCGAGCATTGTCTGAGTCAATTGAATGAAAAGCAGGTCTGGTGGCGTTCGCAACCATCGACCAATAGCGTGGGCAATCTGCTTCTCCACCTTGCCGGAAATTTGCAACAATGGGCGGTCAGTGGCGTGGGCAAGTTGCCTGATGATCGAGATCGGGCCAGCGAATTTGCGGTCGAGGAAGGAATCGAAAAGGAGAAATTGTTCAAATCTCTCAGGTCGGTAGTAACGAAAGCAAGCTCCACGATTCAGTCGCAGTCTGAACAGGATTTACTAGGCAAGATTTCGATTCAAGGATTTGAAGTCAGTGCACTCGCTGCCATTTCGCATACAACAACACACTTTGTCGGACACACACATCAGATAATTTACATCACTCGTCAGCAACTGGGTGACCAATATCAATTCCACTGGTCGCCGGACTCCGACCGTAGAAACGTACCGATATGATGGAAACGGTCACTTCTCATTCAAATTTTTCCCGTCTTCATCTTCGCGTTTGCGATACATGGCAAAAACCAGGATCGGAATCATGACAATCGTGCCGCCGATGATGTAATAATAAATTCCGTTGTCCTTCCATCGAATCAGAGTTTTGTCTTTAACCATCTGATGTGCCAAAGGTGTATTAACTTCTTCAGCCCTCGCGCTGGCTCCAACTGCAAAATCAAATGCATAGGCAGAACCTCCCATCGCCACATGGTTGGCAACCGCCGCACCGCCGACAGCTGAGTGCCAGCCCGCTGCGCCACCGCCACAAGCATCGTATCCAATCGCTCCGCCACCGATCGCAAAGATCCCAATTGCCAAACCTGCCAGGCTGACAATGCCAATACTCAATCCGCCAATCGCAATACCACCCGCGGATACACCGCCAAATGCGATTCCGCCAAACGCACGGCCACCAATGGCAATAACTCCATACGCTATGTCGCCGATTGCCAACCAGCCCTTGGCAACGGTTGATTGTGCCTTTGTCATCTCGTAGTTTTCACCGGGGTCTCCGACTTGAATATCAACTAACGGCAAGCCAAGAAAGCGAATTGAACTTGTGTATTTTCGACCTCGATACCGCTTTTTCAATTTGCCTTGTTGATCGTATGCCCCAAACTTCTTGGCGATCTTCGACAGGTTGGGATCTTCTTCAGGTGAAATTTCCTTTCGCAACTCCTTGATCAACCGCTGTGTCTGCAACACAAAAGGTAAAAGGAATGCCATCAGGCTTATCTGGAACACGCCCATGCCAATTAGCAGGTAATAACTCGGCCACCGAAACCATATGTACAAATAAGTGAATACCAAAATGCCGACTGAGAACAGTACGGCCGCACTCATGGCAGTCTTGCCACGCACCTTCAGGAGTTGTCGTTCTGTTTCCGTAGGCGCCATTTCTGCCGGTAGCCATGTGCCAAACCAGGCACCACCCAAACCACCAACGGCACCGAGCATTCCGCCGAAAGTCCCCGCCAACAATCCAGGTGACGCAACTTTCGTCGCCAGGAATGAAGCTGCCGCTTTGGACGTTGTTGTTGCAATCGTCGTTGCTGCAGTCGCGGCGCTGGCATTGGCTGCTGCACCTGTCACTCCAGCCGCTGCAATGCCAGCCATAACGCGCGAAGTGAACGAACGAGTTGGGTTGTTTCGATCCAAAACGCCTTCGATCAAATTCGAAACGCGATTGCGCAACATTTCTCGACCGCGAGCAAGTCGTTGCCTTGCCGCTGCGTTGGAAAGGCTAAGCGTACGAGCGACCTCTTCAATCGACTGGCTTTGTTGATAATAAAGTACCAATACCTCGCGATAGTTCTCCGGAATCTTTTCCAAGGCGGACCAGACTACTGATTCTTCCTCTTTCGAAATGAATTCTTCTGCCGGATCGACCGAATTGGAGATCGCCTGGTCATTGGCAATCTCGCTTGAACTGACTTCGTTCGTTCGAACCTTTTTTCTCCGCCACTGTTTCGCCATGTTGCGAGAAATACCGCATAGCCATGCGCCCACACGATTCGAATCATTCAACTTGTCGCGAGAATTCCATGCCGCCCAAAAAGTTTCCTGCGCGACGTCCTGGCTGCTGGGAAAGTCGCCCAAAATGTTAAACGCGACCGCTGATACCGCACTTTGATACTGTACCACCAGTTGCTCAAAAGCATTGGTATCGCCCCGAAGCACTTCCCGCCAAAGAAGATGCTCTTTAGTAGCTTGTTTATCAGCAAAGACATTCATGATTCAACCCGAGGGATATTAACAGTCTATTGTCATGTGTTGATTTCAGTTGTCTACGTGACAAGAAAAAACGAATCATCGGGATTTATCGGGAAAATGGAACGCAAGCGACACTAAGAATGCAATTAGGATGTAGAAAAAGCCCAACCCATCGGGTCGAGCTTTGGTCAGGATAATCGTCTATCGGAGCTTTGTTGTCAGCTTTTTTGTCGGGCAATTTTCTATTCAGAAAAGTCATACTGCGAACGATATTTGGACAGATACCAATCCCAGTTTCCGCCGCAGTAGGTCGAGACAAATGAGTACTGATAGGGATTTTGATCCACTGCGGACCTGCATTTTGGCCGTACTTTGAGCGGTTGTCAAATATTCAGCCTCAATTTTCGCCGACTGATTGGGCCCGAGACGCTCGTGCGAATCCATTTGTTGTAGCGGGGTTCAAATGGCCTCCGATCTTGCACGGGTTCGGATAATCTTGCACGGATTCGGAATTCTGAGGACTTTCAGGCGAACTTTGGCGCGCACCGATTACGCGTCCGGGTTGATGGCTGCTAAAAAGCTCGCCAAACCGGTTACAGAAACTCGGGGTCG
>JAQXDZ010000153.1 GCA_029251085.1 Mariniblastus sp.
CGGGTATGATTCGGATAGGCACCGCTTTTGACAGGGTACAATCCAGTATAAATATTGTGACGGGTCGGCGAACACATTGGCGCCGCCTGAAAGCAATTGCTAAATTTCATGCCTTGGGTAGATAGTCGGTCGATATTGGGGGTAAAGGCCTGTCCTCCGTAACATCCGATGTCGCGGAACGTACAGTCGTCGGCGATGATGAAAACGATATTGGGGGATCGTGGATTGTTTTTCGCCGTGGGAATGCCGTGGCCATTCGCACAATTGAGAAAACATGATAAGTAAAACAGCGTGTAAATAATTAATAGCTTTGGCAATACTCACTCCTCAATATTTATTTTGGCGTGGTGTGGCCCAGCAACCCACGCCTGAAATAAAATCGCTTCATCTTTAAGTTGCTAATACTGGCTTCGGAAAATTTATGGTTCCTGGCATGCGTTACCCATCAATCAAAATCATCCATAAGATCCCGAGCAAATATTGAAATCGACTTCGTCTATGCAAGGGTTTGGTGTCCACGCATACACTCCGTTGCTCGCATTAGTTTGTAGACGATTTTCCTCAGATTTACAAAAAACAAACATAGAAATTACCACCCAGAACTTGCCAATATCTGCTCCCGCGTTTCGAATAGCATTTATAGTTGTGCCTTAGATAACATCTCTGGAGTAACTCTGCTTACTGGGAACGTATACTTTTGGACACCGAATTCCAGTCCTTAAAGCAATTTTCAATCCATCCGAAGCGGAAATTTCGATACACATGCGTCCTTGTAACCTTTGCCGAAAACCAATTGAAAACGGAGAGATGCTCTGTGGAAATTGCCGTTCGATCGAATTCGAAAGACTGGCAGACGAAGGAAAGAAAATTCGCTTAACGCAACCCGAGCACAATGTGGAGGAAAGCGAATTACTCGCAGATTATTCGTACGCTATTGTGATGGCCGTGTTTTGTGTGGTCGTTACGGGGATCTTCGCCCTCGTTGGTGCCGCTATCAACGGCTCGCCCGGCTTCCTTTGGGGCTGTTTAATTGGGGGGATTTTGGGCACGATTGTGTTTTCCGTGGCGATTAGGATTTAATTTGATTAATCGAGTGGCGGTTTCCACCGATAATGAACCTATCGCGGGTTTCACCGGCTGCAACGTTAATGATCGCGTCGTTTTTCGGTAAGGGGCCTACGTTTCCAGTCGTATCATTAAGCAAGAGATTGAATTCATGAAGACTCTAAAGTTAGCCTTGTTAATTTTGTGTTTGACTTCGACATCGGCATTCGTCGGGTGCAAGCAGTCCAGCGGCTGATGACCGGGGAAAGCTGCAGCCAGTTCGGCTGCATCCACCACTCCTTCCGGATCAAGCAATGCTTCGACAAAGTCAGAAAGCATTAGCGACCAATAGGCGTTCGCCGAAACACCTTTGGCCATCTCGGCCAAAGTTGTCTTCAGGACCCTCTTTCCTCAATTTTTCTTCAACGCCCAGCTTGTTCTCTAGCATTCAAGCCAGTGCTGTCTCTTAGCGCGGCACAATTATTTCTAGGCCCTAACGGTTTGTTCGCAAACTCTCAGATCGGGTATTCCACCGCCGACCTCGTTGATTAGGTCTTGGCTTAGAGTCGGGCGACATTACAATTAGCGGTCGTACCGCGAAAGAAATCGATGCGGTGGAACATCCATGTATCCCCTCATCGATTCTGGGATCTGTCTGAATTTTAATTGGAGTTGCTGCAATGAGGCTGAACCGTATTAACTTTTTGGTTGGATTGGGGTTCCTTTCTGTTTTGTTAGTTGGTTGTTCCGAAACTCCTATCTCGAGCCCAACGCCTCCCCCTA
>JAQXDZ010000154.1 GCA_029251085.1 Mariniblastus sp.
GTATTTGGTAATTCCTGCCAGTGGTTCCAACATCCTCTTTCTGTTTTATTTTTTAAGTCCTAGCGTAGTTTACGAAGTACCATCGGTCTGAGACAGAAGAGAGACGAGGTCGGTAACGTTTGCCAGCAGCTTTTCCGGTGGCAAGTGCTACGGCGACAAATGCCTATGTTTTGGCTCGGGAATTCTGGTCCCACATTTTGACGTGAGGGTAAGCCAATGGCGACACGCCAATAAGCTTGCCAAGAAAGCGATAATCAAGCTGGTGCGGTTGCAAAACAACAACAGGCGACCCGCGCGGGGTGGCAATTGACGAAAGTGTTGGGTGGGTAGGCCGGTGGTAGATATTTGCGTACCGGATTTGCGCACCGGTGAAACAGTTCATACCGCGTTTTACTGTCCATTAGTGCGTGGAATTGCAATCGTTTAAAACGTTGGTAGACTGAGGTTCACACGCAAAAAAACGAGTCGAAAGTTGATGCTGAGGATGTTTTGAGGGCCTAGTGGGAGATAATCCCGTGGAAGTTTGAATCTTCTCAGCCGCACTTTGTGTTTTCACGTAAAAACACTTTCTGATTAACGCTTTGATTACTTGCCGACCAAACAGGAAGAGTCCTAATCCGTCGCCTCTGCACTCGCTGGCACTGCAATCGTGAAGTCCTGTCGGCGATACATGCAAACGCCACCTTCTGTGCACACATTGTACAAAGCGAATCCGCTGATTGAACCAGCGTCGCCCTCGCCTACAAGCACGTCAAATTCAAGCGAGCGATTCTCATTTGAATTAGCTTCGTTTGGGTTTTCAAAGGTCAGCAAATGTTTCGATAGCTTGGCAGATTCAGAATCGACCCAAACGGTCAACGGAGTGGATTCATTGTTCCACTTCGCGCCTTTAGCAACCAGCCGTAGGTGAACGGTCGCTGGTTTACCTCGTTTGGCGAAGCCTGGCACCATCGTGGATTCAATCGAGATCAGCTGACCGTTGTCACGTTCCAAGCCATCAGTTGCCTCAGGCTTTGAATCTTGGTTCGAATAGTCGGGCTTCGATCGGTCTGCAAGCTCGGATTGAGTCAGTTCGACAGTGAGCTTCACAGGAACTTCTCCTCGCTCTTTGATTTCCTTGATCGCAGTGCCAAACCAATCATAAAACGGATACGGCTTTTGCAGTCTCGGGCCATACTGCTCAATCCGCCGCCGCCAAATGTATTGTCGCGGATTTGCTTCCATCGCCAGCGTCCAATATTTCGAAGCTTGATCGAAATCTGAATCGTCGTGTGACTGTCGGTCGTATCTCTGGCGGAAAGCTGCACCAAGTCGAAAAAGTATCATTCCGTTTTTAGGATCCTTTGCCAAAGCTGATCGATAAGCAGCAATGGCTTTGTTGTTGCTTTCCGGTCCACTGTCGTGAAACAACATTTCTTGATCACCAAGCATGCACAAATTTTCTACCGAATCATCTTCAGCCGCCAATTTCGCGAAATCTGTTTCTCGATTCCGAGCAAGTGCAGGAACGTCTGGAGCGTCGAATTCAGTTTCAAGGAATTTCGCAAGGTCTCGTGGGCTAAGTCGTGTGTTGCGAACGATGCCGTGTTCGTCGATGGCGATGAATATTGGAACGACCGCAACCCCAAGTTTCGTGACCGGATCTTGAGCGATCGGGAAATCGTACTGTTTCCATTGCTTGTAAAGTCTGGTTCGCTCCGCGTGTTGTTCCTGAACGACGCCAAGAACCGCAAGGTTCCTGGGAGCAAGTTTCTTAATCGTTGCCTGCCACACGGGCACAATCTTTCGGCAGCCAGCTCACCAACTGGCAAAGTGCATCAACAAAACTTTCTTGCCGCGATAAGACGAAAGCTGTAATGGCTCTCCATCGCCAATCGAAGGCAATATAAAATCGGGGTGAGGTTTGCCGACCTGTGGCGCGTAGCTGGTAACCTGAGCGTCTATGTCAGTTGCGAAAAGAAACGTCGCAATCGCGGTGAAGGCGATTGCTGATACGGCGTTGCGAGCTCGAAGCATTGCTTTGTCCTATTGAATGATGCAACAAGATTATCACGTGCAGTGGAGCGAACATGCAAAGGCAGGTTCGACAATTTTTGGTTCTAATTCACTCGAATGTGAGCTGTTTGACAACCGTGCCAAGTATGGCCAAAATGCAATTCCTCATTTTATCAAAATCCCTATCAGTGAGGCATCATGAGCGATTCTTCGAAAAACGAAATGGGCCCGAAGGGCCAGATGATCATGGGCATCGTCTTCATGTTCGGCAGCCTGATGGTGATCTTGGTGGCTTTGAGCAGCATGCTCGGCAGTTCCAAGGAACGCGAAGCGGTGGACTGGCCGAAGGTGCAAGGCGTGGTGCTGGAGTCGGGGGCCCGCAAGTTCCGCGAGAGCGCGAGTCACGCCCCTAGCTGGGTGCCGCATGTGAAATACCGCTACCAGGTGGATGGCCAGAACCACATCGGTGAGAACTACCGCTTCTTTCACATCACCTACGAGGGCCGGTACAAGAAAAGTGCGGAAGAGATGAGCAGCAAGTACAAGCCCGAGGGCCCTTTGATGGTCCGGGTGAATCCAGAAGATGCATCCGAAAGCGTGATCGTGGCGTTGAAGCCTCGCGGCAATGGCGGCAGCTACATCGGCATGGGTTTCAGTTGCATCGGCTTTCTGGTCGGCAGTGCGTTGGGCTGGAGCGGGTTCAAAGAGATGCGGGCGGCGGCTTGACGTCGACCTCGAACCGGAATCCTACTTCTTCCAGTCATACCGCGTTATACTGCCTAACAGTGAGCGTAATTGCCAGCGTTTGAAACGTTGCTGAACTGACGTTCACGGGCAGAATAAAGAGTCGAAATTTGTTCTGAGGATATTTTGAGCGTTTAGTGGGAGATAATCCCATGGAAGTTCAAATCTTCTCAGCCGCACTTTGTGTTTTCACGTAAAAGCACTTTGTGATCAACGCTCTGGTTGCTTGCCGATGGTCGGCTGGGCTGCGCTGTATTGAATCGCGCCGATATCCCAGTTGCCAGTTTTGGGTAATGGGCGACCGTCGAAATCTGAGTCATAGAACTCGCTTAGGTTGATCGCTTTGCCGCGTAGTGGGCTATCTGCTCTGAGGTGGTAATCCTGCTTCTCAAGATTCTTGAGGCCCGGATCTCCGCTGCCAGCTTGATTGTTGTCACCCTTATATTTAGTGCCGAGAGATTTGTACTTTGAGTACCAGTTGGCTGTTTTCAGGGATCCGCCAGATCGATTACCGCTATAAGGAGAAGACGTATAGATAAACAGGTTGTTCCTGAAATGAGCACCCGAAGGTTTACCAGCAGGCGTCCCACCCCGGACATCTAGACGAGCGCAGGTATTTTGCGACCTCCCGAAGCTATTGTATCGGACTATCGTATTATTATCGAAATAGATGCCAGTGCATGGTGCCAACATGAACAGCCATGACTGCCCATCGTAGCAAACATTAAAAGAGACTTTCCAGTTTTCGATTTCTTGTCGATATCGCGGCCAATCGTAGTCCCAGCTGGATTCAATGAATCCAGCATTTCCCACCGAATAGTTGTGGTGGATAAAGATATTTTTCTTGTGATATCTCCCGCAATCTATTTCGATAGCACCGCCGTCTGAGCCCCATGGGCTGTCTTTGGTCCCAAAGTTCTTGATTGTGTTGTAGGACACTTCTTGGTTTCCGATGTTTAAGTGTATCCCCATCGGTCCCCAGCTGCTTTTTGACGTTCGCCACAGCGCATAACCTGGGCCATCCAGATAATTCTTGGTGATTAAGGTATGCTCGCCAGCTGACATAATGCCTTGGCCGGTCTTAATGAATTCATTGTTTCGGATAACGCAATGATCCGCCCCGCGATCAATGCGCAGTGCAGCCAGCCTCGTCATAATGATCCTGGCCGAGACATACTCACCCGGTGTATCGTGAAAATGCAAGTTTTCTACAATGATGTAATCGCCTCCAAGAATGATCGCGTTGCCGTCGGCATCGTCAGTATTGGGATTGGTAAACTTTGGTAGCTCGCCCTTCCCGTAAGAAGTCAGCCGTATCGGAAGGGCCGCGGTGCCAGATGCACCGATCCGAATATTACCGGAAAAGGCAGATCCCCTTTTAAAGTGGACTATATCTCCTGCAACCAGTGAAGCTGACTCCACTTTGGTATGCGACTTCCACGGTGTGCGTAGCGAGAGACCGTCGTTGCTGTCGGATCCGCCAACCGAATCGATGTAATAATCAGCACTGTTGCAATGTGTGCTTAAGCCAAAAAGAAACAATGTAGTTACGAGGATGGATAGCTTCATCAAATTTAATCTTCTCTTGTTTCTATCGATAAGACTCGTTTAGTTGTTTGCTAAAAGTTGCAACCCAGTCGAAAATCGGCGGACGTGTTGGGCAAGCGGGCGATAGAGAATTGTGAAGCGAATTCTACACCGAATTTGCGCACCGGTGAAACAGTCGATACCGCGTAGTTGATACCGCGTAGTTGATACTGCGTTTTACTGCCTATCAGTCCGCGTAACTGCGATGGTTTGAGACGGCGGTGGACTGACGTTCACACGCAGAATAACGAGCCGAAAGTTGATTCTGAGGATATTTTGAGGGCCTAGTGGGAGATAATCTCGTGGAATTTCGAATCTTCTCAACGGCACTTTGTGTTTTTCACGTAAAAACACTTTCTGATCAACGTTCTGAATGTTTGCCGACGAACCAGACAAATTTCTGATCCGTCGACTTCTGAATCCCAAACTGGCTCAGCTCGCCCGGCGGCGACGCGCAGCCACTGCTAGGATGCCAATTCCAAAGAGAGTAGCGCTGGTGGGTTCTGGGACGGAAGAGAACTGCACGTTATCAAGTCTCATATGATTGTTATTGATGTCAATCCTGATCTGATCAAAGGCGATATTTTTAAAGCCGTAGTACTGCCAACCTCTTGCCGTGGAAGTACTGGCAGTCTCTACGACATTCCCGTTAAGAAGCGCGGTGAAATCGTCGATGCCGCCGTTTGTAACCATTGCAAAGGCAGCTTCAGATACCGGTTTTGTAAACGATAACTCGATCGATCTGTACCCATCTGGAAAATAGTTTTGGAGCCCAGCACTATTAAGGCCCGCGTTCGGTTGTAGATAGAGTCCTTCAGTCGGCGACAAACTTCCAAACTCGATCCCAAGTGAACTGTATTGGTCGGTGATAACAGTTCCATAATTGATAGAGAATTCAGAAAAGGTAACGGTTTGATCAGCGGAATCGAGGCCGAACCCATCAACAATAAAATCCGCACTAGCGGAACTGATTCCAATGCTCGCAATCAACAGTGACAGCTGACTAAATAGTGCTGTCTTAACAATTCGAAGGGTCGAAAATCTCATGTGTTTTCTCTTTCTACAGACGACGTTGTATTAAAGTAACTAATTTTGAAACAGAGGTTTTTTACCTGTCCTACGCCTTAATGCCCGTCTGTCTCGCTGCTGTCGCAAATTATTAGTTCTTTTGTAAAGTGCTCCCGGTTCGGTTCACCTTGGCCTGCTTCGCCTTAGCATGGATTACTTGCCGACGAACCAGACAAATTTCTGATCCGTCGACTTCTGAATCCCAAACTGGCTCAATTGGCTGGGTCACTTAACTGGCTCACTTGGCTCGGTGACGAGTGTGATCAGTGAAAAAAACAATCCAATACAGATACTGGAGCGGTATCGAGGTGGGAAACCCGGAGTCGGCAATCTCCCAACGCCTGCATTCGATCCGCGGATAAATTCTTTGCAGCTAGAAAAATATTTCAGAGAAAAAGAAGCGAGGGGGAAGCAAAATCACGTCCCGACTTGCGTAGGGAAAGCATGGAAATAACTGAAAAAGAAAAGTATCAAAAGTAAAGCACCAAAAAACCATGGTGTCATTCATCTAGGGTCCACCCGCCAAGCAACTCTCTCAACAAAATAAAAGGTTCTTGCTAAATGTGCGTGGAAAAGCGGTGCCCTTAATTTTCAGCTCTCGCGTGAACCTGTACGCGGCGAGGATATCACCAATAGAGATAAAGTGAACCACGCTAGTTAGCGAGCTTGGGCATCGTGCCGCTTTGGTCGTATGCATCCTATGAACACCAATGCGTTTCTAAGCTCTCTCGCTTTCTTGCGTAAAAGCTGATGGCCTTTGAGCCGCTCTGCTCGTGAACCAGCCTCGTTTTTTTCGCGTGTCAAATTGGGAAACTAAATTTGAAATTGTTCAAAAAAGATTGACACAGGTTCCTCTAAACAAGGCATTAAAAGCATAGAACGCGGTGCTTGTGTTTTTTGGGTATCGCGAAGTACGAGAGATAGATGATTTAAAGGGAAAACATGAACAAAATAACATTCGCTATATCCACCTTCCTCGTGATGTGGATAGCCCAGTGCGGTAACGCTCAATTCGCCCCACCCAATTCGAATCCGTCCACCAATTCGAATCCGTCCCCCAATTCTCAAGGTACTCCTAAGATTTCGGCGTACATCTCTCCCACGTTTTATGACCCATGGAGTGGTCTTGAGCTTGAATCTGGTGGTGGGTTTCAGGCTGGGCTTGAGATTGTCAAGGTTGACCCAGCTGGCTTGGCAATGAGAAATGGGCTGGAAATTGGGGACGTTATTCTGAAAGTTGATCAGTTCACTGTTTCCAACCAGGGTGACCTCAGTGCTGCTATCGCAAGCATTCCGCCTCAACTCGAATGCATCGAAATTGAACTCATCAACATTCGAAATGGGAAAGTCGAACGACACCAATTTAATTTACGAACGCTATGTGGCAACTATCAAACAAATTTCGGTCGGCTCGAATTGGCTCATAAGCCGATGAACCCCGGTCACCTTACTGGCCAACTGTTTTTCTATAGCGGCGACGTTGCAACTGTTTCGGCGGAAATGAATCTGGACCACTCTGGTATGAACGGTTCGACTCGAAATTCCAGATATGGAGTGTCGAACTTTAGGCTGAGTGTGGTAGGCGGCAACAAAAACTGCATGGAGGGAATTGTGACAACACAGAAGGGCCAGGTAATTCCATTCAGTGTGTTTAAGAGAAATTAGCTAAGTCTGTTTTACGCTGGCCATCGGTTTGTTTTGAAAAACATTTTGGAGTGATATTGAAATGTCCATTAACGGTGAAGTAGTAAGAAATTTGCTTGCTATGTGTGTCTTTATGGCGACGGTGACAATGGGGGTTGGGCGATGTTGTCAGGCTCAATTTGAAGTGCAAGAATTCTCAGATATCTCTCCAGGTACCGTGCGGTCGCCAGTGAGCCCTGCGGTCGTGGATAGAAGACAAAGCGAAGTTGTTGTAGATCAATTCTGGTTTTCAAAATTCTCCTCACCTCAGTTCACCATGCTCCCGGTCATGTGCTCGCAGGATTGGTTAGATTTTGGCGGCTCTGCAAAGGTAAGCGATTCGCAGCTAGTCCGATTAAGGATTCGGTTCACAAAACCAAATCCCTTCGAGGTAAACAACCTCGGCAGGCGCCTCAATGATGAGTCGGTTCCGCTGAATGTAAAAACCGAAATTGAATTGTTGATTCAGGGGAAAGGTGAAATGGAGGTTCTCAGGTATTTTTTTCCCTTTGATCCCAATAATTTAGGGGAAAGGGATGGTGTCTATTTAGATCCCTGGAAAAAAGCACGGAAGATTTACGGCAGAGGCTCGGATTTGCCGGCGGCTTTGAGTGACCTTGCCTCAAAGATAGTTGGAAAACCTGGTGAGTTTGCATTTTGGGATAACAGTCCAGCTACACCAAGTATTACAGATAAAGCATGTTTCACAATTGAGTTCAAAAAACAATCTTCGCCGTTGCCCATGAAGACCATTTCAAATGGCCTGTATTTGGTTCGGGAAGTCATTCATCATCAAAGTAACAAAAATGTGATTGAGGTTGAACACCTTGCTCAGAAATTTAAGTTTCCCGAATCCGAATTGGAGTTGGTTAACGGTGAAAACAAATTCATCGAGCGGTTCTCAAATGTGATTCGCAGGCCTGGTCAGGCCACGCATAGTTCTGGTTCCATAAGTACTTCGGCAGTCTGGCCAGATGATCAACATACTGAACAGTTCGACGATGGCGAAACGTTTACTACCGTTGGAACCTACTTTGTATTGGGACAATGGGCCAAAGAGATACGCGTTGTTCATCAGGATGGCCAAACCAAAACGTATACGACCGAAAAATTTGTACTAGGGGATATATATCGAGTAAGTGTGGAAAAGCCACGTTCGGTTCAAATTATTGGTAATGCCTTTTGCCTTACCGAGGAAGTTGAAGGGCGATGAATTTTGTTCGGAGGAATTGCGATTCATGGAGTCCCTCGGATAGGCATGGGGATGTTGGCAGTGGGGGATGGAGAAAGAAAGTATGATTCGCGAAGTAAGTAGCGACGCCACTCATTGTGGCTGGCCTTCAATATTTGCTCTGCCAAGTGAGTTGTTAGCCAAGCAGTTCACCTCTCTGGCGTATGAAATTCGGCTTAGAATGCGGCAGGCCAAGTGGACCGAAGTTTCGTGACTGTCTTCGATTTAGGGTTTCGTATTTCTCGTTTCCATGAACGATGTTTGGGCAGGCGAGAGATCCAGGCCGGAGACCGATGGGAAAGCTCAGGTTGCTCGCTGGTCAACGTTATCAGAGGCCGAAGTTGCAAATTTGAATTCAAGTATCCACTTACTAGACGTCCATGGAGCACCACAGTGTGGACCAGAAAACGACGTGACCTGTTAAACTGGAGGGGCGGAGAAGTCTTTAGCGGCGCGTCTGAATTATTTCTGGACCTTGGTTTGTGAAGATTTTTTAACAGTTGTGGTTTGTGAATACCGCTCATCATTTTTTTAGCTAGGGTAGGAAGGTCGAAGGGGTGAAGATGACCTCGACAGACAACTTTTCAGATTCTTTTCAACTGCTTTTCTTGCTCCCTATGCGGAAGTTTTTCTAGGAACCAAAATGCCTTTCGGGGATGAGACTCTCTGATACGAGTATTTTGTTTTCTGAGGGATTATACGCGCCTAGGGGAGTGCTGTCCTCTCGGAGAAATTCAAAATTATCGATGATCCAGTAACGATTTGGATTGAGCAAGTCCGCCAGTCCGATGACGAAGCAATCAAACGCGTCTGGCAGCATTTCGCGGATGGCCTGCAGGAATATGCTCGTGGGAAAATTCACCCTAAAACACGACGAGTCTACGACGAACAAGATGCAGTTCAAAGCATGTTTCTAAGTCTTTGCCAGGGATTGAAGGCGGATAGATATCCAGACTTACAAAACAGAGACAACCTTTGGCGTTTGATGCTCGTAATGACGGGACGCAAAATTAGCAAACGGCACCGTTTTGATCGCCAATTAAAAAGGGATAACCGACGGTTGCTAACGGATTCATACTTTGTCCAGAATTCACAAGACCGTAATTCCCCCAACCTATATCCCCCCGCCGCCGAACCGACGCCTGAGCTTCTTGCTGAGTTTGCCGACACTTCTTCAGCGCTAATTGAAGCTTTGGGTACGGATAATTTAAAGGACGTCGCCTTGCTTCGAATCGAGGGATTGGATGACTGCGAAATTGCCAGTCGATTGCAATGTTCGCGAAGCACGGTCCAGCGTCGTCTGGTGATGATCAGAAAAATATGGGAAGTAGAATTATTTAATGATTAGCAAAAGTGGAATCTTCGAAGAGCTCCCTCTCGACCAGATGCAGTTGGTTGAATCGTATTGCAGCCAATTTGAGACGATTCGCAGGAACTCAGGTGATGGACCTGCCGTTGAGCCCATCCGGCAACTTCTTGGGCAAGCTCCGGCCAACTTGCAGACCGTCGTTTTTTGTGAGTTGTTGCATATCGAACTTGAATGGTTGAATGAGAAGTTGATCGTTCCGGCTCCCGAAGTTTATCTGACCGAATTTCCAGAAAGAGCAAAAGAAATCTATCGGCAGTGCAGTACCTTTGTTCGATCCGATCCTTCGACAACAGAGCACCGTTCAATCCAAACATCGGTAGCAGAAAAATTGAAGCTTGCGCCTGAGGTTTTCGCCGGAAGGGTAATTGATGACCGCTACACGATTCTTAAAAGAATCGGCCAAGGGGGAATGGGGACGGTATACCTCGCAGAGCAAAGCGTACCCGTTGCCAGAAAAGTGGCTGTCAAGCTGATCAAGGCGGGGTTGGACTCGGAGAAGGTTCTTGCTCGGTTCGACGTAGAGCGTGGCGTGTTAGCGTTGATGGATCACCCGGGAATCGCCCGAGTTTTTGACGGGGGACAAACCGATGATGGTCTTCCCTATTTTGTGATGGAATTTGTCAATGGAATTCCGCTCACCAAGTACTGCGACCAACAGCAATTATCGGTTCCTGAACGACTGTCACTGTTTCTCGACGTTTGCGGTGCGGTGCAGCATGCTCATGCGAAAGGAGTAATTCATCGAGATTTGAAACCGGGGAATATTCTGGTCAGTCAACTAGATGGTCGACCAGTGATCAAGGTTATTGACTTTGGTGTTGCTAAAGCCGTGGATCAAAATCAGATCTCAGACGCTAACTCAACCGCCGAGATGATCGTCGGGACTCCGTTATATATGTCCCCGGAGCAGACGGTTTCAGGGTGCGTTGACGTGGACATTCGGGCGGATGTTTATTCGTTGGGAGTCATTTTGTATGAGCTCCTCACGGGAGAGACCCCGTTAAAGGTGAAAGCAGGATCCAGTAATCTGCTGGAGATTTTAGGTCAAATCCGCGATACCGATGCACCTAAGCCAAGTTCGAGTCTTGAAAACTCTCAAGCCAGAACTGAGGCTGCTACTACTCGGCGCTCGAATCTGAGGGGATTGAGTCGGCTTTTAAAAGGGGACTTGGATTGGATTTCCCTCAAAGCTTTGGAGAAGGATCGGTCGCGTCGCTACCAAACCGCAATGGATCTAGCACAGGATATTGATCGTTATCTAAGCAATGGAATCGTGGAAGCTCGGCCACCAAGCAGCACCTACCGATTTCGAAAGTTTGTCGCGAGAAACAAAATCGCCACGATAGCCGCCAGCCTGTTGCTGCTGACAATGACTGCAGGCATTGTTGGAACCAGTTGGGGCATGTACCAGGCTCGTCAACAGGCAGAAAAAACCCGCGAAGAGGCGCGACAAAAAGAGCGAGCGTTAGTGGAAAAGCAGGATGCCTTGCTAGAGGAGTCACGACAGCGGGCCTTTGCGGAATCAATCACCGATTTTCTTGAACGTGATTTTTTACAGTTGACCTCCAGTTACGGTAGGCTGGAATCCAACGTCACGGCCATTAATGAATTCAGTAACTTGGAGGATTTGCTGGACCACGCTGTGGTGCAGCTGGATTCACGCGATGGTCTTTCTCGCCAAGCAGAAGCGAGGTTGACAAGTATCATTGCTCAGAGCTACGAATGGCGCGGCGCCATAGGCAAAGCAGTTCCCCTGTATGAAAAAAGTAAACGCTTGTACAACGAGCTTTATGGCACTGAGGACCTTCGGACGATAAATGCACTCCGCAAGCTTGGTGAGAACCTTTTGGCTGTGGGGCAAGTGGACAGAGGTTTCTCCTTGATTGAAGAAGCCTTCGCGATCACTAAAAAGACAAGGAGTCTGGCGAATGAAGATTCGCTTTTGTGCATGGGTGCGCTTGCGAAAGCACATCGCAAGAGAGGTGAGTTCGATCAGGCCGTCGCACTGTCCGAGGATTGTCTGAAGCGAACACGCGCATTTTACGAAACGACTGGAAACGACTTAACCGACCCTAGGGTACTTGGGGCTCGCCGCGTCTTCGTCAGTATGTACGATCTGTCGCTCGCTTACCAAGATGCTGCGCGTGTGAGTGAATCGATTGAGATTCTCGAAAAGGCCCTGGAGTTGTACGAGCAGGATTTCGGTATCGACGATCCCGATATACGAGTGTGCCGCGGGCTTCTAGGTTCGCAGTACGTGTCAGTTGGCCAGTTTTCCAAAGCCACTCCGATCTTGAAAGAGGAGTACCAATGGTGCAAGGCAAATTTCGGAGCAAAATCCAAAGAGTCCATGTCTGCCATGGTTCCATTGGCCCGTTGCGTTCGTGATCTCGGCCAGACGGATTTGGCGGTTTCATTGTCCAAAGAGATTCTTGAGATTGCAGAGCAAGAGTTCGGCAAGGAGAGCCTTAATTACGCTGAGGCCCAACGAACACTCGCACTTTCCTATCGCGATGATGGAGCTCACGACTTGGCGTTGCCTTTCTTTCAGTCGCATCTCGATTCCATGAATCGAATTTTTGGTGAAGAACATCCTAATACTCTTAGAGCTATGGGGAACTTAGTTGCGGCAACGGCGGCTACGGGTAAATTAGATCAGGCGATTGAGATGCGTGAGTTGCTACTTGTTAAAGAAGTAGAGTTATTGGGGGAGCAACATCCAGCGACGTTTTCTTCCAAGAATGGTCTAGCGGTTGATTACTGGAAACGCGGTCAATTGTCACGCTCGATTCCGCTTTTTGAAGAGGTCAGAGAATTTAGAGTGAATCGTTTTGGAAAGACTCATCCTTCCACGATCAGTGTAGAGTTCAACCTGGGGGTCAGTTACCTCGATGCGGGGCAATTTGATAAGTCGATCGCAATATTGGAAACCGTTCAACGCAATTTAGATTCTGCACCATGGCTGACTCAAAACGCGCTGGCGTTTCTGTTTGCGGCTTATTTACTTGCTGATCAACACGATCAAGCTCGCGATCTGCTGCCCAAATATTTTGAAGCTCAGAAGGATCAGTTGTCTCGTAAGAAGCCGATCCTCGATGCATTCAGTGAACGTCTCGACAAATTAATGGCGAAGAACCGATGGAGGGAATCGCTAACAATAATTCGGGAGTGGACTAAGTTAAACCAAGAGCATGCCCCGAAGTATTCGGCCGTGTACTATTCACATCTCAAGCTAGGGTATGCGTTGCTCCGAATTGAAAAATATGATGAAGCGGAGTTAGATTTTATCACAGCCTTCGAAGGACTAGCAAACGTCGAATATTCCAGTCCGCAGGCGGCCGCGATGGCGACTAAGAATCAAACTTATGCCGTCCAGTCATTGATTCAACTAAAAGAAGCAATGGACGATGAGGAAGGTGTCAAGCAATGGAAAGCCGAACTCGAAAAACTCGAAACTGTGCAAAACTTGCAGGAGTGACTCAAAGGCCTCGATTCGATGAGTCTTGAGGTTCTGCGACCGATATTTCACTAGGATTTCGGTTTTTCTATTTGCTGATTCTGACTGTACCCTGCTCTTTTCGTTAAACCGAGGTGCGGATTCTTTGGTTTCTTTGATTGCAGGCTTGCCTCATTATTTTTCTGAAGTTCGCTGATCTGTGGCGAAGGGGCAGGTTTCCGGCGGCGGAGACGCAAATGATCAAATCCGAGCGTGAGAAACCACCTTTGCTACGTTCCACGTTTCCTTAATCGTGTCGGCAAGGTTGCGGAATAAGAGTTGAGTCTTGCGGAACGCGATTGGCGAAACTGTTTTGTGGGTAGAACCGTTAGGTTGTGAATTTCGATTACCGGATTTACGCATCGGTGAAACTGCTCATACCGCGTTTTGCTTTCTATTGGTGCGCGTAATTGCCAGCGTTTGAAACGTTGATGAACTCAAATCCGCACGCAGAAAATGAGTCGAACGGGTCTCAGTTGGTGTCGCTTTATTGATTTGAACTGAACCTGCAAAAGCTACCTATCCAACCGTTCGCCATCAATCCTCGCACTTCTCCGTCGCCTCATGAAAGGCTACGAGACTGTGTTTGCGGTGGTCGAGATGGAGGCACTCGATGTGGTCGCGTAACTTAGTCGAAGGAACGAACCTTGAATCGTCGAGAGCGTTATGAAGTCCTCGCTCGTTTTTGGGAGATAGAAATAAACAGTGTCATGTTTACAAGGGCTAATTACATTGTAAAAATTGGAATGCCGATGGTAACCGGGTGGGGCTGTTCTGCCCTGTTGAAGTCCATTTAAGGGTTTCGCTAAAGTGTCAGACCCGGCAAGGCTTATTAGGGTAGGATTAATTGTTTCGCACAAGCGTCATGCGAGTAAGGGAATAGCAGATGAATGTTCATAATCGGTTTCTGTCGTGTTTATCGTGGTTGGTTTTTTTAACGTTTGTTGCCCCTACGGTTTTGTTGGCTGACGATTGGGGGCATTGGCGGGGGCCAATTGGCAATGGCGTTTCTCCGGGAGCAACTCCGCCAACGGAGTGGAGCGATACAAAGAATGTAAAATGGAAGGTTTCCATTGAGGGGAAAGGTTCAGGTTCTCCGGTGGTTTGGGGGGATCGCGTTTTCGTCGTGACGGCTGTGTCGTCGGAAGCTCCATCACGGGAATCTGACGAATCGTCGGGTCGTCGGGGTAGACGTAGCGCTCCATTGGCCCAAACAGATTTTCAAATCCTTTGTTTCGACCGGGCTACAGGCAAGAAAATTTGGCAGCAAACTGCCGTGACAACGACACCCCATCAAGGCGTTCATTCGACCAACAATTTTGCGTCGGCTTCTCCATGCACAGATGGACAACATGTTTACGCGTTTTTTGGCTCAAGGGGGCTTTACTGCTACACCATGAATGGGCAACTGGTATGGAAACGGGATGATTTTGGAAAAATGGAGACGAGAAATGCGTTTGGTGAGGGTAGCTCTCCTACGATCTCGGGGGCGAGAATCATTGTGCCGTGGGATCATGACGGTCCATCAGCGCTTTATGCGCTGGATAAGTTGACTGGTAAAACCATTTGGGAGACCAAGCGAGATGAACCCACGAACTGGTCCACGCCACTTATTATAGAGAATGGTGGACAGAAACAGATTGTAATGAACGGGCAAAGTTACGCGCGGGGTTATGATTTTGAGTCAGGCGAAGAACTGTGGCGCTGTAGCGGTCAGACAGAACGTCCCTGCGCATCGGCCGTTCACCATGAGGGAATGGTTTATGTGGGAAGCGGATTTCGTGGCTCTTTCCTTGGGGCTTTTCGCGCCGACAGCAAGGGCAACATCGGTGATACAAAGAATGTTGTCTGGTCGGTAAATAGGGATACTCCCGACATCGCATCGCCTCTCCTAAGTGAAGGTCGAATTTATTTTCACAAGGGTAAATCCGGTGTCCTGTCCTGTTTAGATGCAAAGTCGGGTGAACCATTTTTTTCCGCAACGCGAGTGCCAGGTCTCTCAAGCATCTACGCTTCTCCCGTGGCAGCCGGGGGCTATGTTTTTTTAACTGGACGCAGTGGTCGGACGGTTGTTATCAAGGACGGCGAGGAATTTGAAGTGGTGGCATCCAATTCTGTTGGTGAAACAGTTGATGCGACACCGGCCCCCGTAGGGAAGCAGTTGTTTATTCGCGGGGAGAAGCATCTCTTTTGTATCGAAGAATGAGATTCTTATTTATTTGACCTTCGAATTGTCCTGTGTTTCGTCGTGGAGCCTTCGGGCTATCGCGATAAATCTGTCTGTTGTTACGCGTCGTGACATGACGTGTAAGCGATCGGTGAGCGTGGTGGGTGAGTAAGCCGGTGAGCAAAAGTTGAGTACTGGATTTTAACTTGATTTCCGCACGGGTGAGACTACTCATACGGCGTGTTACTGCATATTCAGTGGGCGAAAATGGAATCGTTTGAGACGGTGGTAAACAGGTATTCACGGACAATAAAACAGTCGAAATTTGCTCGTGGGTATATTTTGGGGGTTTGGTGGGAGATGATCGCGGGGTAATCGTATCTTCGCACCAGCACTTTGTGTTTTCAAGTAAAGCACTTTCAAATTCAGGCTTTGATTGCTTGTTGATTGTCGGCAACGCGACTCGTTAAACAGACAGCAAACAGTTTGCATCTACAATTGCTCGGTGACGGCAGTATTATCGTGCGACAACGTTCGAACACTCTGCTCAAGTACGGCAAGCACTTGCCGCAAAGTCACGACCATGAATTCTCATGCTTCGGGGACTCACTCAGTTGTGTTCGAGTATCGATTTTGATGTTGGAGATGGCTCGCCGGGGATTGTTTGTCCTGCCGTGCTTGCAAAGCTAAAAGCTTGGCAAGGGTGAAGAGGTTTCAGCGTTTCAGTTTGTGTCACCTTATTGACTTGATGAAATCAATTTGGTGACGGATGCGGATTGCCCATTTGTAGACACGAGAGTGCTAGCGTCTAGCTCGTTGAGTTGGCTTACGCCGGTTTTTACTTAAGAAAAGCAATAGCCGCGACATCAGACGATGCCATTCAATTTTACTCAGCGAATTTGGCACAAGGTTTGCGATCGTCTTTAACAGGATGCCAGCCATCGCGGTAGGCATCGAGAAGCGTTGAAATTGAATGTAAGCCAAGGAAGGCCATCAAGATGTGTGCATTGAATTCTTTGGGTCGATCGAAGACCCGCCAACCGTCAATCCTGTTTGCATTTGTGTTGATTTTTGGTTTTTGTCTGACGAGCGATCTGCTTGGCCAAGGCAAGCTCGGTGGTGTACGGGAGTCAGTTCGTCGCCATGAAACTCCGCCCGCGGTAGAAAGCCCAAGTCATCAAACAGACGATTCGAATGACCGAGGCCATCGGCACGATAGTGGCCATCAAAACCGCCGCCATCGTAGCGACTGTGGACCATCTTTTGGCCCTGTCTTCACGGTTCCGCGATCGTTTAACAGTTATTGTCCCCAGCGTATTGTTCACGAACATATCCATGTTGTCGAACCGACGCCTTTGATGCTAACGGAACCGGGCGACGAAACGTACTTTGAGCAGGGGGGAGCCGATTCCGTTTCTGATTCCATAAGGCTGAGTCAAAGTCGCCTCGAGCCGACATGGGATAGCTATTTCGAGACATGGTCAGGGCGATTGAGTTCGACTTATGGCTATGACTTTGATGATATAACGCAGGGCTATTTTGGATTGCTGCTGCAGTCGCCCGGTGGCTTTGGTCTGGATACCAGTGTGATGATGTTTCGAGAAAACGGGGCAACTTTTCGTGATCACTTGTGGATGGGTGATGTCAATTTGGTCTACGAAGTGATCAACTCCAGTGACTTTCGAGCTCGCATGGGAGTGGGGATCAATTGGCTGGGTGACCAGTACGGTGGCGAGTCGGGATTCAACCTGACGACCGGTTTTGACTGGCAGCTTTCACCAGAATGGGTTTTGACAGGCGAGACCGACTTCGGCAATTTAGGCGATTCCGACTTGTTTCGCGGTGAGCTTTCCATCGGCCGACAGTTTGGCAA
>JAQXDZ010000159.1 GCA_029251085.1 Mariniblastus sp.
GCGGGCGATTGACTGGTAAGCCGGTGGAAGACTTGGCAAAAAACCCTCTGCCTGCTGGCGCATTAGAAGCAGCCTACAAAGGCCGGCCGTTGGTTAATCATTTTCAAAATTTCTTCGAGTCGGCAGCGAACCGTGTGGAACCTATTTCGGATGTATTCAGTCATCATCGAGCGTTGTCCACATGCCATTTAGCTGGGATATCCGCTCGCTTAAATCGCAAGATCCAATGGGATCCCGTCGATCAAAAAATCTTGAATGACCCTCTCGCCCAAAGCTTTGTTCGGCGCCAACCCAGAAAAGGATTTGAAACCGATATCTAGGCAGAGATAGAAAATTGCACCTCTACAATAAAAACGCTTGTGTAAATTGCAGATTAACGCGTTTTTTAGTGTTCTTCCGGTGAACTCAGAAATAGCGAAAAATTTTAGTAATTTCTGTCCACACTTTTCATCTCGCGCATGATGTATTGTATGGACCACAGCGAAATCCTCAGTATCTTAATGCCCGAACGGACGAAGCAAATCGCCCTCGCATGGTCGATCCTTCGCCAATCCCACCTGTCCGAGGATGCCTATCAGGACATGTTAGCCAAAGTGTTAGCCAAAGATGGTAATTTTGAGGGCCCTCAGCACCTGCGTGATTGGTCTTGGAAAGTGCTTCGCAACCGATGTTACGAATTGATCCGGCGACGAAAGTACCAAGTCACATTACTCGATGAATCTATCCTGAATCTGGTAGACGCTGAGCTTGAGTGTCGCGACACGAGCGACGTGGTTCTGCGAGCAGACGCACTGAACGACTGCCTGGAAGGATTGAGCGAAAAGGCCCGCGAAACGATCAAGATGCGTTACTTCGAGGGATTGCGTGGCAAGCAGGTAGCAGAGAAGCTCGGTCGAAAACCCGAAGCTGTTTACAAAGCTCTGCAGCGCATTTATGTAACCCTTGCCGAGTGCATTGAAAGGAAACTAGCCGCACTCGAGAAGGGAGCTTCCATCTCATGAATGACGAAAAGTTTCGACGCCTTACCACTTTATATATCGAAGACGCGATTGAAACCTCCGACCTGGAGTTACTAAATCGCGAGCTTGCCAATTCACCTGATCGCGTACGTCAATTCAACGACCTGCGTCTACTGACGGGATTAATCAAGGAACATGGTCACGCAGGCAATTCTGAATCGATAACAACGACGACGCCCCAGCCATCGCCACACACCGTGCCCATGACGTCTCAAAAAGAGTTGCTAGAGTTGATTTCAGATGCTCCGTCCGAGACATCGCAACGCACCAACGTCATCACATTTGTAGTGCTGGCTGCAGCTGCGTCACTTTTAATAATCTTGAGTTGGCTTGGCATCGATTCACCGCAAAATACTGGCACCTCACCAATCGCTACGTTGGCATATGCATCTCATGCGAGCTGGGAAACGGAAGAACGGGCGGTGGGACACGAATTTGGTAAAGGCAAACTTAATTTGGAGGTTGGCTTAGCACGATTGGATTTCCGCAATGGAGCCACGATTACGCTTCAGGGGCCTGCTGAGTTTGAGATTTTGTCAACTGATAAAACAATCCTGAACAGCGGAATCCTAACAGCGTCCATACCGGATTCCGCAGTTGGATTCGAGGTCCTCACACCCGCAATGGACATCGTCGATCGCGGGACTGCATTTGGTGTCTCAGTCGGAGCAGACGGCGAAACCGACGTCGGAGTCTTTGAAGGCGAAGTAGAAGTGAGTCTCACCGACAGCGGAGACTCGCCTCAGCTTGTTCGGGAAGGCAACGCCGTTCGGTCAAGGCCGGAAGCCAACTCCATCCATACCGTAAACTACTCAACGGAGCGCTATGAAAACGCATGGCCAGTAACGTCCGGAGTTTTGCAGGCGACCGGTCTAATGAAATTCGTTTCACCTGGCCCCGAATTCGTCCCGGGAAGATACGAGGATAGTGAACGCATTCTGGTTTTTCCGGAACGTTCGCAAGTTTTATTGAATTCAGATCTCAGAGTCGACGTCACAGAACCAGGGAAGTACAAACGCGTTCGACGGCGAGATCGAGACGTGCTTGTTGCCGGACAAATGATTCGGAGTTATTTACTGCAACTCAATCCGCTCGGTGAGTTCCCCCGAAAAGAAGCCAACGAAGCGAGAGTCATCGGACAGATCACATTTGACCGGCCAATCCTTGGACTCATTGGTGGAACTTCGCTGTTAACCAAGACTGACGAACTACTCGGTCATCCTTTGGGCGAGTACGGTGAGAACCGTCGTGGTATTGAGCCAAGTCGCTCGGATGACCTTCCCGACTCAGGGCGAGACGACGTAACACTCAGTCAAGATCGCCGGACTTTATCACTGGACCTCTCAGCCAGTTCAGCGATAGATCAGATTCGAGTCGTCGTTTCAGAACCGCAACCAGAGACGATGTCCCGACTAGGTTTTGCAAAAACCTCCCAATCACAAATTGAATAACATCTGGAATTTGTAATCATGGCAACGACTACACGATCAATCCGATTTTCCATCTTGCTGCTCGGGCTCACCGTCGCAGCAACGAATCTACGTGCCGAGAAGCCGATTGACGCTTCCTCCCGAATTGACGCGATCATTCAACTTGATTTGAAAAAACACAAACTGAAACCAAATCCGCCAGCCAGCGAAGTTCAGTTCGTCCGTCGAGTATACCTGGATGTTATCGGCCGAATTCCCTCCGACGAGGAGCTGGCAAAGTTTTTCGCAGACACTCGCAAAGACCGTCGAGCCAGATTGATCGATGAGCTACTGGATTCCCCCGGCCATGAATCGCACATGTTCAATTGGTTGGGAGACATGCTTCGTGTAAAGGACGACTATTATCGAATCGGCAAAACCTGGACCTTCCATACATGGCTGAAGTCACAACTTCGAGAGAATCGTCCATGGGACGAGTTGGTCCACAAACTCCTAACCGCGGAAGGCCGGCTTGGAGAAAACGGAGCCACGGCGTACCTCTTGCGAGATGCCAGTATGCCGCTGGACAGCCTGTCCAGCACCTTGACCACTTTCCTTGGAGCCAATGTTGCCTGTGCTCAGTGCCACGACCATCCCTTCGCTGAATGGACCCAGCGTGACTTCTATGAAATGGCGTCGTTTTTTGGATCGACAGCGTTTGATCGCGTCGACACTCGCAAACCAGCGCTAACGCTCCGCGATAAAAATTTCTCAAAGGCAAACCTCGTCACCTTACTTCAGCCGAATATGGAGCGAGTCATCTTTGACAGCACCCGTTCGACCGTGTTTCCTGAAGACTACGCATACGACGATGGTAAGCCTGGCGACTCTGTCAGACCCCGATTTATCAGCTGGGATGGCGAGAAGGAAACGCCACTAATTGACATCCGTCCGCAACAACTGCGTAGCCACTTCGCCGACTGGATGACATCACCAGAAAATCCACGTTTCGCCGCTGCCATCGCCAATCGATTGTGGAAGAAATTCTTCGGAGTCGCAGTCAAAGAGCCAGTCACAGATCTTGACGACCTAGACGATGCCACCAACCCGGAACTGCTGCGGTTAATCGCTCAGTTAATGATAGACGTTGACTTTGACATTCGAGAATTCCAGCGAATCGTTCTGAACACCAAAGCCTATCAGGGGCAGGTCAGCACCACACCGGCGGAGGGCGAGGACTTTCGATTCCCTGGCCCGTTGTTACGCCGCATGACTGCTGAGCAGACATGGGACTCCATCGTCCTCCT
>JAQXDZ010000007.1 GCA_029251085.1 Mariniblastus sp.
TTTTTCCCAAAAAGACCACGAACGCATATGCAACGCCATTGCATCTGCATACGCAAATGCTATGTTTGTGCTGCTCGGAAGACCGAGCTCTTATTGAAAGCTAGGAATGCACGTTATTACGGCAACAGTTCCAAATCACGCCAAGGCAGTTTCGTTCGTTGTGAAACTGAGCCTCTTGGTTTCTTTTTCAATCAGCGGTTTCGCTACCTCATTCCATTCATGCGCGAACTTGGACTGTGATTACGGCCAATGTGCGATTGCTGTCTGTTGCAGTGACCTTGTCACGACCAATCAAAATGAGGGCACGGAAGACCTTTTAAAGGTCAATGATATCCAATCCCCTGATTGCGGGATGTGTCATCTTATTTCTCAGCTTCAGGTTGCAGCCAGCCTAGCTGCTGCCGCCACATCTGAGCCAAGCGAATCACCGACTGGCCGATGCGAAGATTTCTTGCATACCGCAGAATTTCTCGTTCAAAATTCGGCTCGCGGGCCACCGAGCTGCACTCTGCCTGATCTCAGCCTCTGCTAATAGCAAAATCAGTGAAGCGGCCACTTTTAGTGCGTTGCCTGAAAAATATAGCGGGTTCAAGAGATCTTTGTTCTTTGTCGCTTGTCTTTTGCTGTAATTTTTAACAGCAATTCGTTGACGAGCTTTTTTCAAATCGAAGATTTAATCAGAGAGTGCGTTGTGAGTTTTAAAAAAGAAAGAAATGGATTTACGCTTGTTGAGTTACTAGTTGTCATCGCGATCATTGGTATTTTAATTGGCATGTTGCTTCCCGCCGTACAGCAAGTCCGAGAGGCCGCGAGGCGGACGACGTGCGCTAACAATAGTCGCCAACAAGGCTTGGCAATTATGAATTACGAGAGCGCCTTTCAAACCTTGCCACCCGGCTGGGTTACAGGGAATCCCATGATCGCCAATTCGGAACCTGGTTGGGGATGGTCTGCATATATCTTGCCGTTTATGGAACAGAACAACCTTTACAATCAAATTGATTTTCGGTTGGCCATCGACGATGAGTTTCATGAGCATACGATCGAAACAGTAATCCCCTCCTATCAATGCCCCTCCGAAGTGGCTAATGAGATTGTCAATCTCGCCGATCACGTCGAGCACGATCATGATGACCATGATGATCACGACTTGAGATTAAAGGATGATGATCACGACCATGGTGAAGAGCTATGGGTGAGCCGAAGTAATTATTCCGGCGTATTTGGGAGTTCCGAAATCGGAGACAGTCCGCTGCTGGGGAATGGCCTATTTCACGGCAACAGTCGAGTTAAGATGGGTGACATAACCGACGGCACTAGTAACACACTAATGATTGGCGAACGGATCAATCTTTTAGGATCGGTGTCATGGGTTGGAATGTGTCCCGAGGTCGATGAACCGTTTGCCCGGATTGTTGGTGCAGCCTGCCATGCCCCCAACGACCCCGCCGGTCATTTTGATGACTTCCGCAGCTACCATCCCCAAGGAATCAATGTAACTCTGGGAGATGGTTCGATTCACTTTGTAGCTCAGTCAATTGACGAAGTTGTCTTCCGGCAACTTGCCACTCGGGCGGGTGCTGAAGTGGTATCCATTAAAGATCAGTAAAGACAGCTAATCGGATTACGGTAACCAATCACCCTGATTCTCAACCGAGGTCAGGGTTTTTTTGGGTCACTATGGATTGAGTTGATAGAGTCGTTGACCAGACCGGCCGGTTGTCATTTTGGTAAAAGTCATCCATTGGTGCATGGTCACTAAACGTTTAGTCGAACACAACCGACGACTAGATTGACTTCCTTAACGGCGTTGACTTCCTTAACGGCGGCTCAGTAACGTTGGAATCACCATACTTCCCCACCTACATAATACCAAGCGTGAGGATGACCTGCGATTTAACCGACCCAAGGCTCTAACTGCTGACCGACCCAGATTACGCGTAGCCACCAATGAAACTGGAAAACGATCCGTGCACGCGCCAATCCGACAGCCAAAATTGAATATGATAATTTAGTAAAGTGTGGTATACTCCGTTTGAAACACACGTGATTATTTATTGCGAATCATGAATCATCCAAAGTCAGATCAATCCGAATTCATCAAGCAGGCTATTCGAGAAGCAGGATTGCGGGCAACTCCTGCAAGAATTGCGACACTCAAACTCCTGCAAGAAGCGACGTCACCACTGACACATGCGGAGGTCTCTGAAGAACTCCATGGTTTGGGCGTCGATAAAGCGACAGTTTTCCGAAACCTAAACGACATGGCAACCGCAGGCCTACTCAGGAAAACCGAACTGGGAGATCGAGTCTGGCGGTTCGAGTTGGTTACAGAAAATGAGGAAAACGGCACGGTGCATCCCCATTTCGTCTGCGTGGATTGCGGTTCGGTTTCTTGCATGGTGGAGATCAAACTAACTGCAGGCAGCATGAAGTTAAGCCAAGAATTTGGGGAAGTCACCGAAATCCTTCTTCGTGGACAGTGCAACGATTGCGGCTAATTCTATCTCAGTCTTAGACGTCTCCGTTACTGCACCCATCTCTAGAATCGCCAAACAGAGTTCACGTCTTCCTCCCCTTCGTCCGCTGGCCTTTCCAGTTCCGAAAACGAATCCGTTGGTGGGCAAATTCGCTACCAGTTCGCATTCTTGATGCTACCATGCGCGAGATGTATCTCTTTGATTCGACTAGGCTAAAACATTGACAATATATCGACGGCGGATGACGAAATCCCCAGAACAAGCGAATCTCAACTGAACAAAGCTGAAGCTGAGGCATCGCATACCATTTGTCGCCTATTTTGGCAGGATGGAGATGCGGGCACTATCTGCGCAGCAGATCTTTGCTCTACCGAAAATGGCTTCGTGGCAAAAGAGCTGTCCGTAGCCGAGTTGAAACAACTTGACGTTGAGCAAAACGCTTTTGCTCAAATGGAGATCGTGGGCAAGAGTTTGATTGTGTCCGTGCGAGGCAATTCTGATGGCAATGAAAGCAGTGGTTGGTTGGTGATCGAAACGTGCGTGGTGGAATTCACAACGCAACGGCCTGCGGCAACCGCGTCTTTTTCGCTCCGAGCGGCGGAGTTTATTGGGTTGACTGTGATTATGATTTCGAAAAATCAAACAACACTGTTAAGCTCAACCATTTATCACTCGGCAACAAAGAAAATCCGGGCTATCGCACAGGATCCTTTGAGTCGTTCACGAATCATGTGCTTTGCATCGCTAACTGCAAGGGCAGTCCGCCAGCCATCTGCGCCATCGACGGCACAACTCCCTCACCGAAAGTTAGTCTCTATGTTTGTGGGGATATTACACCGGGTCAACAACTTAGCACCCTTCGCCCTGTGACAGTTAATGGCAAGCCGTATGCACTTGCCTTCGCAGAAAGCAAAGATTTGCAAGACAAGTTGCTGGTATTTGAACTGGACCAAAATGGAGACCGCAAATTCGATGATCTCAAGCTGGTCAAATCCATCGAGATTGGAAATAGCAAAGTTAAAGGCCACTCCGGTCACCACGAAATCGATTTCATCCAAGAGCGTAACGACGCCGTCATCACAAATCCGGGAGATGGAACGTTGCAAATTCTTGACATGAACGAATGGAAGATTTCAAAAACTCTCCCAGTCAATGGCCAGCCAACCCGCATTCTCACATTTGGGGGAATTCAATAATCACAGCGCCTCGCTTTCGCGAGGTCTAAACTCATCTGTGACTAGACACGGTGAAGTTTTGCGGTCAGGAGACTTAGCCAACTCACACCCTCCCTAAAAATCGACGCGGACCGATTACCCAATCGGTCTGCGTTGAGTTGGCTGGTTCCACTCTCCCGGTGGCAAGCCTGTTTTTAGAATCAATTGTCTATTTCTTGATACACTCAATCAGACTTTCTTCAAGATATTCCCAATTTAGCAAATCACTTTCAAAAATAATTTCCAGGCGACTATCTCGGCGGTAGGTAGATTTCGAAAAATCAGTTGTTTGCTTAGTTCGATTAATTGTCCACCAATCATTTTGGCAACGAAAGACACCCTTCAATCGCACTACGCCCCTGATAGCTCCAAGTAAATCAAACAAATTATTTCGATCAAAGACGTCATCGATGTGGAAAATCCAGCCACACCCGAGAAAGTCGGTGCCTTGATTTGGAAAACATAGCGGATGGCGTGGTTCTGGTTTTCGATCTAGAGAGATGTCTTGAGTTGCTGAAGCACCTGCGTTCAGACTGCCCGTTCCACCGGCCAAAATTGCCATCCTGTCACTCGGAGTCGGATGTGCCTCCGCAAAAAGGGGAAAGCGCGTCGTCATGAATTCCAGGTCTAAAAGCTCGGAGTCAATCACGCCAAATTTAGTCTCTACGACTACCTTTTTCGCTGGGTTAAAACTGGCAACCCATTCACGGCAACGTTCTATTTGCTCCCGCTCTCTCACATCGGTCCAATTCAAAACAACAATATCGGCAAGCTGAACCTGATCTTGAAATACTTCCGATTTTTGCCACCGAGCATCATCAAACTCTTTTGGATCAATTAAGCAAATAATATTACGCAAATCGATGGCACCAGAGAAATCATCACTACGTAAGATGTCGACTACCTTCGCAGGGTGACTTATCCCCGATGGCTCTAAAATAAGACGATCCGGTTTTGAACGCCGAATGAACTGAGCAAGCAATGGCTTGAACGCAAATGACATTGTGCAGCAAGCACAACCACCGCCAAGCTTTTCTACCGCGACTTCTTTCGTGTTGGAATCAACCAGAGCGTGATCGATAGACACCGTTCCAAATTCATTGACAAAAATTGACCAATGTTCATTATCCGGCCGATGTTCAATTAAGTTCGTAATTGCCGTCGTTTTCCCTGAACCGAGAAAACCAACAATTAAATTGGTCGGAATTCGCTCTCCTCTTTTCCAAGGCATTTCTAGAAGACTCTCAACAAAACAGGGTCGCGTTTTATCCAACACTCATTATAAATCGCTAAACGAACACTTTAATCATATGCAATCGCGTTGCATGTGACGACTCCCCACAACGCATGGCATGACTTCAACACGCAGTAAAACGAAAATCAGGACGAGTATTTTGAATTTTTTTTTGCTTAACGCACAGACAGTTAGTTTGCGGGTGGCAAAAACAACATGAGTTGGGACTCGCTAATTTAGCTTACAACTTTTAGCCTATCGCGGCAGGTATTGCTCCCACTTAATCGAGCCGTTGGTTTGAAATTTACTCGGACCTTAGATCAATTTAAATTTTGCAAACAGAATCTAGATATTTCCAGTCAAGGGAAAACTCTAAACATTCCTTGAGTCTAGACAACGCAAAACCAATTTAATCGGCACAAAAAGAACCCAATGCGATCACGAAAACAAACCCTTCTGTCTTTAAATTTTTTATCAAAAGCACGCCAAACTTTCACAATGTGAAAACAGTTAAACACTCTTTGTCGATAGTCAGGTAATGTTAGCGTCTTTGAGAAGGGAGTTGCTTTTCTGATCCATAGATCCCCGCGGCTCTCCTATCCTCTACGGTAGCCTCAGGTGTTCCAGCAAAGTCGTGGCCGCCATTTTCCCAAGTTTATCTGCTGCCTCGGGACTTGCGCCGGTAATTAATTTACGGTCGACGCAACAGGTATCGTCCGCTTTGGAGTTAACAAGCTTTGCACCGAGATTTTCGAGGCGGGCACCTAATGCCCACGGCATGTGCCCGGGGAGATATCCTATCAATGGTGTTTTTTTATCAACAGAATCAGGAAACATTGCCATTTCATATCCGGAATAGAGGAACTCTTGATTCTCTAAAGTGGTTGCGAGAAAAGCACCGGGGCCATGGCAGAGACTAATGGTGAACAGATCATTTGTATGCGCCCAACGTAAAAGGGCGGCGACGTTTTGATCATCAGGAAGTCCCAGCATCGCGCCATGCCCGCCAGGAATAAACAACGCAACATACGAATCGGCTTGAGCATCGAGAGAACCAACCACCTGTTCCAACGATTTCGGATGATCGAATCGTGGTTTCAAATCGTTGTAAATGCCTAAAACCGCCGCATCTTTGCTTGGCATTGCCCACATCTCAAAAACAACCGGCTTGCCGTTGGGGGTCGCAATTTCGAATTCAAATCCTGCATTTTTCAAATGCAACATCGGCAATAATGCTTCCACAGGGTGATTACCGGTCGAAAATTCTCGACCGTTTCTCATGGTCATGTTCTTCTGCTCGGTAAACACGACAATAATTTTTGAGCGCTTTCCCTGATACGCTTCGTATGACGATGCTTTGTAATTTGACACCGATGACGTCGCGAGCCTCAGGGCAAGTCTTGAGGGGCGAAAAGAGCCATCTTGCTCCGGCTGTGGGGCGATCCCGAGAAGAGATTTGAACATAATTGAAATTGCGAAGCTCGACGCGCTTCGGCGTAAAATGGAAAAACAGAAAAGTAGGCGGTTGCGATTAAAATCTGGTAAAACCGAATCAATCGCGCTTCCAAGAAAGACAAGGCTAAAAAGGTTAACCGAAGACGTGATTATCTCTCAAGCCCAAAACCGAATTTCCACTTGTCCGTCTGCAGCACCCCTCTCGCACCCCTATCCAAACTCGTACCTTACCCATTCTTCATTTTGGTTGGTAAACACGAACCCAGTCGATGTCCATCGACTGCGGAAATAAATCCAAATCATAAAGCTCGTTTTTCGGTACCTTATCGGACTCTGGCTCGTTTGGCTTCCAGACTCCAAAATAGTTGCGTGGATGGCTTGGATTAAGCTTAAACCAAGCCATCCACCCAATCCAAAAGGATTCATAAATTAAACGTCCGCCGCTTTTGGACAGGCGAATCCTTTTCGATAGTTCCGCGTCACCATTTCAGTAGCTTGAGGAGATTCTGGAAAAACCTCTTTTCCCGCATCAAATTTCAAATTCGGCCCCATCGAAATGGGAGACTTCTTGAGATCAACTTTATTATCCTCCAAGTGCCGCACAGTTCGCCGAAGAGTTTCGCCATTGTCATCGAGACTCTTAATGTTCCCGAGGATATCGTTCGCCTGAGCCACTGAAACTTTATTGTCTTCACCGAGGTAATAAGAAATGTTTCCTAGGTGGCTTAAGCCGGCCGACAGATGCCCTTCTCGCGCGTCTGCATTGAGGTCTTCCATCTTCCGACTCTCACAAACATCGAGAAAATTCCCAAAGTGGTTTCCGGACCCTTTGAACGTCTTGATAGAATTAAAATCTTTATCAAATGCCTCGCAACTCGTGTAAGACTTTTGCACGAGGTAGCCATTCGAGCCGTAAAAAACGACTCCGATTTTGTTACCCTTGGAACTGTTGAAGAGTCGATTCAATTCATCATCCGCAGATGGTTTTACCTCAAGACCGCGTGTCTCGAAGACAATGCACTTGTCGCCGTAATCATAGATCGAGACTTGCGTGTTAGCGGTATCGCCAGCGTCTACATAGTTTGGATCTTTTCGCTCTGCTTGATAACCAATTCGGCCGCCATAACTAACAATACTGTTGGGGTGCGAATCAATCCCCAGACCCCAGCGGGCAATGTCCGTCTGATGCGGCCCCTGATTTCCTGAATCGCCGTTCCCATAACGCCGCTGCCAATGCCAATCGTAATGGAAACGCTTTCGTGTATTTCTTGGGCTGCTAAACTCAGCCGGTCCGCTCCACAAATTGAAATCGACTTCACCCGGGACTGGATAATCTCCAATACTCCCAATTGATTTCCGCCGCTTATAGCACAGGCCTCGTGCGAATTTGACATCGCCGATTCCACCGTCAGCCATAAATTTTACCGCTTCTTGAATGGCGGGATTACTGCGACACTGAGTTCCAGTTTGACACACGCGCTGATATTTTTTTGAAGCCGCAACCAGTGCGCTGCCTTCTGCGATATTGTGACAAATAGGTTTTTCAATGTAGGTGTCTTTACCGGCCTGCATCGCCCAAACGCCGCAGAGAGCATGCCAATGATTAGGCGTTGCCGTACTCACAGCCTTCACCGCTTTGTCATCAAACGTTCGCCGCATGTCCGTTACGAAAGTCGGACGCTTCCCCTGCTCTCCTGCGATCATATCGCAACGTCGATTACCGGCATTTTCGTCAACATCGACGACATAAAGAATCTCGGTCCGAGAATCTTTTAGCCACGCATTGATGTGACTGCCACCACGACCGCCGGCACCAACGACAGCAACACCAATCTTATCATTGGAAGATATTGGCCTGACGGCACCGGTCCCAAATGTCATGACCCCTGCGGCGGCTATTGATTGTCCGACAAATGTTCGACGATTTACTCTTGGCATTGTTTAGCTCCAACTGGGAGATTAGCGTTTTATTGATAGACGTATGTTTTAAAAATAAATCAAGTGATCCAATGGATTGCACTATCTCTATTTTATTAGGATCTGCTGCCCGCGCCAAACCACATGAACAATTGATCAAAATATCTTGAAGCTTTAAACGTTGGCGCATATCAGGATAACAGAACTTGGGTGTCTAATCTCTTTTTTTGGGCAAGGCGAGTCTGGGCAGTTAAAATCCTTGGTCAATTGAAAGGCCGGCTAGGGTTTGATCTTCCTTTCTGTTGGTTGTGATACAAATAGATTTACCAAACAGGGCTGTTTCGCTTTGCCACTGTCACCGCCGAATTGCTCACCAATCTTTGGAACTTAATACAGACTTTGATAATGGCTGTTTGACGAGGGCATCCCAGAAAAAACACCTATTTCAACTGAAAAGCTGACAGGCAAAAACAACTACCGTAAGATTAAGATTCAAATTTCGAATTTCTCTGTATCCCCTGTTGGATTAGGACAAGCTCATGAGCCCCTTAACAAACATCCATTCATTGTTTAGCGGACTTGTTGTTAAAAGCGACTTACAGGTGCTACTCCGTTTTTCGGGCATCGTTGGCGTCTCCCTCCTGTATCTGCTTAATAACAAATCACTTGAATCAGCTTTAGGAGACCCCAAACCCAACGTTGTCATTTTTTATACCGATGACCAGGGCACTCTCGACACTGGCTGTTATGGATCCGACGACCTCCACACGCCCAACATTGATCGCATTGCAGCAAATGGTGTGAAATTCACCCAAGCCTATGCGCATACGGTCTGTTGCCCGTCTCGAGCGGCACTACTTACCGGACGGCACCCGCAACGATCGGGAATCAATTCCTGGACGCAGGGAAATATGAAGGGGCCAAATGGTACCAATATGGCACTTGCTGAAGTAACGATCGCCGAATTACTAAAATCGGCCGGCTATCAGACCGCGCTTTTTGGAAAATGGCACGTAGGATCGCATCGAAATCACGGCCCAATGAAACAAGGGTTCGATGAATTTTTTGGAATAAGAAATGGATTTATAGATGGTCTATTCGGGTAGCACATTCGCGGGTTTTATCGCCTAAACCGCCGTCAGGTGTCCTCTAAATATCCCGCTTACCTCCAAGTACCGCCAGATACGTGATACTGTGCGTGATACTTTTCGCGGGTTCCATTAAAGGTTAATCAAGCTCCTACAGCTAAGGCTCTTTCGAGTGTTGCAGGCGTTGATTGGTTGTAGAACTTCATTGCCGTCATCGGATCGTGTCCAAGCCATCGGCTAACGTCTGTTATTGCGAAACCAGCCTCGTTAACTAAGTAGCTTTCACAGGAACTCCTCAGCCGTTGGTGGGGATTCTTTACCTTCCGACCAAACTCGCTCTGAAACCTGTTGTAGAGCGTTGAGTGGACTGGCAGCGAGGGAAACAATAGCCCCG
>JAQXDZ010000014.1 GCA_029251085.1 Mariniblastus sp.
GCAACATGGCAAAACGCACTTAGCTACTGGAAGAAATGTTACCTCGAAAGATCCGGTGGGTTTACGTACTACCCTGGATCCAAGGATCCGAAAGGAAGCATGACCTGCGCTGGAATTTCGTCGGTCATTATTGCCGAAGAAAATCTTGTGGAGCCTTCAAGATTAATCAACGGCGAATTTGCGAATTGCTGTGTCGAAGACGACCTGAAAAAAATGGTCGATGCTGGATTCAACTGGCTGGCAAAACGATACACTGTTCGGGCAAATCCATTACTTCAACGCGCTGATCCAAGAACCCGACTCTACTTTCTCTATGGACTAGAGCGAGCAGGCAGACTGTCAGGAAGACGATTTGTCGGAGCAAATGACTGGTACCGCGATGGTGCAAAACAATTACTGCGCACCCAACATCCACTCAACCACTATTGGCTTACCCCCGGAGGGCAAGGTGAGAATAATGAACTCGTCGCGACTTCTTTCGCATTGCTCTTCCTTTCCAAAGGCAAACGCCCCATCGTTATTGGCAAATACGACCACGGGGCAGACGACTGGGACTTGCACCCCAATGGAGTGCATTACTTAACCAGGCGGTTGGAAAAAGAATGGAACGTAAAACTGAATTGGCAAACGGTGACCGCAGAGAACTCAACCGTTAGCGATTTAATCGAAGCCCCTGTTTTATTCATGTCTGGCAAAGACCTGATCGGTCTCGATCAAAAACAAAAAGACAATT
Source organism: Mariniblastus sp. (assembly GCA_029251085.1). Classification (GTDB taxonomy): domain Bacteria; phylum Planctomycetota; class Planctomycetia; order Pirellulales; family Pirellulaceae; genus Mariniblastus. Next base: position 734 of record JAQXDZ010000014.1, read on the forward strand.
TAAAAGAATATCTGGAGAACGGAGGGTTTCTTTTTGCCGAAGCCTGCCAGGGGGATGGATGCGGTAACGACGGCCGTTATGACCGCGAATTTAAACTTCTGATGCTCGACCTGTTTCCTGACAGTCGACTTGAACCGCTACCTCCCAATCATCCAATTTGGAATTCGCAATACCCGATCGTCGCCAGCAAAGAACGACCACTTCTTGGCCTTCAGGCTTGCTGCCGAACCAGTGTCGTCTATTGCCCAGCCAACCTCAGTTGCTACTGGAACCTCGATCGTCCAGCGATTCTCGACTCTCCCAACGTCAATCAGCGACTGAAACGTCGAGTCGAGTACTGCACCAAAATTGGAATCAACGTAATGGCTTACGCGACCGATCGAACCAATTTAAAAGAAAAGGGCGACACACCAACCCTCGCAGAAACCAACCGACAACTTCTCAATGACCGCGTACTGGTCTTTCCCAAACTCGACCACCAGGGCGGTTCTGATGACGCGCCGAATGCCTGGCGAAACGTGCTTCGCAAAATCGAGACGACCGGCCTTGAGGTTAAGTTGGATAAAAAATTAATCTCGCCTACCAACGAAAGTCTGGCTGACCACCCCTTCATCTTCATGCATGGACGCAGTGGATTTTCGTTCACGCCGGAGGAGCGAACTGCTCTCCGTCAGCACCTTGAATATGGCGGATTTATTTTTGCAGATTCGATTTGCGCTTCTGAAGAGTTTACCAAAGCGTTCCGAAGAGAAATGACCGCCATCCTTGGTGACAAACCAATGATCTCAATACCTTCGGATCATGAAATCTGGACCGACCCAACATTTGGCTTCAAAATTGATTCCGTCACACTGCGGACCCGAAAACCGGACGGCACTTTTTCAGAAGCCAAGACGAAGCCCAAATTTGAAGGAGCTGAAATCGACGGTCGACTTGCCGTTGTCTTTTCACCTAACGACCTTAGCTGCGCTTTAGAAAACACGGGGAAATCTCAATGCAGCGGATACACTCGTGAGGATTCCCTCAAGATCAGCACCAACGTAGTTCTCTACAGCTTGCTCAGTGATTGAGCGACACATCTGCTAGTTCGACCACGGCAACGCCTGCAAATCAACATTCCCGCCGCTAATAATAATTCCGATATCCCGTGGAGTCTCACCCAAAGAATTTTTGAAATCTGCCTCTGAAAAACGCTGGATGATCGCCGCTAACGGCACAGCACAACTTGGCTCAATGATTACTTTCGTTCGCTCCCAAAAAAACTTCATCGCGGATATCGTCGCGGAATCATCAGCGAGCAAAATCTCATCCACCTCGTCCCGAATAAACGGCCAAGTCAACTGACCAAGGCTGGTCCGTAATCCATCCGCTACTGTATCGGGCGATAACTGTGGAATAAACTTTCCAGCCTTCTTGGATTGAAACGCATCATCCGCTCCCATCGGTTCGGCTCCGACAATCCTAACCCCAGGCTTCAATTCCCTCGCAGCCAAACAGGTTCCGGACATCAATCCTCCGCCGCCAATCGGCGCAACGATCATGTCCAGTTCCGGAACTTGTTCCAATAATTCTAAAGCCGCAGTCCCCTGGCCTGCGATTACATGAGGATGATCAAACGGAGGAATCAAGACCGCCCCCGTCTCGCGTTGTATTCGAGCGGCCTCTGACATTCGAGACTCAAGGGTAGGTTCGCATTCTGTGATTAGCCCCCCATATTCTCGCACCGCGGCCTTCTTAATTTCCGATGAGTTAGACGGCATTACGATATGCGCTTTCGCTCCAAACATCCGAGCAGCCAAAGCCAGGGCACCTGCATGATTGCCCGAACTGTGCGTCACGACGCCGCTGGCCAATTCAGCGTCGTTAAGCTGGGCTACCGAGTTAACAGCTCCACGAAATTTAAAAGCGCCGGACTTTTGAAAGTTCTCACACTTAAAAAAAACATTACACCCAACCCTCTCACTGATCGCCGCGCAGGTTAGAACCGGCGTTCGGTGCACGAAGGAACGAATCCGACCGGCGGCACCCCGAACATCGGCAAACTGGACGGACGTTGAATTCGAGTTTGCAATTCCATTTAAATCCGTATCTCGATTCATTCGATCCTCAACCCTCATAACGCGACGCAGAATAGGACAACATCTTAAACGGACTCAATTTGAATCCAAAAATAGACCGTTTTGCACGGTCTAAACCGGCACCGCCCAAAATATCTCAGCTAACCAATGACAACCAGAAAACAGTTTTCCCCGTATTCTCCCCCGAAACACCCACCTTCTGGACATTCTAGCGAACCCTCTGGTTGGTAGAAACGTCTAAGAATCTTACAATAAAGGGTCGAGATTTTCGCCCTTCGAGTTAGAATCTCAAACTTCAATTCTGCTTTCTGACTTACCTGGACAACTTCGTGAACGAATCTAGTTCTACTGAACCTGAAAATGAAGACTCCCCCTCCGGTGCAGCGGCTCAACGTGTCGACCCTGACCGCAGCTTGGAACTCGCCCGTGCGGCGGCTAAAACCGCTGCCGAGAATGGTGGAACTGATGTAGTTGTTCTCGACATGTCAAAACACACCGCGATTTTTGATTACTTTGTCATCGCGACAGGCACCAGTCGCAGACAACTGCACGCCATCAGCGAAGAAATCGACAACACCTTGGAAAAGGTGCTCAAAGATAAACGCATGAACATCGATGGTTACGATGACAGCAAATGGATCGTGCTTGATTACGGCACGGTCGTTGTCCATCTATTCGACGAAGATACTCGCACGTTTTACAGCCTCGAGGCACTTTGGGGAGACGCCGAAAAAGTCGACATCTCCGATCTGCTTAAAAAGGTACGCTAGTTTCTAGCCGATCGCCTCGTGATCAACGCGACTCTAAATAATAAAGCTCCGTGGCTTAAAAAGATTAGCCACGGAGCTTTAATGTTGTTTTCGACAAATTCTCTCGGATTAACCCTTCGCTTTGGCCTTTGGCTTTCTTTCGGGATAATCTTGGTTAGCCTCTAAATCTGCCTCAGTCGGTGTCGTCGACTCAATACCGGAATCTGGAATCTCTCCATGGGCTGTCCAGACGATCGAATTTAAAACCAATTTTCGGAAATCATCATTTTTCCAATTGTTATGGAAGTGACCTCCGGTAAAACCGAATCCACGTCCCCGCCCATCACCTCGCTCAAATGCCCAGGCAACATGCTGCGGTTGTTTCTTAGTTAGCACGGCCTCTCGGACTGCAGGATTGCCACTATGAGGACCATCCTTACGGGATAAGGTTTCATTAGGCGGCATCGCTGTCAGTAATGGCGTAACACGAGTCATCTCTGGTGAGAAACGCATGTGATAGTACCATTCGTCCTGAATCTCAAACGGATTCACACCATTGGTCGTAGGGTGCTCAGGAAACGATTCAAATTTTGCCATCCAGTGAGGATTGACCGACCAGTCAGTTTCAAAATACCCACCAATCCAATTTAGAAAACGCTGCCCTGACATTCCTTTGGGAACCTCAACACCATAATGAATACAGGCCAATCCAACCCCGCGCCGCATAATATCTTCAAAGGCTTCGCCATTTTTATGCAAGTAGTGCCGCCCTCCACCATCGCAATAAACTACCACTGTATCGGCGTTATCAAGCGCTGTCGGATCCGTTGGCCAGCCATTCTTGTAGACCGTTGTCAAAACGGAGAGACCGGTCTCCGATGCGGCTTCCTCGAGTGCCTTGGCCAACAACATGCAACCTGCATTGTGCTCGTGAGAGCCGTAACCATGACTAGGCTTGCCAGCGACAAAAACAATCTTTTTTGTTTTATTTTGCAAAGGCAGACGCTTCAATTGAATATCTTTGAATTCAATTTTCATGGGCGGACCAACATGAATCTGAAACCCAAGAAGACCTGATTTTTTATACTGCTGTTTGTCCTCATCCGTAACGTCGGATGTTACTTTCCCATTGATTCGCGTTACCAAGTGATTGCCGCGAGCAGAGATTTCCATCTCATTCCAGCCGTCCATATCAATCGCTTTTAACAACTCAGCCGGATCGGAAACGTTTTCTACGTCCTTGTCTTTTTTGCTTCGCAAAGTCACCTTTTGTCCACGCTGGCAGAGAATACCGCGACCCGTTCGCTCAGAGTAAAGAATTCCGATGAACTTCCCAGACCGGTCGATGTCCGCCTGGTATCCCGAAAGCCGATCTTTCTCACCGTCAAATAACGCACTCCGGAACTGAACACCGCTGTTTGCCCGATCAGTCCCAGATACCTTAAATTTTAGTCGCAGGACAAAGTCATCAACCTCGCCTTGCTCCCAAACTAGAAAACGATTCACATCGACTTTATTGTCCTCTGTTGACTCCCCTACGATTGCGCCATCCTCGACACGCCAGAATTTCTCATTCCCAGCCCAACCAGCGAGTGACTTCCCATCGAAAATTGGCTTAAACCCATCACCCTGGGCAGAAACATCAGAAACTGGACCAAACTGAAGGACCAATAAAGCGAACGCAAATAATAAAAAAGGCCGAAGCATATTTGTTTTCCGTTGAGTGAGCTGAAATGACTTACCTTTACCGTCCCCTTAGTTTACCGGCAGGAGCGGGAGCATTGCAAACCTTCCGTTGCTCGATATCAAAAATATTAAAATTCAGACCCGATTAACTACAGGTTCGAGTGGGGTTCCGATAGACTTTATCCGGAAGAAACTGGGTTTACATTAGGTCTGTAAATTCTAATGCGATCTTATACTAACGAGGATTTCACTTGTACAACCAAATCTTTTCGCATTTAACATTAGTCTTCGTTCTTGTCGGGAGCTTGCTTTCTCCCTCCGTCACGCTCAGTTCGTTTCAAGGTGATCCCATTCGCCTGACCCATGGACCGATGTTGGGACACGTAACCGACAACTCGGTTAGAGTGTGGTGTCGCACATCAAAACCCGGTGCATTCAAAGTTCGTCTCGGAGTCACACCGGATTCATTGACTGACAACCAGCAAGTGGCTCAGACTCGGATCGAAGATGACAACACAGGAACCATTGAAATCTCTGGCCTGCTGCCGGACACAAAATATCATTATCAAGTCTGGGTTAATGAACGTCCCCATGGCCTACCCGGGTCGTTTCGCACCTTGCCAAGCAAAGAGGATTCAAGAAATGAAAAATACAATCCTCAAGGCCTGTTTAATTTTCGATTTGAAATAGGGTCGTGCGCCAATCAAAACCCGCTGCACGGCATTGGCCACAGAACACCTACCTACGAGAACCTAAATCGCGACTGGGCTGACAAGGTTAACTTCCATATCATGAATGGAGATTGGCTTTACGAAGAACAGCGGGAATATCCACCCGAAGCGTGGCGACTAACTCAGGGAGTCGACCACTTGCCTAGTGTCGTTGAAATCATGCCAACCGTTGTCGGAGTCTGGGAAAACTACAAACTTTATCTCTCAAGAGGAAATGAATTAGCAAGGTGGCACCGCAACGTGCCCTCTTACTTCACTTTCGACGATCACGAATTGGTCAATGACATCTGGGGGGCAGGGGAAACGGGGAAAAGGCACCGCCGAACTGTGTTCAGAGATATTGGGACTTATGCATGGCACAACTATCTTGGCTGGGCCAATCCGATTGAAAATCCCCAACGGCTTCACTTTGGTAAAGGCACCATGCAGGCTGGATCCAATCTACTCGTTGACCCCAAAGCGGATTTCACCCAACTGCCGCTGAAGCAAATGCTCAACCTGCATGTCCATTGGGGAACCCCTCAGGCAGGCGTCAATGACATTCAGTACGACAATGACTCCGGCCACAAAAATTCTTATGTCTATGAAATTGCCAAGGTAATCGACGCCCATACGTTGGAACTCACCGCCAACGCAAAAATTTCAGACACCGCAAGCTATTCAATTGGCAGGCAATCCTACAGTAAATTCCGCGTAGCCAATTGTGAGTACTTTTTGGTCGATACCCGTGGATCGCGTGACATGCACGATGTGAACCAACGCGATAAAAAAGGCGTCTCGATGCTTGGCAAACCCCAGCGAGACTGGCTCCTTCGATCGATGCGTGAAAGTGATGCTGACTTCTTTTTTGTGATCTCATCCGTTCCCTTCATGATCCCTCACAGCGGTGCAGGTGGATTCGAGGTCGCCGGCAACAAAGAAGAGGCGTGGACAGCTTTTTTTGATGAGCGGGAACTGCTGATTAACGAATGGGATAAAATTGGAAAAAAAGTCTTTGTCATGACTGGCGACCTTCACAACAGTTTTGCGATCAAAGTCACGGATAATGTCTGGGAATTCTGCTGCGGCCCCCACAACAGCGTAAACCACGTTCCTAAAAATGATGAAATGGATCGCCCAGCGACCGGCAAATTTAAATTTGGCCCACGTGAGTGCGACATCCGTTGGAGCAGTTACATCCTGCCAGACCTTCCTCGACTTGAAAGGCTTTACCCACATTACTGCGTTGTCCAGGTCAACAATGTGTTTAACATGCCTAAAAAGCTGGGAGGCAAAAGACTCGTTGCCTACCCTCATCCACAGGTCATCTTTCAGTACTTCGACGGGCGAACAGGTGAGTTAGCCTATTCTGAAACGGTTACTGTCGATCACTAACGTCCGTCTTAACTCGCCTCTTCATCCAAACTTATCCTGAACTACCGCAACGCTTACCATCACCGAAATCGGCATTTGCAGACACACGACCTATGCAGGAAGCACTCCTCCAACTCGCAACTCCCACTGGGCTCATTCTCATTCTTTTTGGAACGACGCTGGGCGTTTTCGTGGGAGCAATTCCCGGGCTGACCGGAACGATGTTGATCGCGCTGACACTTCCGCTAACGTTTGGTGCTGACCCCCAATACGCGATGACGCTTCTGATTAGCATTTATGTAGGTGCAATCAGTGGGGGCATGATTTCGGCGACTTTGCTGCGGATGCCCGGAACTCCCGCATCAATCGTCACGACCTTTGATGGTTACCCCATGGCTCAAAATGGGCAACCCGAACGCGCACTCGGATTAGGGATCATGGCATCCGTCACCGGCGGACTGATCTCATGGTGTTTCCTACTGACGCTCGCCCAGCCGATCGCGAGATACTCAAAAGAATTTGGCCCGTTCGATTACTTTTCCCTCGTGATGATGGCGTTGGTCCTCATTGCCACGATCGGTGGAAAGTCAATTTTACGCTCGCTTTTCTCCGGATTTCTCGGCATCTTGCTCGCGATGCCGGGGATTTCCGTGGCCACAGGTGAAACACGTTTAACCTTCGGGTTCACTGAGCTCAATGATGGATTTCAGTTGCTGCCGGTCTTAATCGGGATGTTCGCCGTCAACCAAATCCTCCGAGACATTATTGACTCAGCGAAACCTCAATCAACGACCCCGATTGCCACTCAAGGCCTTGCTTTAAAAATCTCGGACATCAAAAATCATGGTCTGAATTTAATTCGCTCTTCATTGATTGGAACCTGGATTGGCATTTTACCGGGCATCGGAGCAAACATTGGCTCGGTCACCGCCTATTCAGTTGCTCGCTCGACGTCCCGCAACCCCGAAAAATTTGGCACCGGCTGTGAGGACGGTATCGTCGCAGCCGAAGCCGCAAATAACGCGACTATTGGGGGAGCACTAATTCCACTGGTCGCCATGGGCATCCCGGGCTCAGTCGTCGAAGCTGTTCTTCTCGGTGCTTTAGTAATTCACGGATTCCAACCCGGTCCCCGCCTGTTCGAACAGAGTCCCGAGTTAGTCTACACGATTATTTTCACGTGTCTTTTTGCTAACCTCGCGATGGCTGGCATCATGTGTTGCTCAATCCGCACGCTCGCCTGGCTAACCAAGATCCCTCGAGCTTTTTTATTACCCATCATTCTAACATTTTGCGTAGTGGGCTCTTTTGCCATGTCGAACCGCATGTTCGACGTTTGGGTAATGATTAGTTTTGGACTGCTTGGGCTTTTCTTGGAATCTAAAAAAATCCCACTTGCCCCCTTCGTGATTGGCTTTGTTTTGGGACCGATTGCCGAAGAGAATCTATCTGCCGGCTTGATGGGATCAGGCGGTGACTGGACACCAATTTTCACAGAACCCAAATCGCTTGCGTTCCTGCTCATTGCGGTTCTACTCTTAGCGATTCCAATCTGCCGCAATCGCTATCGAGATTGGAGGAGCCAATCATGAGTGCTCCATCAAACAAATTGAAAATACAGGGAATTGTATTACTAGCATTGCTGTTGATCACAGCCTGGCGACTAATCAATACGATCTCAACCGATCAGCCAAATCAATTCCCTCAAAAGCCAATTCAGATCGTGGTGCCGTATCTCGCAGGCGGGGGCACTGATACATTCGCGCGTATCCTCCAAAAATCACTGAATCGTGAAGGCTCACTTGGCGAAGAATTCGTTGTCACCAATAAAGACGGCGGCTCGGCGACAATTGGCAGTCGACAAGTCAAAGACGCTCCACCCGATGGCTACCAACTCCTTTGTCATCACGAGGGTATCATCGCTACGCAACTTGCGGGGGTCGTCGATTACGGACCCGAAGCTTTTCGCCCGATTGCTCAAACCGGAAGCATCGTTCTTTTAATGGTCGTAAGAGCCGACTCTAAATATCGTAATTTAAATGAACTTCTTGAAGCGGCCCAGAAAAACCCAAACACAATTCGTGTTGGTGCAAACCAAGGTTCCCCTGCGTATTTCATCTGCAAACAGCTTCTCGGAGAATTCCCGGGAGCAGATTTTAATTTCATTTCAGCAGGTGGCGCGAAACGTTACACCTACCTCCTCGGCGGTAAACTTGAGGCAGGGATTTTTTCACTCGCCGAGTACGTCTCCTTTCGAAACTCTAGCGACACACCCGCAGCCGATAACATTCTCGCGATCGGCAATTTCGGAGACAAGCGACATCCAACAATCCCCGAAGTAGCCACTTCCACCGAGCAAAACTTAAAAACTCGTGCCGAAAACGCCTATTACATCTGGGCTCCCAAAGATACACCCGACCATATCGCCGACATCCTCGCTCGCACCTTTCACGATACTCTGCAATCGCCTGAAGTTAATCAGGAATTACAAAAGCTCTCGATTGATCCTACATTTCGCAGCGGAGAGGACTTGCGAGAACACCTGGCGGTTCGCGTCAAAGCATTCCAAGAACTTTCTGTCGATGCAAAAACTGAACTGCCAAATTTCCCGGTCTGGATAATTGGAATCGTGGTAATCCTACTGGTCGCAGTTCTTGTTTTCAAAACCGAGCCCGAAGCTGCACTGGAAGCACCAACGCCTTCAGACCGTATATACTCAAAGAAATCTTCGATCCTTGGCGCGACTTGTCTTGCAATTTTGATTGCCTACGTCGCTGCGTTGCAATTCAAAATCCCGTTCGGAATCGCTACACCCCTGTCAATATTTTTGATGGGGCTATCTATTTCCAAAGCGAAACAAACACAATGGCTGATTCTTGGGATCATCGGGCTAGGATTTAGCTTAGCTCTAGAAATGATTTTTACACAGTTGTTTTCAGTCGCGCTTCCGTAATGTTTACGTCATCGAGTTTCTCCTAAATTTAGCCTTTATTTCACCATCGAAATCATGACCGCTCAACCGAATATCATTTTTATCATCACCGATCAACAACGTTTCGACACCATTGCGGAACTAGGCTTTGATTACATGGAGACTCCCAATTTGGATCGCATGGTACGCGAGGGAGTCACATTCGAAAATTGCTTCATCACCGCGGCATCCTGTGCACCAGCCCGAGCAAGTCTATTTACGGGCCATTATCCACACACAACGGGGATCTTAAGAAACGCTGACAACTGGACACGCGGCTGGACCTCCGATCTACAAAAAGCTGGTTACCATACGGTTAACGTTGGAAAAATGCACACGTGGCCATACAACACGCCGATGGGTTTTGACCAACGGTATGTCGTGGAAAATAAAGATCGCTACCTCGAGGCTCGGTGGTATTTTGACGAGTGGGACAAAGCGCTTCGCGCCAGAGGCTTGGTCAAACAACAACGAGAACTTTACCGCCAGCGAAGCGACTACAAAGATAGCCTTGGTGCTTTTGAATGGTTGCTCGACGAAGACATGCACCCGGATGTGTTTGTCGGTGACCTCGCAACGTGGTGGTTGAATAACTATCCCGTAACTGAGCCACTCTTTCTGGAAATTGGTTTCCCCGGGCCACACCCGCCCTACGACCCCATTCCACGCTATACCGAGCGATATTTAGCGCAGACCGATCTCAACATTTTGCCAGTTAGCCAGCAAGAACTCGATTCGCAACCACAACCATTTAAAGGAATGCGAATCCATAATACCGAAGTTGACCATGACTCAGTGCATTATCTCTTAGAACCAACTGCCGAACAGAGACATCGGCAGCGAGCTTTCTATCTCGCCAACGTGACAATGATTGATGAAAAAATCGGCGAGATACTTTCGACTCTCGAAGAAACAGGTTATGCAGAAAACTCGATTGTCATCTTTACCTCTGACCACGGCGACTGCCTCACCGATCACGGACATAGCCAAAAATGGACGATGTACGACACCATCACCAAAATGCCAACTATCGTTTGGGCGCCGGGAAGATTCGAAGGAGGGCGACGAATTGAAGGACTGTGCCAGCAATTTGATCTTGGGCCAACCATCCTAGAACTCGCTGGGGCAACCATCGATTACCCAATGGCCGCCCAATCACTTCTGCCGGTTCTCAATAACTCAGCAGATCAAGATCAGTGTTTTCGCGACATTGTTTTTGCCGAACAAGCCCGCGATGGAAACCTGACTGAAACCGATTTTATGACAATGGTTCGAACTCGAGACTGGAAGCTTGTTCATTTTTTAGAAGAATCGTTTGGGCAACTGTTTGACCTAAAACAAGATCCTACCGAAGTGAACAATTTGTGGGACGCACCTGAACACGATTCCGTCAAGCAAGAACTCCTAGGGCGACTCAGGGAATGGAGAATTCGAGATGGTTTTAACAGCTCGGAACTGTGGAAAGACGTCCGCTAATTTGCGCCCCCTCCGGCAAGGGCCTTCAGTTAAGCTCTCGTAGATCCGCCCTATCGCTTGGCCGCTTTCCCGTAATTTCCGGCATTGCCCCTTTAAAGATGCAGGCGACACATTAATCCGCCTATTCTTGCGCGGTCACCCAACGTTCAAAATCTGCCTTCCCTCTCATTTACGTGATTTTGGCACACCATTCGCTTTCTATAACCTTTGTTGGCCCAGTGACTTACCAACACTACTTAATTCCCAGCGAGAATAAGCCGAAAAAAGACAATAGAACAGCCGTTAGCGCGGAAAGCACTTTTCACGAAAGCAGAAAAGCCATGGTCAAAATGATAACACTCTGTCACCTATTCGATACTCCAAGACGCTCCTCATCTCTATTTGCCGTGGCTATGCTTGCCACTGTCTTTGGCAGCTTGGAATCAATGGGCCAGGAAATGCCTTTGGAATCAAAAAAGAGCTATTCCGTTCTTTTAAATCCACCCTTATCCACAACGGATGCCGATTCCGAGATTGGCCTGCAAGAGGAAGTTCCTCAGACAAGCCCCGAACCCGAAGTCTTGATGCGCGGCCCGCTTCACGAAGCCTTTGCCGAAGCCTATCTTGCCGACCCCCAACCGAATCCGGTCATCACCCAAAAACCGCCGGCTGATATTAAAGAATTACCACCAGAGTTTCGCCCTGAGGGGAAAAACATAATCTGGGTTGCCGGTTACTGGTCCTGGGACGACGCCAAAGATACTTTCATCTGGATCAGTGGTGTCTGGCGAGATGCTCCACCTAAGCGAAACTGGATTCCGGGTTACTGGGAAGAACTTGACGAGGGAGCCCGTTGGATTTCTGGGTTCTGGCTCGACGAAACTCAAGACCAGGAAGAACTTAGCTATTTACCCGAGCCACCTAGTAATTTCGAAAGTGGACCGTCGGGCGATGCTCCCAATGAAAACTATTTTTACTGCCCTGGCCAGTGGGAATTCCAAACAGATCGTCAAGAGTATTTCTGGCGAACAGGTCACTGGCACCCTCGTGAAAAAAATTGGATCTGGATTCCATCTCGTTATGTTTGGACCCCTCGTGGTTGCGTCTATCGGCGAGGCTATTGGGATTATGAGTTTGAAAAACGAGGCACTGTTTTCGCGCCAGTCGCTTTTGATGACGACTGTCACTTTCACGACTCGTATCGCTATCGCCCCGACTACTGCATTGACACAGGTGCAAACTTTTTTGTTCACCTCTTTTACCGGGACAACTGCAACCAGTACTATTTCGGCGATTACTATGAGAATTCAATCCACGACAACCACTATCATTCCTGGGTAAACCGCCGAAATCTTCATGATCAATACGACCCACTTATGGCGCATTATTGCGGACGCAGCCATCGGTACAACGACTTCCCGTTGTTGAACTGGATCGACACTCAACACCGTCACTACGAAACTTATCGGAACTTGCGTCCTCAGATATCTCTTAATGCACACATTAACCTATCGGGCTCATCCAATCACCACGATCACGCTCATGACGACTATTTTCGCCGATCGAAACTAGCTAATCGTTACGGTGATCGCGACCACCGTGATGGACGCCATGACGGACATGACCACGGGACTGACCGAAGTCAAGCTGGAAATCAAACGCAGCGAACACGGGACAGAGACACTCGTTCATCCAAGCCAATCCGTGTAAATGACCGCGATCATCAGCAGCACGTTGAAGCCAATCAAATCGCGAAACAAAAATCTGATCGTCGAAAAACCCAAGAAGCAAGATCTGCGGCAGCTCGCCTTGCTGCAGAGGAAGCGCGAGCGAAAACCGCTCAAAAGCAGCGAGAGCGAGATTTGGAAAAACAAAACCGAGATCTCGAGCGTGAGCAAAAACTCGCAGAAATCAGGCACAAATCAGCGCAAAGCAAGTTAGCTCGGGACACTCGAAGCGCTGAATTGAAACGCAAACTTGAGTTAGAAAGGCAAGCAAAATCGCAAAAGAAATCGACTCCTTCGCAAACCGTATCTTCGAATACTCGACCTCCAAGCAACAGTGCGTCTCGCGCTCAACAAAGAGAAATCGAGAAGACTGCGAAGAAAAGAGCAGATGAACTCAAGCGTGCTCAACAACAGCAGGTTCTAGCACAGCAACGGGCTGAGCGCGATGAAAAATCAAGAATCGCAAGTCAGGAATACGAGCGGAATAAACGACTGCGTGAATCTCAAGCGAATGCTGAGCGGGAACGAAGTCGCGCGGCTACTCAACAAAAGATAGCCGAGGCCAAACGAGCATCTCAGATGAAAGAGCAACAAAGAGCGGCTGAAAAGGCACAGCGAGATCGCGAGGCGGCTAGCCGTCGGGCTCAAAGTCAAGCGAAACTTGCCCAAGAAAAATCGCAACGAGCCGCGAAAGACCAGGCCAGAGAAGCTCAACGTCAGGCGGATAAAGTGCGTCGTGACCGAGAAACCCAACAGCGGCGCGCCGCTGCCAAAGTGAAAAAGGAGAATCGGAAGAATAAGTGAAGTGCTTCGACGGCTTTGATCACGATTGCAGGTTTCTATGATTGAAAACGACGTTCGATCTCATCGAGGTCGACACCGAATACACTCATAGAAACCTGTGAAAGTGCCTGTCGATCGCCTTCCATTCGAATCGTGCGGTGAAGATGCGTGTAAGATTCACCAGCCTTTAGAGCCAAAGCCGGACTGATCGTTTCCAGTTCAAAAAACCCGCCAAGCTGACCACCTGACTCATTGGGGCCGTCGTTGTAGCCATTGATGACGTCCCCAGAGTAAGGTTCTTTTTGGATTTCCCAAAGGTTGTTGTTGTAACCGTTGGGAGCTGCGTCGGGTAAATTAAACTGAACGACCGACAAGATCCCACGATCTCGATCCCAACTACCAAGGTACGGCTGAACCCTTTTGTAAGTCAGCCCAAGTTTACTTCGCATTTTTCCATCGCCCAGGAAGTAAACTAGCCCGCCAGGTTCATCCACCTGCAATCGCGACTGATCAAGCTTTCCAAAATAGTCAGCGTTAACGATCGGCCCCAATTCACTCTCACTACCTACCTTAAATGGAACCAGTAGCGTAGCGCCTGCCGCCGGCTTGTTCATACACAGCATCCAGATTCCAATTAAGCCGGTCTCCAATTCCCAGGGCGATTCGCCAATATTACCCAGCCGATTCTTGCTCTCATGAGCGGCAACGGACAGACCATCGAGAGAACAACCAAGATGCTCCGCCGCCGTCGCTGTATCTAGCAGCGTTACTGTGCGTTCCATTTTCAGGTCAAATACAAACTGACTCCAGTTGGTGAGTTTCGCGACACGCTCGAATGACGCAGAAGTTTCGTCGTGCCCGGTTAACGCAAACGGTTCGGTGTCCAAGCATGCTGGCGTCCGCCAGTTCTCGTAAAGCATTTCCACGTTGGGATCGAAAAACACTGAATACTGACCACCCTCGGGTGAAATCCACATCCGATCCTCACCGCCATAGAGATTAATTTGGGGATCGCAGTTCCCCGCAGCGATTGCATCGTAGTTCAGATAACCGTAGCTCGCGCCGGACATCCCTGTCGAAGTTGAGGTCATCGTTCGACCTTGATAAGCGGGAACAACAATTGCTGAAGCCCCCTCTGAATTTGATAAAACAATCGTCTCAACGTGACGATTGAGAAATTCAAGATCCTGCCCAAACGTGTTTTCGTTCATCAAATTTTACATCTCTTTGGGTTTACCGCTGACATCGTAACGCATCAAACCGAAGTAAAAAAAAGAAAAAATAGCGATCGGAATTGCCGAGAAAAATATATACGAAACCAGGGTGCCACCCAGAATCCCGAACAAGAGAATCGTTAACCAAGCCCACCAAGTATCCCGCATAAGCCCCTGATAACGTCTCACGATAACTCCAAGATGGTTTTTTCAGTCGAATTTAAAATACTCTGTCCCGCAGGTTGTTTACCGACCGAGCAGAACATCCGCAACACAGTCTCCATCGCAAACATCGAACTATCATTGAATTGGCTGCAAGTCGCACACGTGCAATTCGCTTCTCTAACGTTTAACCCGCGCACTATCACCAGCCATCAACGCCTCGACTTCCTCAACACTCGCCATCGTGGTGTCTCCCTGAGTCGTCATCGCCAAAGCTCCGTGAGCAGCTCCATACTCAACCGCCTGTTGAGGATCGCCCGTCTTTAGGAAGCCGTAAATTAAACCCGATGCAAAACTATCGCCGCCGCCAACGCGATCAAATATCTCAAGATTCTTTCGATGAACTGCCTGACATAATTTCCCCTCACTCCAACAAAGCGCCCCCCAATCATTGATAGACGCGGTTTTGACGGTTCTTAACGTTGTCGCAATCGCCTGAAAATTAGGAAAATCAGAGGTCGCCTGCTCGATCATTTTTGTGTAACCCTCGATTGGCAACTCTTTCATTTGCTCATCGAGTCCTTCAACCTTCAAGCCTAAACAGGCGGTAAAATCCTCTTCGTTACCGATCATGACGTCGACAAAAGGTGCCAGCGATCGATTCACACGCTGACAGTTCTCTTTCCCACCAAAAGCTGACCAAAGTGAACTGCGAAAATTCAGATCATAAGAAGTCACAGTTCCATGTTTCTTCGCGCACTGCAATGCTTCGGCTATCACTTCCGGGGTCGTTTCTGACAGGGCGGCATAGATTCCACCGGTGTGAAACCAGCGAACCCCCAGCTCGCCGAAAATATGCTCCCAGTCAATATCACCCGGTTTCAATTGAGACGCCGCCGTCGCCCCGCGATCCGAAGTCCCCAAGGCCGCGCGAACTCCATAACCACGCTCGGTAAAATTCAAACCGTTTCGGCACGAACGCCCAACACCGTCAAATTCCATCCATTTGACGAACTCCATATCAACACCGCCAGTGAGGATTAAATTCTCTAGCAATCGCCCCACTTCGTTTTTGGCAAAGGCTGAAACAAGCCCCGCTCGCAGCCCAAAACAGCGCCGCAATCCGCGGGCCACATTGTACTCGCCGCCTCCCTCCCAAACATCAAAACTACGAGCCGTTCGTACGCGACCATCGGCTGGGTCCAACCGCAACATCACTTCACCTAACGACAAAATATCGAACCGACACGCGTCCGCGGATTTAAATTGCATGGCATTATCAAAAGTAAAACAGGGACAAAACGAAAAATAATCAACTGGCTTGTACTCTTCAAAGAGAGCAGGATTTTACACAAATATGGCCCACCCAACACCGCACACGAAGAACTCTGGCTAAAATTTCTGTTGGATTTAAAAAAATCCAGCGTTGTTCTTTGCAGGAAAAATCTTTCACCACTGTTTCTAATCAAATTACAAACCCATCTCCCCATACACTCCTTGCGAGATTCCATCCCCCCGCACAATGCATTAGAACCTACCAATTCCCGAGTTCTGAGGTAACTTGGAGTAGACTTCGTTACGACTCGAAGATGATCCAAAATAATTCAGAAAATCAGGAGTCACCGAGAATGACATTTCTTCATCATAAACCAGTGCCGGCTTGGACATGGAAAATTAACTTCACCATTACTTTAATTTGACAGACTAAATCAAACCGTCTTATCATTTAGACCTTGGGGCAATTACTTCGACAACTCCGTCACCTGTATGAAAAGAGTTAGCCATGGCCATTCAATTCCCCTGCACGCATTGCAATACGATTCTTCGAATAGACGAAGCGCACATCGGCAAACAGGCGAGGTGCCCGCAATGTCAAACGCTAAATCTTGTGACGGAAAATATGCAGTTTTCGGAAAGCGATTCTGAACAGAACCAACCTCCCCCGGCGGGACCCAATCCCTACTCGCCAGGTCTTCCAACCACACCGTCAAATTCCGTTCGAAGCCAGCAACCTCACAGAGGGGGATTAATTCTGGGACTTGGGATCGCCTCGATCCTTTGCAATGTTTGCCTCATTCCAGGCGTCCTAGCTTGGATTCTTGGCAAACAAGACATGCGGAAAATAAATCAGGGAATCATGGATCCCGAAGGACGCTCGATGACGCAGGCCGGGATGGTCATTGGGATGGTCATAACCATCCTCTTCTTCCTATCCGTGGCCGCATGGTTTCTCTTGAGTATCGCCTTGGTTTTTGTTCAAGGCATTTGACAATCAATTGCTTGCCTTCAATTGCAATATTACACTTTTCCAGTCGACACCGGGAACTTCGTATTCCGTCAACACACGCACATCGACTTGCTTAAGCAACTCAAGTTCGTCGGCTTCGGATTTCTCTTTAAGCCACTGCGGTCCCTTGACCGCGAGTAATCGACCAAGTGACGGCCAGCAATCAGAAAACCAGACGCCCATTTTTTTCAACGGGCCAACCGCTCGCGCGATCGAGTAGTCATACCGAAAATCTTCCAACAGCTCTTCCGCTCGGCAGTGGTAGATCTCGACGCTTGCGTTGATAGCCTCTGCAATTTCCCCCAACGCAGCAGCTTTTTTCCCCACCGAATCAGTCAACGATATCTTCAAGTCCGGACGCAGTACGGATAAAACCAAGCCAGGTACTCCACCACCCGAACCAATATCGAGCACTTCCTTGCCCTCAGGAATTAATTTCGATATTTCGATCGTATCAAGCAGGTCCCGAGTGACAAACAGTTCGTGGGTAGTGTGACGCGTAAGGTTAAGATCCTGATTAATTTCCCACAGGGCCTGACAGTAATGCTTCAAACGTGGATAAGCCTCAAACGGAACATCCAGTTCGTACATCTCAATTGTTTTTTTTAAACTAGCCACGAATTCTTTTTACCTTAATTTTGGTTAACCACTGCCGGCACACTTTAACAGAATCCTCAACAATCTGAAATCGCTTGCGGCCATTCTTTTACGCATACATCGATCACTCCAATGCAAAAGCGGTGTCAATCAGCCCTCGCTCGAAGACTCTTCCGCTTCTTCGCCACAGGACCAACAACAATGAAAACCTGCGTCCACTTCCGCTCCGCATGAGCATATCCATGACGGGATCAACACCTCCGACGCCGCAGGAACATCACGCATGACCATTCTCGCCGTCTCGATCTGGTTAGCGTGGATGTAAACAGAAACCAGCTCAAGCCCCGTCTCGTTCATGACATCACCCACCACTGTCGCCTTCACTCCATGTGCTTCAAGGAGAATTCGGACAGAATGGGCTGAAATGGAACTACTAAATTCCGCTACCCGAGCGAGTCGATCCGGTGACCTCATCTCATTTAGACCATGGATGAAAAACAAGACATTCCCGTCGTGACCGCCGCAACCGATTGCTCAACGACTACCTCAACACCTTTTCTCTCAGCATCTGTGAAGAAACGCGTTAGATGGAAAAAAATCGGAGCAGCGAAACAAATTGAATCGATTCGATCCAACACGCCGGCATGTCCCAGCACCAAGGTGCCATGCTCTTTGACACCCCGATCTCTCTTAATCGCCGACATCGTCATACTGCCAGAAGATGCCATGATACTGATGATTAAGGCCATAAATCCAGCGCCCCACCATGTGAATGGCGTGACCGGCAAGACAACCTGGATGACCATACCGACCAAACTCGTGCAACAAGCAGCCCCCAACAGCCCCTCCCACGTCTTGGTTGCATTGACCGCGGGTGCAATCACGTGGCGACCAAACAATCGATCCCACAGAAAATGCAAAATATCACTTACTTGCACGATCGCAATGAAAAAGAACAACAATCCATAAGTATCGTTTTGCCAGGCTTCCCACTTAAGCTCGTCGGAATTCCATTTCGCTAATTTTAAATTTAATAAAGCTGCCGAGTGGCTTAATGAGTAAACGCAAATTAGCAATCCGAATTGAATCTTGGCAGTCCGCTCGAGGAACCGTTTGTGATCACCAGCAAAAGCAATCCTCGCAGGAATGAATAACGACGCGTAAACCGGGATGACAATCGTGAAAAGATCATAGTTATCAATTCCAACCAAAACGTACTGGAGTGGAGTGAAACCAAACAAGACCCAAAACAACGTCCGATGATCCCCGCGACGAGTCGGTGTCATCGTGATAAATTCACGAAGCGCCCAAAAGGAAACAAAGCCGAACAAAGCAATTGTCACGCTGCGATGCAACATCAACGCAATGACAAGCATCACGCAAATCGTCAACCACGACGTGACTCGTTTATTAAAATTTCGAAGGATCGCTGGATCAATATGCGATTCAGGCTTCCGTTTTAAAGTTTGCCCGGCAGCTAATAAGGCGCCCAGCGAAACCAAAACAACCAACACTAAACCTATCGTCCAACTTCCCGGACCTTCCCCAAAAGAAGACGCAGTTTCGTTTTGAACCGCCAGTAAAGTTGTAAGCGTCGCGTCAATCACATTTCACGTCATCATTGTTCGTCGAATCAATTAATGGCCCAATCACGAAGAGGGCGTCCCTGATTAGATTATGCGAGGGCATAAGATAGATTGATAGGGATTCCAACCCGAACCCCTTGAAGAAATCAAGAATCTTTCATTTTTAGTACCGACTTTCGGGCTCGCTGGAGAAATTCCGCTTTACTCTCCCCAGATTCAAGCCAAATCGGCGCCCCAATCGAGATACAGCTTAGAAGAGGTACCGGCAGGAATTCCCCTTTGGGCATCACGCGATTCAAGTTATCTATATAAACAGGCATTAATTCCAAATCAGGTCTCTTCTTTGCCAAGTGGAACAGACCACTTTTGAATTCGCCCATTTTGCCCGATAAGTTGCGACTGCCCTCTGGAAACACAATCAGCGAATTAACGTCACCGATTTCTCGCAACATCATATCGATCGGGCTGTTGTGAACTTTTATTTTCTTTCGATCGATCAGCAAGACATTAAAAACGGTTGCCATGTACCTTCGGACCGGACCACTCTGCCAATAATCCACCGCCGCCACTGGTCGAGTCAAATTACGAATGTTCTTAGGAAGTGAAGCCCACAAGACGAGTGCGTCCAGATGGCTGGTATGGTTGGCAAAATAAATTCGCTGACAGGCCTCTGGCTCACAACCAATCCAGCGCACGGTTGCCCCGCTCAACACTTTCGCGAGTGCTGCTAATACAGGAACCGTGACTTGCTTCATTCAATCTCACCCTAAACAATCGGCAAACTGCCGTTCTAAATATCCCAGCATTGTTCTTAAGATACAAGCGATTTCAAGACCAAGAATCGACTTCTCAGCTCAATTCCCCAAAGCAGGTAAGATTTCGGGAGCGGTTGAGTCGTGAATTCGCCTAGAAATCACTGCAACCTCAATCACTGGACCGATGGATGCTGATAAGTGCTGGGCATCAGACTGATCTCTCCAAGCGGAAGTCCAGCAACCGGTTTCGCGGGTGGAGATTCGAGCTTAGATTTGTCGAACTTTCCGTCTGAGTAATCAAACCGCTTGACCCGCGCGAACCGTGGATCATAAGTCATCCAGTTTTTGAAACGCGAGAAGTTCGGATCACCGTGAATTCGCTGAATATGAAATTCATCTAAACCGATTTCATTCCAACCCTGATAAGCTGAGCAAGCACCCAAAAATCCAGCCTCTTTCAACATCGCAAAAACATTCGCATTTAGATTGGAATGCAGGCCATAGGGAAATGCAAAGTATCTTACTTTACGTCCAATGGCAGACTCGAGTTCTCTCGCTGATGCGATGACTTCATCGATCAAAGTTTTTTCACAAGTCACCTTACCAAGATCTAGGTGCGACCGAGTATGTGCACCGATTTCGACACCCGCAAGATCGAGTGCCCGAAGTGACTCAATGGAATTGGTTGGCAAAGGCCTTTGGATATCGAGGTCATGCTCAAAGGCTTGCTGGTGAAGCGTGTGTTGTGTGGTCACAAAATACGTTACCGGAATTCGCCTTTCAATCAGCATCGGCAAAGCGAAATCACAGTTATCGGAATACCCATCGTCAAATGTAATCGCGACCGTTGGGCGTTGATTGAACCCACTGCGAATACGCCGCTGACATTCCTGCAAGTCGACAATTTCAAAATGATCCTGCAACCAATCAATCTGCCGCTGAAAATCATCGCACCTTATCGTCCAAGGGTTGGGATGGTCATCGGCGACGCGATGGTAAAAAAGAGCTAAAACTGGCACTTGCCCTGAACGCGCCATGCGACGGTGCATCGACCACCGATAAGGCCAAGACGCAAACCGATAAGCGTCAATAAGTTTGGATTTCCAGTGTGTCATAGTGCAAAATCAGGCCGGATTAAATCAGCATTGTTGACCTTGCCAAACAGACGGAAAAACCCGAGTTTCAAGAGGTCACTGAAGTGTTAGTCATGAATTGCCATCGTCCAATAGTATCTTCGGGTTCGATTAAGAATTCCTGACACACAACCCTTAAAATCCAAGTAATCCGAACTCGACGAGGAGTTTGGCCTCCGACACCCCTAATCGGTAACCAATCGGACGAAGCTGCTGACCAGACAAGGCAATTGAGCTGAATTGACCGCTGGCCGCCAAGCGATCACGTCAATGGGCACGCGCCTGAGCCATTGGCCATTACAGCCAACCGCCACCGCAAGCCAAAAGAGAACTGCCCCCAAGGCAGCAAACCGACTAACTAGCGAGCATCCATTCGCACCAGTTCTATTTCATAGATGAACGGGCACAGTTTCCCAGTCACAAATATTCGCGGCGGCATATCTTGAGTGACGGCAATCCCATTGAGAACACCGTCGGCGGGACGTTCACTCAGCGGCCACAATCCCGCGAGGTCGATGATGCCGACAACATTGCCAGTGTTGATATCAATTTCATAAATGAGATCCCATTGATATCGGTTGGCATAAATCTTCCCGCCTGCATATTCTAATTCGTTTAACTGCCCCACAAAGACACCACCCTCTCGTAAAACGCGAAGAGGTTTTTTTATATCAAATGTTTCGGGGTCGATGAATTTCAAAACTGAGCTACCATCACTCAAAATTAGATCATTGCCGTCGGTCGCCAACCCCCAGCCTTCCCCTGGATAACTGAATTCTTCAATTGGGTTTAAGTCCATGTCATAAACCAAGGCCTTTCCAGCCTTCCATGTCAACTGAATCAGGCGATCGCCATACTGCACCATCCCTTCGCCAAACAAATTATCATCAAGCGAGTGCTGCTTGAGAATCTCCCCGGTTTCAAGCTCGATCTTGCGAACCGTTGACTCTCCATAACGCCCCGTGCTTTCCCATAAAAAACCATCATGGAACAAGAGTCCCTGCGTAAACGCTTTCTCGTCGTGGGGATACTTCTTAATTACCTTGAATGTGTAACGAGGAGAGTTATCGTTTTGCCGAAGCCATATCGCCAGATAAGTACCGCCGACTGAAATAACCAAAAATAATACGATCAAACCCCAGCGCATCGGACGCTGGCCAGTACTGCTGATTCTTTGCGGTGCTACTGGAGTTTCAACAGCGGGAGGAAAGCCGGTTCGTCGTTTAGGTTTTTTCTTTGCCATTCAATCAACAATCAAAAAGTTACAGATCATTTTCTTCAGCCAGGAGCGTTGTCGCTGTCATGCGGTTTCGCACCAGCATCGTACTCCCCACCACAAGACCAACAAACACCAAATCCCTCGTCAACTTCAGCACCACACGAACAAATCCAAGTGGGAATTTCATTCTCTGGCTCCTCGTCTAACTCTGCAATGATCGCTTGGGAGGCTTCGAGGTCTTTTTGATAGACGATTATTTCAATTTCGTCAGGACCGTCTAACGCGGCACCAAATACCGAGCCTTCCATGCCGCTGACAAAAACAGAGATACCGCTTCCCTCGAGTGCTGCTTTGTAAAAACTAGCATCAACCTCAGTTTCAGTAACCATCAAACGCGCCATTGGCATCTCTTCCATTCTTACCTCCTGGGAATCAATAAAACTCCGCATCCAAGACGAGTTTAATGGGTTATGCAGATTTAGCTATCATTTTCCTTGGCCCAAAGCGAAGCGGGTAACTCAATCGCTTTCGTCAGGCTATCAATTTCTTTCATTTCTTCATCGGAGAAATGCAGATTCTCAAGGGCAGCACAGTTTTCTAAGATTTGCTCAGGGCGACTCGCCCCACAAAGCACGCTGGTAATTTGCGGCAACCTCAAAATCCAAGCCACTGCCATCTGAGCAAGCGTTTGCCCTCGATTCAAAGCAACTGTATTGAGACTCGACACCACCTCTAAAACCTCATCTCGCAACTCCTCCGGACGCAAGGTACTGGGAGAGTTCGCCGCGCGAGAACCATCTGGAACTTCAGATAAATATTTATCCGTAAGCAAGCCCTGATAAAGTGGACAGAACGCAATCATTCCCAGCCCATTCTCCTCACAGGCACCGGCGAGCCGGTCTTCGACCCAGCGATTAAATAAAGAATAATTTGGCTGGTGAATCAACAGTCGCTCCCAACCATTGGCCCGGCAAATCCCTACCGCCTCCTGCGTCTGCTGCGTCGAATAACTTGAAATCCCAACATACAACGCTTTGCCTTGTTGGACTGCTGTATTCAACGCCCCCAACGTTTCTTCCAAGGGTGTATCGGGATCGAACCGATGACTATAAAAAATATCAAAGTAATCGACATCCACCCGACGCAAGGACTGGTCAAGACTGGCCAGCATGTATTTACGTGATCCCCACTCACCGTAAGGCCCGGGCCACATGTCGTAGCCAGCCTTGGAGGAAATTAAAATCTCATCCCGTGGCAGGTCAGCCAATATCCGACCGACATTTTTCTCAGCACTTCCGTAGGGCGGTCCGTAATTATTTGCCAAATCAAAATGTGTGATGCCGGCATCAAACGCCGTGTAGATCATCTGTCGCTGATTCTCGGTCGGAGCATTGCCGCCAAAATTGTGCCAACAACCAAGCGTCACCGCTGGCAGTTTTAGTCCAGATTGACCGCATCGTCTGTAAACCATGCGTCCGTCGTATCGGTTCGTATCCGGTTGATAAGATTTCAAAGTATTCTACCCCGCAGTCAAGCGATCAATATTTAAAATTCTATTTTCTATTGAACCCACGCTTAAACAAGCCGCCTTATCAATTTTGAAATAAAGTTGTTAACCACAGGTTGGATCGATAAACTTTGTTACCGGCAACCCTTATACCGCCAAAACCACCCTCACACTCTTTCACAATTCGGCAATCCCTTGACTTCGCACCGTATTCTGTTCGCAACCGATTTACCGTTTTGGCGACGATCGACCGGCGCTGAACAACGAATCGCCCGCTTGGTCGAATACCTAAGTCAATCAGGATACTGCGTCCGCATTTTCCTCCTGTGTGAAACCACTGAACTCAATCAAGATAATTCAATCATCACGGAAAAAGATCAGCAAACTATTCGTGCGCAAAATCTCGACATTGAATTTAAACGATCAAGTCATCCACCCCGCCAACTGAGTAAAAAAGCTGCATGGCATTTAAAAGCGATAAAGCATCACTTGGGAAGCAATCGAACCCAGCAACATCAAACGTCACCTGCACAACCTGCCAGTCAAAACGAGAGCCTCGAAACGGTAATTCCAACGACCCTCGCTGATTACAGATGGCCTTGGGCGATCGATGCCTTCCAGGATTCAATTCGCTCGTTCGCACCGGATTCCGTCATCATCGAATACGTCAAACTGAGCTACCTTTTAGAGGCCTTGACCGCCAGCCAAAGAAAAAACATCCATTGCCTTCTCGACACACATGACGTCCTGCATCTTCGCAACAAGCAGTTTCAAGAGCGGGGCCTAGTTCACTGGCTCGACATCAGTCAAGAAGAAGAAACTCAAGCAGTCCAACTCTTCGATACAATTCTTGCGATTCAAAATGAAGAAGCCGATGTATTTCGCAACCTGGCTCCGAAGCAGAACGTGTTGGTCTGCGGACATGCCCCTCTTCAACTGCCCCCTCTAAAAATTCAACCGACGACCTCAGAAATTCTCACCGTTGGATATATTGCTTCGGCCAATGCATCCAATCTCCAGTCATTGACTAATTTCATCAATCAATCATGGAAGCCAATCTCCCAACGATGCAAAATCCGCTTAGTCATTGCCGGCATGATCTGCGATGCAATCTCCACATCCTCTCCAGATTTATTTAAAGAACACAGCAATATCGCCCGCCTTGGTTGCGTCAGTGAGCTGGCAGATTTTTACCACCAAATTGATGTCGCAATTAATCCAGTAGCGTTCGGCACAGGTCTTAAGATTAAGAATTGCGAGGCGATATTTTTTGGCAAGCCTTTGGTCACGACAACCATAGGCATGGACGGCTTTTCGGCTGTATCAAGCGAATCTTTGATGGTTTGCAACTCCCCCGAAGACTGGGTCGACTGCCTCGTAGAAATTGCCCAAAACCCGTCCAGGCAAACCTCTCTCCAACAAGCTGCCGCAAAACTGTCCCAAACGGGATTTTCGGACCAAGAAGTTTATTCCGAGCTAGACAACGCGTTGCGCCATAAAAAATAGGGGTCGACTAGCCCAATCGTCGCCAACCTGAAACCGGATGGGGTTGGAATTTCGCTCAAATTCCTATCCTTATGGGAACAGTCCTTCTTAACGTGCGTCATAATAGACCATGAGCGAATCACCGTTTTATCCGAGCCCACGTATGAACCGCAAACACGGCTTCACATTGGTCGAATTATTAGTCGTTATTGCAATCATCGGCACACTGATTGGGATGCTGCTACCTGCCGTTCAAATGGTGCGTGAAGCAGCGCGGCGGACAGCCTGTCAAAACAATCTTCATCAAGTTGCTCTGTCCATTCATAACTACGAATCTGCCAAACAACTCTATCCGCCAGCACGGGCCGCAGATGAATTTTTGACCTGGCCGGTTTACCTCATGCCGTTCCTCGAAATGAACAACCTTTACGACCAATTCAAGATTCAAGAGAAATACCAATTTCAAGACCCGGAGATTGTTAAAACCACCATGCCGGTCATGCTGTGCCCCGCGCGGCCACGAAAAAGCAATGTCAGCCTCGGTGAATCCAAAGGGCCCGTCGGCGCAATCGGAGACTACGCCGGAAATGCCGGAACTCCTCGATTCTTTCCTTTCGATGTCTGGGCAAAATTCCAAGACCCCGTCGACGGTGTTTTTAATTCAGGACTGGCAAGCCAAAACCCTGTCGTCAATGGCAAACTTGAGGGAACCGAACGGGGTCGATATGGGCATGCCGAAATTACGGATGGTTTGTCTAATACTATTTTCATCGGCGAAAAGTACGTCAGCACCTACGGGGAATTAAAATCACAAGGGTGGGGTGACGGATCGATCTACAACGGCGATGAACCCGAAACCTTCATGCGCATTGGGGGGTTTGCAATGGGACTTGCAACGAGCCGTACGCTGATTTTGTCGCCCGGTGAATACCCAATCTTTGGCAGCGGTCATGTCGGAGTCGTTAACTTTGCGTTTGGAGATGGTAGTGTTCACTCGCTCCCGATCAGCACCGACGAAGAAACTCTTTTTCGACTCTGCTCTCGCAAGGACGGCCTTTCTGTAGATCTCGATTAAGTGGATCGAATCACGCAAGTTTCCATTTCCCATCCATTTCTCAACGATCATGAATAAACCCTCGGTATATTTTGTAGGCGAACCCACCGAGGTCTCCCACCATGCCGCCCCCCTCCAGGATCGGCTCAAAATTGCAATAGCCTCTCCATCAGATGTTGTGCGGCAAGCCAATCCCGGCGACCTCGCAATTTTTTACTCTGAACATTTTGACCGATTTCGAGACTGCTGCACGAAATTAAAACGCAACAACGTGGCGACGTTGTATTTAATTGATGGCATTCTCGAATGGCGAAACGCGTGGGACAATCTACCCGACGAAGTTGCATGCCCCTACACGATGCGTCCGATCCTCGCTCATAAGGCAGCCTGCATTGGCAACTCCCAGGCTCATATTCTCAACCAGTGGGGGAATTCAGGAAAAACAGAAGTCGTAGGAATCCCGCGACTTGATTCCATACCCGCTCAACCAACTCCTCCCCGTGCCGATCGAGAGTTTCGGATTCTGGTCATGACAGCCAAAACTCCTGGCTTTACCCCAACCCAAATCAAAGCGGTTAGACAGAGCCTGCAGGACCTCAAACAATGGGCTGACAATAACGCCCAACTCAATTTGACCGATCAGTCCCCCACATCCGAATCCCTCGATGTAAAAATCGTATGGCGATTGACTGGAGGCCTGGAGGACGAATTGGGTGTCACCAATAACTTAAACGATCTCACTGGCACGGAACTGAACCAAACACTCGCTCAGGTGGATGCAGTGATCACAACTGCCTCGACGGGAATGCTCGAATCCATGCGTCTTGGCATTCCTACGGCCTTACTGGATTACCACAACTGCCCGCGTTACGTGAATGCTGGCTGGACGATCTCAGCTTCCAATCACATTCCATCGATCGTCGCGCAACTGGCCCAACCGACACCTGAGCATCTCTTCTACCAACAGACACAACTCTGCGATGCTTTGCAAAATACAGCCAATGCAACCGACCGACTTGTTGACCTCGTCGAGCAAATGCTTTCCATCGCGGGGCAGCAGATAACGGCATCACCTAGTCCGGACGAGAACTCACTATCGTTTCCAGAGGCTATTTTAAAGCCAGCCGAAACGTTATCTCCATTGTTCTCCCATCAACAACTCTTCCCAGATGCCGCTGAGTTTGAACAAAAACAACTGATCGAAGTCCAGGCACAACTCGCTCACTCTCGCAGAGAAATCTCTCACCTTCAATCAAAGCAAACGCAACTCCGCGCCGAACTGGATGAGGCCCACCAAATATTCAAACAAATCGAAAAACACCCAATTGCTGGCCCGATTGTGCGCGTTCGTCAGAAGATGCTTGGTTTAATGGAAAAAATGGGCAAACGGAAAAACAAGCTGGACGGGTCCAGCCCGATTATTGAACCCAATCCACTAAATTCGAACGTAGATCCGACAACGAATAACACTAATTAGCCTTTTCCGTGCAATAATAGA
This sequence comes from Mariniblastus sp., assembly GCA_029251085.1. Lineage (GTDB taxonomy): Bacteria > Planctomycetota > Planctomycetia > Pirellulales > Pirellulaceae > Mariniblastus. Next base: position 28,764 of record JAQXDZ010000014.1, read on the forward strand.
CTGCTCAATAGCCAGTAAAAAATTACCGTTAGTCCCTACGAATCAAAGCCAAGACGAAAATTAAAAACCGACTTCTCGAATGATCCAAGAACTCCTTCAATCTGAAACACTTGCAACCATTCCCGTTGAGGACCCAATCGTTCTCTGCGCGTCGGACGACAATTACGTCAAGCCACTTGCAGTCACCCTTTACTCCGCCGCTTCATCACTCAAAAATGGAAATCACCTCCACGTCATTCTGATGGACGGTGGCATCTCCGAAGCCAACTGGATGGGACTCCGTGAGACACTTGTGGACCTCCCAATTTCCATTCACATCCTAAGACCCAACCTCAAAGAATTCAGCGACCTCAGTGTCTCTCATCACATCACCCACGCCGCCTACTTTCGACTTTTAGCTGCTCGACTTCTGCCTGATACGATTGAGAAGGTGATCTACCTGGATTCCGATGTCCTTGTCCAATGCGACCTAACTGAACTTTGGAATTTTGACGTAGAAGAACACTACTGCCTCGCCGCGGTCGATATTGCGTGCCCGTTTGTCGATGCCTACGAGGCACAAGCGAAATTGGGAACGCTAAAAAAAGCCATACCTCACTTAGCTGCAATCTCACCAATCCCCAATTGGCGTCAGCTAAACTTAGATGGTTCAGCACCCTATTTTAACAGTGGCGTCATGGTGCTCAATCTAGATCGCTGGCGAAGCGAATCGATCGACCAAAAGCTACTGACTTGCCTCCGTGAAAATGCAAATTTTGTTTGGTGCTGGGATCAGTACGCACTCAACGTGGTATTTGCAGGGCAGTGGGGGCAACTCCCGCCAAGATGGAATCAAGGGGCTCATGTTTTTGAATTTCCCGATGACGACCATTGCCCAATCAATCCAGTAGAGTTTTCTGAAATGCGAGACCACCCAGCACTGATTCACTTTACAACAGAATTTAAGCCATGGAAATTTCAGCCGTTCCATCCGCTTCGTGAAAAATTCTATGAGAGTCTCGACCAAACAGCATGGGCGGGTTGGCGACCCGAACGTCCTCAATTCAGTCTCAAACGATGGTGGGATTTAACAGCCGTTTATTGGATTCGAAAATGGGTCGTTAACTATCGAAAGGCGCGGTCGCTCTTCGCTTAGCGTTCAACCCGCGATTTGATTCATGCTTAACCCCAATCCGCAAACTGCATTCCCGAATGAATCCAGCAACGAAGCCCATGAGCTTTCCGCCAGTCAACCACTGCCCAAAGTTACTATCTTCGCCCTCCCCAAACCCTTCGGCGAAAAAACTGACCTCATTCAAAGAAATGCGATCCAATCGTGGGCTTGCCTGAAACCAGACGTCGAAGTCTTGCTACTTGGTGATGAACCTGGAATTAGAGAAACAGCACAGGAACTTGGAGTCCGTCACGTCAGTGGCCTGCAGTGCAATGACCACGGCACGCCATTGCTCGACTCCGCATTTCAGCTTGCCCATCAAGAGTCAACCACCAACTACCTTGCCTATTGCAATTGCGACGTCATCCTCACGAGAGACTTTTGCGAGTCAATCCATCAACTAGCCAACGAAGCTCACTTTTGCCAATTCATTGCTTTTGGCCAACGCACTGATCTCAACATAGATCGTGCTATTGATTTCGAGCAGTCAATTCAGGTCAAGCGACTGCTAGACGAATGCCAAAGCAAAGGAGTGCGGTCGTCCAATGCCTGCAAAGAGTATTTCATTTTTAACCGCCAACTTTATCAAGACATTCCACCCTTTGCCGTTGGACGAGGCAACTGGGACAACTGGATAATTCACTCGGCGAAACAAAATAAAGTCCCGGTCATCAATCTCTCAAACACGGTAACCGCAATCCACCAATCTCACGATTACTCGCATGCGTCGCTTAACCGCTGGGGGTGTTACGTCTCCGGCGCAGAGGCTAAAGAAAATCGACGGCTAGGGGGAGGAAGCCACATTATTTCAGGCTCAACCGCGAACTGGAAAATGACGCGAGACGGTCTTAAAAAAGAGCTACCCAAACTTATCAGCCCAAGTTTTTGGGCTGACGCACCGCGATTTGCCCGACTCGTGTTTGACCTATTGGTGAGATAACCCATGCTCACCTTTTCCGCGATCGTCGCCGGCCAGATCATTTTTGCGGCGGCTTTGATTCAGCTTTCAATCGCCATTTCATTCGGACGCTGGTTCTCAAAGAAAACTAGCAAAACCGCGAAGCCTGCCGACCAAGCGATGACGGCAGTCATCATGTCTGTACGAGGTTGCGACCCCACTTTCGAAGCTTCCCTGACTGGTGTCCTGCTGCAACAGTATGCGGACTACCAAATCCATTTGGTGGTTGACCATCAAGACGATCCGGCGTGGAATGTCGCTACTGAGATTAAATCGAAATTTGACCGAGACGATCGCCTGTGCATTCACGCAATGAAAACACCGCGAGACACCTGCAGCCTCAAGTGCCATTCTATCTTACAAGCCGTAGAGCATTTGACGGATGAGATAGAATTCGTAGCATTCCTAGATGCTGACGTGGCACCACACTCAACTTGGCTGGCCGAATTAACAGGGCCTCTTCAAGACAAAGAAATCGGAGGAGTCACCGGCAGTCAGTGGTTTGAACCACCGATTCCAACTGGACCTGGCTCATTAATCCGAAGCGCCTGGAATGCTGGAGCACTCGTCTTTTCAGTTTACTTTGCCAACCCATGGGCTGGCAGTTTTGCCATGAGACGATCCACATTGGAATCGGCCAATTTGATTTCGACCTGGTCAAAATCAATCGTGGATGATGGACCTCTCAAGAAAGCAATTCAGGAGCAGGGCCTGGAAATTGAGCTTGCCCCTTCTCTCATCATGATAAATCGTGAACACTGCTCTGCCGCGTACGCGAATCGGTGGGTGACTCGCATGCTAACCTGGTCTCGACTTTACGAAGACACTTTCTTTCTTTCTGTGATCCACTCCTGCTTTAGCAATGTTCTCATGCTGACCAATTTCACCATTTTGATCATCGCGATCCTTCTTGGAAACGCTACCGCTTTCGTTGCCAGTGCGACGGCATTGCTATTAAGCGGCTGCCTCTCCACGTGGGCATATTCAGTTTCCCGAAAGGTTGCCGCGCGGAGCGCACAACTGCGAGGGGAAACGATTGGCAACACAACGCTTTGGCGATTAATTAAACTATTGCTTTTGGTGCCCGCGTGCCAGCTAATCTACGGTGCATCTTCGATCATGTCACTGTGCTGCAAACGAGTTCGCTGGCGGCAGATCGAATACGACTTGAGCTCGGCACCCAATTTCAAAAGGCTGAACTACCAGCCATTTAATCCAGAACCAGACAACTCCAGCAACTCGATCTAAACTGGGCTGGCAGTCTAGAAATCCAGAAAACACAAAGGATTGCATCCGTCAATTCTTCAAGCTGTCGAGAATCAGTTGATCCTCAGGGGCTGCCAAAACCACGACCTCGCCAATCCTCACTGGAAGAATCAACTTCAATTCCCCCCGCGCAACTTTCTTATCGTGTTTCATCGATGCGACGAGTTCATCGTGACGTTCAGCGGGGCAGTCGACCGGAAGCTGCATCTTGCGAAACAACTCGGTTTGGCGGGTCACGAAGGAGTCTGGCACCATTTCCAATTCACGGGCCAGGCGAGCGGCACAGGTCATGCCGATCGCAATTGCTTCACCGTGGAGAAAACGCCCAAAACCGAAGACAGCCTCAATTGCATGCCCATAAGTATGGCCGTAATTTAAAATTGCTCGGCGCCCAGACGTTTCTCGTTCGTCTTCCTCGACGATTGCCGCTTTACACTGGCAACAACGAGCGATACAGCGGGCAAGTGCCTCCGGTTCCCGTTGCCCGATCAGGTCAGCCGTTGACTCGAGAGAGGCAAAAAAATCGACGTCCATGATCAAGCCGTATTTAATTACCTCAGCGAGCCCCGCTCGAAAATTGGCTTCATCTAGCGTTTCCAAAACTAAGGGGTCGATCAAGACCACTTCCGGTTGCCAAAAAGCGCCGACCATGTTTTTGGCACTGGGTAAATTAACACCCACCTTCCCTCCAACGCTACTATCGACCTGCGCTAAAAGCGTTGTTGGGATCTGAATAAACCGAATCCCGCGGGCAAACGAAGCGGCAAGGAAACCAGCCAAGTCACCGACCACCCCTCCTCCCAACGCCACGACCACGGACTGGCGATCGGTATTAAAATCGACCATCTGCTGCCACAGTTCATTGCACACAGGGATCGACTTAGACTCTTCGCCTGGATTGACGCAAATTACATCCACCCGTTGAGCAATCTCTGAAATCTGTGAAACAACCGATTCGAGATACAACTCAGCGACGTTGCTATCGGTCACTAAAATTACGTGCTCGTTTGAAACAAAGCTGCCAAGTGCCTTTGAAAGCTGGCCTAACAGGCCAGGCTTGATTTCAATCGAATAACTCCGACTTGCTAAATTTACAGCAACCTGACTGTCGGCATCGGGAATATAATCGTTCAACTGCTTCGCCTCGCATTACTTTTTTTAAACCACTCAAACAGATTCCAAAAAACAGATTCCAAAAAAGAATCTCTTATGACGCAGAATAGAGCAGTGGAAAAAACTGCCCCTCCATTTTTTGGCCGCTAGGAATGACAGGCACCCCCGCCAACAATTCATCATCGGTGTGCGACTCGACTCCATCACGCATCAAATTTAGAACGACTGCCCGACGTGGTTGCTCCGTTGTATTATCAAATGACCCGTGTACCATCAGCGGATGGTGAAATGTACATTGCCCCGGCTCAAGTTCAATGGAAAGAGGATTTTGAAATGCCCCCCACTGCGTGTCAGTAAGAACATTTTGAATCGCTGTCATGTCCCCAGCCAAACCAGTGATTGGAAGTAAGTCCCAACGATGACTTCCCGGAATGTACTGCAAACAACCATTCTCTTTAGTCGCCCGATCCAAGCCTGTCCAGCAGGTCAAATGAGCCATCGGTTGAGTCCGCGTCCAATAAGAATAATCCTGATGCCACGCAACGTTCCCACCGTGCTTCGCCGGTTTACAAAACAATTGATCATGCCAGAATCGAACTCCCCCGCCGAGCAACTGACTTGCCGGGATTAAGAACGCAGGGTTCCACAGCAAGTCGTGAAAACCGGATCGCAGACGCCACGCACCCAAGGCATGGAAAAGCACTCGCTCCGGGTCATCCGACTCGTTGGTATGGTACTCATGCCACAAATTGCAACCGGCATGCTTGGGGTCAAAGAACTCAGTCAATTCCCGTCTTAAAACTTCAATTTGAGCCGTGTCCAGCAACTGGACTCCAGCAAGGTAACCTTGGTCGTGAAAGAAATCGACGTCTTCACGGGAAAGACAGTAACGTTCAAAATCATCGTCCTTCAAACTTGGAAACAAAGAAGTAATCGGACGATGTATCTGTGACAGGTCCTCGATGCTCATTAATTTTCACTTGGCTCAACTGCGAAACATAGACTATTTAATATTATTGACAGGTAGCGAGGCACCAGCAGTTCAGAATGATGATTTACGCGAACGTATGATATCCCAGATCGAGCTGATTGGATTGCACAATCGCAGTGTCTTTGTGTAAAAAATACTTTTAAAAATCACAATCTCGATTCGCTCGTTTTTTCCAGTTCGTCGCTCAAATGCAACGCCCTACACGCCCTTAGCCTGAGAATTTTAAATTCGCGAAATGCGATTAATTCAACGAGAAACTGGTCAATGCTGAAAAGATTCAGGATGGGTCGACTCAAGCTGCAACAACATTCTTTGAGCCTTTTGAACCATGTCGCTTCCCTGCCGGGAATCTGGAAACCGTCCCCAATCAATGTCTTTGGAATAGCTGATAATTGACTTGTACAACCTGATCTGCTCGTCGACATCCGTCGTCTTCAAAGCAACATCGAGCACCGATCGAATGCGATTCAAATTCCCCCGCAACTCACTCAATGCATCGTGCTTAATTTTAATTCGATAAGCAACTGCCGCTTCGAAACAGGCTTGATCACGCGGTTCTAAATCAACGCCGCTAAGAAAATTGACGAAAGCATCCATCTGTTCGTTAGCTTTGATAGGATTTTCGTCCGCACCTTCAACAGTCCGCAGAAACCGTTGTTCAATGTCTGTCAGTCGTGAGGAACCTTTGGCAGTCAAAAAATTTCGACGGCTTTTGTAAAGTTTGATTGCGTCACCCACTCGCCCCAATTCCAAAACTTGCTCAGCCCGTTCCTCATCAGGGTAAAGCTCGGCAAACTGGTTGATTTCAAGAATCACCGTGTCCGGCTTGCTCGCCCCAAGCTCTATCGCCGCGTACAACTCGTCGGCACTTGGAGGTTTGTAGGCCTGCCAAACGCCGTAGACACCAATCGCAACCACAAACAAAAAAGCAAAGAGCAGTCGCCAGACGCCCTTGCTTTCCCGCGGTTCAAAATCGGCAACATAAGGCTGCTCCCTGGTCTTCTCCGTGACGGTTTCGAAGTAATCTTCCCGCACCGGCATCGTATCAATTGGCTGGCTCTTATGATCCGTGAACTCAACCGTCTGCATGTCAGAATTTACAATGCTAACTTTTCCAGTCGCCTTCTTAGCGTCAGCTCGCACAGTATTTTCACGCGTCGCCGGAACACCGACATCGAATGTATCGACATGCCCTTTTCCTTCAGGACGATGAGTTGTTCTCGCCTCACTGCTCTCTCGCAGGGCCGATTCAACCTCTTCGATTTGATGTGACAAGGCCAGTGAAGTTGGAATCCGATCCTCAGGCCGCTTCGCCATTAGATGCCGTATCAACTGATCGATTTCAGCCGGAACCTCTGGCAGCGAAGCTGAAATACTCGGCGCTGGTGCCCGCAACAGATTGCTCAACGAACCTTCAACTGAATTTGTTCGAAAGGGAGGCTTACCCGAGAGCAATGCGTACATCACAGAACCCAGACTGTAGAGATCACTCCGAATCGTGACCAACTCTCCCTTCGCCTGCTCAGGGCTCATGAAATCCATCGTCCCCAATACATTCTGCCCGGTGTTCTGTGATGAACCAAACCGTTTTGCAATTCCAAAATCAGTGATCTTAACGAAGTCAGGCTGAGAATTCTCGTCATAGGTCATCAACAAGTTACCCGGCTTAAGATCGCGGTGGATAATTCCACGATCATGGGCGTGCCTCAAACCGGCACTGACGTCCTTAACAATCTGCAATACCGCTCGCCAATCAAACCGATAGCCGCTTTTTTGCATTTGAAAAAGGCTGTTTCCCTCCACCAATTCCATGGAAAAAAACAACATCCCATCTTCTTGCCCGAAGCTTAAGATCCGAACAATATTGCGGTGGTTCAGCTTCAGAAGCGATTCAATTTCAGCTTCAAACCTGCCGCGAAAGTGGTCGTCGTTTGCATAGTTGGGAGCCAAGACTTTGACTGCATGCACCTCACCGGTGTCTTGATGAACTCCACGGAATACCGACCCCATTCCACCACGGCCTAAAACGCCTTTGAATTCGTAAGGGCCAATTTTTTCAAGTGCCATGTCGAGCTCAGTCTTTCCTGCTGACTAATCAAACCAGATTACGAGCTTCATTGTAGACTTTAAATTCAGCAAACCCTACCTGTTTAAAGCTAGATTTCAGCTTTGTAAACTTAGGACAGTATATTTTAGACTTATCGATGCCGGTTGTGCCCCGGTTGTGCCAAATCCAAGTTTTCAAAACCGCCCTTCGCCCGGTCATGCCCTAAACTGCTAAAGACTTCCTCAACAAGCTGTACGGCTCAGCGAAACTCGTCTTCAACGCCAACTATTAATTATCGAGCGTATAAATAACGTGTCCCAACATCCCGCAAGCCAATCTGATCTATTGCTGCTCAAAGATTGCTCGGTGAAACGAACTCGGGCGAGCGGCCCAGGTGGGCAACATCGAAACAAAGTTGAAACCGCAATCGTAATAACACACATTCCCACCGGGATAATTGGCCAGGCCAGCGAGGCAAGAAGTCAAAATCAAAACAAAACAATGGCGATCGGGAGACTAAAAACCAATCTCGCAGTTGCATTTCGAATTGAAAAAACCAGAAAATCAGCGGCGAGCGAACAGTGGAACTCTCGGTTAAAGAACAAGAAAATTGAGGTCAGCCACAAGCACCCTGATTTTCCGGCTTTACTTGCCGAAGCACTCGATTTCCTACAATTTGAAGAATTTAACCCGGCCGCTGCAGCAAAGACCCTTGGTTGCTCTACCTCTCAGCTCGTCAAATTCATCAAGCGGAACTCTCAAGCCATTGCGATGGTGAACACGCAACGCAGGTCGCTTGGCCTTAAGAAAATCTCATAAAGCAGGTGCTGGATAGCATGTTCAGCCAAACTGGCAGCCGAACTGATGCAGTTTTGGCCATCAAACCCAAAAATTTCACGGTTACAAACGCATATTTTTCATTTTCGTCCCGCTGACAAGCATCTTATGTAGTATCTTTCCATGAAACACAAATAGAAATTTTGTCAGACCGGAAACGTCGCTTACCTGAAATTAACAGCAAAACACGCTGTTTTAGCTGAGCAGTACCAACGTCGATGAAAAGTGAGTCTTTCGCCGCCTCGAATTTGCACCCAGGCAATCAAGTGAAATTTGGCACACAGATTGCTTAACTAAGAATTGGAAGTGGTTCGCCAAGAGTTGTTTAACTCCTACTTTTGGCGAAAAGAGACGAGGCAGTGCCTAGACTGCTCACTTTTTAGAGCAGTCTAGGCCATTTTTCTGGGATTTTGAGGCCGAGCAGCGGAAGTGAGAACCAAAAGGCCTCCCCAAGTTGTTCGATTTTAATACAACAGAATGATACAACTGTGCAGTTTTGAAACACTCAAGTTGTGTCCCAAACAGACCTTAGTCTAAAATAATTTAAGATTTTCAGCGACGATAGCCGCAGTAAAGAACAGCGGACCGTTTCTGACCGTGCAACTCAAAACCACCACCAGGGACAATCAATGGGCAAGCAGTTCAAGATGAACAATTCGGTAACCGCAGCAAGCTTGTTTTGTTCTGCAGTTTTGATTCTCGGCTTTGCTACAAACTCGTCCGCTCAAACTTCTCCAGTTTCTCTTCGGACGCCCAGCAACTCGGACACAGATTCCACTGTGTTGCAAATCAATAAATTGGTTGAGCAGATCTGGACGGACTATGAACTAAAGCCGTCAAGAGAAGCAACCGACGGCGAATGGTGCCGACGGGTTTACCTCGACATTATCGGTCGCGTTCCTTCCTACGAAGAAGCGACAGAGTTCATGGAATCTCGCGATTCCGATAAGAAGAAAAAGCTAGTCGAAAAACTTCTTTACGACGACGGCTATACAGAGGAATTTGCCAGGAACTGGACAACGGTTTGGACTAACCTGCTAATTGGGCGGACAGGCGGAAACGACAACAACTCGATGATTAGTCGTCCCGGAATGCAAAAGTATTTGCGGGACTCATTTGCTCGCGAGAAGTCCTACGACAAGATGGTTTACGAGTTGGTCACGGCAACAGGTTCTACGACGCCTGGCGATGAGAAATTCAACGGTGCCACCAACTTCCTGATTGACAAAGTGAATGAAGAGAAAGCTTCGCTTGCGACAGCGGCAACGACCAAAATTTTTCTTGGTCTGCAGGTTCAGTGCACACAATGTCACAACCACCCGTTTAACGATTGGAAACAACAAAAGTACTGGGAGATGAATGCGTTCTTTCGTCAGGTTCGAGCTTATCCAGGCGGAGCCCGTCCGAGAGATGGCGGAGTCGCTCAACTTGCCGACCAGGATTTCCGAGGAGAAAGCCAAGGCAAGTCAGAGATATTTTTCGAAATGCGAAACGGCCTCAGCAAGGTAGCCTACCCAGTCTTTGTCGACGGCAGCGAAATCGAACAAAGCGGATTGGTCAACGTCGTTAATCGGCGCGAAGAACTCGCCAAGATGATGGTCGCGTCTCCTTTCATGACTCGTTCGATCGTGAACCGCATGTGGGCTCACTTCCTTGGCTATGGGTTCACAGCACCTGTCGATGACCTCGGACCTCACAACATTCCTTCCAATCCGGAATTACTCGAGTTTCTCTCTGAAGAATTTCGGCGTGCTGAATTCGACCTCCGAAAGCTGATCTCTTGGGTCGCTTTGAGCAAACCTTACAGCCTTTCCAGCAAACGGTCATCGGGTAACCAAAGTGACGACCCGTTACTTGGCGAATCACCCAAGTTTTCACATTTCTACCTTCGTCAAATGGAAGCTGAACAGCTCTACGAATCGATGATGGTTGCGACGGAAGCAATTGAACTTCAAGGAAGTTACGAAGAGCGGGAGCGAAAGAAAAACACGTGGCTTGGCCAATTTAACCAAGCATTCGGTACGGACGAAGGTCAGGAATCGACTAGTTTTAACGGTACGATTCCTCAAGTCTTGATGTTATTCAATGGAGACATGGTCAAACAGGCGATTGATACCAAGAAGGGAAGTCTGATCGACAACCTTTCAAAATCAGGCAAAAACTACTCGCAATCGGTCGAACAATTGTTCATCGCTGGCCTGACGAGAAAACCAAAGAACGACGAAAAGAACCTAGCTAAGCAGTTCCTGAAAGCTAGAAACGGAGACCCTAAAGAGGCACTTCGAGACGTGTGGTGGGTAATTCTTAACACCAATGAGTTCATCTTTAACCACTAAACATCCCTCCGGCGAGCCAAAATAGTTTTCTATTGGCTCACCCAACGCCTTTCAACTCGATTAGAATAAGACAGCAACTGATTTTTTCACAAAGGACGACGCCATGAACTTCAAAACACCCCAGGGCATGAACCGACGCCACTTCATGCGTCATCTCGCTGGTGCATCCGCCATGACTGGTACCGCACTCGCACTGGGCAACACACTCAAGGCAAGCACGAAACAACTCAAGAAAAATAAGAAAGCTGCGATCTTGCTCTGGATGGGAGGCGGCCCCTCAACCATGGATATCTGGGATCTTAAACCTGGTTCCAACAACGGCGGCCCGTTCCGACCAATTTCAACTGCCGGAGATGTGCAAATTTGTGAGCACATGCCCATGATGGCAAAGAACATGGACAAGCTTTCAATCGTGCGTTCCATGAGCACTCGGGAAGCCGATCACATGCGAGGCCGGTACTACATGCACACGGGCTACGTGCCAAATCCAAACGTGAAGCACCCGGGGTATGGCTCAGTGATTGCCCACGAACTTTCTGCCACACGTGAAGACCTTGAGATTCCACCTTTTGTTTCCGTTGGCGGTAACAGTGAAGGTCCTGGATTCCTTGGCATGGCTTGGGCTCCTTTCTCAGTCAATTCGAACGGACAAGTTCGCAATCTAGACATGGGAATCGAACCTGACCGACTGACTCAGCGCATGCAGGCTCTTAAGATGATGGAGTCCGGTTTCATCGATTCAAATCGCGGAATTGCCGCTGGCGAGCACGCGAAAGTGCTAAGCAAGACCCTTAGTCTAATGACAAGCGAACAGATGAAGGCGTTCAAGGTCATGCAGGAACCTGAAGACGTTCAAGAACGTTACGGACAAACTAATTTCGGACGCGGATGTTTGATGGCACGTCGTTTGGTCGAATCGGGCGTGCCTTTCGTTGAGGTTGGTCTTGGCGGTTGGGATAACCACCAAAACATCTTCCAAACTCTCGAAAACACAAAACTTCCTGAACTTGATCGCGGGATGAGTGCTTTGATGGAAGACTTGGCAGCTCGGGATATGCTCGATGATGTCGCGGTGATCTGGATGGGAGAATTCAGCCGAACGCCAAGAATTAACGGCAACACTGGACGTGACCACTGGGCGAGAAGCTGGAGTGCAGTCGTCGGAGGAGCGGGAATGAATTCTGGAATCGCCGTCGGTGCAACCAACGAAGACGGAACCAGCGTTGTCGGTCCTTCACAGTCTTCAGAAGACTTGATGGCGACAGTCTGCCACTCGCTGGGAATTTCACTCGAAACAACCTTCACTAGCCAAAGTGGTCGACCGATGAAAATCGCCAATGGCGGCAAGGTCATCAAAGAACTGGTCTCTTAGAAACAGACGCAGTTTAAATCGCACGACTAAGGCGATTGAAAAAAGCGATTAGAAAAAGCGAAACAAGCGAGCCTTCGATTCATCGAAGTGCTCGCTTTTTTAATAGAAATTCACTGCATCCAGCAGCATTCCACTCGTTCTAGAGATGAAATTCAACCCGGTCAATTCACAGCGAACCCCGTAGAACAGCTTCAGCGATTGCTATCAGAAATCAGTATAGCCATGGAAGCCACATTTGGCTTACATTTAACGCTTCAATCTCGATTTAGAAACTTGTGCTGGATTCTTAGGAAAGGATGCCTGAATCATGATGCTTTTAGGCGAACTCACCGAAATTATCGGTGGGCGATTAACGCAGAACCCAGACCTCGAAATTTCCGGGGCAGCATCTATCTCGCGGGCAACAGCGAGCGACATTACCTTTGTCTCCAGCCCAAAGTATTACGAAGACTTCTTAAATAGCCCTGCAATTGCAGCGGTTATTGGGTTCGACGCGAATCCCCCCGAAAAGGCCTGCCTGATCGTGGATGATGTTACCCAAGCTTTTGTCGAGATTGCCGAGCGATTTAAACCAACCGTACAGCGCACTCAGTCTGGCATTAGTGATCAAGCGATCGTCAGCCCCAAGGCGACGATCCATGAAGAGGCCTGCATCCATCCCGGTGCGGTCATCATGGACAATGTCCAAATTGGATCTGGGACCATCGTTTATCCCAATGTCACGATCATGGAAAACTGCATCTTAGGCAAAGATGTTCAGGTCTTTCCCAACTCAGTACTCTACGAAAATACCATCGTCGGCGACCGCTCTATTCTTCACGCTGGCGTGGTTCTGGGGGCTTTTGGATTTGGCTACCAGTCCAACACAGGTCGTCATGTTCTCTCCGCTCAAATTGGCAATGTAGTCATTGCCGAAGACGTGGAAATTGGTGCAAACACAACCATTGACCGAGGAACCTATGATTCGACGGTAATTGGTGCAGGCACCAAAATCGATAACTTGGTGATGGTGGGTCACAATTGCATGATTGGAGAACATAACTTGCTCTGTTCGCAGGTTGGAATTGCCGGAAGTTGTTCAACTGGTGACTACGTCATTATGGGAGGCCAAGTTGGATTGGCCGACCACCTAAATATCGGTTCGCATGTTTCGATCGGTGCAAAATCGGGATTGATGCACGACGTCGAAAGTAACCAGCGAATTTTTGGAATTCCCGCAAGACCGGCGAGAACGGAAATGCAAATTCAGGCGGTCACTTCTAAACTTCCAGAACTCCGACGAACGGTCAAAAAGCTGTCCAAACAACTTGATCAACTAAACGATTCTGAAGACAACGGGTCTCGAGCTGCCTAGCCCTTATCTCCGCGTCAAAATTCCCCATGGCCACTGTCACCCAAGATTCTAATCCAGCTAACCTTCCGATCAAAAAAATTGGCTTGGTCGCGGGGTGGGGGCACTTTCCAGTCTGCATCGCACGCACACTGATTGCCCAAGGTTACGAGGTCCACTGCACCGGCATCAAAGACCATGCCGACCCCGTGTTGAAAGAAATTTGCACGTCTTATCGGGTATTTGGCATGGGACGGATGGGAGCCCAGTGCCGTTTTTTCCGGAAAGCGGGTGTGGCTCACGCAACCATGGCCGGCAAAATATTTAAAACGCTTCTCTTTCAAAAAAAATCTAGATTGATAACGCACTTCCCGGATCTGGTATTCTGGCGACACTTCTATCCGATCGTTCTTTCAAAATCGAAAGATCGGCGGGACGACACCCTCCTTGGGACGGTCGTTGATTTGTATAAATCAGAAGGAATCACATTTTCCCCCGCAACTGATTTTGCTCCGGAGCTACTGGTGAAAGCAGGGCCACTGACAAAAACCAAACCCAACAACAGTCAATTAAAAGACATTCGTTTTGGCTGGCAAATGGCCAAAGCGATGGGTGCGTTGGATATTGGGCAAACTGTCGTTGTCAAGAATCAAGCAGTGCTGGCCGTGGAAGCTATCGAAGGAACCGATCAATGTATTGCTCGAGCTGGTCAACTTTGCGCAGGCGGGTTTACGGTTGTTAAAGTTTCAAAACCTAACCAAGACATGCGTTTCGATGTACCGACCATCGGAGTGGGAACCATTGAAACCATTGCTCGCGAGGGAGGACGGGTTCTCGCGATCGAAGCCGATCGTACAATTATACTTGAGGAAAGCGAGACGATTCGAGCCGCTGAAAAACTCGGAGTCGCCGTATTTGCTTATAATGACACCCTCTTCGACCAAAACAATTGATCGCACCAACGCAGGCTTACCAGCAACATCATTTTGCGTCGGCAATGATGGCACCAACTTGCTGATTGAACTGACCGCGAGTTAAAACCTGATCAAAACCCGCTCGACGAGCTTCGTCCAACGACTCTAAATTGACATGCTGAGCATAACCAATTGTCATCGGGCAAACGGCGTCGGGTAGCCCTCGCACCGCATCGCCCAAAGCGGTGATCTCCAAGCCTGGAGCCTGCAAGTCCACTATCAACAAATGGGGGCGGACTTCCTGAACCAACGTGATTGCCGCCTCGGCATTAGTCGCAGTTTGCAGAGTGACATCGTTTTGACGAGCATGGGAACTCGCCGTAGAGGCCATCATCAGATCCGCTGTCAGAAAAATAATCATTTGCCCCTCGATGACTTCAGGTCACTTATCGGTTGTGCGCTTCGTCGCTCTGTTTATGTGCGCCAACCGTCCTGCCATACTGTACACACAAGCCTCGCCAGCTTCATAGACGGCTGCTGGTTACGCGCCGTTAATTTAGAGCAACTTTCGGATCCATAAAAAGGACGCGAATAGTAAATCGGGCATATTTTTGCGGAAATTCAAACGAAAGGTGATAGCAAAATTCAATTTGCCACTTCCATTTCCCAGAATTTGGAGATTCACCTAAAAATGCCATTGAGACAGCGACTTGCTCCTTGGTACTCTCCGTCGCCGGAAATGACGGTTCAATTTAAGCATAAAAGGCGGATTTCGCCACGGTCAAGGATGATCTAATGCGGTTTCAATCATTGATATCTCCCATCGCTTTCGCGTTAACCGCGATGGTTTTGTTCTACTGCCAGACTCCTAAAAATGGGACCAGTTCGGCCCAAGCAATTCCTTTAAAAACAGTCGATTCCTCATATACGACAGTAGGACACACGCCTCAGGAACGCTCGACTCCCAAGATCAAAGGCGAGACAACTGACGACGCCAAAAAACCTTTTCGACTTTCATCTCGATTTCATCTAAAAAAAGGATCGGATGAAGGCTATTTGATTGTAAAGTTCGAACTGCCTAAGAAGAGCTACATTTACTCACTCACTCAACCTGAGGGATTCGTAAAAACGAAAATTACAGTTGCTGCTTCCCCACATTTCTCACTCATTGGCAAACAGACTTTTACGCCGGATCAAAAGCCAAAAATCATTGAGAGAGACCCCGATTTTGGCAAACGATTAGAGAAGCACTCCGGGGTGGTTCAGTTTTTTGTCCCCATCAAGTTAAAGAAAACAATCGCAGCCAACCAACTGCTGATCAAGTGTGAGGTCGACGGGCAAATATGTAACGAGACGACCTGCCTGCCAATTTCCAGCAAAAAAACAACAGCGAAATTCGCTGGCTTTTTTGACCCAAGTAATGAAAAAACGGGTGTACCCAAAAAGACGACGCCCCGAAAAAATTAAGGCAAGGGATTCTCCAGAAAAGATGTGTCCTTCGTCACACAAGTTCCCAACCGTGAGCTTGCGGAGCGATAAATCCGCCCCTCGCCGAACGGGATAGATGGAGCGATCGAGCAATTTTTGGTACGATAAATCTCGATTCATCACGGCGACTCCGGCACTGAGTACGTCCCGATGGGTAAAACTACTTAATCGTGTGATTTGATTAAGAGACCTGCTGTAGACGATCAGACGTAAACGACTTAAGACTTGCAAATTTTGTTTTAAGCTTTGAACCCGGGAAGACATTTTTCAATGCAGTCACTATTGAACCGTCACTACATTCTCTGTTTCGCATTCCTTGCGCTTGCTCTGGGCGACCTCGGAAAACCCCAACCTTGTCTGGGACAAGAACAAGGTCTTTTTCTGCAAGACCAACTCGATCAATTTGGCGACATCCAGTCGAGCGATCCAGTATCCACAACTTCCAGCTTTCAAATACTAACCGGGACACGCCAGGGGATTCTTAAAGTCACTGCCGATATCATTCCAAATTGGCATGTCTTTTCGATGAAAGATACTGACGGCCCCATCCCCACGAATATCAGCGTGGGTGAATCGGATGACTTCAAATTACTTGGAAAGTTTCGTCCGGATCGAAAACCGCACATCGTAACCGAAGAGGGGTTCGACAATCCCTGCGAGGAATTTGAGGGCAGTGTGTCGTGGTCCGCTCCGTTCGAAATCGCGACTGAAATCAACCCGGACACACTAGTAATTAATTTGGTGATCAACGGGCAAACCTGTCAAACGAATGGCAATTGCAAACAATTCGAATACAACCTTACAAGTAAGTTCGACGGCGTTAGCGACGAACTCACCATTACACCCGATTTCATTCAGCCAAAATTGAAAATCGAAGACCAAAAAATCCGTGGAGCACACGCGGAAATCCGTGGACAAATCATTCGAAACTCCGGCACTGACAAACCGCTCCGGCCAGGCGACGTCGCCCGCTTAGAAATAACCATCACACCTGACATTGACTGGCACGTTTATGCTTACTCGCTCGAAAAGACACGGATCAAGTCCACGATCCTTGGCCTGACTCAAACAAACAGCTGGAGCGTTGTGGGACCGAAACTCTCAGAAGAACCTGAGGCTGGCGAGGCGTTTGGGGATCCCATGTTCGCCTATTACGAACCAGTGACGCTTGATTTTTATATTACCATTCCTCGCAACGCGAAGAAAAATCAACCTTTCCAATTTAGCGGAATCATTGGCCTCGAAACCTGTGATGAAACTCACTGCGATCCACCCACTGGTATCGCATTCTCCGCTTTGCTCAATCTTGGAAAAGTCGCCGCTGCTCCGCTTATTTGGAGTGACTCTACCTACGAAGCCGCCGAAAACGCGAACAAACCGCACGGAATTTCAGGGGGGGTACTTCCAGTTGGCGATGAAGTCGACGATGAAGATGAAGCGGAAGATGAGGCAGTCGCCTTGCTTGCTGATTCGCCCGAGCAAATTGCAATCATGAACAGTCTTTATGACCCTAACGAAAAACAAAAGGTCATCCTGTTCGATGATCTCGATAAGTTTCCCGTCGGGACCGGTGGCAGTAGCACACTCGGGAAAACAACCTTCATTACCGCACTCTTTGGAGCGTTTTTTGGGGGGATGCTGCTGAATCTAATGCCCTGCGTATTTCCTGTCCTTGGATTAAAAGTGATGGGGTTTGTGATGCAGGCCGGCAGCGAACCGGCAAAAATTCGCAAGCACGGAATTGCCTTCGCGTTTGGACTGGTCGTTTCGATGTGGATCCTTGGGGGAACCGTTCTCTTCATCAAGCTTTCCTTCGGCGAGGCAATTAACTGGGGAGCCCAAATGGGTAACCCATATTTCGTATGCGGCATTATCGTCCTGCTCTTCCTCTTGGGATTGAACATGGCAGGCGTTTTTGAGATCGGAACATCACTTTCTGGCGTCGATGGTGGTCAGAAAAAAGGCTACACCGGCTCCTTTCTTTCCGGCGTGCTTACCACGTTGATTGCCACGCCTTGCTCAGGTCCGTTTTTGGGTGCTGCCATGAGCTACACGCTGGCACAAGACCCTTTGCCCTCCATGTTTCTCTTTACCGTTTTCGCGTTGGGAATTTCTTCTCCCTACCTCGTGCTTTCATTTTTCCCGGCGCTCATTTACAAGCTTCCCAAACCCGGCCCTTGGATGGAGACTTTCAAGGCAATAATGGCGTTTACACTTTTTGCAACCGTTGCATTCTTCATGCAGGCCTTTGGTGGACAGACCGGAGTCAGCGGCCTCAGCTGGCTTGTGATGGCACTCGTAGTCATTGGACTTGCCGCTTACTGCTACGGTCAGTGGAGTGAATCAAGCGTCAAGTTTTCAAAACGATTGACCGTCGGCTATCTCTTACCTTTGGCGATCGCTTCGATCGGCATTTGGATGTGCTACGGAGCAGTCGAGGAATCTAAAAACCTAGTCTCCAATAGTGCTCACAACGCGGGTGGGCTCGCTTGGCAAGAATGGAACCCGGGGAAAGTCGAGTACACGTTGAAAAATAACGGCCGACCGATCTGGGTGGACTATACCGCCGATTGGTGACCGACTTGTAAAGTAAACGAAAAGCGTGTCTTTTCGAACAAAGATGTTCTCGCGAAATTAAAAGAACTTAACTTTGAATTCATTTCAGTTGACGATACCAAGCGACGACCTGAAATAGCCTTGGACTTGTTACGGGTCAACCGATCTATCATTCCGGTCAACGTGATCTACCCACCGAACTATCCGGATGAGCCAGCGATTATGATCGATACGCTATTCGGGCCGACCGAAGCATTGAAAATCCTCGGTAGAATTCAAGAGGTCGTCGAAGCTTCTAAGTAATCAAGCTTGAGATAGCGAGCTAACCATTGCGCCTGCTTAGGCACACGCCGACCCTTTCGGATGCTTGGAACGTGTCCAACCGCAATTTGACTACAACGTTTTGTCGTGAACTGTGACTCGTTTTTCACCCGCTTTGACGGTGCCGATCACCCAATTTTCGTGTCCGTGCTTGCTCAATGATCGCTGAATCGATTCGGCATAATAGGGACTTACGATCATTGCCAATCCAACCCCCATATTAAACACGCGGAACATCTCCTCGGTCTCTACTTCTCCAAGTTTTTGCAGCCAATCAAAAACCGGCGGACGTTCCCACGCTTGGCCATCAATATCAATCGCCATGCCTTCAGGGGTGATTCGCTCGATATTCTCTTCGAGACCACCGCCGGTGATGTGCGCGATTCCATGAACAACGTTCTTGACCTTGTAATGACTAAGAACATCCCGAATTGCTTTGGTATAAATCAAGGTCGGCTCGATTAACACGTCACCAATGGACCGATCCGTACCTTCCATTAAGTCTTCTGGTTTTTTATTACCAACATCAAATGCAATTTTGCGAACGAGACTGAAACCATTGGAATGCACACCACTAGAAGCGACACCAATCACAACATCCCCGTCGGCAATGGAATGGCCGTCAATTACATGATTTCGTTCAACCACTCCCACGCAAAAACCAGCCAGATCATAATCTCCCGGTTGGTAGAGATCAGGCATGATCGCCGTCTCTCCGCCCAACAGTGCACAGTCGGCGGCCAGGCAACCGTCGCTGATACCGCTTACAATTTGCTCAAGTGCGACGGGGTCATCGTGGGACATCGCCACATAATCTAAGAAAAACAGCGGCTCCGCTCCGCAACAAATCGCGTCGTTCACGCACATCGCCACCAAATCAATACCCACCGTTCGGTGGCTGTTGAGCATCTGCGCCAATTTCAGCTTGGTCCCAACACCGTCGGTGCAAGCCACCAGCATGGGGTCCTGATAATTTCTTCGGAAAAGCTTACTTTCAAAGTCCAGCTGGAACAGCCCGGCAAATCCGCCATCAAGCTGCCGGACACGAGGTGAAAAGGTCCGATGCATCAACTTTGGGAGTCGCTTCATCGCCTCGTTGTAAACTTCGAGATCAACGCCGGAATCTTTATAGGAAACGCCTGTCATTAGCTCGCGGATCGGTCTGGCCAACTCAGCGAGTTGGGTTGTTTTTCGGATGAATTAACTTGCCTATAGTTTCGTCGATTGGCTCGAATCCGGCAACCGTGCCGAATTGAACAACTAAAACCAATGGCAAAGTGAATCTGTGAGGCATTTTAAAAAAACCGATGAAATATTTACATGAAATCGTGGAAAAATTTCTCCCCATGCATCCATCGACGGCGCGTTTAATCCGCCCTTAAGCTAACCCCGTCGCAAAGGAAACAACTGAAAAAAAAGGGTGGGATTGCCACGAGAGTCAAAATCGACCTATGTTTACACCTATGCGACAACCTCTACCAAAATTTCAATTCACGCACCAATTACCCTACGGTGCGGTCGTTCACGACGACGGGGTCCAGTTTGTAATCTTTAGTCGTCACGCAAGTGAAATGAGACTGCTGCTTTACCAGTCGGTCGAAGATACGGAACCGACAGAGATCATCACCTTTGACCCCGCCAGTGATCGGTGGGGGGACATTTGGAGCATTTTTGTTCCTCAGATCTCGTTCGGCCAACTCTATCATTTTCAAGCAAATGGCCCCAACGACCCAGACCGCGGTCTTCGGTTCCATCCCAATGCCCGATTAATTGACCCCTACGCTAAGGCTCTCGCCGGTACCTTTCAGCAGAGCCGTGATGGAATTATCCGCCCGCCCAAATGTGTCGTTGTTGACGACCATTTCGACTGGGGCGGAGATCGCCATCTCCGCCGGGACATGTCCGAATCCGTTATTTATGAGATGCACGTAAAAGGCTTTACGCAACACCCATCCAGCGGCGTTGCGCACCCCGGCACCTATTTGGGAGTCATCGAAAAAATTCCCTACCTGCAATCGTTAGGGGTCACTGCCGTCGAACTCATGCCAGTCCACGAGTTCCCAATCCTCGCGATGGACGGCGCTGCTTCAGACAAACCAAATTACTGGGGTTATGACCCGCTCGCGTTTTTCGCCCCCCATCGAGGTTATGCTGCCGGATCAGAACCGGGCTCCCAGGTTGTTGAATTCAAGCAAATGGTTAAGTCCCTGCATGAAGCAGGAATTGAAGTCATCCTGGATGTCGTCTTCAACCATACCTGCGAAGGAAACAACCGTGGACCAGTCCTGAGCTTTAAAGGGCTTGAGAATCCGGTTTACTACATGCTGGAAAACGACAAACGGAACTATAAAAATTATTCCGGGTGTGGAAATACGATCAACGGCAATCACCCCATCGTTCGGGAAATGATTTTCCATTGCCTCCGCCACTGGGTGCATAACTATCACGTCGATGGATTTCGATTCGACCTGGCTTCTATCCTGAGTCGCGATCGTAATGGCGAGCTAGTCCCAAACCCGCCGCTTGTTGAGGCGATTGGTGAAGATCCCCTGTTGGCTGACACCAAGATCATTGCAGAAGCCTGGGATGCAGCCGGCGCCTATCAAGTTGGCTCTTTTGGTGACGATCGCTGGGCAGAGTGGAATGGTCGTTATCGAGATGACATTCGCGGATACTGGAGAGGCGACCACGGTACCCGTGGGCCTCTCGCTACTCGTCTAGCTGGATCAGCTGACCTTTACCAACCCGGGGGCCGACCTCCTTGTTGCAGCATCAACTTTGTGACATCGCACGATGGATTTACACTTAACGATCTTGTGAGTTACTGCGAAAAGCAAAATCTTGCCAACGGTGAAAATAATCGCGACGGCGACAACAACAACTTTAGTGAAAACTTTGGTATCGAAGGCCCCACCGATGAACCACAAGTCAATCAACTTCGACTTCGCCAAATCAAAAACATACTGACCACACTTATGCTTAGTCAGGGTGTACCAATGCTGGTCGCAGGCGACGAATTCCAAAGAACCCAACAGGGAAACAACAACGCCTACTGCCAAGATAATGAGATTTCCTGGTTGGACTGGGATTTAGTTAACGAAAATTCGGAGCTTGTTAGGTTCTGCCGATCGTTAATCGAATTTCGACGCCACCAACCAACGGTTCGACGCCACCATTTCCTCACCGGAGTTGCTGACAGTGAAGATTGTTGGCCCGATGTCAGTTGGTACAATCCACAAGGAACAAGCATCGATTGGCACACAGACGCTTTGCCGATCCTGTGCCTGCTCGCCGCTCCGGTGGAACACCGGGACTCGGAAATATTGGGACGGGATGTCCTACTGATGTTTAATTCAAGCCACGAATCAGCGGAATTCGTCATTCCGAAAATTGCCAATCCTAGACGCTGGCACCTCTTTATTGACACCGCTGCCGAATCGCCTCAGGACATCTACCCCAATCTTGACGGACCCGTGCTCGATAGCGAGCGAGCCTGCCCTTTACCGCTGAAATCACTGAAGGTTTACGTCGCTGGTAACTAATTCTTTAGTCTCAGTTCGTGGAAATGCTACCACCTTCAAAGCACCGAACACCGCGTAATTCGCAGATGTTCGGTCGGATTTCTCTCCGCGTCTTGTTTCTAAGCGGGCACGGGATAATACTAAATGAATCGCCGCGATCTGAAATGACTCAAACTTGAGGAGACTTCGATCGATAACAACACCTGCTCATCACAGCAAGGAAGCGTCCAGGCGACGCTCCGGCTGACTCGCATTCCCGGCGTCGGGCCAATCGTCTACTCTGAGCTGGTCCAACATTTTGGCTCTGCTTCCAACGTATTCAAAGCCACCGCTGCTGAACTGGAACAACTTCAAGGAATCGGGCCAAAACTCGTTAACTCGATCCTGAGTGCAAGCGATTTAGCAACGGCCGATTCGATCATTGAGAGATGCCAGACTCACGGAATTGACATGATCGAAAGGTACGCGAATATTTATCCGGAACGTCTTTCGGAAATTTACGACCCGCCTTCAATCCTGTATTCTCGTGGCAAACTGCTTCCTACAGACAACCTAAGCATCGCCATTGTTGGCTCAAGACATGCGACAAGATATGGAATCAAAATTGCATCTCAACTCGCCCGTGGCCTTTCAATGGCGGGGATCACGATTATTTCTGGATTAGCTCGAGGTATCGACGCCGCTGCCCACCAAGCGGCGCTGGAGGCTGGAGGCAGGACAATCGCCGTTCTTGGAGGCGGTCATTTGAAACTTTATCCTGCTGACCACGCTGCGCTTGCTAATGAAATCACGCATCATGGCGCTGTCATTTCAGAATCACCGCCAGACACTCCGCCTCGCAGTGGATCTTTCCCAAGACGCAACCGCATCGTCTCCGGATTAAGTTTAGGAGTTGTCGTTGTGGAAGCTGCCCAAAGAAGTGGCGCTTTGATTTCTGCGAGGTTGGCGATGGAGCAGGGAAGGGAAGTGTTCGCTGTCCCTGGACCAATTAACAGTCGCATGTCCAAAGGCTGTCACAAATTGATTCAAGACGGAGCAAAACTGGTAAGCTCCGTAGACGACGTGCTGGATGAACTTGGTCCGCTTGCCACGCCCATTCAAACCAACGAAGCGGGAGAAATCCGCAATCCGGCCGAACTTAAGCTGACAGAGCAAGAGCGGAGCATCTTGAATACAATCGAAACAACTCCGACGTTGATCGATTCAATCATTGAGCAAACCAACATCCCCGCAGCAAGAGTCATGTCAACGATAAGTATTCTTGAAATGCGGTCGTTAATTCATCGCGTGTCGGGTAACTCAGTTGCCCGTCGCTAAACACACCCCCTTCCCATGTTTTGACAATGAAGATCATCACGTACAACATCAATGGCATTCGCTCGGCAATCAAAAAAGGATTATTCGATTGGATCGAAGACCATGACTACGACGTAATTTGCTTGCAAGAAACCAAAGCCCACTCAGGTAGCGTCCCTGTCTTATTGCTCGACAGTATTGGTTACCACCACTGTTGGCATTCTGCCAAGCGAAAAGGCTACAGCGGCGTTGCCACGTTCTCTAAAATCAAACCTCACCACTTCGAGTGTGGCATGGGTCTCGAAAAATATGACGTCGAGGGCCGAATCCTGCGTACTGACTTTGGAAATTTCTCGATAATCAATTGTTACATTCCCAATGGATCAGCAAGCCAAATCCGTCACAACTTCAAACTGGAATTCCTCAAAGACTTCTCGCGATGGGTAAAAAAAATAAGAGAGGAGCAACCGCGGGTCATCGTGGTAGGAGACTTCAACATCGCGCAAACACTTTTGGATGTCCCCCAAGCTATCGCGGACACGAATCCATCCGGCTTTCGCCCAGACGAACGTTTATGGCTCCAACAGTGGCTCGACGAAGGTCTTGTCGATTCATTCCGCAATCAGAATCCGAGTGAGCGAAGCTTTACCTGGTGGCCCCCAACCAACCCAACGAGAACCGATCGAGGCGCTTGGCGGATCGACTACCAATTCGTCAGTCCGCCTCTTCAATCGTCAATTCATAACGTATCGCACCTAAAAGACATTTTCTATTCTGACCATTGCCCCGTTTTGCTTGAATTCGATGAAAATTAACGTCAAAATGGCGGGCTCAACGATCTCCAACCGAGGGTACCCATGCGACCACGCCATTTATCTATCATCACTGCCTGTTTAATTTGGTTCATTTCACCAAGTACTGAACTACTGGCGGAATTGAAATTACCATCATTCTTTAGCAATCAAATGGTACTTCAACGCGACAAACCCGTATCCATCTGGGGGTGGGCAGACGCCAACACTCAAGTCGACGTCGCGTTCAATGGAAATACTGTTTCCACAAAATCCAATGACGACGGAAGCTGGCGACTGGCGCTACCGGCAATGAAAGCCAATGGCCAGGGAATGAACATGGTCATTGAAAATGGCAAAGACAGAGTTGAAATCAAAAACATCTTGATTGGTGAAGTTTGGTTTGCGAGCGGGCAGTCGAACATGGCATTTAAGCTTCAAGCTTCACTCGATGCGAAAACTGACTTACCCAAATCTAAAAATCCAGCGATTCGGTTTTTCCTCGCCACCAACACTCCTGCCGCTCAACCGCAGACCGATATTGCGGGAACCTGGAACCTTTCGTCTCCAGAAACGTCAGGCAAATTTTCGGCAGTTGCCTATTACTTTGCAAAACAAATTCAGCAAGAAACAGGAATTCCTGTCGGCATTATCCAATCCTGTTGGGGTGGTAAAAGATCTGAATGTTACACAAGCAGAGAAGCTATGCTCTCTAACTCGCACGGAAAAAAAATGATCGCAGAACTTGACCGCGCGGCGAAAGCTTTTGACTCCGTTGCGGCCAAGAAAAAGCACGACGCTGCGATGGCTAATTGGGAAAAGAGAACTGCTAGGGTTCGCGCCCAAAACAAAAACAAAGCAGCCTCCGAACGTGCCCGACTACCCCGTCGCCCTCTACCGGTAAAACCAACCTACGAAAATGAGCGCAATCCGACGGTTCTTTACAATGGAATGATTCATCCGTTCGTTGGCTACACCATGCGGGGAGCAATTTGGTATCAAGGCGAAGCGAACGCTAAAGCGGGCTTGGCTGAGATCTACCAGGAAATGTTTACTTTAATGATTCAGGACTGGCGACAACGCTGGGGCGATGAGTTTCCGTTTTACTTCGTCCAATTGGCAAATTTCAAGCCAGTTACAACCGATCCAGGTCAGCAAAGCGATTGGGCGACCGTACAGGATCAACAAAGAAAAACCTTGGAACTGGCTGGCACAGGCATGGCGACCATCAACGACGTGGGAGACGCCAGGGACATTCATCCAAAAAACAAAAAGACCGTTGGCCTACGACTGGCTCGCTGGGCTTTAAGCAACGATTACCAGAAACCGGTTACCGTCAGCGGACCACTCTACAAGTCTTCCCGAGTAAAAGCTGGAAAGATGATCATCGAATTCGCTCACACGGGTAACGGTTTGAAAACCGGTGATGGAAAGCCTCTCCAGCGGTTCGAGGTAACTGGAGACAATCAAACTTGGCATTGGGCAGATGCCAAAATCAGCAACAACACAATCATCGTGAGTTGCAAAGAAGTGCCGAATCCCAAGGCAGTCCGATACGCCTGGGCGGCCAATCCAGAAGGGGCGAATTTAGTTAATTCAGAAAACCTACCCGCGTCAATCTTTTCAACCAAGAACAACTAATTCGCCTGCGAGAACTGAACGGCAGCCTATTTGACAGTGACAATTACGCGTTAACCAGCGCGTTTATTGTCACGCTTTGGCCTCTGAGTTCTGCTTGGTTAGCTCGAGGGAATTCCCTTTGTCGTTGTAAAGTACAATGTCAACGAAATTCCGAATGAGCATCACACCACGACCGCAATCCTTTTCGAGATTTTCTTCTTGCGTGGGGTCAGGAACCTTCGCCGGATCAAAACCTTCGCCTTGGTCAGTTATCTTCGAATAAAATCGGTCGCCACAAATCTCAATCACGAGATGAACGGTCTTGTCGGGGCTTCGATTATTCCCGTGATCAATTGCATTCATCACCGCCTCTTCCATGGCCATGTGAATACCGAAGGTGTCCTTGTTACCCCAACCGTTTTTCTCCAACTGCTCAAGGACCATACCAACTATTGTTGCGCAGCAATCTGGCTCACTTGGAATGTGATCGTCGTACCGCCAATGCTGAGTTGTACTTTCCATGATTAACCTGAATCTTCAATCTATTCAAAAACTCGTTGGAGCCCCTAGCCCATCCTCAAAGCCCACTCTCTTTAGAGTGACTCGATTGCCTCGATTTGATTATCTTTAATCTGAAACAATGAATCGAGATTTGTATAGCTAAACAAATCTCGCACCTCAGGACGCAAGTTGCTCAATCTCAATTGCAGTCCATTTTTTTTACTCTCACTCTCTAGTTTGATCAATTTGTTAATCGCAGCACTAGAGAAAAAACTAACACCTTCAAAATTCAAAACAATTCCCGTCACACTCGTCGCATCCACCAGAGAGAGCAACTCGCGACCGAGTGACTCAATCCGAGCAGGATTCATCACTCGTTGATCGACAAACTTGACAATGGTTGCATTTTCGAGAACTTCTGTGGCAATGCATTCAAATCCTGACATCACATTTCCTCAAAAACACGGTTGGTATCGCCTATTTATCATACCTCGCCAATCCATTGCGTCAAAAACAAATCAGCACCTTTTCGAGTCATTCTTACTCGAAATTCTCCCAAACTCTTCCGCTGAAATTGCCCAAAAAGAACCAGCACAATTTCCGTCCCGACACCCTCTGCCTCTTTCTTAAAATAAAAAACACTAGCTGATACGTCCCCGAATGATCGACCAGAATCTCATCCGTCTACGCATCAAACTAGCATTTTTGTTTCCAATTTGCGGCTCCATTCTCCGTTATTTAGTTACTCCAAACCAACCACGACTGCAGTCAGAGTTTGCTTCGCTTTCAATAAATTCGAAAACGATCATTCTCTTCTGATGGAAAATCCATTCAGGAAAACCACCGTTCCTAAAAACAGAATGGGCCAACAAAGCCACGTTGGCGTTGAAATCTTTTTTTGAACCCCCAAGCCAGACTTTTCCGGCTTAGATTCGGTTCGGGTAATATTTGGATAGGAAGCTCGATAATAATTAGTCGAACGGGCTTCCGAAGTTGGCCGAACTGCTGCCACCTCTCGCTCCACAGTCGCGTGATCCGCGAGAAGATTTGAGAATCGGGGTGTCAACACGTAGGTATCAACCAGGTTTAACTGAATCCCGATAAATATCAGTACCAGCCCCAGCGTCATGATTGAAGTACGTCGCATTATTTTTTCCATTCAAGGTTGGGAAAAGAACTGCACTTCGCTAACACCGAGTCCTCATGGAAAATTTCTCCATGAGCAAGTGTTGCACCCAACAAGAGCAGCTAAACCTTGTTAACCTATCGTTTTTCTGACGTTTTCTTCTTGAATCAGGGACTCACAAATATCTACCCTGAAAAGAATCGGTTCCGTTTTTTTGGGTTCTATTGAAAACAACCGTTGCCGCGACTGCGAACTTTGGAAGAAAGCAGAAGTTATCCCACGTTTAACGATTGGTTCGGCTTTTCCAACGATCCGGGTATCGAGTCACAAAACCATCATTTAAACTGATTGTTAAGTACTTACATTTGACTAGCTCAGATTTTCATCCTGAGTGGCTGTAGAACCAATTACCACGAAAAACCGGCAACCCCATGAGCCAGCCTACCGAACCCTCAACCCATGGAATTTGGTCCTCCAGCTTCCAAGGCCTTTTATGGACCCAGTGGCTGACCTCAATCAACGATAATGTGTTCCGCTGGTTTGTCATTGGTGTTGGTAAAAATCAATTTGCCCCTGAAGACCAGGGGACGCTTCTAATTATTGGCTCGTCATTTTTCATCATTCCCTACATCTTGTTTGCGTCAGTTGCTGGTTGGCTGGCTGATAGATTCAAGAAACGAAATGTCATCATCGGCTGCAAGATTGCAGAAATTGCGATCATGATCATCGGAATCATCGCGGTCAGTCTTCTGGGAACTCCTGACCCAGCTTCCGGGATCGACCCCTATTTCTGGGTATTGCTCGCTGCTGTTTTCTTGATGGGACTTCAGAGTGCACTCTTTTCACCGGCCAAAGTTGGTACCATCCCCGAGCTTTTAAATGAAAAAACGATTGCCGCCGGGAATGGAGTTTTCAACCTCGCAACCCTCTCCGCCACTGTCATCGGCATGGCGCTTGGCGGAGCACTTTCCGATATCACTCATCGCGGGCAGGACAACATTGGCTTAGCGGCAGGCGTGCTCATTGGAATTGCCATTATTGGAACCCTGTTGAGCTTCTTAGTTTGGTCTCTACCAGCAGCAAATGCCAAAGCCAAATTCCCGATCACCTTAATAGGTGAAACCATTAAGGATCTTTTCCAGCTATTCTCATACCGCACGCTGTTCCGAATTGCGCTTGGCATTTCTTTTTTCTGGGCAGTCGCCGCTTTGGCTCAACTCAATATCGATGTTTTTGCAACCGAGAGCGGCGGCATCATCGAGTCTGACCGAACGCCGCTCCTGATTGCTGTCGTGTTAGGCATTGGATTTGGTAGCGTTGCCGCTGGATTAATATCTGCCGGCAGAATCGAATTAGGCTTGGTTCCCATCGGTGCAATTGGAGTTGCAATTTTCTCGTTTCTATTGTGGCTGACCCCTCCCGATTTCATCAACGGAGATCCGTACAACTTCGACAAGGTACTAACATTCATCTTCCTTGCGGGCCTTGGATTCAGTGCTGGTGTCTTTGACGTCCCCTTGGCATCCTACCTACAACACAACAGCCCGATTAAGAAACGCGGCTCAATCCTCGCCGCCACCAACTGCCTAGCCTTCAGCAGTATCCTTCTCTTCTTTGGTGTGATGTTGTTTTGCACGCAAACAACTGAACCAGGAACCATTGCTCAATTGCCCGCCGAACTTACAGCAAAAAGTTTGAATGAAACACAAACCAAAGAACTAGAAGAGACAATTGGTCGTTTTGAAAAAACGCCAATAAGCGATCAACCGGGAATCGAGAAGTTCGTCAGCGAGACCACCGCTCCCCTACGTCCTGCGACACTTACACTCTTAATCGCCAAAGATACAGAACGCCGAGCAAATGCCTCCCAACCACTTCGACTCGAAGATTATGTCGCCGAATTTAGCCCAGAAAACTCCAACTTCAATGAACAAGACGCGGTCGCTTTTCAGCGGCAAATCTTTAAAGTTCAGCGGCAAATCCGTCCACTTCCACTTCTTAGCTCCCGCCAAATATTTTTGGTGATCTGTATTTTGACCATCCCGGTAATCGCATACTCGCTCTACCTTTTAATTAAACAAACCGTCCGCCTTTTGTTCTTCATGGCGTTCCAAATAATTTACCGTGTCAAAATCAACGGAATTGAAAATCTACCCAAACAAGGTGGCGCTGTTGTTGTCGCCAATCATTCCTCATGGCTCGACGGAGCGATTCTACTTGTGTTAGTCCCTCGCTTACCTCGCGTCATTGCTTGGGCGGGTAACTTCTCGCATTGGGCTTTGCAAAAATGGGCTGCCTTCTGTGGAATCATTTTGATCGCCGGTGGCCCCAGATCGATTCGCAACGGACTGAAAACAGCAAAACAAACGATCGAACAGGGTGGGGTCGTTGGCCTGTTCCCCGAAGGCGGTATCTCTCGGGATTGTCAGATCAAAAATTTCAAGCCAGGGCTCACAAAAATCATCAATTTGAAAGAAAACAAAACTCCCGTCATCCCCGTTTACTTTGACCAACTCTGGGGAAGCATATTTAGTTTCTCTCAAGGAAAGAGTATAAAAAAGTGGCCTCGTTCCTTTCGTCGCCCGCTTTCGGTCCACATTGGCAAACCGATTGAAAAAGCTGATACGATGTTTGCAATTCGTCAATCTGTTCAAGAGCTTAGTGCAACTACCATGGATAATCCCGCTGGAAAATTTGTCTCTGCCCCTTCGGCATTTATCAAAGCCTGTAAACGCAACAAGTTCCGCTCAAAAATCGGTGACTCCACAAATCAGGAAGAAACCGGAGGGAAGCTGCTAACCCGTGCGTTGATTTTGAGACGACTGTTGAAAAAACACGTGCTCGACAATCAAGAAGAAAATGTAGGGGTCCTGATCCCGCCATCCGTTGGCGGCGCGATTGTCAACCTTTCCCTGGCACTCGACAAACGCGTGGCGATCAACCTGAATTACTCACTTTCAAACGATCTGATTAATCACTGCGTTAAAGAAGCGGAAATAAAAACCGTCTTAACAACTCGAAAGGTTGCCGAAAAATTCAACTTCGACTTTGACTGCAATATTTTTTATCTTGATGACCTCAAAGAAAAAGTCAGTGGATTAGACAAACTGGTCGGTGCATTCCAAAGCTTCGTGCTGCCCAATGCCCTCCTCGACTTAAATCTTGGACTCAATCAAATCAAACCTGATGACACGCTGACGATTGTGTTTACCTCAGGATCCACTGGAGTTCCCAAGGGTGTAATGCTGACTCATAAAAACATCATGAGCAACGTACTGGGAATCGAACGCGTTGGCTCGCTCGTTCCAGATGACACCTTGATTGGCGTGTTGCCGTTTTTCCATTCGATGGGATACACGGTCACCCTTTGGGTGCCTATGACGACCGACTCGCGTGGAGTTTATCACTTCAATCCACTCGATGCTAAAATTGTCGGCAAGATTGCTAAGAAGTTTTCAGCCACCATCATTGTCGCCACCCCAACCTTCCTACGCTCCTACATGAGACGGTGCACTCCAGACCAATTTAATTCGCTCAACATGGTCATTGCCGGAGCAGAACGTTTACCTCCTGAACTATGTGAAGAGTTTGAAAACAAATTTGGTGTCCGGCCGGTAGAAGGATACGGCACGACCGAACTCTCACCGGTCGCAGCGGTTAACATTCCGTACTCACGTCAAACTAAAAAAGAGTTTCAAATCGACGCGAAAGAGGGTACGGTCGGCAGGCCAATGCCAAACCTCGCAGCTCGCGTAACCGACCTCGACTCGGGCGAAGTCCTCGGCCCCAACCAAGCGGGAATGCTTTGGATCTGCGGCCCAAGTGTGATGAAGGGTTACCTCAACAAGCCCGAAGCAACCGCTGAGGTACTCGACGGCCGATGGTACAAGACCGGTGACGTCGCCATCATTGATGATGACGGATTTATCAAAATCACGGGTCGAATGAGTCGCTTTTCGAAGATTGGCGGCGAAATGGTACCTCACCTTAAAATTGAGGAAGTCCTTTCAGAATTCCTTGACTCGACACCCTCTGATGACTCCGACGACCATTTACTAGTTGCCGTAACTGCCGTGCCTGACGACAAAAAGGGAGAGCGATTAATTGTTCTCTACACAAAGACGACCAAGACGGTAGAAGAAATGCAGCAGTCACTAAAGGACGCGGGATTGCCTAACATCTTTATTCCGATGGCCCCAGGTTTCATTCAGGTGGACCACCTTCCTATTCTCGGCACTGGTAAACTTGACCTTCGTGGAATCAAAGAAATTGCACTTGAGAAAGCAGGGAGTTAGTTAGGCACCGACTGCTCATGTGTGACCTGCAATGATTGCCATTCAGATTTAGCCATCTGGAGCTAACATCCGCATGGCTAAATTGAATGAACACACATTCCTCAACTTTAAATAGGACATGGTCAGACGTGGGTTGATTTCTATCAATTGGTCACCCTCGGGGCCAAGCACCATATCCAGACCGATATACCCTTGAGTCGGTGGTAACAACCGAACCGTCTTCTCAGCCAACCGACGTGCCCGGCATTCAAAATCCTTGCGAACGGGAAATCGAGAACCGACGAATTCGCCAAACGGTTCATCATCAAAGACTTGCTCGGTCGCGGGAAGAAAAGTGAAGTCGCCACCGTGGCAGATCACCGAGACGCTGACTGGAAGGCCTTGATAGAACGGCTCTACCCAGTACCCCAAACCTGTTAACTGGCTCTCCACCCGCTCCAGTTCGGCATACTCTTGAATCAGAATAAGCCCCTCTCCCCCAACGCCATCGTTGGGCTTAACAACCATCGGAAAATCGAAATTGTCCATCGGACCGTTCCAAAATTCAATAAATTCCGTTCCCCTCGAAACCCCATCGAAACCCTGATTTTGCAAATAATCAAACGAGGCCCGCTTGCTTGAGGCGATCCTCACCAACTCCTCACTTGGGCTCACTAACTTGTCACGAAACGGTTCCAGCCACTGAACACACCCAAGCAGACGGCCTCCGGTTTCCGGAGCAATCAGTAAAATCCGATCAACCTTTTTCGCCAAATCTTCTAGGACCCCTCTTAAGTCAACTTGCTGAGTAACAGGGTGGAGCGTCAGCCCGTCTACACTGGGGAAATCGCCAACTGCCCGTTCGTCAACCGGCAAAATCACTTCGATCCCCCCAATAAGAAAATCATGAGCAATTGCCTGCAGCATACGCATCCCCTGTGACCGAATTGCGGACCCACAATGAAGGGAAACCCCATCTATCCAGAGCCCCCCTCCGGTCAACCATTCAAATATTAGTATTTGCATTTAACTTGCCCAACTTAAAGTTCGAAGCTATATACTTCAGTGGTTTTAGATTTGCTTTACAACCCGCATAAAAACCGTACAATTCGGTATCCATTAAAATCAGCTCGAAATTACAAACGGCCTGAACACCAAGAAGGAAGAAATCGTGACATTGATCAACCGCTTCGAAGGCGACAACGTCCTTATCGTTTACTTTCAGGATGTTAGAATCATCGATGATTCGAGAATCAGTAGCCTCGGACAAGAACTCGGTGAACTGATCAACAACACCAGCAACTCTCGTATCATATTAAATTTCCAAAACGTTGGCTTTATGTCTTCGGCTATGATTGGAAAACTGGTCCTGTTCGGCAAAAAATGCAAAGAGGCAAAAGTTAAATTGCGACTTTGTACCATTGGTGATAACGTCGAAGAAGTCTTTAAACTGATGCGACTGAACAAGGTTTTCGACATTGATAAAAATGAAGAAACCTCGATCAAGAAAATCAAAAAGTAAGTTAGCTTGCCAAAGCTTCCCCTCGAACTTTAGCAATGCCTGACCTTTGCTCCACCACGGAAACTCCTTCGGTCTAATGATCGGAGGAGTCATTTTGAAGGTTGCCAGAATCTGAATCCAGATAGGCCCCCACTCTCGCGACTCCGATTGTCGTCGCCACGCCACCGCTGATCAGCAATAACGATACAGCAATCTGTCCCAGGCTTGGTCGCACCCAGGCCATACTCCAGTCCTCCGGATCGATCTCTGCTCGATTTTCCAACGTCACTACCGCCCCTTTAATCATGTCGCCAGGAACTGGTTGCACACCCTCCTGAAACGGCCATAAACCCGCGGTTGAGCCCAATAACAACCCGAGCAGCATTCCCAGCGTTGCCTTTTGATACTTTCGGAGCAGCCACTCAAGTAAATTGCCAACCAACAGGACTCCGGCAACGACCCCTAATCCAACAGGTAATAAAACCGATAATCCCGGGGAAACCGCAGCGCCCAAGTCTCGACTCGATAATGCATCTTTAAATTGATCAATTGCTCCAAGAATTGGCACATACTGCCCCAACAGAAGGAGTAAATAACCGCCCGACAATCCAGGCAGAATCATCGCACTTGCACCGGCTAATCCAGCGATGAAAAGCATCAAGACATTGGAACTGCTTTGACCAACAATTCCGTTTGACTGCAAAATTGCCAGGATGACCATCGCAAAAAAAGAAAGCAACGCGGATCCGACCAACACGGGAGATGCAGGACGTGCCAACTTCCAAACGATTGGAACCCCGCCTAACGTTAACCCGATGAAAATGCTGTACATCACCCATCGCTGATGAACGACCAACTCTTTCAGTGTTCCAGCGAGTAACAGAATCCCGATTCCTGCAGATGCGACCACCGCGCTCATCACGATAATGGAACGAACTCGAAATCGAAAACGGCTCAAATCTGCCAAGGCATCAATAAAGGCCGGGTAAATACCGGAAGCTAAAAGCATCGTGCCGCCACTGATTCCCGGCACGAGATTGGCAAGCCCCATTAAAAAACCACCGAAAATAGACCGCAACAGCAATGCCTTCCCTGAAACGTGCTTTAAAGCATCAGGAACTTTTGTTTTTTTGTCTTCCATAAAATCTGAAATCCACTTAATTAAAAAACGCCCTAACGTTCTCAGTCGACCAACTACCCCAACCTAAAACACGACGTGGTTTACCTCTTTCGCCGTAACTTACATTTCGTTGCCACACATTCATGATATTAGGGCAACAACTTCAAGGGAACACCGTTTACCTAAAGGCCTCAGGGGATAACGTCACATTCAGGGACCAGCAATCGCTGGTTAGTTTAGCCGAAGATATCTCAATAAAGTTTATCAAGTAGCTTGGTTAAGACTATCCAACCCTTTATAAACGGGGTTGGAGACTTCAAAGAATCACTCAACTATTTACCTCGACCTCAAAAGCAACCTTTTCGGGTTGATTGCGTGACCGCCCTTCATTTGAATTTGTCTGGCAGCGGCCTTTCACCACCGGCACACAAACTAACACTGGCTCGTTCAAAACAATCATGCTCTTGCGTTCTAGTATTAACAAAATCGAGATTGCGGCGCCCGCCAAGATCAACTGGTTCTTAGAGCTCCTCAACCGCCGAGCAGATGGGTTTCATGAACTTGAAACGGTAATGTCCACGGTTTCAATTTTTGATCAAATGAGTTTCACTCGACGCAAGGACGAGAACTTCAGCCTTTCCATCCGCACGCCGGACCACGGAAGCCTCCCGAAGGAGAAAGACTCAATTCCCTGTGACCATCGAAACCTAATCATTCGCTCACTTGCTTTGCTTCGGGAGACGGCTCGTCAACAGCAGTCTGCTAACTGCTGTAAGGACGGTATTGCGATTGAGCTGGATAAACAAATCCCATCCGCCGCTGGTCTAGGAGGAGCGTCCAGCAATGCGGCTGCAGCACTAGTTGCCGGCAATCAGCTTTGGAAACTTAATTGGGATCGTGAACAGCTATCGCAGATTGCTGCTCAACTAGGCAGCGACATTCCGTTTTTCTTATACGGCGGAACCGCTATCTGCCGTGGGCGTGGTGAGAAAATTGAGCCTGTTCGAGTTGCCTGCGGAATCCCAGTCGTCATCGCTAAACCTGACTTCGGAATTCCTACCGCCTCCATTTTCAATCAAGTTAACATTCCTACCCGCCCTCTCAGTATTCACCCATTCATGAACAGCTTCCGGCGAATTGACCCAAATTCGTTGGGAACCAACATGTTTAATCGCCTGCAAGAATTTGCAGAGCCAATTAGTCCCACCATCACACAAACTTTTCTGAGTCTAAAACAAGAGTTTGCCCGCCTGAATTGCCTCGGCCACCAAATGAGTGGAAGTGGATCGAGTTACTTCGGCGTTTTTCCTACTTCTCGTACAGCACGGCATGCGACCCAATATCTTGCTGCGAGATTCCCTGACACCAGAGTTTTTTTCACTCAAACACTGACACAGATCGCCTCCTGATTAAACCAACAACACGAGGAACACGCGAAGGAGCACGTAATGGAGATTACGGAAGTCAGAATTAAATTAATTGAAAGCGCCGAAGATCGCTTAAGAGGATTTTGCAGTGTCACGTTTGACGATTGTTTCGTCGTTCGAGACTTGAAAATCATCGAGGGTAATAACGGGCCTTTTGTCGCGATGCCAAGTCGCAAGCTTACATCAAATTGCTACAAATGCAGAACTAAAAATCACCTAAGAGCCAGCTTCTGCAACCATTGTGGAAGTCAATTGAAATCAGACCACATCGAGCATGACTCCGGGGGAAGAGCGAAGCTCTACGCCGACATTGCGCATCCTGTCAATGCAAGATGCCGTGAGATGATCCAGAAGCGGGTGATCAAAGAACTTAATCACGAGACACAACTCGCGTCAAAACCGGGTTACCGCTCCCGTTACGATGAAGACTTCAATGAGGAAACCGTCGCCGAACCACTGCATGGCGACACGACTCAAGACAAAACGAACCCTTCAACCGGAGGTCTGCGCCAGGACCACGGAACCGATATTCCGCCCACCCCGCACAATCAGGGAATTAATACTGAACAAGAAGCATCGGATACCGCATCCGGAGAATTCGGGAAAGGAATTTTTGACTGATTGATCCTACCCCGTTTTGTCGAAAAAGAGAGCGACGGAGAAGCCGGTTGAACCTCCCCAAATACGCCTCCTTTTAAGATGGCCTTTTCCAAAAAACCCGTTTAAAAGCGTGTTTTTGGGGACATTCGTTTCGGTTTTATAAAAAAAACACCCGCAGACAACGACCGATCCGAATTGTCCATTTCCTGTAAATTCAGAAAATGGCAACAAGAATCAAGCGACCTGTTGACGTTGCAACTCAAAACATTGGGCTAATCGTCACAACCGCAATAGTTGATTATGGACTTTTAACGTCATCAATTCATCTTAAACTTGACCCTGTGAAAAACGGGCAACTATACTTAAAACGTAGAATTTGACGGCAATTTCATCCTGTTTTGAGGGAGCAAGCCTCGTCTTGCCAAACCCTCGCAAACATTATTAACCCCCTTTGACTGGCAACTTATTATGCAGAGTCACCGCTTAATTTTTGGATTCGTAATGTCTCTTGTAGCTTTCGCTTCATTGACTAACTACACCGACGCGCAAACCGACGCGCCTCGCCCGCTCGCCAAAGGCGTGCTCAAGACTGTTCCGGAGAACTTGGACCCCCGAGACATGTTCTCCCTTCCAATGGCAATGCCGGACTTGAACGCAACCAAATTCGATCCCAATACGATCGCACAGAAAAAGACATTATTCGGCCAATCTCGCAGCGTCGTAATGTTCCGGAATAACGTCTGGCAATACGAATTTTCATTCACTGGACTTCGGCAAGCCAAACTTCGAATTCCGACCGGCAACGGTAAGGCCGCCACGCGAAACTACTGGTATATGGTCTATCGAATCCGAGATACCGGCCAAACCATGACGATCAATGATGTAAAGCAAAATCCAAAATTTGATCACATCACCAAAGAAATCGATTTTGATAAATCAATCGCCTCGCAAGCAAAGAAGTTTCTTCCCCGATTCACACTTGAAGGTTGGGTTCCCGTAAACAAGGGATACCAAAAAGTCTCCTATCGCGACACGATCTCACCTATTGCCTTAGAACAAATTCGCCAAAAAGAAGACCCTAACCAGGTCTTGTTTGATAGCCACCAAATGTCGCAAGCCAAAATCCCAGCAGCCAAAAACGATACGGATCGTGGAGTTTGGGGAGTCGCGATTTGGGAGAACGTCGATCCTCGAATTGACTTTGTAAGTGTTTTTGTCCAAGGCCTAACAAACGCCTTCCGACTGTCGGATCCAGTTTCTGCACCGTCCAAACTGAAAACGTTGCAACTGAACTTTTGGCGGCCGGGTGACTCAGTTAATGAAACATCTGACTTTGTCAAATTCGGAATCCCGCTAATTGACGACCCTGCGATGCAGGCGTTGGTAACCAAACGCTACAATTTGCCTGGGCCCATTTTGAGAGGCTATTTCAAAAATGAAGAAGCCAAACGAGATGTTTTGGTCACCGAAACGGATGCTGAAGTTAACCTTAAAGACTTCAACTCCGCCATCGCTCCATCGCTCGATCAGGGGAAAATGCCCCCTTCAATTTTGAAATCGTTCGAAAATGCAGGGATTGCCTTGGACGCCAACACCCCGCTTACCACGTTAATTCCAGGAAAAAAGTGGTCATTTAAACAGGGAAAAGACAACTACACC
Organism: Mariniblastus sp.; assembly: GCA_029251085.1. GTDB lineage: Bacteria > Planctomycetota > Planctomycetia > Pirellulales > Pirellulaceae > Mariniblastus. The sequence continues at coordinate 66,882 of JAQXDZ010000014.1, forward strand.
CTCGTTTTAGAGCCCCAGTTCTGGGAAAAAGACTTTGATGGAATCCGCTTCATTAAAAGCCTTGATAATATGTGGATTTACCGCTAAAATCTCGCTTCCGATTGGCGGATCCAGACTACCCAGTTTTTCGGGATTCGCGCCGTTCGGCGACTGAATCGCCGAGAGTCACCACGAGTATTTGAGAATAAAGAAAGCAGTTTAATGGCCCATAAAAAGGGACAAGGCTCCAGTCGAAACGGGCGTGATTCCAACGCTCAGCGTCGAGGGGTCAAAAAGTTTGGCGGAGAACGCGTCGTTGCAGGTAACATCCTGATCCGACAAGTTGGAAATAAGTGGCACCCGGGAAAGGGTGTTGGCCAGGGAAATGACTATACACTTTTCGCGCTCGTTGATGGAAACGTCATGTTTGATCGCGACGGACGGCGGATCAACGTCGTTGCCGAAACCAATTAGGGACAGGGGTTACCTAAGGCGGACGGTGAAAATATTGAAAACACCCTCCGACTGTAACCCCCAACCTCAATGAAATAAGAAAAAGGATGCCAGATGATGGCATCCTTTATTTTTGCAATCCCCCAAACCGGGCTCATCCATCGCACCACCGACTCCAACTATATCTGGAATACTATGTTCGTTGACCAAGTTCAAATCGAAGTAATTGGCGGACGCGGCGGACACGGATGCATGAGTTTTCGACGCGAAAAATACGTTCCGCGCGGAGGGCCCAATGGTGGTGACGGTGGCAATGGTGGAAGTGTCATCCTCGTCGCAAAGCATGGCGTCAACAGTCTCGTAGCCCTCGCAAATCGCCATCACGTCCGAGGGAAAAATGGAAACAACGGCGAAGGCGCGAACCGGCACGGAGCATGTGCCGACGATATAACGATTCTGGTACCCGCGGGTACCATCGTGATCGATGCCGAAACAGATTTGATCATTAAAGACCTTGCCGTGGATGGCGACTCAGTCATTGCTGCCCGTGGAGGACGCAGAGGCCGGGGCAACACACGCTTCAAATCCTCCACCAACCAAGCACCACGGCAAGCGACGCAAGGCAGTCCTGGCGAATCAAGAATCCTTAAACTTGAACTAAAAGTAATTGCCGATGTTGGCTTGATTGGGAAACCCAATGCAGGCAAAAGCACCCTGTTGAGTCGACTCTCCAGCGCAAAGCCGGAAATCGCGGATTATCCCTTTACGACCAAATTCCCCAATCTGGGGCAGGTGCAAATTGACGCCGACCGGTCTTTTATTCTGGCAGATATTCCAGGATTAATCGAAGGAGCTTCCGAAGGGGTTGGCCTGGGGCACGACTTCCTGAAACATATCGAGCGCGCGGGAATCCTCGTCCACCTGGTAGAACCCATGCCCCTCGACCAAACCGACCCGACGGAAAATTACTGGGCTATCCGACGCGAACTTGAGGAGTATAACCCTCAGTTAAAAACACGCCCGGAAATTATCGTGGTAACGAAATCCGAATTGCCTCCGGCTCAAGAGGTGGCAGCAACGCTCAAAGACGAAACGGAAAACGACGTCTTCCTAATTTCCGCAGTCACCGGCGACGGTTTGCCTCGGCTACTGAATCGAATCGACCAAGTTTTGGAGCAGCATTCGTCATGCGATTGATTGCAGTCGACATCGGTAATAGCTCGATCAAGATCGCGGTCGACAACCCTGATATGACCGACCACTGGCAGACTCAATTGACGTTGAACTCCGAAACCAATTTAAGCCAGAAACTTCAAAGCCTGCCGTTTCAAAATGACTCCTGCTTCTGGGCGATTTCAAGCGTCCACCAACAAAAAGAACGGAAGCTAATGGACTGGGTCAAGCGACACAGACCCAACGATCGCTTGCATCTTATCGAAGAGTGTGATGTCCCACTTCCGTCGAATATCGAATCGCGAAAGCTACTGGGGAGAGATAGATTAATTTCAGCCTGGATGTCCCTGCAATTAAACAACCTCCGTGGACCAGTCATTATTGTCGACGCAGGTACCGCGGTGACAATCGATTGGGTAGATCCTCAAGGTATTTTCCAAGGCGGTGTAATCTTTCCCGGCGCCGAGTCTAACTTTAAGCGACTCAATGCTTTTACCGATGCCTTGCCAGATCTAGGGATGAGTGCAGGCGATTCGGCTCCCGGTCAAGTTTTCGACTCAATCATTGGAAAATCGACCGCCGACGCAATTCGAAAAGGCGTTTACCATTCACAATGGCATGCCATTAGAGAAATTGTCAATCAAATGTCTGAACTCTCCACAGAAACGACATCTACTTTCGCAACCGGGGGGGGATTCAAAAATGTTATCGAGCAACTGAATCAAGATTGGCGTTATATCCCCGACTTAGTACTCCAGGGCGCACGTGCTATTGGAAAAAAACTAAACAGCTTGTAACTCAGCTTTTCCCAAACACAAAACACCATCAATCCATTGAACTCCCCATCTCCCTCTAATGTTTGCAGTCAAATCACACCCATCGGACGCGGCGCCGTGGCCGTGGTTGCTGTTCACGGTGAATTAGCAGGGGCTACAATCGACGAGTGTTTACTGACCCCCAACGGGAATCCACTTACCTCTCGAAAACACCAAGATGTCGCCTACGGCATTTGGAAATCCACAGGTGAAGACCTCGTTGTTTCTAAGCGAGGTGAAAATCATTTCGAAATTCACTGCCATGGTGGAACAACGGCAATCCAAGCTGTCATTCGCTCGCTTAGTGACAAGGGATTTGCGGAAGTCTCTGCAACTGAATTTGCAACCCAGTTCCAAGATTTTTGGAGTGTTAGCACTCAACTTGCACTAACTCACGCGACCACATCCAAAACCGCATCGTTCTTATTGAGGCTCACCACACAGTTACCAAAACAAATTCAACAAATACGAAGCTACTTAACTGCTAATGAACGAGAGACCGCCGCTACGCACATTCAGTCCATGCTACGTTGGGCAAATTTTGGGCAGCATCTCACCAACCCTCGAACCGTTGTTCTTTGCGGCCAGCCAAACGTCGGGAAAAGCAGCCTCGTAAATGCCATGGCTGGCTTTCAGCGGGCGATTGTTCACGACATTCCCGGAACTACCCGCGATGTGGTTTCACAAGCACTCGCGATCGACGGATGGCCTGTCACCCTTAAAGACACCGCAGGGATAAGAGACTCTGACGACCCAATCGAAATTCAGGGGATTGCTCAGGCAAGAGAGCAGATCTCAAAATCAGATTTGACGATTTGTGTTTTTGATGTAAACGAGACGCAGCAAGCGGCAAGCGCTGAATTCATCTCTCAAACCGAACCCGATTTAATTGTCCTCAACAAAACTGACCTGCTCTCGCCCGACCAGCCGTTTGTCCTTGATTCGACAGAAAAATTGCCTACCGTTAATACTTCCGTAAAAACCAATCAGGGAATTCGAGAGTTACTAGAAATCATTGGAGCAGAATTGGTTTCAGAAATTCCAAGTAACAATCAAACCTATCCCGTTACCGCGGAGCAGCAGCAAAGACTCGAAGAAACTCTGGATTGCCTCAACCAAAACTCGACTGCCACGCTGAGCCAAGTTCTGGATCGCCTTCGCTGATTGCCTTCGCTGATTGCTTACACTGACCGTAAGGCAGGCTGAATCACAGACACTGGATGACAAAAGCTTAAAGCAAGTGCCTAGCTTTGATTTGCAAGTACTGGTTGATCAATTCCGAGGTTAGATCTTCAGGAAACAAGTCCATCGCCAACGCACCCTGATGCCGAAGATCGCGAATCACCTGCCTCCGCCAATTCAAAATATCTACGGCTGCAGCAGCCTCGTATATTTCTTTCCTTCCAGGTTGATCGCGCGACTCAAATTCTTCCACGGCAGAAAACATTTCTCGGTCACGTAGAAACACGCCCAAAGGCAAGTGACGTCCCGTCAAAGAAGTCAAATATTGATTTATCTGATGCGAATTTATTTCGTCAATCACATTGGTCACTAGAATCACCAATGACCGCTTGGAGCAGTGCGATCGCAAATAAAGAAAAGCATCATCGTACCTTGACTCGACATATCTGGCCTGCTGATCGTACGAAGCAGTCAGCAAGCGGTTGATATGCTTTACGCCATTCTTCGCCGGCGTAAAATTATGAATTCGGTCACTAAAGCTCAACATTCCGACTGAATCACCCTGCCGCAAGGCAATGTAGCTGAGCATGAGCATGGCATTCAGCGAATGATCCAGCAGGCTAATTTCTCCAGCCGTTCCTGTCATCATCCGCCCGCAATCAACCATGAAAATGATTCGCTGGCTTTGATTCGCCTGAAAATCTCGAACAGTCAACTTGTTACGCCGAGCCGTTGTCCTCCAGTCGATGTGCTTGTAGTTGTCATCCTGCGTGTAATCGCGCAAGCGTTCAAACTCATTGTCCTGTCCAATTTTTCTCGTACGACGAAGACCTATCAGATTCAGACGATTAGTCCGAGCCAGCAGATCATACTCAGCAATTTGCTTCATATCAGGATAAACATCGACAACAGACTCGCTCGGCAAACGATAAAATCCCTGCCATAATTTGAGCGGACTACCAACCATTAAATGAATGCAATCCAGAACCACTCGCCCCCGACGCTGTCCTGTCAGTTCATAGAAAAACTGAAGCCGACTACGACCGGCGATTGACGTATCAAACCGATTCGGCTCCGCGCCAAATGAATCAGGCAGATCATCTCGCAGCGCAACTACACAAGATTTTTTCGAATGGTTAATGACTTCAATTTCGACTTTTTGCCTTTTCCCTTGCGAAGCAATCCTTTGAACCGTGCGCGTCCCTGAAAATGCAGAAGCAGGAACCAGCCTCATGAGATCAACCAAGGCGCCAGCTACGAGCGTTAGATCAATCAAGACAATTGAAAAAAGTAATATCTGACGGAGTGACGCATCCATAGAGAAAAAAAATGGAACCTGATTCCCCTCAAACGCCCCACTCCCATCAGTCATAGGAATAAGGAGAAACGAAATAGTAGCTGGCACAAAAAATAGAAACAACATCCGCTTCGTAGGGTAAACCCCCGATTTCCGCGCGAGCAACCATAAAGGGAATGACATGATTAGCAACAGCAGGATGGGGCTGTTGATCAGGTATTCACACACGAATTGGAGAGTTAATAACACAGGCTTTACTTATCTTCGAAGTCGACCCAGGCGCCGATCAATAATGTATCTATTTGATTCGGGGAACTTCGATGGTGCGGATCAAGTCAGTTAAAAGCTGGTCGACACTCTGGCCTTCGACTTCCGCTTCGGCAGTCAATTGAACTCGGTGGCGGAGAACCGGCAACGCAATTTCGATCACATCATCAGGCACGGCATAATCTCGACCATGAAACATAGCCAGAGTTCGCGCACCCTGCATCAAACTTATCCCCGCCCGCGGTGAAGCACCTAAATAAAACTGTGGCCAAGTTCGCGTCAGTCGAACAATTTTATTAATGTAATCCACCAGCAATTCATCAACCCGAACTGTACCGCTTTCGGCGGTCAAACTTAAAATTTCCTCGGGAGTCGTTACCTGATTAATGTTTTCTGCTAACTGCAGAGTCAGATCTTCCTGACCACCATGGCGGATGAGAATTTCAGCCTCTTGTTTCTCGGTTGGATATTTGGCAGAGAGCTTAAACATGAAACGGTCCAACTGCGCTTCCGGCAAATTGTAGGTTCCCTCAGACTCAATCGGATTCTGTGTCGCAACCACGAGGAATGGCAACTCAAGCGAGTAAGTATTACCGTCAATGGTGACCCTCCGCTCTTGCATGATTTCTAAAAGTGCGGCGTGTGTTTTGGCCGGTGAGCGATTGATTTCGTCCGCCAGCAAAAGTTGCGTAAAAACTGGGCCAGGTCGAAACTCAAATTCCTGTGACTTCATATTAAACACAGGTGCACCAGTAATATCCGACGGCATCAAATCGGCAGTGAATTGAATACGCCCAAATTCACATCCCATCACTTTCCCAAGAGTTCGTACAAACAACGTTTTGCCGAGACCCGGCACGCTTTCAATCAAGACGTGGCCGTTTGAAAACAGGGCGACCAGCGCTCCTTGTACGAGCTCATCCTGCCCAATAAAAACCTTTTCAATTTCTTTGGTAATTCGACGATAAATGCCCTGGGCCGCAGTCCCGCCTTCCTCACTCTTCAGAGACACTCCCTTGTTCATTGGATCAGGCGGTGACACAACTTGACCTGCTTCAATCACCTCGACACCACCGGTTCCCTTCAAATCTGAAGGGTGAATTTCTGGTACCTGAACGATCTCGCCACAACTAGGGCATTTCGCCTTACCACCGCTAGACTCTGCCTTTACCTTCAGGACTTTATCGCACTTGCCACATCGGAATTTGACAAGCGACTCATCCGTTTCGTTTGATGTACTCATAATTATTTCTTTAATTGGTCACGGTCTACAGACACAGTCAATCAGCCTTTTTTCGATTGGCATCACTGGAAACCGACCGTTGGTAATCCCTAATTGAATTAACAGCCCTGTTCGGCTGATTACTTCGCGACAACAACTCTGCCGTCGCGTTAATATGATTCCTAAAAGTCGAAATATTTCGAGGCTTGACCCGTTTGGGTCTCCCAAAAATTGGAAAATAAACAAAGCAAAACAACACGCCAAGCAACAACACATGCGGCACGATATAGCACAACGGAGGTTGGGCGATCCAACTCCAATTGCTGTGGTTCGAAATGGCTGACTCTCGGACTGCGATTCCTTCGGAACCACTCTCCAAAAACAAAACTCCCTGAGAGGTGTCACACCGATTCACCAACGCCGAAGCCAAGGCTTGCTTATCTTCATCAATTAATGAATAGTTTAGCAAAATGCTACCTTGGCTTACCAAAATCAATTCATTCTGATTATCGCGTGCCACAGGGGTGCTCAACTTGTAAACAAACGCTTCATCACCAGCTTGGAGGAGCACCTCTGGATTCCATTTTTGCCGGGGTCGGATTTCATAAGAGAAATCCAGTTCCATGTCTGGAAAATCCTCACCATCTTCCAGCAACTTACCGGAAACAAACTTCTTCTTGCCTATCCGTTTCTTAGTCAACTCATACCAATCACACCCCGATGAACCATTGGAAATAAATGCCTGCATGGCATTCGAACCTGCGGGCTTGTTTTCGATCATTTCTTCGGAAATTCTCCGCAGATATTCTTCTTTCTGCTCCACGGGAACTTTGTCGATCGCAACCCTCAAGTAGTCCTCCGTTGCGTTGTTTCCTCCAGCAACAAAAATCAATGTCCTGTCGTAACCACTGCCAAGCCACTCACTGAGACCCTGAACGGCTTTAGCCGAAGGGACGGTGGTACTATCGGGAAACCAAACCACCGTGTCATATCGATCAAGCTTGGGGTCAATGACTGTACTTCGCTTGACCGTCGCCCCCTGTGCTTTGAACAACTCCGAAAAGTACTTCGTGCCGTTAAGACTGTCAGCTCCTCGAGTTCCAAAAATCGTTCCGTATTCAGTGTTCAGGGTATTTGCCTGCTCGCAACCCACTGCGAAAATTACGGCAAACATTAAGATAACTGCAATGCTAAGCCGGACCGTTTTACTTAACTTACCCATGCGGCACCTGTGAATCTTGAACAACGTCTTTCCGAAATTGGCCGAGTTGGCTCCAACAATTTTCAAATTCCTCCCGCTCAAGTTGATAATCTCCAAAGAAGGTTTCTTCAAAAGGGACCATCACTCGTTGGTAAAATTTCACCAGCCCACGCTGTCCTCGAATCTCCCGCAAATACTCTCTGTTGGTCTTTCCCTTTCGTAAGCGAATGTGCCCCTTTTGGTCAAGGGAAACCAAAACGTAGCTAAACAAATAAATAATTGCACTTCTTAAATCACCACTCCGATAGGCCTTCTCTGCCTCGTCGCAAAAATCACTCCCAGAAAAATCTACATCAAATGAGAGTTGCCGCATGCTCTGCTCGACCGTTCTCGATGCGGGTCTCTCGTCATACCCTTCGTCCGAATTTAGCTTTCGCCATCGGCGGTAATATCGGTAGCCTAAGTAAGCCACCAGCCCAACCACCAAAGCCAGAAAAACGTAAGACACAATCTCAAATACACTTAGGACCCAGTCCCATGTCCTGCCAGTGCCTGCTGGTGCCGCTGGTGCCGCTGATGCCGCTGGTGCCGCCTCTGGAATTTCTGCTCTTGATGCGGATCTTGCTGATTCACGGTCACCAAAATCTATTGGCAATATCTCTCCCGCCTTAGAATCCAACCAAGGCGCATCATCAGGGGACAACTTTGAATTAACTTGAGCGCACAACGTATCACTGAGGCCAAGAGCGAAACAAAATCCCAAGCAAACCGCCAGGAACAAAAATCGCCCCTTGATCGCAGGGACACCCCAGCTCAATGGTACAAGATCAACTTTTTGCAATAACAATATCATCCAAACATTTTACTCTCAGGTCACGATTTCACTAATTCGCCGACTCTCCGATCGCATTCTCAATTCGACTCCCCACCCCTCCTGCCGAATACGGGTATCAATATAAAACAAAAATCGAGCGACACACAGAAACCCCACACTTAGCCAAAGCGCAACTAACCAATACCAAGCGGCATAGCTCCACTCAGAGTTCGCCTGAATGTTTAAAATCTTATCCAACTGCAATAAACCAGCATAAAATGCCAGCCCCAGGAAAAGCCCAAGGAACAAACTAACGACCCCCTGCCCAAAGAGCCAGTCAACGGCACCCTGTCGGTAGTGAAGCGAAGTGGAACGGCGTTGGAAACAGACCACCGTTTCATTTTTTGATCGCAGTGGGGTTTTCTCAAGGAGCAAAATTTCGCTGACGAAAGGTCGAAACACTCGGAAGGCCAGTCCGAACGCGACCAAGGCAGGCAGATAGAGAAACAGGTAGAGGTACCGATCTGCAGCACCCAATTCGATCGAGCGAGAAAGAAAAAAACAACAAATCAAAATGGGCACTACCATCCGCACACCACCGTGCAGCCAGTGGAAATAAAACCCGGCGCGCAACACCTCTTTCACAGTGGTGGATATCTTTGGGCGTCCGAAAAACATCGCCTGCCCTAAATAATGAGTCATGAACGTCGTCGCAATTTGAGCTTGACTCACGACCAGCAAAAACATCACCCAGTAAAAAAATCTGAAATCTTTATAGTCCGTCGCCAACCAACCAATGAGCCAGCAGTCCAATAAAATGAACGGAAACGCTCCAATAGCTAACAACCCAATCAGTGGCTTGAAATACTCAACACACACGAGGATAGCGAGATCATAAATTTGAAAAGCGCTACGTGTGCGGATGGAGATAAAGGTCTTACTAAAGTCCATCTTCTTCACCTCCCGGCCACGCTGCAGGATACCCCAACACCACAAAATAGATCATTAACAGACAACTTGAGCCAACCGCAACGGTTCCCTTGCCCCACCACGGAAAATCACTGAGTGGTGAAATGAAGCCTTCGATCACGGCGGCCAAAACAAAAAGCACCACCGCACACATAACGATTGGCAACGATTCCCGGGCTGTTTTTAGGAGTGAATCTTTTCGATTAAGCCCACCCGACATCACCCAGCTAAGGCCAATTTTCAAACCAGCACCGGCTGCGAGAATAATCGCAGTCAACTCAAACGGACCGTGTGCCGTTACAAAGTTTTGGAAATTTTCGCTCGCTGCACCAGAATCGGGTCGAAACATAAACCCAAATACGGCTCCAAGATAAATCGCGTTGTAAGAGAGCACGACAAATCCAGGAATCACCATCAGCATCATCACAAAACACTGCAGTCCAATCGTCGCATTGTTTTGGATGTAATAACCCATCATAAACGCTCCGCTACCGATGCCGCGGTTACCACCAAACTGACTGTAGCTGCCTCGCAATTGATCGAGGCCTTCGGTACCCACGACAGCTTCTGAAAATCCTGGCCAAACGTCCGTGTTATACGACAAATAGCCAGCAATTAAAAACAATCCCCAAAATATGACCGTCACAATCTGGATGCACGGGTCATTAAATATCAAACGCGGCGTGTCGCTAAAAATACGCTTGGTCCAACTCTTGAATTGATAGCTTTGGCTACGGTAAAGCTGATTGTGCGCTCTCCCCACAAGCCGATGGAGATACTCCACGGTTTGCGGCGGAAGTTGATACGACTCAGCCAATGCTAAATCAGCACAGGCAGCACGATACAAGGTTGCGAACCGACTCACATCGTCAGGGGCAGCCTTACTCAAACGCCCCCCCATTTGAATCGACAAGTCTTCTAATTCCTTCCAAAAAGGCGATCGAAGTTTAATCAGCTCCGCTACTTTCATTGTTCAATCCTGTTTTCGACTGGAGCGGGCAAACTCAACTCGACAAGCAGTTTCTCTGAGCCCACCTGAGGTTCATCTCCCTCTTGGGTCACAAACAAGCGATGATACAATGAGCACATAAACAAATCGGGATCAGTATTGGCAGCAATTCCGAATCTATCCATGAGCGGAACGGCAACATGTTTTGCAATATCCGCTGAACGTTGCGGAACAAGATTCGTCCGCTGTTCCGCAAATTCTGCGACGACTTGAGTAAGACCTCGTGATGCAACAAAATCCGCGGGAATTAATTCCGCCAATTTTGGAACACGCTCATCTTCAAATTCGATTAGATCCGGGCGATATTTTTTTTCCTCAAAAATGACAACAGTCCCGGCAACTAAATCTCCGACCCGCTGGAACTTGCGATTGAGAGCCATTACCACGAGGCCAATTAGAAAAGTTGGAATCGCGAATAACACTTGCGATTCCAAACCAAGTAGCATTTGAAGTGGAACGATTGGCATGATGTCCAAGAAACGAAAGAAGTTTCGCAACGTTGCCTGAACGCCGTCAATCGCATGTCCATCCACTGAAATCACACGTATCCCACACAATCGCTTTCCCAGTGTCTGCCCGTTAAATCGGGTTTCCATGTAGGCTCCGTAGAACCAATAGACAAGAAAGAAACCGACCATGACCAAACCAAAGGCGAGCCCGGCAAACAGCTCAAAAAATGGAGGGATGTTGCCGACTGCATTCCCGATAAAAAGAATGGAAAACACAAGCAAAAAGTAGAACAAAGCAACGACAGCGAAATAACCACCAAACGCGAAAATCAGATCCGCGAGATAAGCGACAAATCGATAGAATGGACCTGATATTTCATACTGGAACGAAATATTCTCCGGAGTCTTCACCTGCATCATCGTATCGATGCCGCCCTTTTGATCATCCGCTTGAGGACTATTCAGGCCACCAATCCCCCTCACCATGGAATCGGTTTCAGCAGCCGAAAATGTGCGATCAGAAGACATTCAAGAATTTCGAAATGTTCAGTGAGTTTAGATATCGAGACCAATCCGGCCGAACCCTTATTCTCACTTCGAGACCAAAAATTAGCAAGTTACTAACAGTTTTTCGAAAAACTTTCCAACTGATTCGACGGAAACTGAGAGCCTCGCAAACTGAGTTGCAACGTCCCAAATCTGACTAGGGAAGGACCGAGTGAATTCACGCACGAAACACTGGGGACAGCATCATTTATCTTTCTTCTTTTTGGACCAATCTCGCCGCTGTCGCGAACTTGGAATCGAGAGTTTTTCGCGATACTTGGACACCGTTCGACGTGCGACCGCGAAACCCTGATTTTTCAGAAGCTGCATAATTTCTTCATCACTATACGGCTTGGATTTATCTTCTCCGTCAATCAATTTCTGAAGCTCAATCCGAACCTTATTCCAAGCAACATCTTCACCGTCATCGGTGGTCGTCCCCCCCATAAAGAACATCCGTAATGGCAGGATTCCGCGATGGGTCTCGATCCACTTTTGATCGACAGCACGACTAACCGTCGTAACGGCAACCCCCACTTTTTCAGCGATTTGCTCCATCTTAAGAGGACGCAAAAATTCAGGCCCATCATCGAAGAAAGCCTTTTGATGATTGACAATTTCCTGAGCAACGCGAGTCAACGTATTTCGCCGCTGTTCGATTGATTCGATCAACCAGTGCGCCGCCGTGACCTTCCGCTTGATAAATTCTTTTTCTTCAGCTGTCGCCTGCCCGTTGGACAATCGCTGCTTGTAGTAATTGCTTATGTAGAGATTACGGGTCGGCCCCTCCTCCATCTTGACGACGTACTCACCGTCCTCACCTACCTCAAGCCACATGTCCGGTGTCACCGTGGGCACGAAGTCATCGGCAAATCGGCTTGCCGGCCTTGGATCAAGCCTTTTTAATTCGTTCCACGCATCTTTAATTTCTTCAATCGTCAAACCAGTCGCCTTCTCAATCTGAGGCATACGATTGTGCTGCAAATCTTCAAGGTGGTTCACGATCAGCGTTCTAACGTTTTTCAGATTGGTAATATCTGAAGTAAGCTGAAGCAACAAACATTCACAAAGATCCCTTGCGCCAACTCCAGCAGGATCGAGTTGCTGAACATGAGCTAATGCTTCTTCGGCCAACTCAAGATCGTCGGGGCCGCTATTCGGCGGCAAAAGATCATTGAGCGAGACTTTTAAATAACCGCCGTCTTTCGCCGAAAGCGAGGAAACGATTCGCTCGCACATCTTCAAAAGATCTGGGGCTAGATCCATCTCATGCAATTGTGAATTCAAGTGATTTTGAAGCGTTTCACCGCGATCAACAATGTTCGCAATTAAATCATGCTGACGATCTCCACTCTCCTGAATCCGATTTGAGGAAGGACGTGTGCTTTCATCAAAGTGATCTGGAATGTCCTTGTCGAGATTTAATAATCGCTCGAAATCATCCTCGCCACCTTTGTCCTCATCGACAACCAATTCCTTCTGTTCGACATCCTTGGTTTCCTTTTCAACATCCAACGTATTTTTTGATGGATCCTCAGTAGCCGTCGACTCATCCGTTCGCTCAAGAGCGGGATTCTCAATTAACTCCTGTTCGATCTTTTCATCCAACGCCGTTTGCGCCATCTGCAAAATCTCCATCGACTGGATCATCCGGGGAGCCAGTTTCTGGGTTTGCTTTTGCGATAGATTTTGACCAAACGATATTTTCATACAACTTTTCTGAAGAAATAAACCGACGCCAGAATGCGTTCTACTTTTACCGAATCTACCGTGGCGCGTTAAGACGTATTCGGAACTGAAGTGCTCGGTATAAAAGTATTCGGAGTTACCCAGTGCCAGATTCGAAGTGCCAAACCAAAGCGTTCCACTCGCGGACGCTGTTAGCCTCCCGACTCAGACTCTCCAGTTTACCGTTAAAAACCTCTGAATGACGAATCGGGGTCAAAAAAAACGTTTTCGCCGCCACCGTCGCCCGCAAAACCATCCATTTTATGAGAATGGCACCCGTCGCTCGTTAGAAATGGGAAACGCACTCCCGTAAGTACACTCTAACTAGCCTTGCTGTTTACGCAAAATTCTTGGGTCGCAGCGACACCCTAGAGCGGTTGCCGCCCTGATAAGGCATCTGCCAAGATTTCTTTATTCGTGTATTCCAGAATGCTGCCAGTCGTTATCCCGCGGGCAAGCTTTGTCAACCTAATGTCAAATTCAGAAAGTAAATTCGAAATATGAAGCGCGGTACCATCTCCCTCCACCGTAGGATTGGTCGCCATAATCACTTCTTCGAAGGTTCCCTGAGAAACCCGCCCCATCAGTTGATCAATGGTGAGTTGGTCAGGGCCGACATTTTCAAGCGGTGCGATCCGCCCAAGGAGTACATGATATAGTCCCCGATAAGTCCCCGACTGCTCGAGGGCCATTAGATCTCGCGGTTGCTGTACTACGCAAATCAACTTTTGATCGCGGGCAGGATCACGGCAAATATTACACATCTCGCTTTCAGCAAGATTAAAACAAATCCCACAGTAGCGAACGTTCTCACGAACAGTACGAATCGAATCGGCTAACGCAAAAGCCTCTGATTCCGGAACCCGCAAAATATGGTACGCCAGACGTTCCGCCGATTTACGGCCGATTCCCGGCAATCGCGCAAGTTGATCAATCATGTTTGAGACTGAGTCAGATAGTTCGGCCATGATCTCGTGTTCTCTACCTTCCCTGGTTTATGTGCGGAACAGTTGCCGATTGCCAACATCCATCCCGGCAACTGTAAAGTCCTCAGCGGCTTGGTTTAAGGGACACCCCATAAATCAATCAAATTTTCGGTGAAGCCAATCCCGAAGAATCGTCCCCTTCGTCTCCCCCCATAAATTGCTTCAACATGTCTTCCATATTTCCAGGCAGGGGTAAATCCTCGGTAACCGATTGCATTACTTCCAATCTCAATTGCTGCTGCTTTTCCAACGCGTCATTAATCGCCGCAGGGAGTAAATCTTGAATCATCTCGACATCGTTTTGCTGGGAAAGAGCAGGATCAATTGAAACACTCAGAATCTGTCCAATCCCGTTCGCTTGCACCTTAATCATGCCGCCGCCGGATGCACCATGAACTGTTTTTGTTTTGAGTTCCTCCATTTGCTCCTGCATCCGGGGGCCCATGGTCCGCGCCTGCTTCATCAAGGCAGCGATGTTTCCGATTCCTTTTAACATCTCAATCTCCAACAAGAATTAAACAACTGCGGTAGATTAGCAAACCGCTTTACCCAGCTCAACTCAACGCTTTTTCGAGGGAATAGGTTCACGAAAACCAGTAATCTCGGCGTCAAACAATTCCATGGCCTCTTTCACCAAGGCTACATCCTGCAATTTCCTTACCTGCTGTGCGCGGGTAAGTTTAGGCTTTGGCGCCGGCCTCTCAATGGTTTTTTGAGAAACCAAAAACTCAACGCGAACCGCCTGCCGGGTTTCCTTTTCAAATGCCTCTTCAAAACGAACGCGCCGTTCGGGCTTCATGCATAGATCTCGACTTACCTTGTCCCGCAAAGTAACGAGCAGCTGATCCGCCCCTTTCAGTTCAACCGACTCATAATTGGCAGCCATTTCGGCCGTCATATCACCCATCGTTTCGAGAACCGTTTTCCAATGAGCTTCGATCGAGCCCGTATCTGACGGCGTCGAACGAGAATCTGACTGGGGAATAGACTCGACAGTTGGCTGCAAATCCCCGGTTGCCTGACCTTCGCCAGACGACGCCGAAACAACCGAGGTCGCTGGTTTGACCGGGACGTCGACAGCAACTGCTTCCGAACTCCCTCGGTCTTCCTTCGCGTCCGCTCGTTGTGATGTTGTTACAGAAGCAACTTGAGCCTCTGTTGCGACGGCAACGTTCGCTGGCTGCTGAGGTTCCGGACTAGGAGCTATTCCGTTTTTTTTTAAGGCAGCCTGATCAGCAGCACCAGAAACATCGACTCGCTTCATTTCAACGCGCTGACGTGGTGCCGCCGCTCCGGGTGGCTTGCTGGCTTTGGGGTCTGACAACTGAGAAACCAATTCAGAAATCGTTTCCAATTTCTCGAGATTGCAGACCCGAACAACCGCAGCCTCCAACAACGTTCTCCCGTGCAGGCTTGACTGCATCCGAACGACGGCAGAGTCAAGCAACTGAACAATCGTGAGTATCGTTTCCAGCCCAATGGCATCGGAAAGTGTTTTCAAAAGCTCGAGGTCGCCTTCACTACAGTTGAGAAAAGTATCCGGACCGCAATCGACACTCGCGACCATCATGTCTCTGAAATAGCCCAACAGTTGATCTGCCATTTGCCCGGCGTCGACACCATCGGTGATTCCGTGATGAATTAAATTAAGTGCGGCCATCGGATCAGCATTTACCATTGCAGTCGAGATATCCGCGATCCTGCCCATATCTGCAGTCCCAAGTAGCTCATGGACTTCCTGAACTGAAATTGAGTTCCCACAAAACGAGAAAAGTTGTTCAAGCAATGACTGACTGTCTCGCATTGATCCATTGGCGCGTCGAGCAAGCAAAGCCAGTGCCTGCTCGTCGGCAGTCACACCTTCATTGGCTGCGATCTCGCCGAGACGCTTGGAAATTTCATTTGTCTGAACGGGTGAGAAATCAAATCGCTGACAACGCGACAATACTGTGATCGGTATTTTCTGTGGGTCCGTCGTGCAAAAAATAAATTTGACGTGCGGCGGCGGTTCTTCCAGCGTTTTTAGCAGTGCATTGAAAGCCTGCATCGTTAGCATGTGCACTTCGTCGATGATATAGATTTTATATTTACAGCGACTTGGACGAACGGACGCATTGGACCGCAACAATCGAATCTCATCAATTCCTCGATTACTCGCGCCATCAATTTCTAAAACATCAACATCGTCACCCGCTGAAACGGCTTCGCAGATACTACATTTTCCACACGGGGTTTTTGTTGGGCCTTCAACGCAATTAAGACACTTTGCAAAAATACGCGCAGACGAAGTCTTTCCAACGCCTCGAGCCCCGGTGAACAGATACGCGTGACCGACACGATTCTTATCAATCGCATTAGATAATGCGGTCGCAATGTGACTTTGCCCAACCAACTCCCCAAACAACTGGGGGCGGTATTTAAGTGCGACAACTTTATATTGTCCGTCATCAGTGGGCGAAGGTGAATTCATCACAAAACCATTGGCCATAGAATTGAACGCGCATCATTGGTGGAAACCAATTCTAACCGATTCACCAAGCCAACGAGTAGGTCCCGCCTTGGCTGAAAAGCCACTCTTTGTGGTGCGGTCGAAAAAACACGCGTGGGGGCGCAGATAAAATTTCCGCAAAATTCAAATTCGTAACGCTGTCTACGAAAAAATCTGCGGATGAGAGAGCCCCGCACAAGAGTACCCCGCTTAGGGCTGCTCCATATTTCAGGCCTGACCCATTTCACGGCTCCCCCTCGCGGAGCTCACTCATCAACAGATTTACCTAGTTTTTACTCACAGCACGAGCTTTCGTCAAACCGTAAAACAAATTTACTTGGCCAACATGTCTGATTTATTCATTCCAGAAGTCCGAAAACTGATTCAGCCCGATGTTTCCCCGCAGTTTTTTCAAATGGCTCTCATGAACCGGAAAATGACGAATCGGAAAACAAATGCGAATGCTCCGGATTGTTAACGATATGATTCGCAATTCGCTCAGAAATTGCACCGATGGTCATGTAGGGGTTCACCCCGAGCGCCGTGGGGATCACTGATCCGTCAGACACATACAACCCCCGATGGACTGCCAACTCGCCAGTGCCCGCGTCCAGATATCCACCCTGCTGATAATCAAAGACCTGTCCTAGATGATTGACGGCTCCCTCAGTTGGTTCGTCCGACATCCCGCACCCGCCGAGCGGATGAACCGTGACGAGGTTATCGCCGAATGCTTTCAGACGTTTATAACGCCCCCCATGCGCCTTGGCCAGTTTTTCAAAGTGGCGGAAAACTCGCTGTCGATAGGCACTCGATTTCAGTCCTTCCCATTTAATTTGCCAACGCCCCATTTTCTTGACTAGGCGTCCCGCACTTTCGTCATGCCCCATCCCCAGCATCACCATCGAGTGATCCAATTCGGGATCTCGCAGCAAAGCCGAAAATAGGTTCATCGCTCCCCGCGGAATCGAAGAATCCTGAATCAACAAATGTTTTCGAAAATCCTCATCGTCGCAAAAATTAAGGGACGTCTGCACCGTCGGGCCGACCTGCTTGCCCTGTCCTTGAAACGCTCCAAAACCCCCGATATTGTTTCCTCCAGGCAAGCCTGTGACGAAACCAATCGCATCACCGTTACCAGACCAATGCCTTCCAAGACTCGGAGAGAACTGCAATTTTTCATCTTGCGAATCCAGCAAAATTGCAGCACTTGCCGGACTCCCGGCGCCAACCACGACCAGCTCTGAATTGACTTGCAGCGGAGTCCGGGAAACCTGGCCATTCCGTTCTTCGATATACGTCATGTGAACCCGGTAGTAACCTGCACACTTTTCAATCGAATTCACCTCTACCTGAGTATAAATCTCAGTACCATTGTGTTTCGCAACTGGCAGATAATTCATGGCAAGTGTATTTTTCGCACCGACATTACACCCATTGGTGCAATCTCCACACAACGTACACGGTCGCTGAATCATCCCAAAAGAATTCCTAAATTCCTCATCCAGATAACGATAGTCATACATGACTGAAATATTTGATCGGTCAAAAAAATCAGGTTGCCGACTTATTTGTTCCGCTGCTTGACGCCTGATACGGACCTTCGGTGTTTGATCAAACGGGGTTCGGCTCAAGCTCAATGCCGAAGCGACGCGATCGTAATAAGGGTGCAAAACCTCCGCGTTGTTTAACGCGGCAGGCCAACGCTGTTGCTGAAATACCTTTGAATTGGGTCGCAAGGCGATGCTCGCGTTGATTAACGATCCTCCCCCAAGGCCATTCCCAGAGAGGATGTTCACCTCATCATTCATCATCAAATTAAAAACACCTAACGGCCTCGCTCGCTGCCCCTTCGTAGGCCCGGCGAAGACATTGCTCGCATTCGCTGATACGGCAGAAAATGTATCCGGAAAAGTCCCCGGAACCCACTCCTTCCCGCGTTCGAGGATACACATCCGATATTGATCCCCTAACCTTTGGGAGATGCGCGCCGCGGCAATCGACGCTCCATACCCCGAACCAATCACGACGACGCTGAAATGGACAGAATCTGGATTTTGGCTAGTGCGAAATAAATCGCGGATAGGATTCGCCAACCTACCTCCGTAGGCCTGTAAGCTTCGCGCGTAATCACTCGCGGCACGCTGCTTTAAGGCAGATTGGCCAGATCTTGCCCGCTGACCGATTTTCACGAGTTTACCAAGGCGTCCGTCTGCCTGCAGGGACTGATTGCCCGTTAAGGCTGCGCCAACCGCCACTGCTGATTTCAATACCCCACGACGATTTAAAGAGGTCTTACCGGGGTTAACAGTATTTGGTTTTTCGCCGGTAGAGTGCTGCCTAGGCATGGATGACGTTACTTCCCTGTAAAGTCAATTAGAACGATCAATAAGAGTGGTAGCTGCAGGTTTTAAAAGCGATACATTTCGTAACAGCTTTTTGCATTGCTTTTACCCGCAACTCTTATTGGGTAATTATCGAACCGAATCCACGTTCTACCCACGGGAATTATCTATTCAAACCATTTACATAACGCAACCGAAGCGACAACTCGGGTCTGGGAAGAGCTATCTTAAAAACAAACTTTAACAGCCAGGCAAACCTTAACAGCCAAGCAGACCTTAACGGAAACCCGAATAAGGCAATGGCTTCCTGCGATCAAGAAGCGTAAAGATGAGTGGGTGGGGCGAAAATTAGATCACGCGCGATCGCCTATCGCATGTTTTCCGGTCGTTTCCCGACAACAACCTGCGTCACCCGTTCTTTTCCGTCACGAATTAATTTGACCTGAACAAGTGTCTGTGGACGCGTCATTTCAGCTAAACGATAAAGGTGTTTGAAATTTTTCACTTCAACGTCATCCCACTGACGAATAATATCAAAGGAACGAATTCCCGCCGCGAAAGCGGGAGCCCCCTCAACTACCTGGGACAACATCGCCCCATCAAGATCTGGAAGCTGCAACCTCATCGCGTCTCGATGTTTTACCTCGACAGGTTTTACACCCAGGTACCCGCGAGTCACGGTACCCTTACTGCTAAGTTCTCGATAAATAAACTTGGCCGTTTCACTAGGAACCGCAAAACTGATCCCTTGGAACGAGTCCCCAAAAATTGAAGTATTGATCCCAATCACGCGTCCTTGAGCATCAACTAATGGACCACCGCTGTTCCCTGGATTCACCGCAGCATCGGTTTGCAGCAAACTTTGCGTTGGGTGGTTGATATCGCCGGGACGATTTTTTCCACTGATAATTCCCGAGGTTACGGTGTGTTGAAAACCGTAGGGACTTCCAATCGCCCAAACAATCGAGCCAACATTAACTTGCTCACTGTCCCCCCAGGTGGCAGGAATCAAATCCGGAGCTTCGATCTTTAAAAGTGCCAAATCGCTCGACTCATCCTCTCCGACTAACGTCGCTACGAATTGACGCCGATCATGCAATTGAATTAAGATCGAGTCGGCTCCACGAACGACATGCTGATTGGTAAGAATAAATCCGTCGGTCGACATGATCACGCCTGACCCCATGCCGTTCTCCTCAACCCTCCCACTTCCGTCCTTGATCGCGTTTATGCTAACCACGCTCGGACGGACGCTGAGGGCAACCATCTGATACGCATTGGACACATCGGTAAGCGGTCGCTTGCCAAGGTTCTCAACAGCAAAATCATATTCCGCCAGCATTTTTCCGCGCGTGGAAGAGTATTGATATCTCTCAACCATTTCCGGCCCAAGGAAAAACATTCCCAGCACGAACACGATGCTAAAAACAAAAAAACCAGTGCCTGAACTGCTCGAACTCGAAACGTCGCCTCCGGGAGTTCGCTTCGGTCTTTGCTTCTGCTCTGGAGCGACGCTCGTCTCCACAATTGCACTGCCAGGAAAGGGGTCAGCTTGAGATCCTTGACCCGGTGCTCGAAGTAGAAATTGTTCAGCTGGGCTCTGTTGAGCAGAAGAGTCCGATTCGCTCGTGAAGACGACCCGTGGCCGCCCGGGGTCAGGGCGGCGATTGAGTTGATGATCGACCGGTAAACCTTCTAAATTAGAAGGCTCAGATTCGGAAGGCTCAAATTCAGAAGGTGAGTCCATTTGGATCCGGTTCCCCGTCGAAAGTTTTATTCACTCCTAATAAGTATACCGGCAAAAAACAGCTTCGGTTTACAGAATTTAAGTCCGCGGGCGATAACGACTTATTTCACGGGCAAAAACTCCAAAAATATATTTCTAGCTCAGCGACAAACCCCGATTTTATTGAACTTCTAAATGCTAACAGATCTACCCAAAGCCACAGAAACCAAACACTCTTCGGCGTGGCTCTACTTTAAACCCTTCAACACAACTCCATATTTCCCACTTTCACCGAGATCCTGCTCTTCCAAAATTTCGGCGATTCCCTTCCGACCTACCACGGCCCCCCAAGCGGCTAACCACGCATTCGTATTAGTTTCTTGCCATCCTGGAGACTTGTAACCTGCGGCTTTGGCCAACGCCAAACTACGCAAGTTGTTATGAATTTGTCTTTTCTCCTCCTGCTTGTTATTTACATCACACCACAGCATCCATCTCACTAATTCACCCACAAGCTTATTCGCATTTGGTTTATCCCAAGAGATCCCCGGGAGAAACAAGGCTCCTCCGTTCCAGGGAACTTCCTTCGCCATGGCATCAAACGCCAGCGACTCTACCACCGACGTTGCTACCTCTTCCTGCTTTCCTTGATTAGCAATGGCACCCAAATATCCAGCCGCCATGCGACGCACCTGAGCAACATCCCCATCGACCATGACTTCGACCAATTCCCCGGGAGTAAATCTTGTGATAACCGGAGCGAGAGCCGCTGCAATTTGAGGCACTTTCAAAGCAACTTCTAAAACCTGATTCGCACTAACATCCCCAGAATTTGCCTTCATTTCCTCGACAATACGCATTCCGATTGGACGACCTAAACTTGGGAATTGAGGAATCAAATTTGCCTTTTCAATTAACCCATTGGTCGTCTTGGTCATCGAGACTCTCGCTGCGGCAGCCCAAGTTCGAACGACTGCATTTTGTGCATTATTGGCATGAACATTTAGAAGATATTCATCAACATCCTGCCCTCCAATTTCAGCTAACGCCGCAATGGCCCAGCCTCGCTTAGGAATATTCTCGTCTATGCTTATCACCGCCAAGAGCTTTTTGATCATCGCCTCGCGATTGGCATCACTCTCTTTCGTATTGGCTACGATCGACTTGATCGCCGACTGAGCTGTTTTTGATGTCTCCAGTTGCGCGATCATCTCGTCCTGCGATTCGAGACCGTTTGGTTCAACAGCCAAGGCCGGGATAGCCAAGGCACCGATCATCAGGACAACCACAACCATCGTCGCCCGGGATCGCCGCAAAACCAACATTCCCAAAAATCCAAAAAACAAAATGCCAGAAGTATAGGAGGTCGCACTCAATCCATTCTCGACTGTCGGCGAAGAATCTCCTTCATTTCGCGTATTCACCAACTGCGAATCAACCTCACTCCAATCAATCGAGCCAACTTTTAGCGTGCCCTCTTTCTTGGAACCCGGACCGAAACGGTTGGCATCATAATTCAGCGTATTATTTCGGTTGCGAGGCATTCGATAATTGGCAAACGTCAAATTCTCTTTCGCTAGAACCTCTCTTGGAAAATCACCATCCACAACCGTGAGAGTCATCGATTTTAATAGCTCGAGTCCCGAGGCGACCGTTTTCTCCCGATCGCTCTTCAAAGCTGTAGCATTCTTGCGATCAATGGCCGGTCCGCGGAGTCCAAAATACTCTCCAATGTTCAACAGTTCTTTCTCTTGTTCTTCATGGCCAAGTGAAAGCGTGCCATCGGCCACCGCGAGAAGATCAGACGCAAACAACTCTTTCGCAATTCCGTTTTTCGGCTCTGGATTCCGCTCTTTCACAAGTTGATTTCGACGATATTCAGGAATATCTTTTTCCGTTCCACCAATAATTCGAAGTGGCAACGGACGTGTAACGTTGTTAAATAAATCGATTCCGCTGACCTGGCGAACGACATACTCCTCGGGAATTGCTCGAATCTTCCGCGGCCCATCGGTTAACAAATAGACAACGTTCCGCAACTCGCCTTTGTTGAATGCCGACAATCTCATCGGCACGACCAACTCCTCCGATTTGAAACGAAACCCCATCCCCTGAACGTTCCCATCGAAAACACTACCGTCGGGCAGATCAGATTTTACTCGACGCTGTCCAGGCTGAGGGTTAACTGCACCGCGATCGCCTACCTTTGTTTTGACCGCGACAAAGCACCAACCTTCGGAAATGTAATCAGCCGTGACAGCGTCCATCCCTTCCGGGTATTTATAACTATTTTTATCCATCCATTTCTTGAGAGCTTCCGCCGAACCGGCTGAGAGAACTGCTACTTCATACATCCCGACCGCTTCTTCCTTTAACACCTGCACTGAATTCTTCCGCATCATCAGCGCTCTGTCCCTCCCCGCGAGTCTTACCCCACCTCCAAAGCCGGCGGCAAGATTCCCCTGCATTACGAACCTCAAATCGACAACTACTTCTGGCGGATCGATCGCATTGGCAATTTGTTCAAACGTATCGTCCGCAACTTTCCTTAACTCAGGCGGATTGGGAAACGGAATTAACATTCCAAAATTATCAACGTCCCCGGAAAAACCGGGCCGAATCACAAACGTCTCTACCCCGTCTTTATGAAACACATAAGTTTTCTGTAACCCAATACGGGTGATGGGCGATTGATCTCCAGTGAAAATTGGAGGTACCATTCCGCAGGGATCAGCTTTCACTTGAGCCAGTATCACTAAGCCCGCGACTACTGAAAAAAAGAATGTAAATAGGTCTCGTTTCTTCATTACTGAACCTGCTTA
>JAQXDZ010000025.1 GCA_029251085.1 Mariniblastus sp.
CTCAATGACGGTTTCGCTAGCACGACATCCATTGGAAAAACCACTCAATTCTGAAATTGATGGTTCACGGATTGCAAACTGAGATTCGAGATCTGGACGAAAGTATCTGGTTTCAAAAACAGCCTTTTAGCGGTCCCATTCCCGAGGGAACGTGACGCAAATCGCCACACTGCATAAAGCCTCTCGCAGAAATCCTTTTGCAGCCGAATATCTCTTTGGCATTAGGCTCAACCTTAAAAAGATTAACAACCTTACGAAATCAGCGACCTAAAATATCGATGATTTTTATTCGCTGAAATGTCATATGAGCTTGCGATCCCTCATAAAGAATTCCCACGGTATTCTCATCAATCATTGACATGCAGGAATACCCCCCACTCATTTCTCCGTCCAACAACACTTGATATTCAACGGGCCAGGTTTGTCCACCATCCAGCGACCCCTTGATCGTCATGTTTTTTCGACCGCGTGGACTATTGGGATTACTGAACAATAAGAGCGGTCGTTCATTGGACCGATCCCGACTCGGCTTGATCAAATCCAACTCACGCGTCACATCAATTAAACTCGCCTGACAAGCTCCCGGTTCAATCAGCGTTTTGACATTGGTAGGATGAGGTTGCCACGTTTTCCCCATATCACTGGTGGTCATCACGACTCGAACGCCAGCCCGGTTATAGCGACAGTTCAGCATCAATCGACCATCTTCAAGTTCGACGACTTGAGCTTCGGTTGTATCGTCGAAGGCACCAGTTCCAACCTTCCAAGAAGCTCCCTGATCGCGGCTATAAATAATGGTCGAGCGAGGTAGTCGCCGCTTGCTTAGCGAGTCTTGAAACTGAGCAGGAAACACCAATGTACCATCGGTCATCGTAATGCCTTTGCCCGGCCCCTGCAGCAACAAACACCAATCCTTCTGTTTGACTTGAGACGTGATATTGATCGGCTCAGACCAGGTTCTTCCATCGTCATCGCTACGGACTATCACAAATTGACCAGTCTCCAACGGCTGCGTGCCCGGCCCAGAACCGACCCATCCACGATTCCCGTGACTCCACAACGCAGCTACCCAAATCACGCCGGTCTTTTTATCGACTAAAATCGCGGGATCTCCAATTCCATCGTATCTCCACTTGGGATCGCCCCCCATATCCATAATGATTTTCATCGGTTCCCAGTTTTGCCCGCCATCCACCGAACGAGACATTCCCACATCAATATCACCCGGCAAATCGCCACCGTTTCGATAACGAACGTCGTAGACACCGATCAAGGTTCCCGCAGTCGTTGTTGCCAACCCTGGAATACGAAACGTGTGAACCCCGTCATCTCCACCATTGCGGACGGCAACCCCAAGTCGTTGAGCCAACATTGATTTGAGGCTTGTCACAGGAAACGCCTTTCTCCCGATGATGACCTCACGGCAATCGGCTGAAACTCTTCCATCAATCGAAGCATCCTGTTTTAATTGAGCAACAACCCAAAAATAGTTATCACCCTCGGTCAACTCAAATTTACTTTTCAGATTCGCTGAGTCTCTCCGGATGGCGATTTGCTTTGAAATATAATCCTGCGGCCCAGATGCCCGGAAGCTTGAATTTCCTAGAGTCGAGACAAGGCCAATTTTTTGAATGACATCGTTATCGTCAGACGTTGCTACTTTCACCGACTCTAGAGTAAGAGGTCGCTTAGATCCTTCACATCGAATCAATAACTTCCCGATCGCCACCTGCGGGTTTCCCAGCAGTGCCGGCAATGCCAGGGGTTCCATCGAGACGGACTTCACCTGTTGTTCTATCGCCGGTTTCAACTGAAGATCGTCAATCAACAAACCTGAATTAGCAGGAGTGGTGCACCGAAAACGAATTTTCTCAGGTGTCTTTTTTAATTCGATTTTCACAAATGATTTAAATGCACGCCCAACTACGACTTGTCGATCCCCGTTGTAAATCTCCTGCCAGACACCGTCTGAAAAAGCATCAACACGAAAGACAAAAGGGGTTCCCTTCGTCCAACGCTCCGACCAAAAACTAAGAATTTCCGGCGGCGTTTTCTGGGGACGAACAACCAACTCTACTTCCCGATCGGCACCACCCAACACATGCAAACATTGTTTACCGGTTCGGTAATGTGTATTGCTGATTTTGGCATGTCCCGGTTTGGCTTTCCAAACACCGACTTCCGAAGCGACAGATACGATCTCACCCGATGGGGAATTTTCGAAACTTGTTAGGAATGAATCCAACTCTTGTTTGTCTTGCTTTCCAACTGTCAGCGGAGAGGGGCGAGGCGATTCTGGTTTCGAAACGCCACCTAATCCCATCCCGGACACAATATTATCAGCGATCAGCATCGCACCTTTTTGATTGGGATGTACCTGGTCATAGGTCATCGCATCGGGTTGAAACCCGGAATTGGTGCGAACAAAAAACACCGGTGATAACTCTGATGATTTGGCGCGCGCGAGCCCCTCGAGGAGAAGATTGAGACCGTCCACCAATTCATTACGTTGTTGAGATTGATTCGTATAAAGAACCTCGCATAAGAATAACCGAACACCTTTCTTTGCCGAGCGAAGTTGGTCAATAATAGTCGCGATGTCATCTCGAATTTGGCGGTTTGGGGTCCCATCAGCTACGTCATTTATCCCCACCATGACTACTGCAGTATCCGGCTGATACACATCCCCCGCACTCGCCGATTTACGATTCTCCGATTTACGATTCTTTAACGCTGGGTATTTAATCCGATTCCCAACTTTATCCAACTCGTAAGTATCTGTTAAACCGAGCCAATTGGTTAAGCATCCTTCGCCTCCATTTTTAATTCGGCGACCGGTGGGAAGTGGTAGTCGTCCATTAATCCAAGAGGCTCGCCATCCCCAGTGTCCCTCGTGAATATTTTGAAATCGTTTTCCTTTATGGACGGGAGCAGCTTGGGAGGTGCTTCCATCGTCATGAGCTCCACTGACCGAACCAACAAATTGATACCTGGCTTTAAAATCCACCAACTGCTTGAAAACCTGATACCGATAGCCTAGCGAGGAGGCGCTGCCTTGCGTGATTGAATCGCCGATAAAAACTAATTTCCCATAGGAAGGATTAGCAACTCCAGCTTGTATGAACTCGTTCGCAAATCGATGGCCAACAACCAGTTTGGCGGCTTTGTTAAAGTGCAGCTTGTCATAAAGCTGATCTTGTAAATCGAGATTGGAAAAAAAGTGAACATCGCGCTGTTTGGCGACATCTTGCTGCTCCGCTCTGACGAGATCGCGAACTGTTCCTGCAGTAGCAACTCCACCCACCACCGCCACCATTTGCTTCGCATGGGGCAATTCACTCCGCAAATCACGAATGAATTGATTTAGCCGCACCCCGGCCAGTCTTGCTTCACTTAGAGAATCGCTCTCGCCTTGAAGGTATAGCAAGCCCACGATCTCAAAAGTATGACCTTCGTTTTTCAATTGCCCAGTGGCCGCTTGTACCGTATTCACAACGTGTTGATACATGTGCCCACGATTGGATTTAGACCAGAGACTATTGCCTCCTCCACCACGACTCGCTTTTATAATCCCGAGGTTTCGAGCACCCGCTCGACTCAAACTGCGAGCGAACCCAAACTCGGGTCCCCAATGCGTTGCATTGCCCGGATAATATCCACCTTGTTGCGTTTTTAGTTTCGTCCACTCTCCTGCAGAATCACCGATCCCAACTTCAGCATTGGCAACGTTGCTCCAAAAAAACCGAACTTGCTCGTCCGCTGCATCCCAGCCCGGTGAGAGGTCTGATTCGCCACCTCCAGTGGTTCCCAGAGAATTGGACTGCCCCGTCAATAAAAACAACTGGAAGTGGTCCGCATGTGCACTGGCATTAGCAACAAAAGACAGCGCTGCAATCAAAAAACGACAAAACATACGATCCTCAAAATAAATCAGTTGAATAAATACGGTGATTCCTAACGCATTAGCATTAGATTCACCGCACCTAGATTCGCGTTAATGGAAAACCAGCCAAAGCCTCCACCAGCATATAACAGGACGGCAATTAACCATTACAAAATAATGAACCCTCTTTAATCTTTCTTAAGATCGAATTCAATTTGCTGGCGAGTTTGCTGCCGCTGGCTTAAAGCGCCGACGGCACTAAACTGTATCACGGGCAACATTTCTCATTTGCATCCAGTTTCTTAAATCCAAAAACTGCTGCTCGAACGATAGAAAACTCTTTCGATCCAAGTCGCGAGCGATCAGTGAAATTTGTTGTTCACGCGTCTTTGCCATTGGCTGGCGGCAATTTTCATCCTGAAATATCAATAATTTCTCAACTCTTGTGACGATAAAGCAAAGGACCATCCTCGGGTTTCCCCGTCCAATGGTTCGCGATTTCACTGTCTCAATCCGGTCTCTTTTGTAATTTCACATCGCAAGAATCGAATTTTGTGTACCGGAGACTTCCTCTCAAGCCTCACGTTAAACTAAACTATTGAATAGTAAAAAACGGGCTTCTACAAAACTCACAACAACGAAACTTGGCGTCGACCAACGAACGACCAAACAGACGCCCGGGAAACAGAATCGATATTGGCAGTCGGGAAAAACAACTTTACAAAGGCTAGTATGAATTTGAAAAGTTGTGATTTAGGTCTTCGCAGCACTGTTAAGCTGCACTTGATTTTGTTGCATTCACTCTTGCTGTGGTTCCCCTTCACAGGCCAGATGGTTGCCCAGACCGCGCAACCCCTTGTAGAGCTAGACCTAATTGAACTGGAAGCCCGAGCAACCCAGGTACTCAGTACTTACTGTGCATCGTGCCATGGAACCGCTAAGCAAGAAGGCCAGGTTCAATTGGATGCATTGGAGACAATCGATGCAGTCGATCGACAATCGTTGTTACGCAAAGTAAGAGAGGTCATTCATCTGAAGGAAATGCCACCCGAGGAGGCTAAACAACCTAATCAGGGTGAGCGTGAGATTCTTTTGAAATGGGTAGACCATCAATTAACGGGCGATGCCTCCAGGGCACTCGCTGAAAAATTACTGCGGTTCGAGTACGGCAACGTCGTTAGTCACAGGGAACTCTTTTCTGGCAAGCATGCGGACTTGAAGGGTTACACCATCGATCGCCGCTGGCTGATCAGCGAGTTCATCTTCAATGAAAAGATCAACCACTTGTTAGATTATCATTCGACCCGAACGATTTACGGAACCACGCAACCCGTTCAAGGTGATAGTGGAATTCACTGGAGCCCCAAGACAGAGCGAGGAAATAAGTTCCGCAGAACGATCACCAACCCTTACCTGCTGCCCGAGAAAGTTGGCGTGCGTTACAGCGTCCACAACCGACTGACGACTGGCCACTTGCTGACAATGATTGGCAATGCCAAGCGAGTCGCTGACTATATGTCTTCCGAAGCGACGATGAAAGCAAATTTCCCAGCCATGTACGCGTTGATGAAGGCGGAACTGGACCACCGAGAGAGACTGCGTTCACGGGAGCAATTCTTAAAAACATTTCCCTTCATGCAACGACTGCTTCGAGAAACTTATGGCGATCAACATGATGCCCTCCTTCCAAAACTGATCCGAAAAGAAATCCCATACCCCGGGCCACCCAAGCATTCGACGAACGGCATTCAAAAACGGCACGAAAACCTCGGCTTCCTGGACCGCTTTGACCACGAAGACATTCAAGCCATTCTGCAGGGCATTGCGACCTACAAGCGATCCGCCTACGAAGTCACTGAGGACCCTGACTCGTTTGAATTAGATCGTAAGGGCAATCCCGTTTGGGCCCCTTACAGCGGTGAGAATCGTGCGGAATTCGACAGCATTATCGAGCAAAGCGAGCGAGACTGGTACATGGAGGGAGTAACCGACTACCGAATTCGAAACCGGATCGCCACCATGAAACTTTTCTACGACACCTGGGATATGAACCGGCTGTATACCCACGTAAGAAATGGCAATTTTTTGGTTCCCAAATATACGCCTCTCAAAGATTCCGAAATGGCGGACATCAAGGAGACAATTAAAAAGCACCGCAAACAAGGCGATCGGTTCCACCAGATCATCGACAAGTGCCTTGCGGACTGGAACTCATCGTTCAAGACTCAACGCGAGGCGGCGGGAGGCGACGAAGAGATGCTGCTCGAACAATTGATCGTTGAGCTTTACGAAAAGATGTTCGAACGTAGTCCAACAGAAACAGAAATCACCGAAAACATTCAGCAACTCACGCTGTACATGGATAAGCTTGATCCGCAA
This sequence comes from Mariniblastus sp., assembly GCA_029251085.1. Classification (GTDB taxonomy): domain Bacteria; phylum Planctomycetota; class Planctomycetia; order Pirellulales; family Pirellulaceae; genus Mariniblastus. The sequence continues at coordinate 6,263 of JAQXDZ010000025.1, forward strand.
AAAGCCATTGGGAAATTGATCGAGTCGTTGTTCTTAAGCACTGAATTTGCCTACCGCAATGAATTCGGACAAGGGGTAGCAGATGAGCATGACCGACGGTTGATGTCGCCACGTGATGCCAGCTACGCGCTGGCGTATGCCTTGACAGATGCCAGCCCGGATCAAGAACTGGTAAAGGCGGTAGCGGAAGGCCGACTGAATTCACGCCAGGATTATGAGCGGGAAATTCGTCGCATGCTGAAGCGTCGCGATCAATGGTCCATCGTTGACGAAAATGTTCAGGCAGCCAACCTCAACGCAAGCGTCACCAATCAACCCATCCGAAAGTTACGCTTTTTTAGAGAATTTTTTGGCTATCCCAAAGCCCTGAAAGTATTCAAAGACGACTCCCGGTTTGGTGCGGGGCGTCATGAGCAAGCGGTTAGCCGACTGATCGACGAGGCAGACATGCTAGTTGAGCACGTTCTCGAAAAGGACACACAAGTTCTTGAAGAACTTCTTACGACCGACAAATTCTTCGTCTACCACTCCGGCGATAACCAATCGATGAAATCCGGGGCAGATCAGTTAAAGTCTGTCTACCAATATTTCAAGAAACTTTCGTGGGATACTTGGGAGCCCGACGACATTGCCCCTCACAAGGAATTCATGTTGACGATTTGGGAATTTCGCAAAGTGCGCGGCGGAGACAACAAATCGCTACTGACTGCTCTCAAGAGAATGATGCCTTCGTTGGAACTTCATTTTAGCCAGGGGCAAACCAATGGGATGCCGTACATGAAAATGGGAATGGGTTTTTGGCATGGTGGAAACGTGGTTGGCCGAACCGGACAACAGATGCGTGGTGAGCAGGTCACGTCCTATTGGAACCTCGATTGGAAAACGTGGGACTACCCAACTCACCAACCTGCCAGCGTCGACAATCGAAAAGGGATTCTGACTCACCCCGCCTGGCTAATTGCCCACTCGCAAAATCTCGAAACGGACCCAATCCATCGCGGCAAATGGATCCGCGAAAAACTGCTGGCTGGAACCATTCCGGATGTCCCAATCACGGTGGATGCCGTCATTCCACCCGACCATCACAAGACACTTCGGCAGCGAATGGAAAATCGGACGGGCGACACCTATTGCTGGAGGTGTCATCAAAAAATGGATCCACTTGGATTCCCACTCGAGATTTACGACGATTTTGGCCGATTTCGAGCCCAAGAAAACCTTGAGCATCCGGACAATCTGATCCAAGCGGCCAAGCGAGGCGAAGTCAACGAATTTGGTGCCTCGCTTCCAATTTACAAGACCTTATCTGTCGAGCCACACGGCGTACTACAAGGCACAGAGGACGCAACACTCGATGGCAATGTCGTGGATGCTTTCGACCTGATCGACCGCCTTGCAAAATCGGATAAAGTCCGTCAATCGATCATCCGTCATGCCTTCCGTTACTTCTTGGGTCGCAATGAGACCCTGTCGGACTCCAAAACTTTGATCGATGCAGACAACGCTTACCTCTCAAGCAACGGCAGCTTTGACGAAGTGATCGTTTCGCTACTAACCTCCGATTCCTTCATCTATCGCAAACGCAACACCGGGGAATAATCGATGCTAATCAACCGCCGAGAACTCTTGAAGACGACCGCCTTGGGCACTACCAGCCTCGCGTTCACACCTTCATTCAATCACCTGACAAGCGCCTCCGAAAACGTGGCGAATGAATTCCCGCACCGCTTCGTTTTTATTCGTAAATCTAACGGCAACCTGACAACACAGTTTGGCTTGCCTTCTTTTTCACCCGAAGAATTAAAGAAGCACAACGAGAAACAAGCTTTCGAAGTTGATCTGGCCAAACATGAACTGCCCGACTGGCTCCAAGGGCTCGACGACCACAAACAGAATATGACTATCCTGCATGGCATCTCGATGTCGGTCAGCGGTGGTGGACACTTCTCCTATTCAGGCTGCATGGGTGCCTACAAAGCGGGGCGTGATATTCTAAGCAATATCAAATGGGCGACCGTCGACTTCGAACTGGCCAAACTATTCCCCTCTCCGTTTGGTCATGTTGAAATGTCATTGGCAGTTCCTCACGGCCGAGATCACAGAACTGGCATCGTTTCCGGATATTCTGCACCCGCGGCCAAGCAGCGCAACTACTGTTACGCCGACCCAATGACTGCCCACCAAGAGCTATTTAAATCCGTCACCAAAACCGACGAAGCGGCTTCCGAAAACGCCCTGTTAGACTACTTACACGAACAGGAAACTCGTCGACTTAAAGGACTCGATGGTGATGAGCGACTGAAAATCAGCGACCAGATCGAGTCGCTGCAATCGATTCGCGACCGCAACATAAAAGTCGCTTCTTTGGGTGATAAAATCAATAAACACCTCCCCAAAATCAACTCCGTACACGCGAGCGGTGGAGAAGACGCAACCCTTCCACAAAAACAGACCGCCTTCACCGACGTGATCATCGGAGCATTAGCTTCGGGGCTAACTAACGTGGTTACCTACACCATCGACGATCTTGGTACCGACATCACCTCACTCCCTGAGAATAAACAAAAGACGAGCATCCATCAGATCGGACACGGGGGACAAATTGCCGGTGCCGCAACCATGAGAAATGCAATCAAGACCCACCATATGAAGCAAGTCAAGACGCTAGTGACCAAGCTCAAAGCAATCCCCGAAGGGAACGGTACGCTATTTGATAATACGACGATCATCTACATGCCGGAGACAGGTGCCGGTCATCACGGCCCGGACACCGAGGCACCGATGGTTCTGATGACAGGCAAGAACTCTCGGCTCGATCTCGCTGGACGATACATCCGTTTGCCATTCCACGGCACACGCGGCCACAAAACTTTAAGCAATTGGTACACTACTTTGCTTAACGCTTATGGCAACCCAATCGAACACTACGGCAGCCTCGATCTGACCATGCAACGCAACCGGTTCGAGCAAACCGGAGCAATAGACCAATTCCTTAATTAAGCGATTGAATTCCGAAGAGATAAATCTCGCAACCCCAGCTTTCAACCAACGTCGCCCTCTCGAGACAACCTGTAAAAAACGAGTAGATCCAGCTTGTGATTTTAGCAGGAACTTTTACACGAAGATGCTGCGATTTTACAATCTATTTAAGTCCATCTGGGATATCGTAATTTGATATAATTCAACATTCCGATCTGCTGACAATTCAAAACCAACTTGTAAAACAGGCGCATTCATTCACAAAGCAAGTATAAAATACGAGTCTCGTAAATGGTTGCCAATGCTCCTGCAATCGCCGAGGAATACTTCGATTTGGAATTTCTTGGTCACGGCAGTCGCAATCTGCCTGACATCAACAGTGACAAACTGTTCCGCGCAAAGCGATGAGGATTTTTTTGAATCGAATGTGCGACCATTGCTTGTCAAACATTGCCAGGAGTGTCACGGGGAGAAAAAACAGGAGGGTAGCCTCCGGCTTGATTCACGAGACGGCTGGAGCCGAGGCGGTGATCGCGGGCAAACGATCCATCCAGGGCAACCTGAGAAAAGCCTGTTGATCGAGGCCGTAAAATACAAAGATTCTGACTTGGAAATGCCGCCTTCGAAACAGCTCACTGAGCAGGAAATTGCCGTACTGGAAACATGGATCAAGCGTGGTGCCCCCGACCCTCGAACCGAATCAACCACAACGACGGCAATGAGCGTGGAAGAGGCCAAAAAATTCTGGGCTTTCCAGCCGCTAAAATTGCCGGCCATTCCTCAAGACGCTGACCACCCCAAATCGCAAAATCCGATTGACGCGTTCGTACTTGCCCAGCTCAAAAAACAAAAACTGTCGTCTGTCCCTTCCGCTGACCGCCGCACATTGATTCGCCGCGCTGCATTCGACCTCACCGGCCTTCCACCCACGCCACTCGAGATTGGTGCTTTTCTAAATGATAAATCCGAAGACGCGTTTGAGTCACTGGTAGAACGATTACTCGACTCGCCGGCTTATGGCGAACGATGGGGACGACATTGGCTCGATGTTGCTCGGTACGCAGACACTGCTGGTGATGGCTCCGACTATCCAGTTCGTGAAGCCTACAAATATCGCAACTGGGTGATCGACGCCTTCAACAACGACAAGCCGTTTAACGAATTCATTCGCGAGCAAATTGCCGGCGATATCCTTGCTCGTGATGGCTCCCCTGAGGAATATGCCGACCGTGTGACTGCCACCGGTTTCCTCGCGATCGGCAAACGCTATGGCTACCAAGCGTCACCTACCTACCAATACCTTGATTTTGCCGACGTGATTGATTCTGTAGGTCGCTCCATGCTAGGCCTCTCCATTGGTTGCGCGCGTTGCCATGATCACAAATACGACCCCGTGTCCGCGAAAGACTACTACGCACTTTACGGGATCATGCAAAGCACAAAGTGGGCGTTTCCCGGTGGCGAGGAGCAAAAACGACCAGCCCACTTTCCACCGTTGGTACCTGCGAAAGAAGCAGCAAGGTTGGACCAAGCAAAGCAAGAAACGCTTGCACGTTTAGATCGTGAAATTGCAGGCTTAAAACGCGAGCGCGCCGAACTCAATCCAAACTTTCTTGCTGGGGGTGCAGACCTCGGATTGGAGTCACAGAAGCCTGGTCAACCACCCGGTCAACCGTGGGTTAGCGCAGGACCAATCGATGTGACGACCGAGGCACAAAGCCCGTTCGATCATATCCACCCAAAAGGAAAAGTTGGAGTCAGACTCGGCAGCGGTCAACCGACAGACGGCCTCCGCTACGTTTTCGAAAATGGATTGAGGGCAACACCGGGAGGTCAAATGCATTTCACGGTCGACTTCCGAACCGTCGCAGCCGCCGAGCAGAAAGGGGCTTTTCGATTCTATCTTGGTCGAGGCGTTATCCAATCGTTAGCCGTTCAGTGCAGCGCAACCGCAACAGAATTTGCTATTCACAATGGAACCGAGTGGGAGACCATTCGCAAGTTGACACCCGGAACATGGTACACATTGCAACTAACAATTGATCCTGACACAAAAATGTACTCGGGTTTCGTCGGAACCGCTGATGATTTGACTGTTTTTAATAACAAGAGCACGGGTGCGAACTGGGACGGAGTCGCCGACTGTTTTATCTGTGACGGATTTGGATTTGTCGAGGGACCTGCCTGTGCGCGAGACATTGATAACGTTGGCCTTCAAAGTGTTGCTTTCAACGCACCCGGCACAGGACCGATTTTGCCTCGAATCATGGAGACAGCTTTAACCGAAAGGCTTAAAAAGATCGATGGAAGAATCAACAACTTAACAGCCAAGCGACAAACGACTGCGGCATCGATTGCCTACCCCCTCGCTTACGGCGTCACGGAGGGTTCGCCCGTCAACGCTCGCTTGCAAAAGCGAGGCGAACCTCATCGACTCGGGGAGGAAATCCCACGTCGTAATCTCGAAGTGCTTGGCGGAGACCTTGTTGCCAAAGGGGCCGGCAGCGGTCGACTCGATTTGGCAAACTGGATTACCCGACCTGACAATCCATTAACTGCTCGCGTCTTTGTGAATCGCGTTTGGCAATGGCACTTTGGTCGAGGACTCGTAGCAACGCCAAGTGATTTTGGAACGCGCGGTGAGCCACCGACGCACCCAGAATTACTGGATTGGCTGGCCGCAAAATTTATCGCATCAGGTTGGTCAGTAAAGTCACTCCATCGCTGGATCATGAGTTCAAAAACCTACCAATTGGCCAGTGCTGACGACCGGGGTAATTCTGCCATTGATCCGAACAATCGATTCCATTGGCGATATGCAAGGCGACCGCTGGATGCCGAGTCCACTCGCGATGCCATGCTCGCGGTCAGTGGAAACCTCGATCGAGAGGTTCCGTTAGCTCACCCGTTCCCACCGGTAGATACATGGGGATTTACGATTCACAATCCGTTTCATGCGGTTTACGATTCCAATCATCGCAGTGTCTATTTGATGGTGCAGCGCAACCAAAGACACCCGTACTTGGCTTTGTTCGATGCTGCCGACCCCAACCAAAGTGTTGCTAAACGTCAGCCGACAACGACTCCTACCCAAGCTCTCTTTTTAATGAACTCACCTTTCGTACACGAACAATCACAAGACTTCGCTAAGCGAATCATCACAGTAACGGGGGACGACCGAGCCAAAACCCTGTGGGCTTTTGAAACGGCTCACGGACAAATACCCGAGGAAGCCGAAGTACAGGAAGCGCTAAACTTCGTTTCTGCCTATCGCCAGCAACTTTCGAAAGCCAGTTCTCAAAACGACCAAGAAAAGGCCGTCTGGTCCGCGCTGGCGCGAGTTCTATTCACAAGCAATCAATTTTTATATGTCGATTGAGAGCAGGCTTACCTATGAATAACATTGGCACAACTCGCCGAGATTTTCTAAGTCGCGCGTCCGGCGGATTTGGAGCAATCGCATTGGCCGGAATGCTCGGTGAAAACATTGCCCACGCAGAAGATCCTCTAAAACCGCGAGCCGGTCATCATGCGCCCAAAGCAGACCGCGTCATCTTTCTTTATTCTACGGGCGGCGTTTCACAGGTTGACACATTCAATCATCGACCGCAGTTGACTAAAGACCACGGCAAATCGATTACAGCTTCGCGATGGCTCAACACTTCCGGTGAGTTCAAACGGTTCTTGATCAAGCCGCGTTATAATTTTGAACAACACGGGCAAAGCGGGGCGTGGGTCAGTGAACTGTTCCCGCATCTTGGCTCCGTCATTGATGACGTCTGCGTTCTTAACGCGATGCACTGCGACAGTGATGGTCACGACAAGGCAACACTCGCGGCCCACACCGGTTCCGCCCAGTTTGCGCGACCAAGTGCCGGCTCATGGGTGAGCTATGGACTCGGCACTGTCAACCAAAACATGCCCTCATTCATGGTCTTGGCTCCTTCCGCTCCCTATGCAGGTACACAAACATGGGGCAGTGATTTTCTTCCCGCGTGCCACCAGGGAACTCACGTCTTGCCTGGCAAGGAGCCACTGCCAAATGTCCGCCCGCAAATGGCCGAGGGAGGGCTTCAACAAATGGAACTCAACCTCCGGAACAAGCTGAACGAAATCCATTTCAAAAAGCGGGCTGCCGATCAAATGCTCAACGCACGCATTCGATCTTTCGAAACTGCGTTTGGGATGCAACGTGAGGCACCGGAGGCTTTCGACCTATCCGGTGAGACCGCGGCAACGTTGGGACTCTATGGTATCGAGCGAGATACTACTGCCGGATTTGGATGGCAATGCCTCGTCGCCCGCAGACTTGCTGAACGAGGCGTGCGGTTTCTTGAATTGATCGACGTTGGCTCGAGTAACAACTGGGACTCGCATGGAAACATGGGAGACCATGCAAAGTTAGCAAAAGCAATTGATCAACCGATTGCCGGCTTGCTAACCGACCTAAAACAACGAGGCATGCTGGATAGCACACTCGTGGTCTGGACAACCGAATTTGGCCGCACGCCATTCCACGAGCGGGCCAATCACGCAGGCCGCGAACACCACAAACATTGTTTCTCTTCCTGGATGGCAGGTGGAGGAGTGAAGGGGGGAATCGTGCACGGTAAATCCGATGAGTATGGAATTCGAACCGCGGAAGATTCAGTACACACTCACGATCTCCACGCAACGATGCTCCACCTACTTGGCATCGATCACGAGCGATTAACTTTCCGCCACGCAGGTCGCGACTTTCGCTTGACCGATGTGCACGGCCGAGTGGTGGATCAGATTATTTCGTAACGCGAGTTGACGGGAATTCCTCACCTAGGCCTTCCGCCAACTCCGCCGAAGCGATAACAAACGACCGGGGAAAGTGGAAAAGGCAACCTCCCAGTAGAACTGGGGGAGACGTTCGTACTTGTGTTCCCACCGTCGGCGATTGCGCCTCATGTTTTACGAAAATCCATTAGGCATGACCCCAAGGTTCTGATCTCGATTGAGTTCATATAGGCAGGGCGGCCTTGGACGCCAGCCTCCAGTTGCAATCGGGGAGGCGGAAACGAGTTATCGAAAAACTAGGGCGAAGCTTTGGTTAACCGAATGCTCTCAATTCAGAGACGGCTGGATCAACGCTGGCCGGCACTACTTTTTTGACTGGCGGGCAACTCAAGTTGCTGGTTACAACTTTTCGCAAGTAAACCTGTAGCGGCAGCGACTAAGGCGCAACCCCCAGTGTAGATCCAAGGGAGCATATCGTAGCTAGGCTTTTTTGGATTCATTCCCATCAAGAAAAATAGCGTCGTCGCCATTACAAACGTGAGTGACAAACCAAGCCAGGCTAGGTATCTCGTATCGTTATTCATCGGTAGTTCTCCGGCACTCGTGTAATCGGTGTAAAACAGCCTGTTGACACGAGATACACTCTTGGTCAACAAGCGATTGAATCTAAAACCAGCCTCATCCACTAAACATTTCGCGACAATTTGAACCTTGGTTTTTCGAGGAACAAAAACCCGTCCACTCATGACTGCAAATTCCTGACGAATAATTTCG
>JAQXDZ010000027.1 GCA_029251085.1 Mariniblastus sp.
GATCAAGAGGACAGTGTGAGCGGAAAACAACGAAGTCTCGGAGATGTACTTCAGGAATTCAGTCAGCACCGTAAGGTGATGGAAACTGAGCTTCACAAAGTGATTGTTGGTCAAGAGGACGTGATCGAGCAAGTTTTCGCCGCGATTTTCACGAAAGGGCATTGCTTGCTCGAAGGTGTGCCGGGACTGGCGAAGACACTGATGGTGAGCACGATTGCCAAAATTCTGGATGTGAATTTTAAACGAATTCAATTCACTCCCGATCTGATGCCCTCGGATATTACGGGGACAAACGTTCTCGACGAGGACGAGGACGGCCGTCGTCAATTTCGATTCGTCGAAGGTCCAATTTTCACAAATATCCTGCTCGCTGATGAGATCAACCGAACTCCTCCCAAAACTCAAGCGGCGTTGTTGCAGGCGATGCAAGAACGTGAAATTACTATCGGTCGAACAACCTATAATTTGGCGCCCCCGTTTTTTACGATTGCGACTCAAAACCCAATTGAGCAGGAGGGAACTTACCCACTCCCTGAGGCTCAATTGGACCGGTTTATGTTTAACATCAAAGTCGGTTATCCGACTGCAGATGATGAAGAGAAGATTCTCTCTGCATCGAGTAGGAATGAGAAACAGGAAGTGCGAAAAGTTCTTTCTGCAAAAGCGATTGTCAATTTGCAAAAGCTCGTGCACTCAGTCGCCGTTAGCGATTACATCATCAAGTACGCTGCTCGATTGGTACGTTCGACTCGTCCCAAGGATGAATTGGCTCCCGGGTTTGTAAAAGAGTTGGTGGATTGGGGTGCCGGTCCACGCGCCGGGCAGTTTTTGATTTCCGGCGGCAAAGCGATGGCGGCGATGGAAGGTCGTTTTTCCGTTGGGATTAATGATATTAAAAAAGTTGCCATGCCAGTATTGCGACATCGTGTTAGCACGAATTTTCAAGCTCAAGCCGAGGGGATGACTACCGAGGATGTAATTCAAAAACTGCTGGACGAAATCCCGGAGCCGGACGTTCCTAAGTTTGAAAAATAAGTATGCCAACGTTTCTGCCATTTGCGATTGGAACCTGGTCGTTGCTGGCAGGAATGGTCGCCTTCGATTTTAGTTGTGCAACTCATCCAACCTGCGATTTTTAATGTCAGTAGAAAAGTACCTTAAACCTTCTGTGATCAACCAGATCAAGCGTCTTGATTTGCGTGCGCAATTTGTGGTCAAGGGGTTCTTGCATGGATTGCATGCGAGTCCCTTTCATGGGTTCAGCGTTGAATTCAGTGAACACCGCAAGTACACCGCAGGTGATGATCTTAAAGATATTGATTGGCAGGTTTACGCGAAAACGGATAAGTACTACATCAAAAAATTCGAGTCGGAGACAAATATAACGGGTTACCTGTTGATGGATTTGAGTCAATCAATGGGTTACACGTACGAGCAGGAATTAAATAAATTTGATTACGCGATTTGTTTGGCCGCGGCTTTGGCTTATTTGATGATTTCGCAGCAGGATCCCGTCGGTTTGGTGACGTTCAACGACAAAGTGCGTCAGAGTCTTCCCCCAAAATCGAGGCGAACGCAACTTGGGAATGTTCTTTCGCTGTTGTCAAATCTTGAGCCAAGTGGAACCACGGATCTGCTTAATAGTCTCACTCAGGTCTCTGCGCTTCTCAAAAATCGCAGTCTATTGATGGTCTTTTCTGATTTCCTCGTAGACGAAGAAGAAACCTTGAATGCGCTCTATCGTTTGAAGCATGGTGGGCATGATGTAATTCTGTTTCATATTCTTGATGAAGCCGAAGTGAATTTTCCCTTTCGAGGGATTTGTAAAATGCTTGATCCGGAATCTCAAGAGGAAATACAAGTAGATGCGGCAGCGACACGAAAAGATTATCTAGAAAAGATGCAAGCGTTCCGTGAGGGGTTGGAATTAAATTGTCGAAACAGCGGGATCGACTACGTTCCGCTGGATACGAGTATGCAATTTGATAAAGCACTCCTGGAGTACCTCCTTAGTCGTCGGGCAAGGGGGTAATCATGACCTGGGTGAATTTCGCGATGCTCGGTGTGGGCGGATTATTAATTTCGGTACCGATCGTGTTGCATTTTTTAATGCAACCTAAGCCAGTTGAGATGGTGTTTCCCGCCATGCGTTTCTTAATTGCGGGTCGACAGACCAACCGCTCTAAGATGCGTGTTCGCCATTTTCTGCTTTTGCTTTTAAGGTGTCTGCTGATTGCGTTGGTCGCTGTCGCTTTGGCGGGGCCTTCGGTTGCGTCTAACGAATTCGGGAACTGGTTGACGCTCGGGGGCATTGCGTTCAGCGGTTTGATTGTGGCTGGTGTTCTGGCGTTTGCCATGTTTGGTAAGTCATCCAAGCGTCTGCTTGTGGCGATTTTGATTGTCTTATTGCTGGGACACTTGGCTTATGGGGGGTGGGCTGCGTCGAAATTGCTCACTTCGGAGTCAGCCCAATTGCTAGGTGATGCTCAGGCACCGGTAGCAGCGTTAATTGTGATCGATACCTCTCCCCGGATGGAGTATGTCAGCGAAAATAGCACTGGATTGGAAAAGGCCAAGGAAGCTGCGATATCATTGATTCGACAATTTCCACCTGATAGTCAGGTCTGCGTATTAGCCACCGACAACGATCGTCCTTTTTTTTCAATTGATCTAGCCGCGGCCGAACGAAGGATAGAGTCGCTTGCGACAGATTATTCGGGTGGTTCGGTTCCCAGCGCCATGATTGCCGGATTGCGAATCCTAAAGAAAACGCCTCAAGATCGTAAGGAAGTTTATGTTGTCACGGATCTGACCCAGCAGAGTTGGGTGGGAGAGAATCCAAAGCTCTTGGTAAAGCAATTGGATAAAGACAGTGGGATCAGCACCTATGTTTTTGACGTTGGGGTTTTGGATGCGACGAATTTTTCGCTTGGTTCATTAAAACTTGCAAATGCCGAGATTTCTAGCCGGGGGAAACTCTCCATTTCGACGGAACTGACTCGATTTGGTCCAGCTGATCAGCGGTCAGTGAAAATGGTTATTGAGAAACGCGAACTTCCGCTTCCCATCGTGAGAGATGGCGTCAGTCGTTTTCCAACGGAGTCTATCGAGGCGCAAAGGGTTACTGCGGATGTTCGAGAGGATGCCTCTGTGCCGTTGAAATTTAGCTTTAGTCAACGCCTTGAGCTTGGAGTGTATCACGGCCAAATTGAGTTGGAGGGACAGGATGGATTGGCGGTTGATAATCAACGTTATTTTACATTTCGGGTCGGAGAAACAAAGAATGCACTGATCGTGCATCCCGATGACGTCAATCCACGTGTGATGGAAAGTTTGTTGACTCCGCGTGATAAAGTCGAAGCGGGAAATGCTCGGTATGAATCTGTCACCATGGATCAAATGACGTTCAGTCAATTGGAGGACTGGAAAGATTATGACGCGATTTATCTACTGGACCCCGCGCCATGGAAGGACGAGGTTTGGGAGCGGTTAGAAAGTTATGTTTTCAATGGTGGCGGTCTCGCTATTTTTCTAGGGCACAATGCTGCCAACGGGGGTGTCGCCGATGCCAGTTTTACGACACCAGCTGCGGCTCGTGTTTTGTCAGGACCTCTTCAGCAGCAGTGGTTTAACGAGGAGCCCGATCTCTTTTTAAGCCCGAAGGAGTTGGTGCATCCAGTTTTTGATTCAATTCGTGACAATGAATCAACAGTCCTCTGGAATCGTTTTCCAGTGTTTATTCACTGGGGGATTGAGTCAGGGATGGAGGATGGTTTCCCGACACAAACGTTATTGCGTTACGGCAATCGAGAGCCAGCGTTGATTGAACGATCGATTGGATCCGGGCGGGTGATTGTGATGACGACTCCAATTACGGAATACGGTTTTGTAACTCAGCGTGAGAGCTGGAATTCGCTTCTCTCTGGAAATCCGGTTCCTGCCTTTTTATTGTTGGATGGCATTGCTTCGTATCTCGTGGAAGGAGATGCTGAGTCGTTAAATGTACTGGTTGCACAAACGGCAGTGTTAAATAACGACCTGCGGAAATTCCCCGAATCTTACCAAGCGTTCGCTCCCGATCCCGAGAAAGCTCCGACTGTTTTAAATTCGGTGGATAACAAGATAAAGTATCGATTCATCGACGCGCCCGGACAGTATCGTTTAAAAGGGCAGTTTGATCAGGGGATTGTTTTGCGAGGCTTTAGCGCAAATATCGGTAATGCAGTGACTGATCTAACTCGTATCGAGATGGATGAGTTAGACGCGTTTCTTGGGGCGAACCAATACCAATTAGCAACGAAGCAGGAGGAGCTCCAGAGACAGCAAGGCACGATGCGTCGCGGTAAAGAGTTCTATCCGTTGATTGTGGTGATGATGTTAGTCGTCCTGGCTGTGGAGCATTTAATGTCGAACCGTTTTTATTCGAAATGAATTTCAGTCAAGCAAATTTTATTGCATTCTTTTAAACCAAGTTTTAACACGAACGTAAATTGGAATTAATCACTTTTCAACCAGTATTTTCCTGGATCGTCCTCGCGATCGTCTTTGCCGCTGCGCTCTTGATGTTGCTGGTCGGTCCTTCGTTTGTCGAATTGAGTCGGTCTCGACGAATGACGTTAACGGGGTTGCGACTGGGAGTGATTTTGCTCGTATTTCTGGCAATGTTAAGGCCGGGGTGTGTTGAGAAAATCGAGAAGAATCAAGCTGCAATTTTATTGTTTTTATTAGATTCGTCGCGGAGTATGGAACTCCCTCACGTTGCCGATGATTCCAGTCGGTGGCAAGCAATGGTTGAGATGGTCCGCGAAAATGAAGGCCGCATTGCCAAGCTCGCTGAAAATAAGATCGAGACAAAGTTTTATACGTTTGATAATCGTCAGCAGTTGTTGAGTGTGGAAGACGGAGTTGTGAATCTTCCAGAAAAACCGGAAGGGGTCGAAACAGACATTGGTTCAGCGCTTTATCAAACGAGTATTGATGCTCGAGATCAGCGGTTGTTGGCGGTGGTGATGGCGACTGATGGCAATCAAAACGCGTTGGAGCCAGAAGTTGAAATATCACAAGCCGCAGAAGCTTTGGAAGATATGGAAGTTCCGTTACTTGCCGTGCAGTTAGGATTAGCTGGGGATTCGGGACAGTTGGCTGACGTGGCGATCACAAATTTCCCTGAACAGTTGGTCGTAAATAAAAAGAATGATTTGATCGCGAAAGCCACCATGGTTACCCGTGGTTATGTGAACCAGAACGTGAAAGTCGAACTTGTTGTTTCAGATAGCACTGGCGTTGAGCAAATTGTGGCAACGGAAGTTTTCCGTCCCACCAAGCCTTTTGAAGAAACAAATATTGAGTTGAAGTATCGTCCAACGGAACCGGGGGAGTTTCGAATCAAGGTGCGGGCAGTGCCAATGCCGGACGAAAAAGCGGTGAGAAATAATGAATTGGACGGATTTCTTACGGTGCGTGATCAGGGGATGCGTGTGCTGTTTGTGAATGGAGCGTTGGGCAACGAGCAACGATTTTTAAGATATTCGCTACCCGCACTTGATTTTGTAGACATGGACTTCGTTCCGATTTATCCGAGTGAGAATGGAAGGCGTCAATGGCCGCTGAAAACACTGGAGTCAGAATTTCGGGATCCCAAGAAGTACGACGTATTTATTCTTTGTAACGTAGATGCGACGGCGCTCAGTTCGGCGAGTTGGGACGCGTTGGCGGAGGCAGTGGGAGCCGGCAAGGGATTGTTGATGTTGGGAGGTACTCATAGCTTTGGAGCTGGGCAGTACTTCAAGACAGCACTTGCCGATTTATTGCCAATTAAAATGGACGCGAGGGAGCGGCAGGAATTCGATCAAGATATCCGCCGAGAGCTACACATCAATTCGCCGTTCAAGTTAAAGCCGGTGCGAAATGATTTTTTAACCCGTATTTCTGATGTGGAAAGTTACAAAAAAGCCTGGGCCGATCTGCCACCTTTAGTCGGTGCGAATCGTATCTCGGTAAAAGAAACAGCCACGGTTTATCTCGTTAGTGACGACGATGCGAACCGGCCGATCATGGCGAGTGCGACAGTCGGTGGGCGAGTTCTTGTATTCGCCGGTGATTCTACTTGGCGTTGGCGGCGACTTGGGTTTGAAGCCGAATATAATCGGTTTTGGAGGCAGGTTGTGTTGTGGCTCGCGTTTTGGGACGCTCGTAATGACGAGGCAGTTTCAATTGAACTACCTAAACGACGATTCACTGCAAAGTCGCTTGTGAAGTTTGGAGTGGTCGTCAAATCAATCGCTGGTGAGGTTGTTGAAGACGTTGACTTTGATGCGAAATTAATTTTACCTTCGGGTGAGGAAAAGTTGATTTCAATTACTAAGTCAGGAGCTAGTTTTCAGTCCGTCTTGGAACCTGAATTGCTTTCCGAAGCGGGGTTGTATCAGGTACAAGTCGCGGCAAATCGAAACGGTATTGCTGTGGGAGAATCTACCCGTGAATTTGTGGTAATGGATCGCGATAAGGAAAAGGCCAATCCAGTTGCCAATCCGGAGCAAATGAAGCGTTTGGCAGATCAAACTCGGGAGTTCGGCGGTAGAGCGATTGCTCCTAAGCAACTTAGTGAAATTCTCGATGAATATCTCGACAATCCGCCGATGACAAAAATCGAAATCCCGAATCGGCGGAGGCTGGGTGAATCAATGCCCGATGCAACAATTTTTATCGTTGTATTTGTTGGGTTGCTTGGTATCGAGTGGTGGTTGAGGAAAAAGTGGGGTTTAGTTTAGAGGTTAACTTGTAGAGATTTTATCTAATAAGCGACGCTTTTGGGCGAACGGTTGGGTATCGATTTGTTTTCCAGGTAATTAGGAAGTGAAATATGAGTGAAAATCCGTTTGAGGCACAAACGACCATGCCGGGTGGCGAGCTTCCGCCGGTTGGTGTTAAATCTGCACCGAGTGGTGTGCAGTTGAATCTGACCGTTTGCTTGATCCTTGCGATTTTAGGAATTCTTGGAAGTTGCCTGGGAGGCTGTACGGCAGCCTTCACTGAATTTGCACAGTATCAAACATCGAGTCGCTCTAATGCTGAAGGGGGTGTTGGTTCCCCTGCGGTTTCCAGTGATGAAGTTAGTTTCACTTTGGAACAGGCACAACCTGCGTTGAATGGGTTTGGTTCTTCGGCCGAGTTTATTGGTACGACAGACGCGGAACCAGGGAGTCCTTCTTTCGAGTCTCAAGCTCAGCAGATTGGCCGCCACCCCGTTTTGCGAGTTAGCAATGTCATCATATTGTTGTTTGGGATTATTACTGCCATCGTCTTGCTGTTGGCGTGCATTAAGGGAATGCGGCGTCAACCTGGAGCGCCAAAATCAATGACATTTGCACTCGCAGTGGCTATTTTTTACAAGATTACGGGGATTGCTTTTGGGGTGTTGGGGGGAGTTATTACTTGGATAGAAATGAACAAGATTCTCGAAAACGGTACCTTAGCGCCCGAACAAATGACACTTATGAAAATTAGCTTGTGGGCGGCGATTGGGATTACAGCCTTCGCTATTTTTCTCGCGGTGTTAATGGCTGGATACTATGTTTACGCCCGAGGTGTTTTTAAGCGTAGTGATGTACTTGCTTACTTCGATTCAAAATAGTTGAAGCTTCTAAACTCTTTCTTCGACGAATAGGTGATTCATCCAGGAGTTGCTGTTAGTTCAGATTTTGAAGTTCCATTGGTCTTGCTGGTATTTTGTTTGCATGAGCTGATTCGTCAGTACTTGGGGCCAGGTTTTGGTTTGTAATTCTGGCCTCCATTGCGAAACAATTGCTTCACTTAATTTCCGACTCGTTGTCGGGAGCTGGGTCAAAAAGTCTAAATGGCTGCGTCCGTCGCGATAGTCCGGTTCACGAATCGGCTTTCCAAGGCATTGGGCGATCAGGCTTAAATCAAAATTGCACAACAAAGTCCCGTGGTAGATAAGCCAATTCCTTTTGCACCTCAGAGCATTTCCTGAAAATTTCTGCCCCTGAAAGGTAAGATCCGAAGTCCCTTTCATTTCCACTGGAATTCCCAATGTTTGGATCGCTGTCTTCATCTTTCCAATGACGAATTCGTGGGCACGGTCGAGCATTCGCAGTTCGGGGCGGCGTCGGTAATCAAGTAGAACGGCATACATTAGACAACCTGGGCCAGTCACAATTGTTTGGCCGCCACTGCACCGTCTGATTATTTCGATCTCGTTTGCGTCGCAATAGGAGCGATTGGTTTCAATGTCGACAGGAGAACTCCGCCCGAGCACCACGATGGTCTGACGAGGCTCCCATAGTCGCAAGAGTTCTGGGTGATCTTCGTTTGCTTCCGCGTAATCGAGTAAGGCTTCGTCAATTGCGAGGTTGCCAGCTGCTGTGGGGTGGGTGTATTGAAGCAGTTGCATGGATGAAGAGCCGAAAAAAATTAGATTCGCTGGATGGAAGCGGTGCTTGAGTTGGAGTGGGATTCGCGGAACAGGAACATTGTCACAGTTTGATTTAACGTCGACTCATTTGCCAGACGCCCTGATCGCGCCGTGACCGGTAGGTTGCGGAAAAGCCATTTTCCGAGACAGTCGCCGAATAATAAAAATTTCCAACCAGTGGTAGTTTTTTGCTTCCTTCAAGAATCATCAAATCTGACTCTTCGTGGACAATTGTCAGAACTGGACGATAGCGGAATGGAATGACCTTCGCGAAAGAACCTGTGAATTTAGCCTGCACATGTGTTTCGTCGAGTCGACAAAATTGAGCATTCAATTTTCCGCGATGTCCGGATTTACAGCTTTTCCAGCTGCCATTCCATTGCCCGGCAATTTCAAAATCTTGTCCCCAACTTAAGCCGGAAAGACTCAGTAAAATAAGCGGCACAATCAGTGCCAAAATATAAGTTGGCTTCATTTTTTGATTCCGTGGGCGGTAGTAGTATTTCGAGTCTGAACGAACTCAATAAGACGTTGGGAAAGTATCTTACCTTCTAATTAAGAGCGATCCTAATTGGGGCATGAAATGCCCCCTAGTGCTTCCGGTGAGACGTTTGGGTTTCGAGCGATTGGGTTTGTTCAGCTAGAATCGTAACGTTTTTTTCGCATACAATAAATGTCGCTTCCGACGCATCTTACTGCATCCTACCCTCCCTCATTGCGGACACCTGTTTTTTCTTTGGAAACTGACCATGTCGCGCTATTTGTTTTTCCAATTTGTTTTGTTTTTGAGTGCAGTTTCATTCAATCCTTGCCACCTGTTAGGGCAGGATGAAATTGCGGCAGACCAGTTGGCATTTTTTGAAAAGAAAATCCGACCGGTTTTGATTGCCCATTGTTATCAATGTCACTCACAGGATTCGAAGGCACTAAAGGGCGGTTTAGCCCTCGACACGCTGGAGGGAATACGAGCGGGAGGAGACAGTGGTCATGCCGTCGTGCCGGGAGATGTCGAGGGAAGTGTTTTGATGGAAGCGATTCGTTACGAATCGATGGAAATGCCCCCTAAGCAAAAGTTATCTCAGGCCGTGATCGGTGACTTCCAGAAATGGATTGAGATGGGAGCCCCCGATCCCCGCAAGGGTGCGAGTTTAATCAAGCGTGAAATTGATTTTCATGATGCGAAGAACCACTGGTCTTTTCAGCCCATTCAAAGAACAACGCCTCCGACAGTTGAGAATAAAACCTGGCCTAAAAGCTCCATCGACAACTTCGTCCTTGCTCAGTTAGAGTCGAAGGGACTTCGGCCTGTGGGAGATGCGTCCCGACAAGTGCTAGTTCGGCGATTGTATTACGATCTTATTGGATTGCCGCCGTCGCCGGATCAGTTGCAGGTCGCGCTTCAAGATGACAGTCCCGACGCAATTGAAAATTTAGTCGACCGTTTATTAGCATCCCCACAGTTTGGTGAGCGTTGGGGGAGGCATTGGCTGGATGTAGTCCGGTATGCGGAGTCCAATGGTCGTGAGCGAAATATAGTGTATCCCACGGCGTGGCGTTACCGAGACTATGTCATTGATGCGTTTAATAACGACACTCCGTTCAATCGATTTATTCAAGAACAACTTGCCGGAGATTTACTTACCGATGCTGGCGATAATGAAGCGATCGCAACAGGGTTTCTGGCGATTGGCCCAAAGTTACTCAACGAAGGGAATCGCGAGGCATTTGTCATGGATCTTGTCGATGATCAAATCGACGTGACGACCCGTGCGTTTATGGGTTTAACCGTCAGTTGCGCTCGCTGCCACGATCATAAATTTGATCCGATTCCAACCGCTGAGTATTACTCGATGGCTGGGATTTTCCGGAGCACCAGCACATTATATGGAACCAATAAACAGCAAGGTAATCGTCAAGGAAGTTCATTGGTTTCTCTGGCAATTCCCGAGTCGGAAAACTCGGCTTTAGCAAAACAAAAAAAGCAAGCTGAATCGCTGACACGGGAACTGCGGACGGTTCAGAAGTCGATTGCGAAGTTTCAGGCAAAGACCAAAGAAATTGCCAACCGAAAAAAGAAAGATAAGCAGTATAAACCTGATGCCAAGCAGACTGCAGCAGTAAGGAAATCGCTCAATGAGGCGAAAAAGAAAGCGAGTGCTCTGCAGAAAAAAATCAAAAGCCTCGGAGCGAATGATATTGAATTCATGGCGATGGGGGTGCGGGAGGGGAAAGTCGCGGACTCCCCGATATACATTCGAGGCGAGGTGCGAGGTCGAAAAGGGACGGCGTCGCGAGGGTTTTTAACCATTCTGGAGTCGGATTTAGAGCAGCGGTTGATTGAGAATGGTCAAAGTGGCAGAAAAGAGCTTGCCGATTGGATCATTGCTCCCGAGAATCCGATGACGGCACGCGTAGCGGTAAATCGAGTTTGGCATCATTTATTTGGAAATGGGATTGTTCGAACGGTCGATAATTTCGGTGCGACGGGTGAATCGCCGACTCATCCGGAGTTGCTCGATTTCCTGGCGGTTGGCTTTCAGGAGCAGGGATGGTCGATAAAACGTTTGATTCGAGATCTCGTGCTATCTCGAACCTATCAATTGGCGGCTGATTATTCCCAAATGAACTACGAAGTTGACCCAGGCAACTTTTTATTATGGCGACACAAATCTCAACGCGTGGATGCTGAAGCATTAAGAGATGCAATGTTGTTGGCGAGCGGAGACTTGGATCTCAGGCCGGGCGAAGGGTCTCCCATTTCAAAGTTGCGTGGTGAGTTTGGACGTGGGAATTCGGTGGCCGTTGTCAGTGTAGCGAGCCAGCATCGAAGTGTTTATCTTCCGATTGTTAGAAATGCGGTTCCGGATGTTTTAAAATTATTTGATTTTGCTGAGCCGAGTATTCTGGTGGGGGAGCGTCCAGTTACAACGGTGCCGACACAGGCTCTTTATTTTTTGAATAGTGAAATTGTGACTTCACAATGTGACCGACTGGCCCAGCGATTGTTGGCCGATGAAGCGATTGACGATGCAGAACGAATCAATTTAGCGTTTCAGTCGGTTCTCTCGCGCGATGCGACTGTTGCGGAAGTCGAACGTGCCGAGAGATATATTAAAAAACTCGCCAACGATATTTCAGCGGATGATGCTGAGAGACGGCAGCGGATTGCTTGGTCAGGGTTTTGCCAGGTCCTGTTCGGTTCAGCTGAATTTAGGTACGTGGACTGATTAAATATTTATTGTTCAGATGAAATCGGTCTTTTGGCTGACCGATTTTGCGTGCAAGCGCTCAATGAGCTTGAAATGGGAATTAGAAATGACGTTCGAATTTTCGAGAAGAAATGCATTAAAGACACTTTCGTGCGGTTTTGGCTACATGGCTTTGGCTGGATTGACGACCGACGCGGCGGAGGATTCGAAGAATCCCCTCGCTGCTAAGACGCCTCATTATCCGGCGACCGCAAAAAGAGTAATATTTTTGTGCATGCGGGGTGGCCCGTCTCACGTCGATACTTTTGATTACAAGCCTCAGTTAGCGAAAGACTCTGGAAAGCAGGCGCCAAACCAGAAAAGCAGGAAACTCATGGGCTCGCCGTGGAGTTTTCAACAACATGGCGAGAGTGGGTTGCCCATTTCAGACCTGTTCCCACATCTTGGAAAACATGCGGACGACCTGTGTTTAATTAACGGCATGGCTGGAGAAGTACCGAATCATCCCCAGGCCTATCTAAAACTTCACACGGGTAGTTTCCGGTTTGTCAGGCCATCGGTTGGATCCTGGGCTCTATACGGATTGGGTACGGAAAATCAGGACCTCCCGGGATTTATAACGCTCAACCCGGAAACGCGTGTCGGCGGCGCTCAAAATTATGGTAGCTCTTTTCTTCCTGCCTATTACCAGGGCACTGCCATCGGGCAAATTAATCAGTCTTTGGCTAATGCAAGTTTCGGGAATATTAAGAATTCTCGCTTCAGCGAATCACTTCAGCGTCAACAACTCGACTTACTCCAGGAAATGAATCAGGAATTGTTGAATAAAAAAGAAGTTAGCCCCGAACTTGAGGGAGTGATCGAGTCTTACGAACTTGCGTTTCGAATGCAAAACGCAGTTCCGACGCTGATGGATGTTTCCAGTGAGTCAAAAGAGACCCTTGCTATGTACGGGGTTGGCGTTAGAGAGACAGATAATTTTGGGCGGCAGTGTTTACTGGCTCGCCGGTTTGCTGAATCTGGCGTCCGTTTTATCGAGCTGTGCCATGGTAATTGGGATCAGCACGGAAATTTAAAGGGGAAGTTGGAGTCGAATTGTCGGGCAACCGACCAGCCCATCGCTGCATTGTTGTCAGATTTAAAGCAACGGGGGATGTTGAAGGATACCTTGGTGGTCTGGGGAGGTGAATTCGGGAGGACACCGCACGTAAAGAAGAAAGACGGTCGCGATCACAATGCCACTGGATTTTCTACCTGGATGGCTGGAGGAGGGGTGAAGGGTGGTCAGCGAGTGGGGGCGACTGATGAATATGGAATAACCGCGGTAGAAAATAAAATGAATTTCCACGACCTCCACGCGACAATGTTGCATACCCTCGGGCTGGACCATACCAAGCTTACCTATCGCTATGCTGGTCGCGATTTTCGATTGACTGATGTCTATGGGCGTGTGGTCAAAGAAATTCTTTCGTAATTAATTGCTAAATAAATCTGGGTGCTTGAAGCTTGCCAAAGCTAAGACCATCGCGTGCTCATAAAGTGAATGGCGGGTAATGACACCGCCGGTTAGCGACGCGACCGCCCCGCCCTGTTGTTTTGAGTTGTGTTGTTCGAATACTTGATCGTTGGCATCCCCCAGTTCAACTCCTGAATCGACCAGACGTTTGACGCTTGGTGGAAGTGGGAACGCACCGCTTCTGCCCAGCGTAGAATATCCGCTACGATTGATTACTACGATCCATGCGCTCGCGATCAACGTATTGTTGATCGTTTCAATTCCACCTTCGATGCCAACAAAGAAATCCGCAGTCGGGCATAACTCACGAAGTGCATGGGCGCGATTGGTTGCCCCTTGTAACGTCTCCTCCGAACTCATTGGCTGGTCGCTTACTTTCGAGGCGACGTCATAGCCTTCAGCAGAAAAACTCTTGTCTGGAAACATGGCTTCGAATCCGGCTCTGGCCGATTCTATTTTGACTGGATTTTTCGAACCGACTGCGATGGTTAGATTGGTGGTCATGAATTTCTTTGGGATTGTAAGCGAGGGGATTTTAAGACTTCAACCGGAGTGAATGGTTCGGTTGTCGCTGGTTAACTGGCGTCTTCAGTGGACGTAGAAATGATAACGGTGATTGGATCGCTTGTTGATGACCGCGCATGAAAAAACCCGCTGAAGAATCCTGGCTCGGATCCCACAACGGGTTTTAACTATCAACTAGTAGATTGCTGATTGAACAGCTTACCTCTCGGAATTGTTATTGATTTGAGCCTTCAAATTGCTTTGAAGAGAACATTTCGTTCCAACGATTCTCATAAGATCATGCCCACGGATATTTCTCATTTTGTCACCAAAATGAGGTTTCTAATTATCCTTAGAAAGGAGGTGATCCAGCCGCAGGTTCCCCTACGGCTACCTTGTTACGACTTAGTCCCAATCATCGAGTTGACCTTCGGCGCTAGCCTCCTTGCGGTTAGCATCGCGACTTCGGGCCCCCCCAACTTTCGTGGCTTGACGGGCGGTGTGTACAAGGCTCAGGAACACATTCACCGTAGTATGCTGACCTACGATTACTAGCGATTCCGGCTTCATGCAGGCGAATTTCAGCCTGCAATCCGAACTGGGCAACGTTTTGTGCGGTTTGCTTGATCTCGCGATTTCGCGTCGCTTTGTACGTTGCATTGTAGGACGTGTGCAGCCCTAGACATAAAGGCCATGAGGACTTGACGTCATCCCCACCTTCCTCCGGTTTAACACCGGCAGTCTCTCCAGAGTCCCCGACATTACTCGCTGGCAACTGAAGATAAGGGTTTCGCTCGTTAAGGGACTTAACCCGACATCTCACGACACGAGCTGACGACAGCCATGCAGCACCTACGTAAGAGTTCCCCGAAAGGCACTCTCTGCTTTCACAGAGATTCTCAAACATGTTAAGTCTAGGTAAGGTTCTTCGCGTAGCCTCGAATTAAGCCACATCCTCCACCGCTTGTGTGAGCCCCCGTCAATTCCTTTGAGTTTCAGCCTTGCGACCATACTCCCCAGGCGCTGTACTTAACACTTTCGCTACGTCCGAGAAGATGTGGGGGTCCCCACGGACTAGTACAGATCGTTTACAGCTAGGACTACCGGGGTATCTAATCCCGTTCGCTCCCCTAGCTTTCGTGCCTCAGCGTCAGAAGGATCCCAGAGAGCCGCTTTCGCCACCGGTGTTCCTGATAATATCAACGCATTTCACCGCTCCACCATCAGTTCCGCTCTCCTCTGATCCCCTCAAGACTAGTGGTTTCAAACGCAATTCCACGGTTGAGCCGTGGGCTTTCACATCTGACCTACCAACCCGCCTACGCACCCTTTAAGCCCAGTGATTCCGAATAACGTTTGCACAGTTCGTATTACCGCGGCTGCTGGCACGAACTTAGCCTGTGCTTCCTCCTAGGATCGGTCAAAATTTCCTCCCCTACGACAGCTGTTTACAACCCGAGGGCCTTCATCCAGCACGCGGCGTCGCTCCGTCAGACTTTCGTCCATTGCGGAAGATTCTCGACTGCAGCCACCCGTAGGTGTCTGGGCAGTGTCTCAGTCCCAGTGAGACGGGTCATGCTCTCACACCCGCTAACCATCTAAGCCTTGGTAGGCCTTTACCCCACCAACAAGCTAATAGTAAGCAAACCGCTCCAAGGGCAATAAATCTTTGGTCCGGAGACATTATTCGGTATTACTCACGCTTTCGCATGGCTATCCCGAACCCTTGGGTACGTATCTACTCGTTACTCTCCCTTTCGCCGCTGTCCGTTTTAAAAATCAACCGAAGCATCTTTTTAAAACTTCTCGCTCGACTTGCATGCCTAATCCACGCCGCCAACGTTCATTCTGAGCCAGGATCAAACCCTTCAATTGTATGCTTGCTATGAAACTAGTTCATAGACGACTAACATTGTTAGTTTGCAGGCTAATTTCAAAACCGAAGTAATGATTTCACTTGCAGCAAAGTGCCAATTAAATAAAGGCTTTGTTGTTGCCAACAAAAACCAGTTGCTTGACCGGGCCAGGTAGCTGGAATAAATGCTACCTAGCTTGGTTCACATGATCTTATGATTTGCATAAATTCAAAAGAATTTAACAAGAGGTATCTACTAAATTGTCAAAGAACAAAATCCTACCCGAAGGCAGAACGCGTCCGCAATTACTGCGAACAAAAAACGAGTAGGAAGAATTCCCACTCGTGAGGTTCACCATTCTAGGCATTCATCGGCAACTGTCAACGGTGATCAAGAAGAAAACCAAAACTTTTGCCAACAATCTTTTGAACGCTGAGCGTTCAGAAGTTTGCCAGAAGGAAACTCACAATTCAAAGCCAATTGGCTTCGAAGAGGCAGAGTATTGTATATCCCTTCGACTTTGCCAAGTGCCAAATGCAAGATTCTTTTAGATAATTTCAAACTCCGTTCTGAAACGCTGTTTTAGTCGGGTTTTTGAGCATTTTGGGGATGTGAGATTCTTGGGTTGATTTGTGACAAACCGTCCAGCGGCAACGAACAGTAAAAGTTTACCGTCGCCACCGATGGTCCTTTTAGCCGGCGTTATCGCTGATTCGGATGCTCCTGAAACATTTCAATCACAGCCGGTCGGGAGATCTAACGCTCTTTTTGTGTTGGTGAGTGATGAGTTTGTCTAATTAGATGATCAAACCCATCTTCAAGTTTACCTTGGATCCGTTTTTGGATTTTTAGTGGGAGGGTTTATGATGTCCGGCGGATAACGATGCAATTTTCTGTCGCCGGCAGTTGAGGTGCTAAACCGATAAGTTTTTCCTGTCTCCGATTGACTGAGGATTGATCAAGCGTTGCCGGACAGATACTTGCAGTTCAGTTAGCGTGGAAATGTTAGCGTGGAAATTTACAGGTCTTTTTAAGCGATTCGCCATTGGCGTTTCGGCAGTCAGTGAGGTTATGTTGTTAACGGCAATTCCGATGAGGTTTAAAATTTGGAATTTGGCAATCAGTTGTCTGTTGCTTTTAATTCCTGAATTGGTCAGCGGTCAGTCTTTTGCCCGGCAAACGATATCAACTAGCCAGCGGGCCACTGCTGACCAGCACATTGTTGAGCAAACCGACGGCTATGAAACCGAAGTTGGTATTTTGTATCGCCAAGGAGATGAACTTACAGATTACATGAAAGAAAAGTGTCGGCTAGATATTTACTATCCAAGTAACATCAAGGATTTCTCTACCGTAATCTGGTTTCATGGAGGTGGGCTTACCGGCGGAAAGCGGTCGATTCCCAAGGAGTTGTTAGCGAAAGGAGTAGCGGTTGTCGCAGTTGACTATCGGCTATACCCAAAAGTGAAGGCCCCGGAATATATCCGCGATGCGGCTGCTGCTGTTGCTTGGACGTTTGCCAATATTAATAAATACGGGGGGAGTGATAAGAAGGTCTTCGTTAGTGGGCACTCGGCTGGCGGCTATCTAACTTTAATGGTGGGCATGGATAAGCAATGGTTGGCGGAATACCAGGTTGATGCTGATCAAATCGCGGGGCTTATCCCTTACAGCGGTCACACGATCACACATTTTACCGTTCGTGCTGAGCGGGGGATTAGTAATAAGGTGCCAGTCGTGGATGAGTTAGCACCGCTTTATCATGTCAGAAAAGATGCTTCCCCAATGTTAATCATTACCGGTGACCGCGAATTAGAAATGCTGGGGCGGTACGAAGAGAACGCTTATTTCTGGCGCATGATGAAAGTTGCCGGGCATTCACAGGTGGAGATATTCGAACTCGATGGGTATAACCACGGACAAATGGCAAAACCGGCTCACCCGTTGTTGTTGAAATTTATTAAGCAGATCGCAAAGCAAATTAACTGAGGTGCGATGCCGCCAATTGGCTACCGTGAATCAGTTGCTGCAAATTAGGCATCAACCATAAAGGGCCGAAAATAATTGCTGGGAGATTGGCACCAGCGAAAGTTATTATTGACTGGAGGCGATTATCGTTACGCAAAAGGCTTCCCAGCGTGGTTCAGGCAACAAGGGTTGGTTTTCTGATTTGAACCACATTGTTTTCTGGCCCCCATTTTTGTTGTTGCTCTCCGCGATTGTGTTGAATTTTTGGAGTCCCGACAAAGTAATCGACGGCGAGTTAGTGCCCGGGAAATTTTCCACAGTAGTCAACCTCGCCAACTCATGGGTGCTGGATCAATTTGGATGGCTTTTTAGCGTTTGTGCTTTCTTTTCGGTCACGCTTTGCCTGGCAATTTGTTGCACCGTATTTTGGAAGTCAGGTTTTGCGAGCGTTCGAATTGGTGGGCCTAATGCCAAGCCATTGATGAGCCTTTGGAACTGGTTTTCAATCACAATTTGTACAACCATCGCGATCGGGATTTTGTTTTGGTCCACGGCGGAGCCAATTGATCATCTCACAAAGCCGCCTGAGTTTGCCAATGTTGAGGCTGGGTCTCGCGATGCGGCGGTGTTGGCTTTGTCCACAATGTACCTGCATTGGTCGTTCACTCCTTATTCTCTGTATTGTGTTGCCTCGTTGATGTTCGCCTTTGCGTTTTACAACATGAAGCAGCCGTTTACGTTAGGTGCAACGCTGACTCCCTTGTTCGGCAGGTTCGCTATTGGCCGTGGATCGGCAGTGATCGACGCGATTTGTTTGTATTCACTGGTCGCGGGAATGGCCGCAGCTCTTGGGTCCGGGATCTTGATGATTAACGGAGGCTTGCACGATCTTTGGGGCGTGCCCAACGCAAATCAGTGGGTGCTGGGAGTTATTGCCTTTGCCATTGTATTTACTTTTGTGATTTCAAGCTCGACGGGGTTGATGAAGGGCATTCGGATTCTCTCGGATATCAACACCCGGCTCCTGTTGGGGCTGGCTTTGGTTCCGCTGTTTTTTGTGCCAACATTCTTTCTTCTTTCGCTTGGCGGCGAGGCTCTGTGGGATTACATCACTCATTTTTTGGGTCGTAATCTAGCCGTTTCAAAAACGGCGACCGGCGAGTTGCGAGTTTTTGCGCCGGATGAGTGGAGTAAAGGGTACACCGTATTTTACTGGGCGGTCTGGATGGCCTGGGCTCCAATCACCGCCTGTTTTTTAGGGCGAATTGCCTATGGTCGGACGGTGAAAGAATTCATGTTAGTCAATTTTATTTTTCCATCGATCTTTGCAATCGGCTGGATGACCATTTTCAGCGGAACCGCACTTTATTACCAAACCGGCGGGCAAGTTGATTTGGCGGAAGTCATTGCGACGAAAGGGCACGAGTCGGTTTCGATCGCAGTTCTGAACCAGTTTCCGTTTGCTGTCGGTCTGGTAACGTTTTACCTGTTAAGCGCATTTATTTGTTTTGTCACCTCCTCTGACTCAAATATGTCAGCGATGGCGAGTGTTTCTTCCACCGGCATTTCTCCGGATAATCCCGAAGGTAATCCATGGCTAAAGATTGTTTGGGGAGTCACGGTCGGGATGGTGGCCTGGATCATGATTTGTTTCGCTGGCGGTGTCGAAGGTGTTAAAACCCTCTCAACATTAGGTGGACTGCCCGCTGCGTTTCTGGAGATTTTAATCATTGTCGCGCTTTTGAGGGTGGTTCTGTTTCATCGCCGACTCGATTGTTTTTCTGAATTGAATTCCGAATTGATTTCCAAATCTGTATCTGGGGCGGCAGGCGAAGCCGAGGGCGAGTCGAGGTAAGCATTTCCAGGCACGAAATGTTCATCATTTGGTCAAGAAATAACTGTATTTTGGATCGTAATTGCAAAAACCTGAAATCCGGGTAGTCTTGGTTTGAACGCACCGGAGGGGTGGTTAGTCCGCTTCTCGGAAGACGGTGAACGGAACTGCACTCCAGCCAACGGGACCGGTCGTGGATCATCAACCACTTTCGAATTCGAGTATAGAGTTTTCAGAGATCCAACTGCTTCGGCAGCAAATTGTCGACCAAATCGATGGGCGCATCACCGATGTGTTGAAATCGTTGCCGCGAGAATATTTTGAGCAATTGCGAGAGACAGAGAGGCTCGAACATTTTAAAGCGTTGGTGGCGCTGAAGGTTTGCGATGTTGATCAGGAGATTATGTTGCGGCAACAAGATGGAAGTCGCGTCACGATCATTTCGACTCAAAATTATCCCGGACAGTTGGCGAGGATGATGCATGAGTTGCCCGATGAGTTCCCACTGGTTGGTGCGAAGATCTTCACCAGTGCGAACGAAGATTTTATTGTCGATGTGTTCGATTATAAAATTGAAGATTCTCGGTCAATCGAAGAAGCTGACAAAGACGGGAATGACCGCGATGAAATCGTAGCCGAAGTCATGGAATTGACGGGGGCAACGCGATTGGAGGTTTGCCAGTTCATCGAACGGTTTCACTGCGATCATGAAATCCTGAGCTCTGCCGAAGAGATTGCCTCTCAATATATTGCTCTTCGGGAAACCGAGCATGTCAATGACATTAAAGTGCTCTACCGGTTGAGAAGTGCGAGTGTGCCCGGCGGAAAGCAGATGGCCAAAATTACAATTTCGGCAGCCAGTTCAACGACACGAGAAATTGTTCAACGAGCCGCCAGCTACCTTGGTGATTGTGGATATGATATTCGCCGCGCTTTGTGTGAGAACATCGTAGTTGGTGACACCGTCGAAGTTGCGTTGTTGACGTTTCATGTGGTATTTCAAGAGGCGGGTCGGACGTTCTTGTCGAGAGAGGGACGTCAGGCTCCCCCCCATGATCGTAGCGATTGGGTTTGCCGTGAAATGGAAATGTTCTTGCGTATTGATGGGGAGGTGATCGAGCCGGACTCCAATTCTGGCGTTTCAATAATTGAAGAATTCGGTGGTCTTGAGCAAGCTGAGGTTTTTTGTGGTTTGGCAAAATTAACTCAGCATAAGCTGAATTTTAAGTCTGATCTCGAGCTTCCTCATGAGCGGATTACACGAGCCCTTTTAAAACAGAAAGGTCTTGTTTCGGCGTCACTTGATTATTTTATGAGTCGTTTTTGCCCGCAGCGCGGTAGCTCTGGCAAGTTAACTCCATCGGTCGATTCGATCGCTGAAACGCTCGAGTCGATAAATGACAGTACCGATCGGGCCATCGTCGGGTCGTTTGTCGAGCTGGTCTCGGAAATTCAACGTTGTAATTTTTCGGTCAAGCGGCGTCGTGCGTTAGCATTTCGGATGCCGGGTTCGGTGTTTGAAAATCTGAACCGTGGCGAGACTCCCTTTGCGGTTTTTTATGTTTTCGGTTCCGGTTTCGATGGAGTGCATGTTCGTTTTCGAGATGTCGCTCGTGGGGGTATGCGTTTGGTGCCGACGCGAAACCAGGAGCATTATCTTTATAACTCACTGCGCGTTTTTGAGGAGGCTTGGCGGTTGGCATCGGCTCAGCAACTTAAGAATAAAGACATTGCCGAAGGTGGCGCTAAAGCTGTTGTGGTGGTTAAGCCGGGGGTTGATCATCAAAAAGCCGGACGGGATTTTGTTGACGGGTTGCTTGATTTGGTGACGGAACTGAAATTGACGAACGCGGTCGATCAACCTGCCGTTGAGGATGAATACCTTTATCTCGGGCCAGACGAAAACGTTTCAGACGCTTTGATCGAATGGGTGGTTGAGCGAAGCCGTGAGCGGCATTACGCGTTTCCATCCACGATTATGAGTAGTAAACCGCTTTCGGGAATCAATCACAAAAAATATGGGGTTACAAGTGAAGGCGTGCTCGTATTCCTCCGTTACGCGCTTATCGAAAGCGGAGTCGATCCTGATCGCGATGCATTCACGATTAAGTTGACGGGCGGCCCCGACGGAGACGTCGGCGGGAACGCAATTCGAATTTTAATTCGGGACTATGCTGATAAGGTCGCGATCGTCGGGATTTCCGATGGAACGGGGTCGGCGGTTGATCCCCAAGGGCTAAATCACGAAGCGCTGCTGACCTTGGTAGAACAAGGGTTGGGGATTCACCGTTTCCCCCACGACCTACTTTCAGCGAATGGCTATGTTTCCGGTTTGGAGGGGGAATCCGAAATTGCTCGTCGCAATAACATGCACAACGAAGTTACCGCCGATGTGTTTTTGCCTGCCGGTGGTCGACCGTCAACGATGAATGCAACCAACTGGCGTGATTTTTTAAACTCCACTGGCGAGCCGAGTTCAGCAATTATTGTCGAGGGCGCAAATCTGTTTATTACCGATGAAGCCCGTGACTATTTAGGGCAGTCGGGAGTAGCGATCGTAAAAGACTCATCGGCAAACAAATGCGGAGTGATCTGCAGTAGTCTTGAGATCATTGCAGCCATGTTGTTGAGTGAGAAAGAATTTCTTTCCATTAAATCTATTTATGTGGAAGAGGTGCTTCGATTGTTGAGGCAGTTGGCGGGAACCGAGGCTTTAGGGTTGTTCAATGAGCGGTTGCGGCAGCCCGAGGTCGATTTGCCCCGCATTAGTGTCATGATTAGTCGGCAGATGATTCGACTTGCCGACATTATTAACGAAGGATTTGAAGGGTGGTTGCCGGAAGAACACGCTAGCGCGAATGAGTTCGTGCTGGCCTATCTGCCGCATTCGTTAGTGTCGTTTTTGGGAGATTCGACGATAGAGCGAATCCCTCCAAACTATCGACGTCACTTGGTGGCCGCTATTTTGTCGTCGCGAATTGTCTATCGCGAGGGCTGTCAGGGCCTGGCCTCTATGCATGATTCTGATCTTGAACAGCTAATTCGATCGCAGTTGTACTACGAAAAGCAAGTTCGAGAAATGATTAACCAGCTCGAACAGAGTCAGCTTCCAAACAAAGAGGAAATGATTCGTATTTTAGATTTCGCCGGCGCGAGAGGCCAGCGAGATTTGCGAATGCCAAAAATGGCTGGCAAGGCCAAGTCGTAAGCCAAGTCGTAAGCCAAACCGTCCAGCATGGTGGTGTGTCGGTTGTTGCTTGCCCGTCGGTAGAACGGGCTTGGCGTCTGAGTCGTTTCGGACGAACTTACCTACTGGCTAAAGTTTAGCTCTTGGCAGAGCTTCGCTGTTTTCGTCTTCTTGTGGAGAGTATTGCCAGACCAGTCAAACCTAGGAATGAGATAGAGCCAGGTTCCGGTACTGAAACGATAACACTCCAGCTGACGGATTGTTGTAATAAACTGGTGTCATCGAGTCGCCACCAGTCTAGTGAATTGCCGCTGAATGAGTGATCGAGAATTGAATCATAGGCTGTGGCTTGAACCGAGTAGGTGCCGGCAGCGAGTGACAGTGAGTCGATCGAAACAGATTCGCCAAGGAGGCCAAGGGAAATGCCGTCGACATACCACTCAACATTAATAACCGATGCGTCGACAGAGTTGACCCAGAGTGTGTCGTCTGCTGAATAAGTACTACTGTCATCTAGCCATGAATCGAGTGGGTCGACCTCTAAATAAATTTCTTCGATAAAACGTTCACGGCTGATTGCGTCAAAAGGACGATTGAGCGATCGCATCATTGAGTTATCACTTGGGCGATAAAGTCCAAATTCGTGATAGCGAGCTCCCTCGTAGTAATCGATCACACCGATGTCGGAATCGGGGTCGTCATAGCCGAGCCACCGATCCCATTTGCCAAGCGATGGGTCGGAAGTCACATTGACCTGATTAGGTTCACCGCCGCCCCAGCTTTGTCCGCTGGTATAGTATTCGTCTGCAAGCTTGGCAAAGGAATGACCGACCTCATGGATAGCGATGTCGAGTGCTACGGTATTGCCTGCCGCCCAAACGGCCCATTGTCCGCCGCCTCCACCGTACTTTTCTGAATTGACACTCCCTAAACGCATGTCGATATCGATGCCGGATCCGCTTAGTGCGGAATTCACTGCGGTGTTGGCTTTGGTGGTATTGAAATAGAGGAGGCGATCAATTCCGTTTGTGTTGTAGGTGGCGTCGAGTGCGGTGTCGACAAAAATATTGTTAATGGGATCGTCAGCGCCTGATTCATTGCTGATGACGTTGACTCGATGGGCGTTGAAAAAGTTCTGGTAGCGGGGAAAGGGAGCAATGCCAGGATTGAAAAAGGCGCTCAAGGTTTCGTCGACATGGTCGCGGTAGGTCGAAGCAATTTCACTGGCTTGATAACCGTCACCCACGAATATCATGTCAACTCGATTGGAGGAGTCGCCATTGTTCATCACGGTCGTTAGCGTTTGACCAAAACAGCCCGCTAAGCTGGGATAGCCTATTAATATCGCGAAGAGCAGCGTTCGAAACATCGTCTTTCCTCTAAGAATTGAACTTGCCTAAGTCTATTTATCGGACAGACATTGTCAAACTTTCGAGAGGGAGCCCACTGGTGATAGTCGAGCAATGCAAATTTGACGGAGAATTTGTGCTATTCGCTTGGGGGAGTTAGCGGGGCACAGTTGAACAGAGGCGGCTGTCGATATTTGAGTGTGTTTATATAGGCGCGCCGGTTGGTTCGCGTCGCTTGCCGCATCGGGGCATGCCCAAGTTCCGGTTTTGAGAAGTTCCGATTTTGCGAAGGCCTGTTTTTCAGGATACAGGGTCACGCAGTTAATGGGGGGAGTTGGTGGAGGAATCGCTTGGGGGGAGGAATCGTTTGAGGACGCGAAAAAAAGTGCTTGCGGCGACCAGCATGACCATTGGCAGCATCGCGGTTACGACGACGAAAGAACCGATCTTCTCTGGGTTTCCATTGGCGGCACTATACAAATTACCAAGACTGGCCGCTGCGGCGGCGAAGACAGTGGTGATGACTAAGACCGACATGATCGAAAATCTTTGTCGTCTTGGATGACGTTGTCTCGAAGAATGTGAGTCGATTTCTTGATTCGGCATTTTAGTTCTCTGTGAGCGGCGATCTCGAGCCGTTTAAAATATGTAAAATCAGTCGAGTGCTTTGCTAATACGCTAGCGTGACAGCGATTCGCAATCAAGGTCTTCGTATCTTATCTATTGTGCGTGGTGTCAATAAAAACAGAAACAACAGAGTCGCTAAGTTTACTGAATTACTCAATTTTCCGCTTTGTAGTGACGATTACACCTACAACCGATAATACCACGGATGGTAGGTCGGAATTTTTCAGGTTTCAAGAAGTCGTTATTGAGCCTGTGAAGGCACGGATTTCCCGATTACGTGCTCATAAAGATTGTTCCCCCCGAGGAACGGACCCAGTTTTCAGAAGGATTTGAACCCATGCGATCCCTGCTAATAGCCACCGCGATTTGTGCTGCGGTCGTCTCTCTTACCGGATGTACATTCACGGTGAGTGGCCCCTGCAATTCATTTACTCATCAGGCCCGAATCAAGGCTTGCGGATGCAACGGTAACGTTGCCTGCGACGCTTGTGAAACAACCGAAGCAGCTCAGGAGCCTGTTGCTGAAGAAGCCGCCGCGGATTGCGATCCGTGTGCAAAGGAAAGAAAAATTGGTTTGTTGCGTAACATGTTCCCTTGCAAGACGGATGCTTGTGAAGAAGCAGCATGCGAAGAACCAGCGTGTGAAGATGAAGCCTGTGAGGACGATTCGTGCGAAAGAAACGGAATTGCAATTCCTCGCGTCGGCAAGAACTTGATGAACAAGCTCGGCAGCCTCGATTTAATGAAATCGAAGTGTGGATGCGAGTCGGACGCATGTGGTTGTGAGGCAACTGAAGAAGCGGCAAAGCCTGCACCGGCGATTGCAGATTGCGGTTGCAAATCTGGTGCCTGTGACGACAAATGTCGTGGAGCTCGCATCGGTATTCTAGATCGTGTCACCGCATGCAAGGACAATTCTTGTGCCGGAGACTGCGAAGCAGAAGGCGATGGATGCGACGACGGATGTTCTAACGGACTGATCGGACGAATGAATGGTATCTCAGTACCCGGCGGTCGTCTTGCTGGAATGATGCAGGGCGGGGTTATGCAAACTGCCTTGAATCAACAGGTTCCAATTGTCGACGCTGCTGGAGCAGATTGCTGCGGTCGTTTCGGCTGTGGCAGAGATGGCAAGCGTTGCATGACATGCCGAGCAAAAATGGGCTTTGGCAACGGCATGGGCTTGAAAAATGGAATGGGTCTGGGCAACGGCATGGGCCTGAAAAATGGCATGGGACTAGGCAACGGCATGGGCTTAGGAAACGGTTCTGGGATCGGCCATGGAGCTGGCATTGGAAACGGAAACGGACTTGGCTTGCGTTCTCACATGGGCTGCGGTAACGGTACTTGCGGTCAGTGTTCTGGGTGTCTAAGCAATCTTCGGAACGGTCGACCTTACGCTGGCCAAATGCCTCACACGGCACCAGGTCCGGGGATGACTGGAATGGCTCCCCAGTACGTTTATCCGTACTACACGACGCGGGGTCCACGGGATTTCCTAATGGCGAATCCACCTACGATCGGATATTAATCGATCGACCTGCAATCTGCAGGAATCTGACTGAAAACGAAATTGGCTGGGCAGTAATACTGTCCAGCCTTTTTTTATGCAATTAAATTTTAAGTAGCTTATTTTCGCAGCTTGTTTTTTGATTCCAGATATTTAATGACTTGCTCGGCAAGTTGTTCGACCGGGGCACTACCGTCGAGATGAACCTCTGGGTTGGAGGGGGATTCGTAAGGTGCGTCGATACCGGTGAATCCTTTTAGCTCCCCTGCCCTTGCCTTTGCATACAGACCTTTGGGGTCGCGTTGTTCACAGATTTCTAGTGGTGTGTCGACAAATACCTCAATGAAGTCTGCGTCATTGCCGTTGGCAATAACCATTGCGCGAACGCGATCACGGTCACTTCGATAGGGGCTTACGAAGGCGGTTAAAGTGATCGTGCCAGAAGAACAGAAAATATCGGCGACGCATCCGATCCGGCGAATGTTTTCTTCGCGATCTCGGGCTCCGAATCCAAGGCCAAATCTCTTTGCGAAATCGAGCCCATGATTAGGTTCAAGTAGTTCGCGGCTGGCGTTAAGCCCGTGTCGAATGTTGTCGCCATCAAGAACAAAGCTGCGCTGATTGGATTCGTAGAGCATCGAGTCAACGCAATTCGCGACTGTGCTTTTGCCGCTGCCGCTGAGCCCTGTAAACCAAACGACACAGCCTCTTGGTCGCTTGACGGATTGTTCGTGCCAGGTAACGAGTGTTTTTTCGGTCATCAAAATATGTTTTGGGGGGTGAGTGCGATCAGCTAACCATGTTGACTATACCGTATTGAGTGTGGCTCTGTTTATTCAATTCCAGCAAGTTCGCACAGGTTGGCTTGGATGACAGCTTGAGGGCAGCTCCAGACGAGGAAAAATAGTGCTTCACAGCACCAGCGTCCGGCGGGGTGTCCGGCAACGAATCCTGCCCCTTTGGCGGCAGCCATCGATGCTTGCGTGGTTCGTAGGACAAAGCTATTCATATCGGTTCGAAGTTCTTCGTTGGTGCCCGTTGTAACTCCGGAAGCAAGTTCTAAAAGTCGGGATTTCAGGGCGAGTCGTTGTGCTTTCAGAGCCTCGATGCTTTCCAGCAGATCGGGCCGATGGAGTGATTCTTGTTCGATGAAATTCACTGCTGCGGTAGCTAGGCCCAGGGCAAGGGCTGAGGTTTGGGTGCTTCCGGTCGACGTTAGCCCCGATACGGTAAGCACTTGTTCGGCTGGTTCAGTGAGAAGCGACGAGGGGTCGACAAAAACATTTTCAAATTTCACCGGCCCAGTTTGGCTTGCTGTAAGCGCGATTAGATTAAATCCTTTTGGAATCGTAATTCCCGCGGTATCCGAGGCGATCGCGAAGAGTATTTGTTGCCCATTGGGCATTTCGGCGCCCACTACAAGGTGAGTTGCTCCGCAGGCTCCAGTGACCCACGGGCTTTGGCCGGTCACAACGTAACCGCCGTCTTTTTCAATTGCACGACAGGCCGGTTGCCCCAAATGCCGACGGCTCGTGGTGAGGTGAGAAATGCCAACGGTGGCATGTGTGTTTCCTGCGAGAATTCCCGAAAGTAGTTTGTCTCTCAACGGGATGTTGTCGGAACCGCAGATCCGCCGAAGTGCAGCAACACGCTGTGTTAAAATAAACGTGGTTGTTAGGCAGGCAGACGCCAGTTCGACGTAGGCGGAAGCGATTTGAGTTGCTTCCCACTCAAGACCTCCAAGGTGATGCGGGATAAACCAACGGTAGACGTCAGCTTGCTCGAGAAGGTCGAGCCGTTCAGAGGGCCACTCTGAGTCATTTAGGGAAGAGGCCGAGAGGGTAGCCAGTCGCTCACAAAGTTGAGAAATATTCCCGCCATGAATGGCGTCGCAATCGAGTGGTTCAAGGTTCATTTTGAGGCGTCCATTCTAGAGTTTCCCGCGACATTGATGGTTCGAAGGCGAGGGTGCAAGTTGGGGAAAGTTCGCATTCAAACTGGCTTCCCTGATTATGGCTGTTTCTCAATTATTTCGACAGGCTTTTTACTAGAAAATCAAGGACGAAGGCGGATGGCCTGATGGATAAGCGGCCAACCTTAAGATGCCGGTGGGGCTGTTGGGCCGGTGGAGCAAAGGTCAAGGTTGGTTCTGGTTCCGTTGACGGGCGATT
Organism: Mariniblastus sp.; assembly: GCA_029251085.1. Lineage (GTDB taxonomy): Bacteria > Planctomycetota > Planctomycetia > Pirellulales > Pirellulaceae > Mariniblastus. The sequence continues at coordinate 28,166 of JAQXDZ010000027.1, forward strand.
GAGAAACGCATGTTGCCATTACTGAGTGTGACTGGTGGGATTTTCCGATTGCGGTTCTAATTTTAACAAAGGCGTTGCTAATTCGCCGAAAAAGAGACTAGCCGGTTGGTCTTTTGATTCATCTAAAACCTTGTGAAAAATTACGATATGAGTACGTCTGAGCCCGAAACTCGCCCCACACCACAATCAGCATTGAGCAGTGAGAGTTTGACCGTTGAGGAGCTATACGAAAAGTGCACGGCACTGGCCAGTAACCTCTGGTGGTCATGGGTGCCCGAAATCCAGCATGTTTTTCGTGACCTTGATCCCGTTCGCTGGCGTCAATTGGATCATAACCCAGTTGCGTTACTCAACGAGTTCACACCGACTCGACTGTATGAGCGTGCAAACGAGATGGTGCTATTCACACGAATCAATCAGTCCTATCGCCTGCTGAAAGAGTACATGGGGTCGCGGCAAACCTGGGCTGCAACCAACGCTGGAGTATTAGGAGCCAAGCCGGTTGCTTATTTTTCGGCAGAGTTTGGAATTCATGAATCACTTCCGATTTATTCGGGGGGGTTGGGGGTATTGTCGGGTGACCATATTAAGAGCGCTAGTAGTTTGGGCCTACCGTTGGTTGCTGTCGGTTTGTTTTATGCACAAGGCTATTTTCGCCAACATCTCGATAATGACGGTCGACAAAGCGAAGAGTACATTGACACCAAAGTTGATACGCTGCCAATTCAAGAGGCTTGCGATCCAACTGGCGAACCGGTTGTCGTAAAAATTGACAATCGAGTTGGCGCTATTTGGGCGAAGGTTTGGGAGATTCAAGTTGGTCGCGTTCGGCTTTTTCTACTCGACAGCAATATCGAAGCAAATCATCCTGACGATCGCCAACTTACCAGTCGTCTTTACGGTGGGGATGAACGGACGAGGATTCGCCAGGAACTAGTATTGGGGGTTGGCGGAGTCAAAGCCTTGCGAGCCGTTGGGATTGACCCTGGTGTCTACCATTTGAATGAAGGCCACAGCGCGTTCGGGCCTTTGGAGGTGATTCGTCAGCGCATGGACGATGACGGGCTTACCTTTGAGAATGCACTTCGGGAAGTAGCGTCTCAAACGGTTTTCACAACGCACACTCCGGTTCCCGCAGGCCACGATCGCTTTGAGTCCGATATGGTCGAAGAACATTTAGGGCCGTTACGGGATCAGCTTGGGATTTCCTATGAGCAATTATTAAGCCTTGGTCGGATCGATCCGCAAGATAGCGAAGAGTTGTTTTGCATGACCGTTATTGGGCTCAAGTTGTCGCGTACCGCGAATGCAGTGAGTCAGTTACACGGTTGTGTTTCCCGGCGAATGTGGGCCCACCTTTGGCCTTGGCGAGCTGAAGAGGATTGCCCGATCGGGCACATTACTAATGGTGTGCATTCTCAGTCGTGGTTAGCCCCTCAGATGAGAACGCTGTTTAACAAACATTTTCCGAGTCGTTGGATGGACCGTGTCGGGGAGCCTAAAGTTTGGAAGAACATTCATGATGTTGATCCGGGGGAACTATGGGAAATCCACAATACACTCAAAGGAAGAATGATTTCGTTTGTGCGTCGCCGGTTGGCGAGTCAATGTCGACGGCGGGGCGAGGACGAATCGTCAGTGGAATTGTCCCGAACGATGTTCGACCAGAATATTTTAACGCTGGGTTTTGCGAGGCGATTTGCAACGTACAAGCGAGCGAACCTGATTTTTAATGATTTGGATCGCATCGATCGAATTCTCAATGATTCGAATCGACCTGTGCAGATTGTATTTGCCGGCAAGGCCCATCCTAAGGATGAACCCGGTAAACACTTTATTCAAACCGTGGCTAATTTGCGAAAGGATCCTCGCTTTCGGGATCGCGTGGCCTTTGTCGAGGACTACGATATCAATGTTTGTCGCCACTTAATTCAGGGAGTGGATGTGTGGCTCAATAACCCAAGAAGGCCTCTGGAAGCTTCGGGAACGAGCGGCCAAAAAGTGGTTCTGAATGGCGGGCTGAATTTGTCCATTCTCGATGGATGGTGGGCTGAGGCATTCGACGGCGCGAACGGTTTTGCAATTGGGAAAGGGGCTTCCCATGTTTCCGATGAAATCACCGACGGTCGCGATTGCGAGTATCTTTACGAAGTTCTTGAAAACGAAGTCGTTCCGATGTTTTATCATCGGGACATTGATGGTTTGCCTCGCGAATGGATTCGGCGGATGATCAATTCAATTCGAACCTTAGCATGGCGATTTAGCTCGGATCGAATGGTGATGGATTATGCAGAATCATGCTACGTGCCCGCGGCCGGTGGTTTGAGTTGTAAAGTGTGAGCCTGAGCTTAGCCAAGATAATTTGTGTTTAGCAAATTCCGGTCCCAAGCCGGTTCAATCAAGGAAATAATTCACAAATAGTATATCGCAAGTATTTGTCGTTAAATTTTGATTTCTTAACGTGTTTTCTATCGACTCGTGTCGATGGATTTCCTATAAAACGACCTCACTACTTTAATTGAGCAAGTTGTTAATCTTTTCAAAACTTACCTTGATTTTTTTCTAGTTCTTGAGACGATTGAATAGTCACCAACTCACGCTTAACTGCGAGTTTTGGTTTTGAATTTTTAATAATCCGTTGTTTGAGTATTCCTTTACCGGTTAGCCTAACAACAGAACGATATAGGATATCTCCGAAACTTGACGGCTGAGGGACCAATTTTTCGGGTAGATCTAGGTCTTTAAACGGCTTGTGCTTAGCACGCTCGGCTTACATCTTTCTCCCAGCGACTCCCATCGCTATCTTCATTCGGAGTATCTTTTACATGCCGCATTGCTGTTCTCAGCAGTGCGGTTTTTTTTTGCTGCGAAGCTGTTGGGAGACAAAATTTCACAAAGTCGATTGCGGGAATTATTTGTTATCTTGCAAACGAGTTTGGAGTTCCGGGGAAAGTTCCAGTCCGAACCGTTTCAGAAGGTTGTAGTAGTCGATTGCTGAATTTATGTTTGTCATTGAATCGAGTTCGGGGTCGATCTCACGTAGCAAATCGACAGGTATTTGGTGAGCTTGGAACGCGGTGGCTAACTCGGACACACGCAGTTGTCCGTTCTGGATTCTCTCGTCGATCATTCCATGTAGCTCCGTGCGGTAAACGGCAGTCATTCCAAAAATACGTTCTTCTGAAAAGGGAACGACCGCTTCGTAATCGGAAATTTTATGAAATAGAAAACGAATGAGTTGCGGGTCAATCAAGGGCACATCACAGCTAGTAACAAATGCAAAATCGACTTGAGAAGCCAGTTTCGCCAAGCCGACACGGATTCCCTCCAATGGCCCACAGTTAGGGTGCTCGTCTGTCGCCCATTGCACATTAGGTGGAAGCTGGTGTTGGCTGAAATCAGCATCCCCGATCAGAATTACGGGATGGCAGACTTGTTCAACCTGGGAAACAACACGTTCTAGAAATGTTTGTCCATGAAAAATGAGTTGCGTTTTATCAATGCCAAGTCGAGTACTTTTGCCTCCGCAGAGGACAATTGCACCTAAACTAGTTTCGAGTTGAGAAAGTTTGGGCATGTTGGAGGAGTGAAATTCGCAGTTTAGAATAGGCTATAATCGCCCGCGTCCAGTCGATAACCAAATTAGCTGATCTGTCTAAGGCATCCTATGGCTCTCACGCTTACCCAGCAAGTCGAAAATAATATCTCTATTGAGGCAAACGGGATTATTCCCGAGTTGCTATTGGGGAAAACAACTGATCAGATCCAATCGTTGCCAGTAGCGTACGGTAACGAATCAATTCTGCTGGGTGAATTGTTTAGTGTTTCGGGCAGAGTCGACCAGACAAACGTCGTTGTTTTTGATGGCTCGCTGAACAACGTGAACGGCATTGGGACGGGGATGACGTCGGGTATCATCCAAATTCGTGGAGATGCGGGAAATCGTATCGGTTTGAAGATGTCTGGTGGCGAAATCCAATCGACGGGGAATGTTGGTGACCACCTCGGAACAGAGATGACGGGTGGGGTGATTGTCGTTGAAGGGAATGCTGGTGATTCTGTCGGATCCGTATTGCCGGGATCAAAGGTTGGGGTGAATCGAGGCACGATTTTAGTGCGAGGCTGTGTTGGGAAAGGTGCTGGAGAATCAATGCGTCGTGGCATGCTCGTTGTGGGTGGTGATGCCGGAGATCTATTAGGTTGGTCAATGCGGGCCGGTACGATTGTCGTGCTCGGTAAATCCGGGGCCCAGGTCGGGGCGGAAATGAAACGGGGGACAATTGTTCTTGGAGGAGGTCTGACCCATTCATTGCCGCCGAGTTTTCGACAAGGAGGGAGTTTTAGGATGCCGGCGGTTTCGCTGATTACGAAATGGCTAAAGGAATCGCATCCAAAGTTTGATGTGGATTTATCGCAATTAAATACTGAGTTTCATCTCTTTCATGGCGATTTTTTGCATGGCGGTCGCGGTGAAGTGCTGATCCCGGCAAGCTGAAAACTTACTTCGATGCTTTTGCATTTTGGCTCGTCTTTTCCACACTCGCTTTTCATCTATTTGGTAGTCGATGGCGGAAGGGGTTTTTTGCCTGTTTGTTGTTTTCTTTTGCGTTTCTTTTCTGGCTTTTTCTTTGGAGTTGTTGAAATTGCAATCTCGCTAATTTGTTTCAATTGCTGTTCCCACTGGCCTATAAGGTGAGCTGCTTTGTCCGGATACTGGGTGATCAAGTTTTTGGATTCAGCGCGGTCATCGGATAGATCGTAAAGTTCCCAGGGATCGTCCTTCGCGGCGACAAGTTTGAAATCGCCAACGCGAATAGCGCGATTACCTTCGTGGAACCACCAAAGCGAATCACGCTCGATGGCGATGTCTTTGGAGAATGCAGGCAAGAGGCTTTTCCCAGGCGCTGGTGGAATGGGCATACCGTTCCATTTGTCAGGTTTATTGATTTCCAACACGTCGAGAATGGTTGGGACGATATCGATGACGTGTGACGGCGTGGTTCTAAGTTCTCCGCGGGATGAAATTCCTGCGGGCCAGTGCGCGATCAGGGGCGTGCTAATTCCACCTTCGTGCACCCAGGTCTTATGGCGTCGAAACGGTGTATTGCAAGCACTCGAAAATCCCGGTCCCAGACATAAGTAGGATGCGGCACTGCCAGGAGACGCGAGCGGATCGTGTCCGCCGTTGCGCACCATTATTTCCGCACTGGCTCCATTGTCCGATGCGAAAAAAATAAGAGTGTTGTCGAAGACCTCCATCGTCTTGAGCTGTTGCAGGATCCTGCCAATTTCATGATCCATGCGATCCACCATCGCGGCGTGGATTGCCATTTTTGTGGCCTGAAACTTCTTTTGCTCTTCCGTTAGGTCATCCCAGTCGGCAGGGTGGTCAATTTCTCCGCTCCCAAGCTTTTCAAAGGCATCGGGGAATTTGTAAGGGGGGCCGACCTTGGGTTCAAGTTTCGACAGCGTTGTGTTGTGGAGTTTTCGGTCAAGTTGACGTTGATATCTCTCGATTCGCATTTGATCCCAGCCGGCAAGGTACTGGTCTGCATATTTCTCGATATCCTCAGGTTTTGCATGGAGGGGGAAATGAGGAGCGATGAAAGCGATGTAATGAAAGAAAGGTTGGTCCGCATGTTTTTCAGCATGCTCTTGAAGGCAGGCGATCGCGTGATCTGCATTGGCTGTCGTGGCGTAATAATCTTTTTCGTCACCGCTGATTTTGACTGGCTGATCGTTGACCGTGTTCCCTTTTGCTGTAAAGAAATTTCCTTGGTTTCTCATGTCTAGTGAGCGATCGAATCCGGCGGCAAGAACCTTGCCATCAATGTGCCATTTTCCACTGTGGTAGTTCCGGTATCCAAGCGGTTTCAGGAAATCGGGTAAGAGTCGAGCCCATGGTTGCCGAGCCCCGCGATTACCTCCGACGATGTTTAGATCGGGAAGTTTGTCACGATGCACCATGTGAGGATAGTAGCCCGACATCAAAGCGGCTCGCGTCGGCCAGCAGCGTCCAGTATTGTAAAACTGAGTGAACATGAGGCCGTTCTTCGCGAGGCCATCAAGATTCGGTGTTTTGATTTCACTGCCATAGCAGCCGAGATCCGAGAAGCCGGAGTCATCAGCCAGAATGAAGATGATATTTGGTTTCTCGGCAAGCAAACTTGGCGGTGTAACCAGCAGGAGGGCGAGAATCGATAATGACGAATACAAAAATAGGTGGCGCATAATTTGTCTCAATGACACAAGTCAGTACTTAAAGGGTGGCTCCAGCATCCATGAATGACATCAAGTGTAGCGGCTGGGTGAGTCGATGGAAAATTTAGCGTTGAAAGATTTTGTTAAGACCGTCAAGAGACTGGTCAGTCCTTCGATTGCGTTAATTTTTCAAGTTGTGCACGAAGTTCAGAGATGCACGGTGTTGGCGGTGTAACCGTAAGATTGTTACTGGAGGAGGGCGTCCGGGAGGGTAGTAAATTGAGCTGAACTTCGCTTTCCAACGCTGCGAGCCAGGCCGGTAAATCGACTCCGACGCCCATCGTCGATCTCGCGAATGCTTTGGCTTCGTGGTTGAGCAATTCAAACACCCTTGCTGACTTCCGGTTGTGGGGGTCTTTCATCGCGGGAGCGACAAGTGCTTTCAAACGGTCGATTTGCATTTGATGCGCAAATTTCCCTTCGAGTCTTCTGGAGACCGATTCCATTCGGATCGAGTACTTGCTTCTCAGGTCCTCAAGGATTTTTAAGTATTTGTCTGCCTCGGGTCCGACACGTTCGGTGAGTGAACGGCGCCACATTCTCGCGACCCCATTCTCCTGGTCATTCACCAGAATTTGGTGCGCCCAGATGACAGGTTTTAAGTTCCAGCAGACTCGATCATAACGGCTGCGTAACCTCAAGAAATCGAGGAACATATGCAGTGATTCGCCATTGTCCGATTGTGTCGTGGTCGTATTGTAGTCTCGGTATTCATTGTAATTTTCAATGATGCTTTCGAGGATCAGGCTGAGATACCGAACCGCCTTCTCCCGCGGCAGTGCCAGTTCGAGTTCGTCGAACAATCTCAAATCCACCGCGGTTCCTGATTTCTGCACCTCAGTTAACCACCGGTCTACGCCTTGGTGAAGAATGCCGCGAATGTTTCCGAGGTGTAAGAATTGTTGGGTGAACAGTCCACGACCATAAGTTTGGATAAAGGCGACCATGCGTTCCCAGGCTTGGGCATCGTGTACCTTTTCCAACACGCTTAGTCGCAAGGTTCGGCTGTGGTCGAGCCACAGCATCAGCATGCTTTCGGTCAGCATTTCGGTGCACTCAAACAGATTGTTTTGAGTTTCATCGACGACTGACTTTTTTTCTTCTCCTGCCTCAACCCTCTGTTCACGAATTTTCTCATTTGCCTGAACAAGGACGTGCACCATCGAAGTGAAGGCGACTTCGAAAATTTCATCAAATTCAGTAACTGCTCCACGCCCAATCGGATTTTCACGTTCCATTCGAAGAGTCGTTTGGGTCAATTCAAATGTTTCGGTCATCAAGCCGAGTGACGGCATTCTTTGCAAGAGATCAAGGATTGCGGTTTGCACAACTCTCGCCCGGACGATTGCCGCTGGATCTCCACCTTTGGAAAGTGGTACGTAGAGAAGCGATTCTTTTTGCAGATAATTGGTCAGCGCTGGGAAGTTGTTGATCACTAATTCGGCGTTCTGCATCAAGATTGCAGCATAGGCGAAGACTACCGGTGCGCTGCCGTTCACGAAGGTTTCTTCGCTGGATGCCGAATCGGTTGGCGTCTCTGGCAGGTCGTCGGAGGTTGTTGAATCAGTTGGGTGGGGATCATTTACGGAAGAATCGATTTTGGGAAAATCAGTTTCATCCACCAGATAGTCAACCGCTTTGATAACGGCTGCAAGCATCCTGATCGCGTTTTCTGTTTCGATGCAAGTGCTGATCGTTAAATCTAAAAGAGAGTCTCTGCAGAGACGATGTTGATCGTACAGCAGCATTGCGTCGTGGTCAGAACCTAAGGTCGGTAATCGGTACTGATTGATTGACTCGAGAAGTTCGAGAAGTTGCTTGCGGTTTTTTGCGGCTTGCGCGATCCAATTTTTGATAATGTCTCGACGTTTTTTAAGTCGATCCGTTATTTTATCAGTCAGTTGGTCTCGAGAAATTACTGGTAGCGGAATGGTAGCCGCGACGCTCCAGTATTCAGAAACAGTGTTGAGGAATTCTAGGCGGTCGAGAACTCGATCGACTTCCGCTTCTAAATCGTCATCCGAGTTGGTGTTTCCCTCAAAGATTTCTCCTTCGTTGCCGTCGTTGGTGGTGTCAGTGTAAGTGACATCGTCGTAGGCATGTCGAAAAAGATCTTCCCCGTCATCGGTTTCGTCCGCGTCGTCGTAGTTTTCGTCGTCCTCAACTTCGTCAAGATATTGTTCCCGCGGGTTGGGGCGATCTATTTGCCGGTTGACCTCGAATCTGGGGACGTCCCAGTAAAAACCGGCGTTGGCTTCAATGAAATCATAGAACTTTCGCAGTCGATTCCAAATGTCTTCCGGGGGCAATTCTTCCGGGTTGGTGGTATTTAAAAGGTCTTTTTGTTCTGTTACCCAGCGGTAGACAAGTTGGTGGAAAGAGCTGTCACCGAGTTGCAGGGGGATGTAGTCGGCCTGACTCATCCAGTGCACCAGTAGCGCAGTCGACGTTGTGTAATCCGAACGTTGCATCAAAGCATCGATGACTAACGCATAGGCTTTGGGGGAATCAAAAAGTTCTGCGTGTTCGGCCCAGAATTCGATATCGCCTGCCGAAGCTCCGCCTGCTTGCCAAAGACTCAGGGCGTCCGCGACCAGTTCAGCGGCTTGGAAAATATCATCGGCATCGACTGCATCGACGGCCATTACCTCATGCGCTGCGAACTGCCGCCACCAATTAACGATCGACAAAAACTCTTTGCGAATCGCCGCGCACATTTTTTGGCGGTTGTTTGCCGCCGCTTCACTCCACAGGTGCGAGCAGTGTGCAAAAATTCGCTCCATGACATCGACGAGTTCGTGCACGCGATGATCGCGAACCGAATTTTCAACCGCTGGGAATAGGCTGTAATTTGCGTCGAAGCCGAGGACGTTCCAGGGGTCAACGATGGCTCCGCAATGAATACCACGTTTTAACCGCGACATAATCGTGGGAATGGAATCAAATGCTTCGTCGAGTTCACCTCGTAGCGTTGCCTCGCTGGCGGCGCTAAGGAGGCAGTCGATCTGGCAGGCTATTCGCGCTGCTGCGACCGGTACTACTTTGGATTGCTCTTCCGCTGCTAACGGGTATCCCATTCTGGCAAAAATACTTGCTAAGCGGCAGTTGACCAGTTGGGAGGCTCGTCGTTTGGCAAGGCGTGAGTTGAGGTCTTGGCGAACGCTGCCGAAGGGTTGGTGCTTTATTCTCGATTCGTTTTCAAGACGCTCGCGATGGGCTTGCGGGAGACGCTGCATCAGTTCTACGTAAAACTGATCTCGGTAACCAGCAATCACTGGCAGTAACGTGGCCAGGGTTGTGTTGGAATCGTAAGTGCCAGGTCCGCTTCCTGAAATTCCAGAAGCCATTAACATCGTTCCGGCCATTACGGCACTGGCTTCTGTCATGGCTTCTTGGACGCGTTCTGGTTCGCTATTCTCGTTTGCCATTTCAGCGGCACGGTTTACTAAAGAGTCGAGCGTCACTTGATGAACGATGAACCGTCGGAAAAAACCATTGCCGTCAATTGAGTGCTCATCCCACTGTCCAAAATGGTGGTTGGGGCGTTGGTTAATGGGGTGGTCGAAATCAAAGGCGCGCGGGTCGATTGCCAGTTCGGTTAGTTTCGCAGGGTCGAAATGCGCCGCCCGAAGAATGTGGGGACTGGTCTCTCGCAATATCTCCAGAGCCTGTTTTGTGATTTGTTCATAACGACCAAAAGCGACACCGACGTTTTGAATGTAAATTGGAACAGGGCGAATCCACTCGTGTTGATAAGGTTCTATCTGTTGCGATTCGAGTGTCGCGACTGGACGGTGTCCGAGAAAGTTATTGAGGGCACTGATTGAGGATTCAACAATTTCGTCTGTTTTTTCAAGTGAGAGGTCCCGGGTGAGGACAGCCTCGACAACGCGACCGACAAAAAATGAATTGAATAAGAGTTCATCGGATTGGTGAAATAGAAGATCACGATGGTGTTTGCGATACGCGGGCAGGATTTTGTCAAAGGTCAGTTCGATGACCTGGTTTGCCTGAGTGGCGTCTCGAAATACAGGGTTGGAGTCTTTGTTTTTTGCGAGTCGTTCAGCGAGTGCGTTACGGACTTGGCGAACCAGAGATGGTTGCTTCGAGCGTGCGGTTTCATTCTCAGGAACACTAGAAAGAATTGCGTTCGAATCGGCTGAATTGAGAACTAGAAAGAGGTCGTTGAGATTTGAAAAAAAATGATCGTCGTGGTTACCCGACGAAAAATTGAGGTACCCAAGAACTTGGTCAAGGATTGCGTGGATTTCGTTTTCCGTAGCTGGCAAATCCATCCGAGATTTTTACCCGTCATACTCAATTGGAAATTCTTATAATCGCGATTGCCCTATGGTAAAAATCGCAATGGGAATGGTCTAGTCTCGATTGGCGTTTGCGTCCATTTTGCCAACCACTATTTCGGCGTTTGATTCGTTATTTGCCCGACGCCCTTGGTTTCCAATTGAATTCATGTGAAAAGTCTGCTTGATTTGGGGCAAAAAGAGCGTCGGATTCGAAAATGGGAGCTTTTCAGTTCTCGAGGTGTGGCAAAACGACAGGCGGAGCCAAGTGGGCTTCGGACGTCAAAACCGGTTTATAAAGTCGTTTTTAGAACTGATTTGCGGGAATTCCTGAAAATAACGTTCCTCGGGCATCCGTTTATTGGAGTTGGTCCGAGGCAAACCGGTATTTCGGGTTATTTTGTCTGGAACAGTCCTTGGGTTCAACGATACTGTATGGGAGAGATTCGGCTGAACTGGGAAAACGTTGGTCGAATTTTACGACCTGACGCTAAATAGGCTGATAGAATAGAAGGACTTAAATCTGCGCTATTTGGGCAGAGGTTTCCGCCGATGCTGGTGCGCGCGATTGATAAGACTCGGAGTAAAAAAGAATGAGATTTACGATTAGGAAAAATGTGAGCGACCTGATGCTGTTGGGAGTTGCATTCGTCTGCCTTACCGGTGGCCTAAAGGCCGACGATGGCGTGACTTCGAGTGCTGTTATCCAGCGGGCTGGGTTAACTGTTGACTGGTTCACTCACAGCGGAGTGGGCATCAACGGCGGTCTCGCAGATTGGCAAATCAATGTCGACGAGAACAAGCCGACTACTTTTTTCTCGTTGGAAGCCAATAAATTCCGAGAGCGGATATCTCAAAACACCCTAAATTCGTTTGGGGAGCCGTTTGGCGTCGACGGTGCTCGGCAGTACATGCAAGTCCGTTCCGAAGTTCTCAAAGCCGAATTTGCGAATGACGGAGTTACGGACGTCGAGATTAAAATTTCAGAGTACACGCTGCCGCAGACAACCATTTACACCCTCGGTACCAACGCGGTAGTGAGTGCGGTGGATGCTGATACGGGCGCGACAAAGTGGACTTCTAGCATCGGCGATCCACGGTTGCCGAGCATTGGTGTGGCAGCGAGTAATGAATTCGTAGCCGCCATTAACGGGTTATCGGTGTATTGTCTTGAAGCATCGACAGGGAAAATCGTTTGGTCCGGCAAGTGTCGATTCGCACCAAGTACTTCGCCCGCAATTACTGAAACCGGAATCTACGTTCCGTTGCTTAACGGTCGACTCGAGTCATTTGCTCTCAAGGATAAAGGGCAAAATTCACAAGTGCTCGTGTCTGGTGGAAGGTCTACAGCGCGACCATTGGTCACCGATTATTCGGTGTCATGGCCGAACAGTAAGGGAAGGCTGACCGTCGCTGGTCTTTACACCCAGAGTAAAGGCGTGGCTTACCAGTTAAATTCCGATGACGCCATCATGAGTCCAACGGCTTACAACGATGGCATGTTTTACGTTACTTCACTGGATGGATTTGTGTATGCGATGAACGAGCCAAAGGGCGTAATCGACTGGCAGGTTTCGACTGGTTTCGGTATTTCACAACCGGCGATTGTTCTCAATGATCATGTGTACGTAATCAACAGCAACAACGAAATGTTCAAACTGATTCCTGAATCAGGTAAGGATGCTCCGGGTTGGGAGCAACCGCTTGAGAATATTGGCAGTTATGTCGGTGCTGGAAAAGACAATATGTATGTACTGGACAGCGTCGGTAATCTCTGCGTGATCGACCAGGACTCCGGGGCAATTTTAAGTAAGGTAGAAATCGGGGGGGTTCAAAGTGTACTTCCTAATATGATCAGCGATCGCATGTATATCGTTTCCGACCGTGGAATGATTCAGTGCCTTCGTGAGATTAATAGTCGAATTCCGTTTTTCCATTCCAACGAACTCGCTGAGTTCGAGAAGAACGGTGGCAAGACGAAAAAGGATGAGTTGGATGATCCTTTCGCGTTGCCGAAAAAAGGTGGCGGAGATCTCGATAATCCGTTTGGTGCTCCGCGTCCCAAAGACAACCCATTCGGTGGTGGTGGAGGCGGTGGCAATTCCGCGGACGACGATCCGTTTAAGTAATGAGGCTTTTAGGTCGGCTTGAGGTTCCTGCTTGAGGCTCCTAGAACGGAAGCATCAACAGAACCGAGAGCGTTGCGAACGAACAGGCGGTACCCACGACCACCGTGCTGGCCGCTTGATTCGCATCGCCCCCAATCTGGTCGGCGAGGATGAAACTGCTAACGGCGGTCGGTGTAGCGCACATGATCAGAATCACCAGCAGTTCGGTTCCCGCAAGCCCAATGGAGACTCCAATGATCCATCCTGCAATTGGGCAGGCAACGTTTTTGATGACGCTGGAGGTCAGGGATTCGGTCCACTTTCCAGCCACAGAAATCGAAGCCAGTTGACTTCCGATGCCGATCAATGCGATTGAAAATGCGGAAGCTCCGATGACTTCGCATGTTCGGCTGAACGCGGTTGGAATTCCAAGTCCAGTTCGTTGAACCACAAGCCCCGCCAGACAGGCAATCAACAGTGGGTTGGTTGAAATGTTGAAAAGGACTTTCCGCCATGACAAGAGTTGCTCAGTGGAAGTTGAGTAAATTGACAGGGCTGTAACGGAGGCGATATTGTAAAAAATCACGACTGGCGGGAGGGCAATTAAGACGGCCGATTCTAGTTTCAGCTGTTGAGCTTCAGGGAGATCGTGTGTTGTGAAAATTACCAACGGGAGGCCAATAAATGCCAGGTTTCCCCGGAAGCCGGCTTGGATCAGTGTGCCGCGAGAATTCCAGTCGATTTTGCAAACTTGCATGACAACGCAGCTAAGGCAAACGGTGACCAACGTCGCTCCAAGCAAAGTGATCATGTAGCGATTGGCAAGTCCATCCCCGGTAGGCGCGGTTCCGATTTTATAAAACAAAAAGACTGGCAAGGCCACAAAGTAAGCGAAACGGTTGAACGCCTGCGTGGTCTCGTGGTTGAGAAAGTTTCGACGCCTCAGGATGACTCCCAGCAGGATGACGGAAAAAATTGGTACAAGGCTGTTGAGAATCTGCATAAAGAGGCAAGAGAAACAAGAGGATGTGGGGGTAGTTTCGGAGTTTGGGTAGGTTGACACCGGTATTAGATATTAATGTCTTAAGGCTGATAAGTCCGATAGAGCTGCAAAATGTAAATGAAAGGTGGGGGAACTGCTGGTGGACGTAGTTTTCCCAACCTGCTTGGTTGCTGTCCGGAAAAAAAATCTGTTAGGATTGAACTGAACGTCGTAGTTTTGGTATTCGGGTTTGTAACAATATCAAGTCACTCTGTTGATTGGTTTGAAGTATCACTTGGTTAGATGTAGCAGTCGTTTGATGAGACGTTGGCTGTTGCGAGGTGTCAGTTTTCTTAGGAATTAGTTTCGTTAACGACAAGCTAAATAATTCAAAGTCTGGTTTTGGAATGTTCGGGGGCGTTTTTACGCCGTGCACATTGACGATTCTGGGCGTAATTATGTTCCTGAGATTCGGCTATGTCGTTGGGTGTGCCGGCGTCTTTGAAACATTGATTATCATCGGTGTTGCCACACTGATCACGCTTTTGACGACGCTCTCTCTCTCAGCAATCGTCACGAACACAGAGGTCAAAGGTGGCGGAGCCTATTTCTTGATTAGTCGAAGCCTCGGTGCCGAGTTTGGTGGAGCGATCGGGCTGGTCTTTTTTGTGGCTCAGGCAATATCCGTAGCGATGTACGTGATTGGTTTTTCGGAAGCCGTCGTGGCGTCAGTTTTGCCTGGCCAATCTAAGTTGCTGATCGCGACAATTTGTAATCTATTCGTGTTCGGGTGTGTCTTTCGAGGCGCCGGCTGGACGATTCGGTTGCAGTATTTCATTCTGGCAATTTTACTGGCGTCCCTCGGCTCGTTTTATGCCGGCGCGATTCCTGATTTCGATATGAAGATTTTCAGTGAAAACTGTGTCAGTCAATATTCAGTTCCGCCAAAAGAATCAATCTTCACTATGTTTGCTTTGTTCTTTCCTGCAGTAACCGGGATCATGGCTGGTGCGAATATGTCAGGAGATCTTCGTGATCCATCCAAAGCGATTCCGACCGGCACGTTGCTATCGATTTTGTTCACCGGTGCTATCTATTTTAGTTTGGCACTATTAATGGGCGGAGCGAGAGAGGCGAGCGTGCTTTCGAATCTCGATGGTGAATCGCTTGTGATTGCAGATATCTCGGCAGTGCCGTTTTTAATAACCGCCGGTGTATTTGCGGCCACGCTTTCTTCGGCGTTGGGGAGCATGATGGGAGCGCCGCGGATTCTTCAGGCGTTTGCCAAGGATGGCGTTTTCCAAAACCTGCGTCCGTTTGCGGTGGGAAGCGGAGAGGCAAACGAACCAAGGCGTGCGACAGTTTTGACGTTTGTTATTTCTCAAGCCGCGATTTTGCTGGTCGCTGATTTAAATACGATAGCGCCTTTGATCACGATGTTTTTCATGTTGACCTACGGCCTGTTGAATCTTGCGACTTTTTACGAGGCCATCACGAAGAACCCCAGTTACCGCCCCAGGTTTCGGTACAGTCATTGGCTGACTTCGCTTGCTGGTGCCATTGGGTGTTTGCTGGTGATGTTTCTAATTAACTGGATGTGGGCAGCGGTTGCCATTTTTGGAATGGCTTGTGTGTATCTCTATATTAGCCAGAAAGAAGTTGAAACACGCTGGGGAGATCTCCATCGAGGGTTGCTATTTGAGAGAACGCGAAAGAACTTATTGAAACTCGAAAAAGAACTCCACCACCCGAAAAACTGGAGGCCAATAATTCTGGCGTTCAGTGGTGCATCCTGGGAACGCCCGCAATTGGCGGTGTACGGGCATTGGTTCACCGCGGGCCACGGTGTTTTAACCTTAGGTTATGTGATTCAGGGGGACGTTGAAAATCGTCTGGAGCGATTGCAGAGCCAAGAGCGAATCCTTAACGCGTTTATTCAGGAGCAAAAACTGGAAGCGTTTCCCGCGGTCGTGGCGGCCCCGACGATTTCCGCCGGAATGGAATCGCTTGTTCAGACACATGGGCTTGGTGCTCTGCGTCCCAATACCGTACTGCTTGGCTGGCCAAATAATGCAGACAAAATAGTACCATTTTCGACAACTCTAAGGAGCATTCACGCGTTAGAGCGAAGCGTTATCGCGATGCGGTTCAACGAACCTGCGCTCGAGTTAGATCCGAGGACTGTGCCGCTGGGGACGATCGATGTTTGGTGGCGTGGAAGTCAAAATGGAGAATTGATGCTTTTGCTGGCCCATTTGTTAGCTCAAAACCAACGGTGGCGATCTCGTCCGATTCGACTTTTAAGAATGATTGAAAACGAAGCGGGTAGAGACGAAGTGTTAAATCATTTAACCGGATTGATTGATAACGCGCGAATTGTTGCTACCCCTCATGTGGTTGTCTCTGAGAATGCCGTCGCCGCAATTCAAGCGACTTCTCGTTCAGCAGCAATCGTCTTTATGGGAATGGCGATCCCGGAAGAAGGCGAAGGAGAGGAGTTCCATCAGCGAATGACCGATTTGGCGGGTGAACTCGCCAGAGTGGTGTTTGTTAAAAGCGAAGGTGGAATGTCGATTCATTCTTAACGAACGATGCCGTGGTGAGGATTGCGAGTTTTTTATGATAGGCGCCGTCTAAATTAGCGAGTTTGAGTATCGAGACGGTTACTTGTCTGAGTGTTGTTTGGGGGATTTGCAAATCGTTCAAATCCGGTGCTTGCGAAATCTTTATGAAATGTTGGCAGCGGGAACCGGTTAGCCACTTCGCAACGGCCTCGTGGTTCGCTATTGTTTAAAGGGTTATCCACGGCGTTAAACTTAAAAAAAATCTATGTCTCAAAACGAAGAAACCAACGAGTCCGGATTAGAGGACGCGGATGTCGCTGAAGTTCGCAGTGCCTCCAAGGGTGCGCTGGGCGTTATTTTTTTAACGGTCTTTATTGATCTTCTCGGTTTTGGAATTGTCCTCCCACTGCTGCCTTTGTACGCGGATATTTTTGGGACGGATCCAAGCGGGATAGTAATTGGCATGCTGATGGCATGCTTTTCGATCATGCAATTCATTTTCGCTCCGATTTGGGGGGCGATTTCAGATCGAATTGGGCGTCGACCGGTCATCATTATTGGATTGGCCGGGAGCGTCGTGTTTTATACTCTGTTCGGAATTGCTGCTATTTATCAAAGTCTCTTTGGGTTGTTTGTGACACGAATTGGAGCGGGGATTGCCGGGGCAACGATCCCGACGGCCCAGGCCTATATCGCTGATACGACGACGAAGGAGAATCGAACGCGGGGCATGGCTTTGATTGGAATAGCGTTTGGTCTCGGATTCACGCTTGGCCCGTTGTTTGCTTTCTTTGCAGTGCCGCAGGAGATCGCGGTAGAGGCAGGGGCCGAGGTTAGCCAGCTGGGTGATCCCGGAGCAGGTCCTGGGTTTGTTGCAGCCGGTCTTTCTGCCATCGCCCTTTTGTTGGCGATTTTTCGCCTGCCTGAATCACACCATCCTGGTCAAGGCAAGTCGGGGAATACTCGCAAGTGGTTTGATTTAAGTGCCTGGAAAACTGCGGTTAGTAATCCTGCGATGGCTTATTTGTTGTTAGGTTTTTTCGTTTGTATTTTTTCTTTTGCGAATTTTGAAACCACCCTGAGCATGTTGATCAAGGGTTCAAAATCGTTTGAAGATGCCCCATTTAATTTTTCGTTTAAAGAGGTCTGTCTGACTTTTGCGATGATTGGCTTTATGGTGGCGGTTGTGCAGGGCGGTTTGGTTCGGCGATTGTCTAAAAAAATCTCTGAGAAAAATCTGGCCGTCGGCGGTGCGTTAATTGAGTTGGTTGGATTCGGAATTCTCGCCTACTCAGTGAAGATTGCCTCGGTTCCATGGTTGTTTGCTGCTCTAGCGGTAGTTGTCGCGGGGTATAGTTGCATGCAGCCAAGTCTTTACTCGCTTGTCTCCCGCTGGTCGGATCCAAAGCAGCAGGGGAAGGCGCTTGGAGTGAGCCAAAGTGTGAGTGCAATGGCGAGGATTTTTGGATCTGCACTCGGGATCCCTATGCTGAAGGCATTTGTGTTTTTACCTTACATTGTCGCGTCGGTTTTGATGCTTGTGGTTGCGGTGCTCATCGCGATCGCCTGCCGAACGGGCGAAGATTTCTCTGAGCAATCCAGCTAAGCCGATCATCTTGCACGATCGCTGCTTTTCCTTCCTGGTTTTTTGATTAATTGTATTGCGATTGCGTCGGAATCAATGTCTGCGGCCGTCCTAGGCGTTAGGATAAAGATGTTCGGTGGTCGGGTTGTTCTGGATTTGTATTTTTAGTTCTCCGAACCTTCACGTATTTAAAGGGATCAGCAATGGCCAAGATTAATTTGTTTACCACCGCTCTCATGTTCTTGCTAATGGTTCCCGCTTTGAACCTTGGAGCCCAAGAGCGGGAAGAGCAAATTAGAAAAATGGAACAACTCTATGAGCATGCATTAGAGTTGGCGGAGGAGGGTGAGGCTGAAGAGTCCAAACGCGTAATGGGTGCGGTCAACAGGATGAGACGAGCGTTCAGAAACGATTCTTCGAATGCGAGTGATCGACCGGAACGTCAAGACGAAACAAGGGAGGCAATTGCAGATTTGCAGCGGGAGAGAGGGGAGTTGCAGTCTGCTCTTCGCCGAGGTGTGTCGGACAGGGAGGCCAATGAGATTCGGGAAGAACTCGGGATGCTTGAGCGGGTGATCGATGAAAAGACAAGGATGCTTAATGAGTCACGTGAGCATGGCGGCGATCGGCATCGAGAGCACGAAAACCAAAGTCGGGAGGCGGATCGACACCAACGCGACTCTTCGGAAGAGGAGTGGGAGCATCGGGTAAATCATCTTCGCGCGGCTGCTGAGCACTTGCATGAGGCGGGTCTGCACGAATTAGGAGAGCAGGTTGAGAATCAGATTGGCGAATTAGAAAGGGAGCGGCACGAGTCACAACGGCATGACTCGGCTGAATTAGAGCCTTTGTTACACGAAGTCATGAAAAGAATGGATGATTTGAATCGGCAAATTAATGATTTGCGAGAAGAAGTACGTCGTCTCAAAAGGTAACTCGCGCGATGAGCGGATGCAATGAAATTCTCAAGGCTGCCCAGCAATCGGCCCGGGCGTTAGTGAAGCAATTGGAGCTTAACCA
Organism: Mariniblastus sp.; assembly: GCA_029251085.1. GTDB lineage: Bacteria > Planctomycetota > Planctomycetia > Pirellulales > Pirellulaceae > Mariniblastus. The sequence goes on from JAQXDZ010000027.1 coordinate 46,987, forward strand.
AACAGATCGTTTGGTGATGGCTGAGAGTTGTACGGCGGGCTTGGTTTCGGGGATTTTGGCTCAGGTTCCCGGTGTATCGCAGTGGCTGTGTGGTTCCGCAGTTACCTATCGCGAATCGGTTAAAACAGAGTGGTTGGGGGTGTCCGCGACTACTTTGGCGAACTATCGCGCTGAGTCAATGGAGACAACCAGTGAGATGGCATTGGGGGTGTTGCGGGAAACGTCTGAGGCCAAATATTCGGCGGCGATAACAGGGCATTTGGGGCCAGGTGCTCCGCCGGCAACTGACGGACAGATTTTCATAGCGATTGCGGTTCGAAGGGACGAAGAAACGCAGATAGATTCAACCCACTGCTTCCAATTAGACTCTCATGAAAGGGTCGCCAGGCAGTATGAGTCCGCTGACCGCGTACTTGGGTGCCTCAGGGAGGCAATGGCTGCAGGCGGCAATGATTGACGGTAATCTGGCGAGCGAAAAAACAAGAAGCGTCTATTGAGTCGACTTTTTCGATACCGGTGATCCGTTGGGGAATGATTTTCTTTATCAAGGCCGGTTGAAAAAAGCGAGTAGTTATTTCACAATCTTTCCCGATTGAGGTCGATGATTCGTTCTCAGGGTTGCGAACTGATTTGCCGCGGCCAAGCGAAAACGTTGGTTGGAATCGACTAGGTTTTAAAATTTCCATTGAGCGGTGGAGTGGATCCGTCGTCCATCTGGAGCATATTTTTCAGGCACGGTTATTGAAATGAATTCTCCTAAAATAAAACGCGCTCTGATCAGCGTGAGTAATAAACTTGGAATCGTCGATTTCGCTCAGGGATTGGTGAATTCGGGCGTTGAGATTTACAGCACCGGTGGAACTCGCCGTCATCTTGAGCACTCTGGCATTTCAGTCATTGATGTGGCTGAGTACACGCAGTTTCCGGAGATGATGGACGGTCGGGTAAAAACGCTCCATCCAAAAATCTTTGCTGGAATTCTCTGCAGGCATCACCTCGATACCGATATGGCATCGCTCGCAGAACACGAAATACATCCTTTCGAATTGGTTGTCGTTAATCTGTATCCTTTCGCCGCAACCATTGCTCGTCCTAATGTTTTGCAACATGAAGCGATCGAGCAGATTGATATTGGGGGACCAAGCCTTATTCGCGCAGCTGCCAAGAACAGTGATTTTGTCACGGTGGCGAGTAGTCCTGATCAGTACAGTGCGATTCTGGAGGAAGTTGAAGCGGAGGGAACGACGACGACGGGGCTGCGACGCAAATTGATGGCTCACGCGTTTCAGCATACGGCAGACTACGATAAGACAATCTCTGAGTACTTTTCAGGGCAGACCGAAGGTGAAGTATTTCCATCGACCTATCAAGTTGTACTTCGCCGGAAAGATAATTTAAGGTACGGCGAGAACAGCCACCAAAAGGCAGCGCTTTACAGTGCCGGTGATTGCCGGGATGCGAACTTGGTGAATGCAAGGCAGCTCAATGGAAAGCAGTTGTCCTACAATAATCTTCTTGATCTCGACAGCGCGTTGGCAATTGTCAGAAATCAAGAAAGGCCATCGTGCTCAGTGATTAAACACAATAATCCGTGCGGAGCAGCCACGGGAGAGACTTTGGTGGAAGCTTGCCAGAAAGCCTTTGCCGGTGACCCAGTCAGCGCCTTCGGCAGCGTGATTGGTATCAATCGTGAATTAGACGAGACAACCGCTGAGTTCCTTGCAGCGGGTGACTTTTTTATTGAAGCCATTGTTGCTCCGGACTTCAGTAGTGCCGCTCAGACAATTTTGACGACCAAGCCCAAGTGGAAGAAGAATGTCCGGCTGTTGAAAGTTGGACAGCTTGCACCCGCAAAACCGGCTTGGGAGGCACGGTATCTGCTTGGGGGAATGCTGGTTCAGGATGTAGACAATCAACCCGATGATCCATCGCAATGGACCGTTCCAACCGATACTAAGCCGGATGAGTCCATGATGGCTGAATTGCGTTTTGGCTGGGACATGGTTCGGTATATTAAATCGAATGCGATCTGCCTTTCGAAAGACCTCGCTTTGGTAGGTGTGGGAGCGGGGCAAATGAGCCGCGTGGATGCTGTTGAGATTTCAATTAAAAAAGCGGGAGAGCGATCGCAGGGATCCGTTCTTGCGTCTGATGCGTTCTTCCCGTTTGCCGATTCGATTGAAGTTGCCGCAGCAGCTGGTGTGGTCGCAATCATTCAACCAGGCGGAAGTATGCGTGATCAAGAAGTGATTGACGCCTGTAATCAGCACGGAATCGCAATGGTATTCGCTGGGAATCGCCACTTCCGACATTAAATAGATGAGGGATTTCCTCGGCTCAATTGGTGCTTGAGTAACGACGGTTGGTTTCCCGAATCGGTTGTCAGGCTTGCGTGAGTTGAGTTTTTAAGGCGGGGGTAGAGGCGTGAAACGCAGTGTCGCAATCTACGGACCTACGCCTCAATTCGTCCGATGGGCCATCTTGCATGATTGTCCATTTCGAGATGTGGACGTCGATAACCTGCCTGATCGAACATTCCGGCAACTTCGCGGTGTGCGTGAATTTTCGCGGGCCAAAACCGAAGCCCGCGTCTTTGAAGATTACTGCCTACACCCCGAGGTGGCTAGTGATGAACCCCAAAGAGCCCGAGGGTTTCATCAAAATGAAGTACTTGCCGCGTTGGGCGAACCGGAATTTGTTGAAAAGACTTGCCGGCAGTGCCCTGCGAACGCACTTTCTGACCTTCGTTCGGAAGCCTGGGCTGGCTGTTATGGAGTGTTGGCAGCGACAAGCGGTTTTGATTTTGAGACATTGGTAACTTCATCAGTAGATTTTGACAACCTGGGAAGTTATCCCCTTTATCAGCCCGGTCGGTTTGACTTTGTCGAATTGATTGAACAGGCTTTCGATGAGCTGCCCCAGGAAGTTGTGGCCAATTTGTTTCCGCCGACCTCGCCACGTTGGTTTGGGATTTGGAAGAACGGGGGATTTGCACCTCAACAGCTTCGTGCCCTTGGGGAGTTGCTCAATCTCATTGTAAGACGTTGTCTTGATTTGGACGCACTCCCTGCGGAGATCCGTGAGGTGGTTCAGCTCAAATCCGCCGTCGATCGCTGTATTAAATTTGACCTCGTGTTGAGTGTCGAGTTGGTGCCTCCAGGGCACTCTGATGGAATGACATGGGTGATCAACTCGCACTGCCCAGATTGTAAAATGAGTATGTTGGGCGATGTTGATCGGTGTCTGGCCTGCGGAAGAGTCGGGGGGGCGCAAGGCATTCGCAAGAGTAGAGTTCTCGGGTCGAGACCCTACGTTAATCTCGACGGTGTGCTGGGCGAAAAAAAAACCGTCGAGCTATTGGCTCGGTACGAGCAAGGAAAAAAGAATACCTAAGAGACGTCTAGGCAATCGATTGGAATTTGGACAAACCGACTGGTGGCACGTCATCTGCGAGTAAAATAAATACCGCTATCAAAATAAGATCAACGTTTCAGCAGGGCTCGCACTGAACTCATTGTTGTAAATTCACGGTGTTTTGTTTCTAGGTCCTCTAGTTGTTGATCGAGCCAGTTTGAAAGATCGTTGATGCTTTCAAAACTAATGCCGCCTTGGGAATCCTTGTAATTCTCGACACGACTATGGTGTGAGTTTTCAATTTTATTTTTTTGTAACACCTTAGGCCTCCTCCGTGGGGTTGATTGATGAATTGATCTCTTTTTCTTTCCCCTCTCTTTAGTTAGTACGCACAAACGGTGCCGTTCTTGTTGGAAAACCTTGTTTAATTCTAAGTAATTGCTAAATAAGGGTTTGTGGGGTTTTTTGCCCCATTTGTTAAACCGGTTTTCGAGTGTTTTTGATAACAGAAGGGGTCGAAATGATCCCTTGCTTACCAGTGTTTGAAACTGCAGATCTCTTGGGGGAATTGGCAACAAACAACGGCCTGGGTTAGCGAAGGTGTTTGTTTTCACCCCGTTTTTTTATTATCGGAAGACGCCTGTCACCGCCGCCATTTTAAATGGAATTAGTTTGTCGGCTGCGAGCGATAGGGGCGATTGAAAATCAGATTTGTGGGTAGCCTGGTTTAAAACGTTAGGGCTCTGCGTTCCCCTTGGATTTCTATTCGGCTTTGTCATTTTTGGACAGCCGATCGAGTGCCATTTGATAGACTTTTTTGAATTCTTGTTTTTCGTCGTGATTTAAAATCAGATTTGAAAACAGACAAACGAGTGCGATCGCTCCGAGTAGCCCTGTCGCAATCAGCGGATTGGTCAGCAGGATTAGAGGAACCAGGCTGCAAATCCAAATGCCGGAATTCATCGAGCATCCAAAACGGTGATTCATCAAGACCATCAGCGCAACCAATGCACCGTTGCCGCATGCGGTTCCGATCACTGCTCCGGGCAGGCCGATTCTTGGAATGAGAATAATATTAACTACGATATTTACCAGTAGTCCGATACCACTGACTAGCGTTGCCCATTTTCCTTTTTCGGCGACCCATAAATAATCTTGTGCTACCGTCATAAGTCCGAACCAAATGCAATAGACAAGGGTCAGTGGTAAGATCGCCAGGCCATCGTTGTAGCGACCTTGAAGCACCCAATCAAACAAGAGAGGGGCGGCAAAGAGGATTCCAATTCCCGCTGCAGTGAAAGAGACCGAAATTAGTTTGAACGACCAATTCAGTTGCTTTTGGGCTTTTGCTTTGTCGTTGGCTTCCCAGGCTTGGCTAAGGTACGGAATGAGAACGCCTCCAAGCATTGCTGCAATGCTAACTAGTACTAAGGGTACAACTCGGCCGCTGTGGTATTGTCCCACAGATGCCTGAGCCATTTCTGGGGAGGTAGATGACCAGTACAACAGCATGTATCGATCTGAGACTTCGATCAAATTGCTCAATAGGTTTGTCGCCCACATCCAGGCAGCGTAGGGTGCGATGCGTTTCCACATGGTTGAATGCGTCAAGTTTTCGCCATCATTGCGAAGGCCTGCGCGGTGTTTCCAGAGTATCCAAATGGCAGGAAGCATTCCTACAAGGCAGGAAATTGTAAACGCAAACGTAGCGGCGGAAGCTTTGTTCTGCCAAAGCAGTAGCAGTAGCACTCCGGCAACGGCGAATGTGATTCCGGAGATGAATCGAGATATGGTTACCACGCGGACTTGCCGAAGAGATTCTAGAAGTGCTCCAACAAAGTTAAACGCGCTGACTGCGATAATTGCAATTCCAAGGTAGCGAGCCAAGACAATTTGAGTTGGGTCTCGGAAAAGTAGCTGGGCCGTGATGCTTGGGAATACAAAAATCA
>JAQXDZ010000041.1 GCA_029251085.1 Mariniblastus sp.
AGCGATCTGCGCGATAGCGAATTAATGTCCGCCGAAATACTTGCCTCGGTAATTGAGCGTTACGCTCAAGCGAAATCCTATCAAGACAAGGCTGTCTTGTATCTAAATTATCAGCTTGAGGGTCGACAGACACAGGAACCACAGCGGTGGTCGACTGTCTGGGAGCGAGGTGGGAAATATGCAGGTGCCTTGTTCAACGGAAAAGTGTCAGCCAACGGTGGGATTTTAAGTTGCTACATTTTTGATATTGAAAGTGAAAATCTAGATAACCAACACGTCTTAATGGCCTATCAAAACAACGTCCCATTCACAGAGTTGTTTTCGGATTCGATCGCTAAATATTTTTTGGGTGGGTACTCCGATCTGCCATTGGATGAAACAAAGATTGCAGATTGGCCAAGGCTGATGCCTCCACCTCTAACGTTGCTGGTTCCTGAGTTATCGAATCAATGGATTCAAGGGTCAGAGCAGTCCTTGCGTCTGGCCGACGGAGATTTCGATGGTAGGAGTTGCTACGTAGTGAGATCGCTGTCGGATGATATGACGGCTGACATTTGGATTGATCGTGAAACTCTTATTATTCATCAAATGTCATTGCCATTGAAATTGCTGGTAGGGGAGGTCGTCACGTCTCCTGAGATAAAGGAAGTTCAGCTGTTGGCTAAATTTCATGATGCGAGTTTTGATGAGCCAATTGCCACGGCTAAATTTGCAATTGAAGATCGTGGAGATGCAACTCCGTTGGGAAAGTTTGTGGCGTTGCCTGAAGCGATTCCGTCACGAATAATTGGTAAAGCGGTTCCAAGTTTTCAACTCATAGGTGTTCCGGGTGGCCCGGTAACCAGCGACCAGTTCCGTGGGAAAGTGACTGCGGTGCTTTGGCTTGCCGGTCTGTCGTCTTATTCATCCGTTCAAGATTTCGATTTACTTGCTCGGGATTTGTCCGATAAGCGGTTTCAGTTCGGCGTGGTCTATTCGGATGCTGACCTGAAAGAGTTGGGTTCATTGGAAGTTGTGGACGAACTTGCAGCTGTTTCAGATGTTAAGAATGTCAATTTTTATTTTGATGCCGCGATGAAGGCGAGTAAGTTATTTCAAATGAATGTCGTGCCGTCGGTTGTCGTGTTCGATGAGACAATGCAATTACAGTTCGCCGTTCCTGTTGAAAATGCGAACTGGGAACGAGATCTCAAGGCAGCGATGCTGAGGGTCGCCGACGGTGAAAATGTCGCTGACGAAATGAGGCTATCTTACGGTAGGTTTATTGAATCGTATAAAAAGCAGCTGCAGGCAGTATCGGCGCAGCCATTGCTCGATCGAATCAAGGGAAATTGATTAACACCGCAGCGGCAAGGGCACGGAGACGCAAACAGCGAGTTCCCCGTGCTTGATTCAAGCCGTTGGTCTGTGCTGCTGATTCAATTCTACTGATTCAGTATCAACGAATGCTGTTTTTAACATCGAGAATTTGTGAATTTGACACAGAGTTCCCGAATCTCTCAAACTGGTCGAATTGCCAAACCACTTTTTTATTTTTCGGTTCAATTTCTACCAACAATGGCTGACCGGGGCCGGCGTGACAGTTCCCGATGACGTAGTTTCCGTTCGGCAACACCTCAAGAGTGGTGACCCAGGCAAGTGTGATACCGGGAAGCTCTTTTTGCTTTAGGTGCCACGCGACCTTTTTATCAGGCGTGACTTCGATAACGGAGTGGCCGTTACCAGTGGCGATCAGGGTGTTTCCATTGGTTAGCCGAACTGCCCCAAAAAGTTTGTTACCAAATGAATCCGAGCCGTGTCCGTTCTTTGCGTCCTGTCCGAACATTGGGACTTCGTATTCCCAAACGACTTTGCCTGAGCCGTCGTATTCCCTCAGTTTGCCATCGCCTTCGTGGCACACAAGGTAGTTTCCGTTAGCGATTTTTCTGGCAAGCCGAGTGTCCATGTGCGGATGTGGGTTGTCGACGGTCAGCTTGACTTCTTTCAAAAGTTTTCCGTCTCGATTTACTTCGATGATCCGCGCGACGCCCGATTCGGCGATCATGATGTTTCCATCCTTAAGCGGCTGGAATGCATGGACCTCGACCTGTTTTCCAGCATTGCCATTTTGGTTTCCGGAATCATAACTCCAAACAATCTTTTTAGTTTTGAGGTCGATTTCGACGACTTGATTTCTTCCTTTTCGAGTAAGGATGTTGCCTGATTCAAGGACGTGAATGTCATGGATGCCGCCCCAGTTCATTTCCCAGTCTACATCTCCTTGGTTATTTACAATTGAGAGCTTTCCGTTTCCCTGAGTCACCAAGGAATGTTGGGCGGTGGCGGGAACCGTAAACAGGCAGCAGGCGATTGCAATTAGGATGAATGGTCGATGGGCTAGGGTGGGCATGTTGTTCCTCAAATCGAAAGGGAAAGTTAAAAACTCGGCATCAAGCATTCCGCCGAAATGCTTGGCAATTACAAACCCTTGCAGTCGGGGCTCTTGGCATGATACCACATCTGAATGCTCGGGGAAATTCGCGAGATTCTTTTAATCGTCGTGCTCGAACCGCGGGCAGTGCGAGTTTAATAAGGTCGCGATGACATCAGCGTTAATTCAGTACGGTTGGATTGTTAGGTGTGCAGGTTTGGAGATGCTAGTAATACTTGCCGAGTTTATGATTTCTTCCTGCCAATTAATACACTTTGCATGTAACCGTGGTGTTTACCGCGGATCTCTAAAATGTCAAAGAAACGCCCCCACGTTTTTTGTAAGTAAGCGTTGCTGTGGACAACGAGAGCTCGGTAGGGGCCAACGTCAGTGTATCGAAAACATTTTCGCTCTTGAGGAATGTTGTGTTTCAGCAGTTCATCAAACTCTGGATCGACATCGCGGAATCGTTTGAGCAGTCCATTGTTGTCATCAGCTTCTTGAAGTAGCGACCAGGTGTCTTCATTATGGACGGTTAGGTAGCAGAGACCTCCCGGTTTGAGTACACGATACAGCTCTGCCAGCCACGCTGTTTCGAATGTGTCAATGTGAGTGAAAACAGAAAACGCGCTGACTAGGTCGAATGAATGATCAGCGATGGGCAATTGAGGAATGCAATTATTATGCACAAGTTTTAAACGTGGAGGCATGTAGTCGTTGAGCCATCTGATGTGGCGACCGTTGATGTCGGAGCCCCATAAATTTGGTATCTCGGATTGGGCGCAAAAGTGTCGAAGAACTCTTCCAGAGGCACAGCCGAAATCGAGATAGGAATTTAGGTCTAACTCGTATTCCTTCGCGACCTGCTTGATTTTTAAAAAATCAGCGAGTCCGGTCATAAAGAATCTTGCATTAAAATTTGGGTTGTAACCTTCACGGTCGCTCGCGTCAGGGATGGGGAACGTGTCGCGTTTGACGAAATCTTCCAGCGGCGTGTCGCCCAGTAAGTCCGGAGTCAGGACGTCATTGGCCTTGAACTCCTCAATTGGCATTTCCGAAGGCGATGGAAAGTTATTGAAAGGCGTTGTTGAATCATGGTTGAGCGATATGTCGTCTTCCCACGTAGGCATTCGGAAATTTGCCCAGTTTGATTCCTGATTCATTTTCTTAACTCGATGGCGGATGTGTGTGGTTTTGTCAAACGAATTGGGGAGGTTTGAGATGTTGCCATTCAGCGTGAATGGTTCTCGGTTGCCCGCAAAGATTATTGCTTAAGTTACAAATTACGTCGACCTCAGTGTTGGAATGTAAGAAAGCGTCCGCAATGTGCGGACTGTAAGAATTTGTCTTTTTCGAGGAAGCTGTGGGCTTTTCGATTCAAATTAAAGGGGATAGGCTAGACAGCCTTGCTGAGCCAAACGATTGGATTCCAAGTAATGTCATTTCGAAACGATAGTCAAGATTCATCGCCTGTGAATCCCATTTTACCTCGATTTGAGCGGTCTGCCCTCAATGGAATCCTGAGCACCTCCTCAACGTTTTTAAGCGAACGGAACCTTCTGCGTTTGTTTCGCTGGGAAACGAGAAAACTTGATCGTTTGCTTGAAGCAGATGAGTCGTACGACGTTTTTCAGGTGATCAAAATCCCGCGAGTTATTGGTGTTTCTGAGTCAAATCGAAACTGGTCTGTGTTGATGGTGCTCGATCACCTTTGCCTTGTAATTGAGGACTGTAGAAAGGCAATTGTGTCATTAGTTGACGGAGTAGAACCTCGAGGTGAAATTGATCTTTCCCTCTACGCGCCAAATACAGACGTAGGGTTTGACGTCCTTGGCCGTTTCGAACATCTTACAAAAGGTTTCTGTCTAGACATTCAGACGGCGATAAAGCGTGAAGGTGCCTTTTCCGGACCTACGCGGTTTTCACATCCCTGCTTTGGAAATATGAACGCGAAAAATTGGCTCGCATTCGCCGCGCTGCACCAAGCGATTCACAGACGGCAGGTTCAAAAAATTATCGTCATGCTCGGGATCACTTGAGCTCAGGGAAACGATCAGATTAGGAGCCATTAGCTTGGTTGGCTGCCAAGCGTTTTGTTCCCCCATTGCCGTCGAAATGTCAAGTTGTTGGGCGTGTGCCGATTGTTACGGCAGGCCAGCGTCATTGTTTAACATGTAGACGCGGTGGTCGTTCACGTTTCTAGAGAAAGGCGACGGTAGGAATGTTTCTGTTGCCGATAACAAGTGTAGGAAGTGGGGATAACCCGGCTAAATTGGCGGATTCATTTGGAAGGAGTCAAACGATGGATTTAGGTGACGATCCTGTTTTGTGGATTGGTTTTGGAATCGCATTCATTGCATTTTCCGTAAGTTTGATTGTCGGAATCAGACTGTTTCGAAAGAGTAAGAAATCGAAGGGGCTGGTTTGTTCGGTTCTATCTTTCAGTTTGTTTCTGTGTACTGCCTGGGTGGGAGTGGAAATCCTGAGAGACGGTAGTCTTGATGCGATGGAAAATGATACACAATGGTTGGCAGACCAAGAAATCATAGACGAGCTCGACGGGTTAGACTTCGAGATCGAATATTAGTGGAAGAGTTTTTAGTCTCGTTGGACTCAGTGTCAAAGCAGTTCGAGTGAATCAAGGTGCTTCAGAACATCTCACTCAACTGCTGGGTTGTCAGGATTGGTATTTCCAAGCGAGTCGCTTTTTCACTTTTGGAACCAGACCCGGGGCCAGCGACAAGATAGCTGGTCTTTTTAGACACGCTGCTGACGCACTTCCCCCCTCGCGATTCGACTTCTTTTTCCCAATGCTTCTTCCCTTCTGGGAAACCACCGCTAAAGCAGAACGTCTTTCCCGATAAATTGCCTTCGGATACGGAAGCAGTGGGTTCGACGAACTGTAAGAGGGCGTTGATATCTGCTTCGTGACCCGCGAAAAATTCGGCGATCGCCGTAGCTGTAATCGAGCCGATGTCGTCTACAAGTTCGAGTTGTTCAATCGATGCGTTACGGATCTTTTGGAATGTTCCAAAATGGTCAGCCAAGGCTTTTCCGGCCGACTTGCTTGCCGACTCGATTCCAAACGACGCGAAGAGTTGCCACAGGGGCACTTCCTTTTTCGATTGAATTGCTAATAGGATTGCTTCCTCGAGCATTTCGTTCGCTAATTTATCCGGTGCAGGAATCATTTGAATCGCGGCAACGGCGAGCGTTGCCTGTCGGCGCGTTAGACCAGATTTCATGGTGCTGTCGATGTCTAGTTGGTAAAAATCGGCAGGTTTGGTTACCAGGCCACTTTCAAATAGCTGCGTGACTCGACTCTCACCCAGCCCGAGGACTCCAAAGGTCGCGAGGAAATAGCACAGAGAACTTATGTTTTGTGCCGGGCATTCTTGATTAGTGCAAATGAGTTCCAGCATTTCCTCTGTTCCGCCAGTCTGGAGTTTTGTTGGTTGAGCACATGAGGGGCAGTCCTTCGGAAAGTCAGGCTTCCCTTGACCATCGATTACTTTGATCACCTTGGGGATGATTTTTCCAGCTTTTCTGACGGCAATCTTCGAGCCAATGGTGATCTGATTCCGTTCCATAAAACCAGCGTTGTGAAGGGTCGCGCGGGAGACGTTCGTTCCCGCCAGTCGGACGGAATCGAACACTGCAACGCTAGTTAATTTGCCAGTGCGACCCGTCTGCCATTCGATCGAATTAATAATTGGAGTCGCCTCCTCTTCCCTAAATTTCCAGGCAATTTTTCCTTTGGGGTTCCCAGTGACAGGGTCACCGTGTCGACCGAGTTGCTCCTGTTGCACGAGGTTGTTGACGCCGACAATGACGCCATCTACTTCAAAATCAAGTTTGGAAATATTATCTTCAAGCGTTTGCAGGTTTTCGAATCGAAAAAGTTCAGCGTCGATATAGGGTACGCCGAGAACCTGTTTGCAGAATTCGCATCGGCCGATTTCAGTTTGGTAAGGAGGTTCAGCGAGTCCTTCGATGCTGTACGCAACGAAGCTCAACCGCATTCGCTTAGTTTTTTCAGGATTCTTGAATTGCCGAATTCCACCTGCCGTATGGTTCCTTGGGTTGGCCCTCAGTTTATCACCGGCAAGTGTCAGGGCTTTTTGCACTTTTTTGAAATCAGATAATTTGCAAATTAACTCGCCACGAATAGAGCACGTGATGTTCGTCGGCAGTACCGCGGGGATTCCGTTTACGTATTGCACTTGTTCAGTAACGTCCTCGCCGTTAATCCCATCTCTCGGTCGTAATCCCGCGCTAATCAATTTCCCATTTTCGTAATAGATTGCGATGGCAACGCCGTCAAGTTTGTAAGTTTGGTAAAAGAATGACTCCGGAAACGAGATCGGTTCATCTTTGTAAGACTTGCCTTGTATCGTTCGAGAGGCCTGATCAACTTCAGGCATTTCAGCGGACTGAACTGTTTTGGAAATCCATTTAAATAGTTGGGTTTCCTGAATCTCGAGATTTTCGTGGCTCGCCTTTTCGATCGACGTCATGGGTGGGTTGTGTACCACCTTTAAATTGGTTGACAAAAATTCAGAAGCCGTCGCGGTTGCGAATAAATCAGAATTGGGACGTAGTTCCTGAAGCTGTCGTCTGAGGCCATCGTATTGGCTGTCTGTGACAATCTCATTCGTTATTGGGTGAACACAATCAAGGCCTTGCTCATAAAGGGTGTCGAGGTGACTGATAAGCCTTTCAAGGTCATCAGCAGGATTTGCATCAGACGGCAGAGAGAGTTGTTTCTGGTTTGACTTTTTAGCCATTGGGTGCTTTCAGACCGTTTCGAAAAATGTTCTGCGCGGTTTTATGGATCGCTGTGTTGGAGCATTGCTTGGGGGCTGAGAATTCAATCTGCCGTGAGAAGCAAAATTATGTTCTGGGAAATTTCAGGCTGCCTCTATTCCGATTTAACATGCAAAATTCGGATGGCTGATTTTATGGGTATGATTTGGTGGTGTTTCGAATTGCCATTTTAGACCTCACGATTATATCGTCACCTTCCATTGTGAGCAGACCATCATTTTCCAGATGTAAGTGTAGGTCGTTCATGGGGTTCGGTTAGGATCGTTGAGCGCTTCCTGAATTGATTTTTTAATGGTTTGCTGGTTTTGATCTACCGGGATTTGGTCGGTGATTCGTTCCAGCCATTGGGTTAGGCGGATCGAGTCTTCGGTTCTTCCGAGCCGCTGGAAGCTTTTGATGATTTCAACTGCCTTGCGGTAGGTTTGTGGAGTGCTGTCGGGGTGCTCGGTTAGGGTTTGGAAGAAATCTTTCACCTGCTGTCGAGCGACGGGGTCGTCCTCACTTCCGAGGAGAGCCATCTTGCGGGAATCAAAGCGGTCGTAAAGTAAATGTTCACGATACTGAAGGGCGATTCTACGGGACTGTTTTTCAGGTAGCTCAAATAATAATTCAGCCAGTTGGGCAAACGTTGTCGCCGATGGCGAATCAATCTCAAGTTTGTTGTGCGCAACAATTGCGAGATTTGCAAGTCTGGTCAGTGCAGAACTGTTTTTGGCGATCTTGGTAAGACGTAGACGACATTCGGATTCAAATTTAGCGGCCAGTTCTGGATCTCCGGTAACCATGAAGTCATACAGTGGTGCTAACGAGATTGCCAAATTTGCCTTGGCCGAGACGTCGAGATTTTCGTGCGAGCAAAATCGTTGGTCGATTTCGACGAGTGAGTCTCGGGTGTCAGGGAGATTCATTTTACTCGACACATTTAAAGAATCGATGAGACTGATTGCGTCAATATATGAGGTGATCGCAAAAATCCGCTGCGATTCTGTAAGAGAGCGGGTTAGTAAGTGTTGCGAGATACGCGAGCGCTCCTTGCAAAGAGCGACTCCAATTCCCGTCGCTTCACGTCCCCAGGTTTGATGGATTTTGATTGAGCGTTCGATCAGTTGGTTAATCGACTGGTTTGCAAATTCAGAAACTCCTCCTGAGTCACGTGTTGGAGCAGTGCCGTTTTCTTGAGAAACAGTTCCGGCGTCCTTGCCAATCAGGCGAGGGGAATCAAGCGAAGTCTTGGCCTTTAGGGGTTGCGGTTTGGGAGAACTCTTTGTTTCTCTCCGTTTATTGGCAATTTTGTTATCTTGCGATTGAATGCCTAGTTTGTAAATTAGCGCGGCAACGGCGCAGACTAAAATAAGTCCCGCAATCTGTCTAAAATAGAAACGGAGAAATCCAAGCAACAGCTCAAGTCGTTCTCTCCAATCAGGGGACTCGTGCGTTTCGTTGGATTCGGGCGTGTTGTTTGGGGTGGGTTTCGACACGATGCTCATTGCGTATCAGGTGGCGGACGACGAAAATTCCAATCGCTAACCGGGGCGGGATGGGCGTTTGGGTGGTGGTTTATTGATTTTTGACAGCCACTTCAAAATACCGCCGAGCGTAAATGAGACGGTCGCCAGCGTGATCACAACTCGGCCAAGATTTGGGCGGGCTGCGATAATGATCAAGCAAGTCATTGTGCCAATCACTAAGATAGCTGGTAATTTATTCTTCAAAACCATTAGTTGCGGGAACGCTAGGCACATCACGGCCAGAAGTGCCCCGACTCGAACGCAAAGCCCAACGACTAGTTCATTTGCTTCTATTTGAAGGAAATAAAAGCTCGCTCCAGAGATTAGCAGCGCAGCTGCAATCAGGCCTATTAATAATCGGATCATAGAAGTTTCATGATTCGGAAAATAAATTCAAATGCGAATTATAGAATTTCTTTTTTCAGGCGATTGAGAAGTTGGACTGCGTGGCCGATTTCTTCTTTTTGTCTGGCCGGCTCCTGTGGGATCTCACGTTCAATTGTCAGTGGGCCTCGGTACCCAATGGACTGTAGCGCCCGTAAGTAATCGTCCATGCCTACTTCACCATCGCCAAGCATCGTTTCTTCGCCCCACTCTTCGCCCGGATTGGCGGCCCATTTGGCATCCTTGCAGTGAACACTCCGAATCTTGTCACCGAGTAGGCTAACGGCTTCGATCGGATTGCCTGCTCCATAAAGGATCATGTTGGCTGGATCGAAATTCACGAATAGATTGTCCCGTTGACTATCTGCGATAAACTCGAGCAGAGCGGGCGCGGTTTCCTGGCCGGTCTCAAGGTGGAGGGCTTGACCATTGTCTTTCGCGTAGTCACACAGTTCCTGAGTGACAGAAAGGATTTCCGCGTAGCCTGGGTCTTGTTTGTCATGAGGGACGAAACCCAGATGAAGGGCAATGACATTGCAGCCAATCATCTTTGCAAAATCCGATATCTCTTTCATCTCCGCCAGTCGTGAGTTTCGGGTTTCAAGAGGCATTAGTCCCACGGTGTTTACCACGGTTGGAATATCGGCATAGCTCTCTCCTTCGAACCCGCCGAAGACAGCAGTAACAGAAATGCCAAATTGCGAAAGCCGAGCTAGAATCTCGTCAGCCGTTTCCTGAGTCCGGTTCCCCTGATGGGGAGCATGGATTTGGATCGTAGGG
The DNA here is from genome assembly GCA_029251085.1 of Mariniblastus sp. Taxonomy (GTDB): domain Bacteria; phylum Planctomycetota; class Planctomycetia; order Pirellulales; family Pirellulaceae; genus Mariniblastus. The sequence continues at coordinate 9,910 of JAQXDZ010000041.1, forward strand.
ATCCCAAGTTCATTGGCAACATTGAGGTCAACGCCGAGTCCGGCATCTACGCTTGTGAATACACCGATTTTCCAATCTTCCAACGTAACAGTCCTTCTTGGTTGTTTGTTTGTCTCTCTCTTCAGAATAAACCACAGACGCGGGTACAGCAAGCACTTCAGGCTTTGGAAGAGCTCCCGGACTTGCGAAAACAATGACAGTTCTGAGGGATGACAACGGTGGTGCGGCAATAAAAAAAGGCCACCGTAAAACGGTGGCCTTTCTGGTTCATAACTCTGGGAAAGCGTGATTCCCGAATAATGATTAATCGGTTTCGATTTTACCGACTTGGTCTTCTTCAATCTCATCCTGAATGATGATGCGTGGAGTAACCATCATCATGAGGTTCTGTGTCTCGTGTCCAATACCGACGTTCTTGAACAATCGGTTGACATAAGGAACATTACTCAAGAATGGAACACCTCGCTCGGTGCGGCTTTCATTCATCCGCTTAATTCCGCCCATCAGAACTGTACCGCCGTCTGGAACGCTGACGACTGTGTTAACTGACGTTTGAGCGAGAACCGGTAACTGAACTGTAATACCCTGTGTGGTAGTACGCTCAGTCTCGTCTTCTTCGCTTCTTGATCCGCCATCAACCGCTTCGAGTAGATTGTCGAGTACCGAGGTGCTCGATTGTTCTGTCGTTGTACTGCCATCGAAAGTGAATGTATCGACGTCGGTAACTTGCGTGAAGAACGGAACCAATTGGAGGCGAACGAATCGTCGGTCATCAGAAACGACGGCCGTTACATTCAAGTTAGTACCATCCGGTAGAATCGTGATGATAGGTTGGTGAGCGACGGCGAAATCACCGACGACTGGAACCACAGATGTCACGAACGGTCGTGAGGCACCATCGGTTACACTTGCACTTTGACCATTGAACATGGTGACAGTCGGTGCTTGTGTAATGTTGGTTCGAGTATCACCCTTCGCGGCTTGAATCAGGAAGAAGACTTCGATGTCCGATAGAATCGCAAATCCGAAGTTGGCTGCCTGAGCTGCCTGGAATCCACCAAAGATGGGCTCGGCTGCCGAGAAGCTGTTTTGAACGAATCTTAAGTCAAGATCGCTCGTTGGCGTGAAGTCAACTGTATCGGTTGGTTCACGACCGACGACTCGACTGCCGCTGACGGTGTCGGCGGTAGGATCGCTTCCAGCAGGATTGTTGTCGTTGATGCTGAAATCGAAGTCGATTCCAACTCTTTCAAAGAACTCATCCCGAAGGCTTACGAATCGAACTTCAACAACAATCTGAACGTCGTTGAGTTCTCGTAGCTTCTTAAGAAGATCCTGGATCTCATCCTGAACTTCCTGTGACTGCGAAACGATCAAGCTAAGGTTAGGTACGAAAGCCTGAAGTGTTCCAAGTCCCTGTCCAGTATCCTGCCATGAATCAGGCTTGATTGTGTTTTGAATCAAGTCGATCAGTGGTTGGAAATCCTGTTCAGTAACACCACCAAGTGGTTGGTTGCCAACAGTTCCGTAAGTTGGTTGTCCACGATTAGGACCGTTGTTGCCACCGTACATCGCATTGGCGACGGCACCATCAAGTAGTCCTTCACGTCCCATTCGCTGGGAAAGAGCCATTTCCGAAACGGAAGCACCATTGGTAGAGACATTCATGAATCCAGGTGATCCACCTGAAGCCATGTTAGGCTGCATCCAGTGCATTTGCATTGGATTTTGGGGGGCCGTTACGGGCATCACCAAGTCACCAATGTAATAGGTTTGCGTCATCAGTTTTGTGGAACTTGCATTCCGACTGGTAACTTTAATAACCTCATTTTCAACAACGAACACAAGTCCGGCTGAATTCAGGATGACTTCAAGAGCACTTCGCAACGAGATTGGCTCTCGAATTGGAATGTCTACCATGCGATCCTTTTGTACATTTTCGGCGGCAAGTGCGATGTCATCAAAGACGATGTTTACCGCTGCTTGTCTGGCCAGTTGGTCCACGGCTTCCGCAAGGGTGCCGCGATACTCGCCTTGAACTCGCTCGTTTCTGAGCGTGTTCCAGATCTTGCGATCTGCTTCCGAACTGTATCGACTCTCTTCCAGTCGTCCTAGTCGGCGGTTGCTGTTCTTGGCCCACAGTTCAGGATCATTGATCTTAAACGGTGTCTTGTCATCCATTCCAGCAGAAGCACGCTCGGCGTTAGCCATTGCTGCCCAGAAACCTTCTTCTTTGTCGGACTTGATTTGGTCCATTCGGTCCAAGCGACGCAAGAGCGTTGCCTTTTCAGTCAGAACTGCAACCAAAGGGCTGTCGGGAGCCAGATCAGCTGCCTGACGGGCAACTACCTGAGCTTCCGGGAATCGCTGCTCATCGATAAGTGTGTTGAACTCTTCGACCAACTTTTGTAGTTGGGTGCTATCGTCCACCATCTTTTGTCGACGCATCTCAACTTGATTGCGACGCTCAGCGTTGGTTTCATCGTTCATGATCTCTGGAAGGTTGCGATCAATGTAAGATTGCATTTCCGCAAGATCACGATCAATAATCGTTAGCAAAGGCGTTTGGTTGGTTGCATCGAGTTTCGATTGAACCACCTGTCCGCGTAGCATTGTCATTTTCTCAAGAGCACTGCGAGGATCTGATTCAAGCATTCGCTCCGCATTTGCTCGTTCTTTAAAGATCTCTGATTGCAGTTGCTTGAAGGCCGCAGTCTGTTGCGAAGAAGCATCGTTCAGGTCGATCGTCTGTGCGACTTGACGAACAGGACCGTTTCCGAGTCCAGCAGCAGGCATCGGTTTTGACATGGTCAGATAATTCAGTTGGTCCTGAATCGACTGAAGAGTTTTGGGATCGAGCTCAGCACGATTGTTCCAGGCTCGCTCAAAATAGGTTTTCGCTTCAGCGTAGTTCTTGTTCCTTGCAGCTTCCAAACCGGCTTGGTAATAACCCATAGCGGTTCTAGGAATCGGGTTGAACTTGGTTGCTTCCCCGTCGACACCTGAGGCGGTGACGTTTTTAGAAGCGTCCGTGGCTGGATCGTAAAGAGTCTTTACGACTCCACTCGCGTTGTTGTCAAAGCTGGCTTTGATAACTGCGGGATCGAAAGACTGACGATTCATCGCGTTTTGGATTTTAAGTTCCAATTGCCATGGTCGTGGACTGTTTGCAGCAAAGGCTGTGTCTGGCACGTTGAGCATTTTGGCTTGATTGACAAGCGTCGATGCTTCGGTGAAATCTCCTTTGTCGAATGCCAGTTGGGCTTCCGAGAGGAATTTGAGCGTTTGCTCTAATGGCTTGGCTTGGGGGGCGTCCATCTTTGGCTTGGTTGCCTGAGCAGATTTTGCTGCGGCAATCATGTTCAACAACTCATCAGGATTCCCGATGGTGGCGTTGAATTGAACGGGGAAGCTCTTGGCTGTTTTGACCAAGGTCTCCGCTGTTGTGTAGTCCTGATAATGCATCAGGGCTTCTGCCTGCGTCAACAAAAATGAAGCAGCGCCCGCATTGAACGCTTCGTGTTTGTTTTGCTGACGTAGATCCTCAAGGTACAACTGACGATCGATCATCGACTGAACGGTAGCCGGGTTATCGCCGATCGCTTTGTAGTCAATGTTGATACCTTTTGCTGTTTCCAGCATTTGTTTCGCAGTGGCGACATCGCTCTTGGCGAGTGCCTGCCTTGCTTTCAACAAAACACCTCTGGCATCTGCCAGTTTTGCCTTGTCAGTTTCAGCTGGAATTCTTTGAATTGCCTGAACGGCACCGGAATCCTGAACTGGAACCTGTGTCTGACTGAGTGCCGACGAGGGTGATTGAATCACTACCGTCGATACCATTAGGGCTGATGCCCATAAACTTTGCTTAAGTCGCACGGAGACTCTCACGCAACTCTCCTTGTTGTTGTGACGCCTAAAATACCCTGTAAGGTTGTTAAAGCTGTGCCACGGCATCACAGGGTTAATTCCCCCCTTGGCCATTCCTAAATCCGTTTAGGAAACTAGCACCGCTTCCAGTGAAGCGGCAGACCGGTGGAGTCCGTAGACAGCGCACGATTCTTTTCGATGGGGTTAATTAGCGATGTGCGTTTTAGGCGTCAACATCAATCAGATGAAAAATCATGAGAAACGTGTTGCTGTGATAGCAGATGTGGTTTTTGAAGGGGAAAGTGGGGGTTTAGCCCTGCTTTTGAGGCAAATGGCGAACTGTTTGCTAGCGGAGTTTTGGTTTTTCTTGTGCTTCTAGTCCACATTGTTTTTCGAAAGTGTGTTTTTCAGAAGGCGGTTATCGTCGATTTTCGGGTTCAACAAAAAAAGCCGCAACGAATTGCGGCTTGGTCTCTTTTGAAATGGAGGCGATGCGGTTTAGGGGCCAAACATCGCTTCTGGGAGAGGCGACTTAAGTTTAGAAATCGCCACCACCCATGCCGCCGCCGCCACTGAATTTGCCTCCGCCGCCACCTTCCTCTTCGTCCTTGCTCTTTTTTCGCTTCTTGCCCTTACCGACGGTTTGGGTTTCGTCCGCGAGGTGGAGCATGTTTCTGAATTGGGTTCGATCACCCATGTCGTTTTTAACTCGGAAGTTACCATTTTCGTCCATAACCAGGATCTCGCTTGCAGTCTGGTGACGCATTTTCTCGGTCCGTGGGAGTTCGAGTTCTTCGCCACTGATTGCGTCCACAACAACCATTCCGGTCGTGATTGGAACCTTGAATTGGTTAGGCCCTTCAGCATCTGGTGCATTTTTGGCGACTTTTACTTCGAGCGTTGCTGGATGAAGAAAGTAGGATTCTGTGATAAAGTCCAGGGCGTCTCCACGATGAACGTTTTGTTTAGTTGGCAATGAAGTTCCAAGGTTTGCCTGCCACCATGCAGATGCGGCTACTTCAACATTCGGTTCGCCAACGGGAAGCTCATAGCTTGTTCCGTTTTGTGAAAGTCGTAAAGTCTTGCCGGGGGTTACGCTACCCGCGGCAACTCGACCACGTGTTTGCTTGACCTTGACCGAGACTGGTTTGCTCCACTCAGATGGTCGAGCGTGTTGCAGGTAGTCTTGGTAAATAAATTCCCCGTTCTCCGTGTTGCTTGGGGCAACTGCGACTCGTGGTACGGCGATCTCCTCAATTTTATCCTTACCATTTTCGTCTTTGCCACGAATTTCTGTCACGACATAGGTAATGAGATTGGTCTTGGGGTTTTTTACCTCTTTCATGCGATTCAGCCGTTTGCGAACATCTGGGTTACGCATCGTGCTGGTAATTCTTACGTACTTTGCTTCAGGCTTGTTGGAAGTGTTGTCTGTGCCAGTCGGTTGGTTTGCCGTGTAGTCGCCGTCTCCATCGGGATCTTCCTGATCGGCGCTATCATCTTCGTCAGAGCCCTCGGCACCGCCTCCCATGTTGCTGTTTCCGCCGCCCATGCCCGCTAAATCAGTCATTCCGCTTGATTGCCGGTTGGCAAATTGCTTTCCAAGATCTTCATTGTTCGGATCTCCCAACCATAATCGCATGCGATACTCATAGGTTTTACCGACGTCCTTTTGGTGGAAGTCAAAAAACCGAACTAAGCGGAATTGATGTTGAACTTTGTCGGCGTCGATCGCTTTCTTGTGATCTGTGAAATCACTTCCAGCGCGGGACTGAACGATTTCAGGTGCTTCGAGACCGAAGTCTCCCTCGGAACCACCGGGTGCAGATCCGCCGCGTCCACCACCGCCAGATGGGTCGCCCAAGCCTCCGGCGCCCATACCCATACCCATGCCCATGCCGCCACCAAATTTGCCAGAACCACCGGTCGCTCCCGGCTTTCCGGGTTTCTTAATGGTGGCATTGAGGATGTCATTGTCGTTGACTTCTTCCTCTTCTTCGGTCGCGGTGAACTCGGGGAATTCTCGTCGATTCTCAGCAAGTTTTGAATGGCTAATGTAAGGGCGGTAATCGAAATCAAAGATTGCCGGAATAGGGCCGGTTAGAACTGGGTCAAAATGTTGAGGGGCAACGATGTCGGGTGCCGAGTTGTGAAACGCCTTAGGCATTCGGTGCATACTCGGAAAGAGTGACGGGAAGTAGTAAGAGGTCTTGTCAGTGATATTTTCCCAATCTTTTTCCCCAGCTTCACGGCGTTCGACTTCGAGATATTGGTAAGTCGGCTTATCGCGATCAGGGTAGTAACCCATGGCTGACGCGAAACTATTTTCGTATTCTTTCCACTGTTGTTCGACGTCGACCAAGCCTGTTACACAGACAATGTTGAAGATCGCTGATCTTGTTGTGGCAGGGAAGTTGTGATGAGTTGGTCTTACACCCTTGGAAGTATGAACGTTTACCGTTTGCATTTTGGTTCCGACGCCGTCGATGACGGGAATTGGATTCACTTCGTCTTCGTCTTCTGGCTCGCTTTCACCAAGTCCTCCTGCCGCACCTCCTCTACCGCCGAGTCCGAAATCGTCTTCCTCGCCTCCGCCTGGTTCTTCTTCTCCTCCGTCATCGCCACCGAGACCAAAACCGGAGTCAAACCCGCCCATGCCGTTGTCGGTCTCGTCTAAACCATCGCTGGGAGCGGTTGGATAGGCGGCGAACAAATCAACTGTAGCTCCGATGTCGACTAACAATGGTGCCGTGAAAACAACCGCTTCCGGTTCAATGATTCCAAAAATACTGGGATCCAAACGCGCATCGAGTGTTCGAGCAGCGATACCAGTGAACGGATCAACTTCGTAGATAGAAGCATCGACTTTGCTGCCGTCACGGACGATTTGGTCGACGTTTTTCCGACCAGTTCGATAGGACTTAATTTCATCCCAACTGGTTTCCGAATCGATGTATCGTTCGGCCTCTTTTGCCAATTTCACCAATTCGTCAGGCGATTTGTCGGAATATGGTTTAATCCCAAAGCCAATCCAAAAGAAGGCTGCCATCGCGATTAATGCAACGACGATGATCAGCTTTTCTGTGTGATACAAAAAGAATTTTTGCATGGCGGCTTTGCTGAAATCTGGCTTCATCATATTCAAAATCTCCTGTTCAGACTCGTAAATTTGTCCCTGAAACCAGGGTATTTCGATGCTGAAATTGGGTTGTTATTCGTCTTTGGGTGTCGTTGTTTTAAATTTGAGCAGTGGTCTAAGTGGCCGCGGTTAGTTGGTCAGCTGACTTGGATGTCGATCAACTTAATTTCTAACCTGCTCTACGGTTTCGCTGGGTTATCGCTTCTTGGGTTGGCAGTTGCTGCTGAATCGTCGAGTGAGCCGGTATCTTCTTCGAGTCCCGCAGCTCGTCTCAACTCATCCTCACGAACGGGGTTGTAAATTTTTACGATTCCGAAAAATTCGACATTCACGTCATAGTTGGTTCTTGTTTCAACGGGCACGACTTCAGCGGCGGTGATATTAAATCCGTCCATGCCGAGGTTTTGTCCCATTCCGCTTCGTTTGTCCGCTGCAGCTCCCGCGGCTCCGCCACCGCCGTTAAGAGCGATATCGTCACCCCCGGGGGTGTGTCGGTTCCAGCGAACTTGCTGAATCTCGAAGGCAAACGGTGAGTTCGCACAGGCTGCCATGAAATCAGCAATTTTTCGCTCGTCCATCTTAAGAGCAATTCTGACTGGTACGCGTTTGGCAACGATCAGCTCGAGATTGGTTTCAGGCAAGTCTTGGCCCGTAATCACACCTTTGACGACTGCGGCCGGTAGTGGCTCAAAGTTCACATCAACGTAACGGTTGTCATAGGGGACGTTGCTAGTGGATCCGCCACCATCGTCAGTTCCCCCGCCCATGGGCATGCTGCGATTGAAGAAATCGCCATCGGGTTCAAAATTACCTTCTTCGTCATAGGGCTCTTCTCCGCCGTCGTCTCCAAAGCCGGGGAATCCCTGAGTCGACTTGCCGCCAGCCATTCCAGCGCTTGTTTTATCCGCAAGCCTCTGGTCGGCCGGAGTTAGTTCACCCAGCTTTCCTCCAACTTCTCTTCCAAACGCAACATGATCGATGTTTTTGATGACCGAGAGGTCGTTCGCGCTTGAATCGCCATTGACCTCACGGACAATTCGAAACATCGCTTCCAAAAGCCACAGGTCTTGCTGAAGCATATAGCACTGCAACGGACTTGGGTAATCAAACTGGTTGCCGTCGTATCCATTAAACGATGTTAATTTTTCGTTCCACAGGTCTTGGTTTTTATCACTCCAGCGAACGGCGAACTGATTCATTTCGATGGCTGGGGAGTTCAGCGTTGGCGCTCCTCCGCTGGCACCTGCACCACCGGCACCCGCACCAAATCCTCCACGTCCAAATCCGCCTCCAGTAGGGTCTCCGTCATCTTCGTCTGGGATTGGAGCGGAGTTATCTTGATACTTTGGATCGTACTTCCAATAGGCTCTCAAAACGTCGTCGCCACAAAGGTAAGACATTTGTTCTGGAATTTTCGCTCGGTAAAGCGTCAGCATCTGCTCCATTTGGGGATCTACTGACGAGTTTAGTTCGTCCGGCATAGTTTCCGGCGGGTCATACTCACTGAAGGCTTTCACAAAACGGTCATTTGGGATGCACTTGGGCCAAACAAGGATCGAATCCTGAGCTTGTTCCCTAATTGTCCATGCCGCGACGATGGAGTCGATTGTTGCAGCTAACTCCTCCTGCATGCCTTGCCTGGAAGTCTCATTGGGGTGAGCAGCAATTGTCTCTTCTTCGGTTTCGGTCACGCCGTTTTTGAGAAGCGGGTTTGCCTTTACGGTTTTAATCCCCTTCGCCGTGGAGACTGATTTCTTAAGATCCGCCTCCTGTTTGGTGCGTTCGCCGTTAATGCCGCTAGTTATTAAAAACCAAGAGACGACCATAGCAATGGAAAGGGATCCGCAGACTAGCCAGAAAATGTTTTTCTTGGTCCAAGCAATGATTGGAGCTAATTGGTCCATGATTTAATCCTCAAAATTATTTATTAGGCACTTTGCCCAGTTCGTTGTTATGTGAATCGGTGGTTACCGACGGTGTTGGAGTCTCGCGACGGCGACTGGATAGGTCAGTCTTTAGATCGAAAAACCAACATAGTTGTTAACCTTCTTCTTCGATCGCGTCACCAGCTTCCGCCTTTTTATCTGCTTCAATTTTCTCAAGCCGGGCTGTGCGAGCATCCATTCGCTCTTTTTCCGAACGAGGTGTCCACGCCATTTGGACGACAAACGTAAACTCATTTACTTTTTGAACGTTGGGATCTTCATCGGGAGAGAGCGTTTCCGAAGCTGCTCCTGTATCTCCAGCACCTTCACCGGCGCCCATACCCATACCCATGCCCATACCCATACCATTGCCTGAGCCGCCACTAAATTTGCCGCGGCCATCTCCTGTGCCTGCGGCTGAATCCTCATCAGCCCCCTCGGTCGCGGTTGGATCAAAAACGATCGTCTTTTCTGCGAGTGGAGTTTGAAAGGTGACTGTTGGAAACGTAATGCCGATGTCAGCGTAGGAGAATAACTCGTCTTTGCCGTTGGTTGGGAGAACTACATCGTCCTTCTTCATCAGAGTATTAATCAGGGTTTTTACCAGATATGCCTTACCCATGTTGAGTTTTGCAAGTTGCTCATCGCTATTGTGAAAGTGATGGCCGCGGACTTCGATAACCCATCCTTTTTTTCCTCCAAGAGGTCCAACGAGCCCGACATCGCCGGCGTCGATTTCTCCACCTGAATAGTCATCCACCTCTTGCATCTCGTCGGCAACAGCGAGCAAGTCTTCGACGTCCTCAGCGGAGGCGCCGCCTTGTTTCATCCTGTCTATTTCATCTTGATCCAACTGGAACATTTTATCGTGAATTGGCTTGATTTCATTCAGCCACGCCTGCAAGTTGGGGAAGTAGGCAGATTCGACATGATCGACGTAAAGTTCTTCGCGGTCGCTAAAAGGAATCTCAGTCGGAGCCGCACGATGGTCAGGTTGAGCGTCTTTAATCGCTTTAATTCGAGGATCTTCCGGGAATGCCTGAGACAGGGCTGAGTAAAACTCAATCCAGGACGCCTTGCCTTCGGAAGCAGATGTTAGCTCGGTCGCAATCGTATTGAATTGCTGAAGTTGCAATATTTGTTCTTCGTCGGAGGCGATGAAGCCGTCACTCTTACTCTTGGTTGATTTAACCTGCGAGAGCGCTTTTTTCCACGAAACGTTATTCGCGTCTACAAATTTCTCATTAGAGCTCCACCACGCGTTGGCGATCGAAAAGTATCCTAGAAGCAGACCAAAGGTAAGAAGGCCGACGGACGCTAAAACCCAAGGTTTCTTCGCTCGAATGATTCTCTCAACGACAATTTCCTGAGGAAGCAGATTCGTATCGATTCTACTTTCTTTGAGTCCCTGAATGCAAAGTCCGTAACAAGGAGCAAACGAGAGAAGATTGTTTGAAAAGGTGGGCTGGGTAGTGACTTCACCGCCATTTAGCTTGTTGAATTCAGATATTTTTGCGATATCAATTTCCAACTGTTTGTTCAGAAATTGTCGCAAGCCGGGGAGTTTGGCCGCATTTCCCAGCAGGATAATCTCCGAAAGATCCGCAGACTTTTCGATACTCTGAAAGTAGGTCAGGGATCGCTGAACTTCGTTGACGAGGTCGTTAAAGACCGGTCGCATCGCTTTGAAGATCGCTTTGGGGTTTTCCGACACGCGAGCATTCTTCTTCAGGTGCTCTGCTTTCGCTTGCGTTAGCTTCATCTCCCGAGAAAGCTGTTTTGTAAAGTGGTTGCCGCCAATTGGAATGTTTCTCAACCAGAGTTTGATACCATTGGTGACAATCAAGTCGGTCGTGTCTGTTCCCATTGAAAGAACGACTACGGAAGGCGGTGGATTATCAGGGTCAAACAGTTCGGGGTCTGGGAGGTTTTTAATCTGGTCGAAACAGACAACGTTGAAGATTGACAACGGTGAGAGTTGAACGATGTCGATCTCTACGCCGATATCGTCGAAAGGTCGTAAAGCTCGGTAGACGGCTTCACGCTTCATCGCAAAGAGTCCGACCTCCGCGTCAATGGCGCGGCCTTCAACAACAACTCCGCCCAATTGCTGCCAGTCCCAAATAACGTCTTCGATAGGAAACGGAATCTGCTGCTTGACTTCGTACTTGACGATATCGGGCAGTGTTTTGATCTCGACCGGTGGTGGCTTGAAGAATCGTGAAAGTCCAGCCTGTCCTGAGACGCTAATCGCAACTCGATCTCCAAGGACTTCGTTCCTGGAGAGGAATTCCTCTAGCGCGTCCTTGATGAGTTCCTCAGGGTCTGAGTCAGGTTGGCTCAGAATCTTGGGATATTCGATGAAATCATATTTGTCGGCCACGACGGCCTGACCATCTGCATCCCAAGTACAACGGAGTGCCTTCAAAGCACATTGTCCGATGTCGATACCCCAAACGGCATTTTGTTTTGCCATCTTTACTGCCTACTAATTTCTGGGAACTACTAAAATAAGGTAAAACTCTCGCCAAATCATTGGCTGTCCACGAGCACTCTTTATTATAGGTTCAGTGACGTTGTTTCGTTAAGTTTGTTTCGAGTGGTTTTCTTTAAGACTGTACGGTTTTCAAGGAGTTACGGATGAATTCGTTCATAAAGTCCGTGGAAACACGTGTAACTCTACCGGATGGCTTCAAAATGTGTCAAATTTTCGTTTATAAAACCCGTCTTTTCGTGAGTCATCGGCATCAAGTGCAGGTCAAAACGAGTTGTTCAGTTGGCAGAGTCATTAGACCAGCGACTGACCTGACGGTCATTACGACCAATTCGATTAATCGGGCTTTGCTGTTTTCATCGCCTGCGACAGCGTTGGACTGCTAATTCGTAATGAAATTTCGACTGCCCCGTCCCGAATTTCTTGAATTGAGCCTAAAATCAGGGTCTCGAAGGGAAATCGCGGCCTCAGGGCGAATAATCCCATAAAATCGTTCAAATACCACATACGCTTGTATGAATAACTATTCAAAACTCTTGATCGTGCTTCCCTGTCACTCGATGGAGGATTTCCCGATTCATCATCGCGGCCATGAAGCGGCCAATCTTCTGGCGAGTTGGACCGCGTTGTGGCATCCAGCGTTGATCGCGTCAGCGGGGAAAATGCCCGGCTGGCATCAAACAGATAACCCTGACATCGGTTGTGACGAGGAATTCCTCGACGTCTCGGATCAGGAAAACTCACCGTCGGATTCAAATGGGGTACTGCTGGCTGTGATTCCTCTCATTTCTGAATCACTGATGGACTCGCAGTTGTTAGATAATTTGGAATCCGAACAGGCGGTCGTTCTTTCTGACCTCGAGTCAAGGGACGCGATCATGGAACGTGCGATCGAGTCCAATGCTGGGGCAAAGCAGTTGGCGGCTGGACTCGATGATGGGCTAGTGCAAGATTTTTGTGCTCTTGGTTATGGTTTCCTCCAAGTCCAACTAATGACGCGTCAGCTCAGATACTCGAGTAATCTTGATGAAACCAATTTTTCGGAGACGGTAGCCGAAGCAGCTCGATTTGCGACGGATGGAGATCTGGTAAAAGCCCGAGATGCATTGGGACGCTGTTTTGATCTGCTCTTGGAAGAGAAAAACGGTTACTACCCGGTCCAGCCTGAATTAATGGACGTTGTGCTGACCGCCAGTACGACACTTGGGCGTTCGATGGCAAATCAGCTGGCATCGGATCACCCGATCAACCTCCTTCTCAGTGGTAAAACGGGAGAATTGATTGCTGAGGGGCGCCCGCAGTTGCGAGAGACGACAATTGCGAGATTGAATGACAAGACATTGAGTATCGTGGGGGGACTTGCTGATGAGTTGCCGGATTCGTTAATGGCAAGCGAGTCGATTCTGAATAATTTAAAGCGTGGTCGCGACCTGATGCAGTCGCAGTTTGGCGTCGTGCCCAGCGTTTTTATGCGGCGACGGTTCGGTTTGACCCCGACGTTGCCGTCCATGCTTGAACAGCTCGGTTTTTCAGGTGCTGTTCATGCGACCTTGGACGGGGGGAAATTGCCGCTTAGCTCCAGTTGCAACATTCGCTGGACAGGTGACGATGACCAATCCATTCTGGCCATCGGTGATGTACCGTTGAGTGCTGCGGATGCGGGCGCGTTTTTGGGACTTGGCGTCAAACTCGGAGAACAGATTGATTCGGCTCATGTTGCCGCGGCCGTTTTCGTGCACTGGCCTGACCGAACCTGCGAGTCATTCGGAGATCTGGTGCGGATCTCAAAATATGGTGCGTTGTTTGGCCAATTCGTGACCCTCGATGACTATTTTGAATCTGTCTACGATCCTGGTTACGGAGACACCTTCGCATCGGAGGAATATAAGCCACCCTATTTTAAGCAGGCGCTCGAACTACAGTCGCGGCAACCGATCTCCGCTTTTACGACTTATTTTCGCCGCTTTGCCGAAGTTTCGGCGCTGCGTTCGCTACTCATCCAAGCGTGCCACCGACGTGGGCTCGAAGCAGCTCGCGGTAAAGAATTGGAATCTCGAATTGATCGTCTGCAGTCAAAAATTGAAGCGGCTATCGATCAGGAACCCACGGGAGACAAACCAACTCTGTTATCCGAAACTACAGAATCTTTGGACGCAGCTCTCGAACGATTGCGATCTGAGTTGAAATCAATTTTAGAATGTGCCGAACAAAATTCTGCAGCTTCAGATCAAATTGAGATCCTAAACACGCTCGGTTGCCGACGACTGGTTGAGATTAAATCTAAAAGTCTGAAAGTCGGAACTCTGAAGAAATCCCCTCCGGTTTATGTTTGTGATAGCTCGGAATCAGAAGCTCACTGGGTGGTGGAATTACCATCAATGGGAATAGTCGGCTTAGACGGCGATTTGGTTGCTACGAAAGACTTGTTGCGTAGCGACCCATCGATCGGTGAAGACAACACGTTGAGGAATGAATTCTTTGAATTGTCGGTCGACGAAGAGACCGGGGGTATTCGCTCAATTCAGCTTTACAAGAATAGGGTTAACCTGATTAGTCAGCAGTTGGCCGTCCGGTTGCCCAATGACGCTACGAATCCTCGTGGTGGTGGTAAGGCGCGTTATACCCGAATGTCTGCCGATGAGATCACATTATCCATGGAGTCACGGATTGCGGGAACACTCAACTCGCGTGGCGTTTTGTTCGATAACGACGTCAAAATTGCGGACTATTGGCAAAAGGTGCGTGTAACCCGTGGCCAACGGATAGTCGAAGTTGAGGGGGAGATTACCCCGATTTCAGGATTTTCTAAATCGAATAACCACTACGCTTGTTCCCGTTTGGCGTGGAAGAGTGAGGGGTCTCGATTGGTCGCCAATGCTGGTGAGATTCGACAGGATATTTACACCGATTGGTTTCATGCAACTCAATACATCGAGGTTGTGCAGGACGACGGGCGGCTCACGATGCTGACAGGTGGTTTGCCTTACCACCGACGTGCTTCGCGGCGATTTGTTGATTCTGTTTTGATCGCTGGAAATGAACAACAGCATAAGTATGCGTTCGGACTAGGTGTGAATCTTGATTATCCTCTTACGGCGGCAATGTCCCGAATGACGCCGCCTTGCGTATTGAAGTCCTCTCAAACAAAGTCTTCTCAAACTACCTCATCAGGCGCAGCCGATTCTAGCTGGTCGTTTCATTTCAATCGTCGAAATATTGTGGCGACTTGGTGGAGTCCTGTTTTTGAGCAAGAGTCTGGAGATCCGTCTTCCGGCCAGTGGGTGGGAGTCAAGGTACGGTTGCGAGAAACGGAAGGTCGGACAGGGGCTTTGACGGTGCGTTGCCCGCGTACCATCGCTACAGTCGAACGTGTGAAGTTTTCGGGTGAATCAGTCCAAGCTTTAGGATTGGTGGAAGGCAGTGATTCAAGTTTTACAGTTGAGTTTGGTCGTAATGACTATTTTGAAGTATTAATTCGATGGAAAAAATGATAGTTGCAATAGACGGTCCCGCTGGCGCCGGGAAGAGTTCAGTTACACGTTTACTCGCTGAACGACTTGGGTTTCAGTTTTTAGACACCGGTGCGATGTACCGCGCTGTTACGCTCGCGGCCATTGACCGAGGAGTCGATTTGCATGACGAGCCTGCCCTCCAAACCATCGCGTCTAAAATAGAAATAGTCTTTGATGGTGAGGAAGTTTTTATTGATGGAAAAAACTCCACCACGGCGATTCGTGAACCGGAGGTGACTCGGAGTGTGGCTTCGGTCGCAAATGCCCCATCAGTTCGCTCCTATTTGGTCGACCTGCAGCGGCGGATCGCTACTCAGGGTGATTTTGTGTGCGAGGGTAGAGACCAAGGAACCGTCGCGTTTCCAGATTCGTTCTGCAAGATCTTCCTGACGGCTTCTCCGCAAGCGCGGGCTCAGCGACGAGTTGAGCAATTAAATTCGTCTGGGAAACCTGTTGAGTTCGAAGCCGTCTTTCGGGATCAGGAACTCCGGGATCAACAAGACAGCACCCGTGAGGTCGGCCGACTCATGAGAGCCGAAGATGCAATCGAATTGCTGACTGACGATCTTTCGCTAGGCGAGGTTGTAGGCGAGTTGGAACGTATTGTCCGCGGAAGAATTGAGAATAGAACAGAGTCTTCGGCCAGTGATGCTGAGTAGATTGCCGAGGGTTAGTCGGCTGCCTTGCGGCTGCTGTAAAATGATCGATTGGAATTAGACGATTCCAGGCTTCCATCGAGTGCCAAAGTAATGCAAAAGAAACGGCAGGATGCAGAGGATTAGCGTGCCAAGGGCAGTTGCGATCAGTGCGTATTCGCGTCGCGTGAGATCCTGCCAGCGGCTCTGTTGGGTTTTCTGGGTTAAGTTCGAAATCATGGTCGATGAGATATGTTGAACATTGCCATTATGAAACTCTCCGTTGAGCCGCGTGGCGACTTGGCGAAGTGTGGAAGTATCCTGTCGGGAGTTCTTGCCGGCAATGAATTTCCCAGTGATTGGATCGCCAACGCCCACCAATAAGACGTTGCTGATAGATTTCGGCATTGGAGGCATCCCTGTGGCGGGAACGGTGTCACCGTCAGTGACCACCATTAGGATTGCACTATCTGGGTTCCATGGTGCGGCGATCTCTGCAGCTTGTTCGAGGCCTTTAAAGAGATCGGTATCTTTTCCTTTGAAGGCGAAGTGCATCGGAAGGTCGGAAAGTGTGTTTTTCACGACTTCGAGGTCATCGGTATCAATGACAACTGGCATCGCTTCATTGTAAAACGCGATTACGCTTAATTTATATTGCCGGATGGGCACCCGATCGAACAGTGATTCGACAATTTCAGCTCCTCGCTGGGTGCGACTGAGCGTCCCCGTCGGTCCCGCATCAACCAGTCTCATACTTGGTGAAACATCGAGTAGCAAAATCACATGGCGTTGTTTGGCGGAGTCAATTTCAGTCGAGTTGTGCGTCTTGGGTTTAGTAAGCAGCAGCGAGACCAGTCCCCAGCAAATCAGGCTGTAGGCGATTATCTTCAACGGTGCCGCTGCTTTCACCCAAAACGCCGGGCTTGCTTTAGGGCCAAACGCCAAGGACGACAGTCGGCGAATGCGAATCATATGAATGGCTTCAGCACCAGCGCTCAAGATGAATACGCCTGCAGCGGAAAATTCAGGAATGAAATTCATATCTACCATGGCGTGTACCTCAATCCAAACGTTGAAAGGAGGCTGATGCCCAGCAGCAATAATCCAAGAAAAGCGTAGGGGATAAAGTGGTCTAGCTGTTCAGCAATGGTCTGCTCGATTTCAGATTTTTGCATGTTGTCAATTTGACGGAATACATCTGCCAGAGAAGCCGGGTCACCCGGGTTGAAGACCTCGCCGCCCGTCAGTGATGTAATGTTAACAATTTCCGCCGGAGCGTCTGAATTGGCGATGTGAATAGCGAACACTTTAATTCCCTGTTCGATGCAACGTTTGGCGATGTCCGCATCATTTCCTCCGGAAAGATCACTGCTGGCTCCGTCTGAGACGAGGATGATCATACGATCTCCATCTGCCTGTTCCATCAAAAGTTGACGGCACGATAAAAGCGCTTTCCCAATGGATGTTCCACCAAACCAGGGTGGGGCAATTTCAGGCCGCATGAAGGGTGGCGAACACCTGATTGCGGACGTATCCGTCGTCAGTGGGCACCAGTGAAGAACGGCATTACCAAAAAATGACAGGCCGAATGCGTCCCCTTCGCGAAAGTCAAGGAATGAATTGATGGCTTCCATCGAGGCGTCGTATCGTGACCCCGAGCCAAATGGAGCGGTCATGCTGCCCGAAATGTCGACACAAAATTGAATATTAGTTACGGCCCGTTTTTGTGTGGGCTTTCCAAGAATCACCGGTCCAGCAAGAATCCAAATGACGATCATGCTAATTAGAACCGGAGTCGATTCAGCTAAGCTAATAAAAATTCTTGCGACGATTCCCGATCCGTGTCCGCTATGGTCGACCGGGATTGGGACACCGTGAGAGCGGCGATTCCAAATCCAGTAGAGCCCGATCACCGGAACTACCAATAGCCACAGCACCCACGGTCGATTGAAGCTGTTGGGCAGCCACGAAATGTTTGGAAGGATTGATTCGGCAAGCAAGCTGGGAAGCAAGTCAAACGTTAAATTTTGGATCGGTAATTGCACGTCAATCAGTAGCCTTTACGGAGTCTCGTTTTCGGGAGTTTACTCCGAAGCGGTGGTTGTGGCTTGGCCTTGGTAGGGTTTAAGCAATGCATTGATATCGACGGGTTGGTTGGCTTCACCAGCAGGTCGGTGGAGCCAGTAATCAATTTGTTCGAGCATTTTGGTTGCCTCGGGATGTTCCCGTAAAGTTGATCTTAGCTGGTCGGCGGGAAGGTGTCCCAAATTTAGTTTAGCACTCCAGAATTCGGAAAGGATACGTTCCAACTCTGCTTGTTGAGCACTTGTCAGATTTCCTGCAATGGCGGCGTCGATCAGGGGACGCATCTTTTCAGCCGGTGTCGTTGTTTTGATAACGACGGACGCCTTTTTCAGTGTGCCACGTCCGTAAAATAAGATTGCAAGTAAACCTGCCAGCCAGACTATTCCGCTCACAAATAAAATGGGGACGTAGTAGCTTCGAAACTGGCTCGTGTTCTGCGGAAGAGGAATAGGGCGAACCTTGTCGGCCGCTAGAATCGGATCAACGTTTACCCACAAAGGAGCGGAGGCTAACTCCGAGTCGTCTGCTCGTTGTAAGTAATCAATGACATTGTATCGTCCCGGTTCAAATCCTTTAAACTCAATGTCGTAGCGAAAGTCTGAACCATGAGGGAAAGACTCAATGATTCGAACCATCGCTGGTACGCGCCGATCGGTGTAGGGTTTAGCAATTAAATGAGAACCAGCGATCTTGTTTTGAAGGATCCGAAGAGGAAATCCAACGGTAGTATTCAGTTCGGCAGTTTCATTTTCGTTGGCTCCGGTAACCTGAACCGGTGCTGCGGTCATTACGCCACTGGCGCAGGAAATGATAAGCAGGGAAAGAATAAATGAGAATCGAATCATCATCGTGCTCCGTTTCCGAGTGATCCTCTCGATTGGAAAAACCAGCGGATTTTATGCGCAAAAGGTTCATCAATATCGATTAAGAGGTGATCAATTTGCCGCCGCTTCAGCTCTTGGTTTAAAACAGTGGGATCTGTCCATTCACGATTTCCGTGAGTAACGAACTCTCTCCCGGTTTCCGGTTCCCGGGCGCGGAAAAAGCCAGTGCCCCCAAGTTCACGCTCACCGGGATCGCGAAGTTGAATAACAGCGATGTCGTGTAACTGGGCTGCAATTTTCAGTGAATTGAGTGCGGCGGGTTCGTGCATGTCGCTAATCACAATGATTAATGTCCGATTTTTTAAACGAGCGCACAACTGACTTAATCTCGTCCCCAGGACGGACTGCTGATTCATGGTGTACCGTCTTAGATGGTGCAACCACTGTAGAATTTGATCTTTGGATAAACTTGGTTCCACTTGATAGTCATCGCTTCCCGTCGTTTGGATTCCTACCGGGCTGACTCGTTCGAGGCAGGCAAATGCGAGTCCGCCGGCAATATGAAGCGCCGTGGCATATTTATTGCGAAGTTGGCTACTGACGAGCATCGACGCCGAAGTGTCAATCATTAGGTAGCACGGCATTTGTTTGGGAGACTCGAACTCTTTTACGAACACTTTGCCAGTTCGAGCGGTTACGCGCCAGTCTATCGAGCGAACTGGATCGCCATATTGGTACTGACGCGACTGCACATACTCAACTCCGGAACCAAGAAATGGAGATTTATCGGTGCCGTAATTGAAGTTGTCTGCCAGTTTGTTGACGACAATCAAAAATTGACGCCAATCCATGGGATCGACGTAATCCAAGTTTCCATGCATTAATCGAACTCTCGCAAAATGCTTTGGAGCACGGAGGTACCGGTGTGTCCATCGGCTAACGCCTCATAATTCAAGCGAATTCGATGGAGGATGACATCTTCGGCAAGAGCGTAAAGATCGTCGGGAACAACATAATGGCGTCCGCGAATTAAGGCACGTGCTCGGGAGGCTTTGATCAGCGAAATTCCCGCACGCGGACTACAGCCAAGCTCAAGGAGTGGGTGGTTACGGGTTCGATTTACAATTTCAACGATATGCTCAATAAATGCCTCGCTGACATACACCTGTTGCACGGCCTGCATTGCCGCGATTAGGTTTTCGCTGGAACCGGCAGGTTCATTACTAAGCATGTCAAATTCAGTTTGTGCGACGGCGCCTTTCCCTTCGACCCGAATGCCGAGTTGAGCATTTCGTCGTAAAATTTCCTTTTCCTCTTCGGGTTTGGGATAAACCAAACGATGAAGCATCATGAATCGATCGAGCTGGGCCTCAGGTAGTTCAAAAGTTCCTGCCTGCTCAACTGGATTTTGCGTCGCGATCACTAAGAAAGGAGCCGGTAGGGAAAAGTTTTCACCGCCAATCGTGACCTTTCGTTCTTGCATCGCCTCGAGCAATGCTCCTTGAACTTTTGGGGCGGCGCGATTGATTTCATCCGCGAGAAGGAGGTTGGTAAAAACCGGACCTTTGTGGACCCGGAATTCATTGGTCTTCTGATCGAGTACCTCCGAACCGAGTATGTCGGACGGTAAAAGGTCGATCGTGAATTGGACACGGGCGAACTCAAGGTCAATTGTTTTTGATAAAACGGAAACCAGTAATGTTTTCGCCAATCCCGGGACACCTTGAAGGAGAAGGTGACCGCCTGTGAATAAGGCAATCAGCAACCTTTCAACTACGACATCCTGACCCACAACCACCGTAGCGACGCGGGTTCGGATTTTGTCAATGAATTCGATGACCTCTTTAATTTCTTGATTGGGTTCATCGGCAGCTTTGGGCGTTGAATTAACCTGAGCAGTAGCGTCTTGTCCGGTCATAGATGAATCGATCTTAATTTTTTTCGTTGCGTTCGTTCGTTGCGTTCGTTTGTTGGGCAGGGCGTTGCAGGAAAACCGGCAAGCAACTCGTTTCAAATCAAACAGCTCTTAAATAGTTTAGTAGGTAAATGGCAGATTCGCACCCAACGGATGCATTCTAAGAATGAAAGATCGCAAAACAATTGCGTTTCTGTTCAAAAAATCGACGGTTTACATGGGATTGGGGACGGACGTCCCACTGGGTTCACTAGTTTTGCAATGCATTGAGTTGACTTCGAGTTGACTTCGAGCGATCGGTCGTCTTGGCTCAAGGGCCAATTCTAAATGGGAGGGGGAGTGAATCAGGAGTCCAGGCCGCTGGAGTGCGTCGCCTTGGAAGCGTTAAGAATTGGATCGCCGAGGCGGAGAGTAGCTTTCTCCCGTGAATTCAGTTGGGTTAAAACTGCTGGATGGGGAAGACTGTATATCCGGAATATTCGGGGTGATTACCGTGGAATCGCGTTGAACCATAGATTTGCGGGGCTGGGAAGGAGATTTCTAGATGGTTCTTTTTGACAGGGAATTAACGGCGACCTATTTTTTTCCGTCCTGTATCTCTGTCTGGAACCTTACGGTTGCAGGGAAACAGGAAAATTCCTCCACCTACTCGTCTTAAATTGAAGTTGATTATGCCGAACGTGCCAACCTCACACTCATTCCGGCCAAACCCCAATGCAAGTATCGAGGAGATGCTTGAGCGAATCAACGGAATCACTACCCACGCCGTTGAGCCAAAGACTCAATCAGATTCCGGTGTCTTTTCGAATTTGAAATTACCCAACGGCGCGCCGATTGAAACGAAAAATAATCGTGACGCCAATGGTGAGTTCTTTCCTTTCGAACCAACGACTCTGGCGGAGTCAAAAGTTTCCGAGTCTATGGTTGAACAATTGCTCTGCAAGTTTTTGCTGGCTCGTGGCGAAGTGACGGTTCGGCAAATGAGCGAGCAGGTTGGCTTGCCATTCCAAATGATTGATGACGTGGTCGCTCATTTAAAAAGTGAACAGTTACTTGGTTTCATCGGACAGTCTGCAGTCAACGGGTATACCTGTAAATTAACCGAAGCAGGCCGAAATCGCGCGGTGAGCTATTCGAGTTATTGCTCTTACTTTGGAGCTGCCCCAGTTGCATTTTCGGATTACGTCGCGAGTGTCAAAGCTCAGACCATCGGTAATCAGCATCCCGGCGAAGCCGAGCTAAATCGAGCATTTTCAGATTTGCTGATCGACGACAACATGATGACTAAACTTGGCCCTGCGGTGAACAGTGGAAAAGGAATGTTCCTGTTTGGCTCTGCTGGTAACGGGAAAACGAGTATTGCAGAGCGAATTACGTCTGCTTTTGGTCCCTATGTTTGGGTACCTCGCGCCATCACCGTTGACCGTGATATTATTCGCGTCTTTGATCCGATGAGTCACGAGGAATGCCCTCTGGATGAAGGCGAAGGAATTATCAGCGACCAGACGTTCGACCATCGGTGGGTTCGAATCAAGCGTCCGACCATCGTAGTTGGTGGAGAGCTGACGATGGAACACTTAGAATTGCAATACAATTCGCAAACGGGTATCAGCGAAGCCCCGGTGCAAATGAAGAGTAATACTGGTGTGCTACTGATCGATGATTTCGGCCGACAACGAATGACCGTCGATGAATTGTTAAATCGGTGGATTGTGCCGTTGGAAAAGCGGTATGACTATCTTAATACGAGTAACGGCAAAAAGGTGCAGGTTCCTTTTGACCAACTCGTTGTGTTTTCAACTAATTTAGAACCAAAAGATCTAGTCGACGATGCCTTTCTACGGCGGATCCCCTATAAGATCGAAGTGCCGAATCCAAGTATCGAAAACTTTGTCAGACTATTCAAAATCATGTGCACTCAATACGGTTTTGAGTGGCGACCCAAGATGGTGCAGTATCTGATTCAGCGGCATTACGCTCCGATTAAGCGGGAGCTTCGAAATTGCCACCCTCGCGACTTGTTGCTGCAGGCCCGGAATTATTGCCGATACTTTAAACGCCCGATTGAACTTACCAAGGAATCGATTGATTTCGCTTGCGAAAACTACTTTTCAATCATGTAGTCCCACTCGGAAAACAATCGCTTCTCCGTTGTTGGCAGGCCGAGCTCTTCGTTCGAAACGTTGACTCAAAGTCAATCACTTAGCTAGATTTTGCACGGGTTTGGAAATTCGCACCCTAGTTGCTTTCCTAATCGAAGCGCTGAGACAACACCACTTTCTAAAAGTGGAATGCCGGGATTGGCATATGAACCACAGAACCAGACCCTCCGGCCAGATCGTTGTTGTAACTGCAAAAGTTGTTCAATGTCGTCCTGCGTGCTGGAAGTGACGGTTGGCCGTTGTAATTTGGCGGTGGCAATCAGCATGTCCGGACGGGGAGAGTCGAGGGGCATTATCGTTTGGAAATAGGCTTCTTCAGTCGCCCAATTGGGATAGAACTGATTAAGCCAGATCGAGCACATCGCAGCGCGGTTGTCATTTTGAGATAAGAAGTTGAACGTCGCCCAGTCCTTATGTCGCGGTGGCATCAATCTTTCGTCCCGATGAATAGCGACAGAAACGTCTTCATAGTTAAGCTTTTGTAAAAGCTCTTTCTCGATCTGAAACTCAGGTCCAAGAAAGCTTGCTGCTGAGTTGGCTTGCGTTGCAACGATGACGTGATCGAACTCCTGTTTCGTCCGAATGCCTTGGTTGTCCAGTTCAACATAAGCTTTGGTACCCGAGGAACAAACCTGCGAGACGGTTGTGTTGAGGTTGATGGAATCGACGTGTTGGGATAACAGATTGGCTGTGTGTTGTGTGCCGTGAACGGTCCGTTGGAGTGGTTTGGCTCCAATCAGCATTTGCATTGCGGAAAGCAAAATGTCCGCCGGATAGAGATCAAGGCTTGAGTAGGAACACGTGCAAACAGTGGAAGAAAGGGCAGGGTATAGGAATTGATAGATGAATTCCTGCGTATATCCGCTGCGGTCGAGGTAATCCTTGAAGTTGGGGATTGCGGCAGGTTTGTCGTCGGAATCACGCATTGTTGCCAATTCATTTTCAGCACTGGCCATCATCTTGCCAATGTCTGTGACAATTTTCCGGGAGGTTGGTTGCAAGAGAAGTTGCGGTACCAGGTTTAAGTCGAACGAGTCATTTAACTTGAGGATCGCTTTGGAAGTATTGCCACGCTCGGGCGCGAAGTGACAAAATGATTTGCTTGGATCGACATTGGCGGATTCGACCCCAATGTTGTCGTACAGTTTTGAAAGGTTCGGCCAGAGCAGAGGGTTGAACATTCTCGATGGGACATCGCAGGACAGCGAAGCGCTGTCGGTGGAAATCTGAATGCCATGCGACGCCATTCCCAACGACGACTGCTTTTCAAAGAGAGAGACTTCGTGTCCGGACCGCTTCAACAACCAGGCAGAGGTCAGCCCAGCGATTCCCGTTCCAATCACCGCAATGTGCATTGTTCCGCCTAGATTCTGGATAACTGGTTTTCGACAAGGCTTATTTGGAATCCGATTCCCGCTGAAACCTGTAAATGCCTGAATGCTTTTAAAAAAGAAACCGGCGTCGTTCGCTGAGAACCGTAGCATATGCTTCGATTTCACATTAATTCGACAGACACGATCCTAGCAAGGGAAGCTTTCCCGACCACCCGTGGACTTTTTGCCCAAACCCAAGCCGCGGTTTTACCTGTTGAGGAGGGAACGGGCTGGGGAGGAAAGTAGGTATAAAAAAATACGGTCGATAACAATCGACCGTATAACTTAACTGGGTCCGCGGGGCGTAGAGATTTAGAAAGGCAGGGTCATTTCCATATCAAGCGGATCCCTGAGGCCATCTCCAAGCTTGCGAAGGGCTTCGGTTTCGATTTGACGAACACGCTCTCGCGTCAGGCCAAGTTGTTCACCGATTTCCTTGAGGGTGTGCGGTTCTGTATTTTCCAAGCCAAATCGCATTTTCAGAACATTGAATTCCCGTTCATCGAGATCATGCATCATGGTCTTGATTTGTTTCATGATGTCATTTTCGAGTAACTCTTCTTCCGGACTTCTCATCCTTTCGTCCATCACCATCTCGCCGAGGGACCAACCGGAATCAGATTGATCTGTTTGGGGAGTTGAGTTGTAGATCTGAATCGCTTTTTTGATGATTGGGAGTTTTCGCTTCGGCAAACCAAGCAGGCGAGCGATCTCTTCAGGAGTTGGGTTTCGTTTGAGTTCATCGGTCAAGCGAACACTCGCTCGTCGCCATTTCGATAATAGCTCGACCATGTATGCGGGAATACGAATCGTTTTGGCGGAGTTGATTAAAGCCCTTTTAATGGATTGCTTTATCCAATAGCTGGCGTAGGTGCTAAATCGGGTTCCCATGTCGGGGTCGAAGCCTTCGACAGCTCGCAACAATCCGAGGTTTCCTTCTTCAATCAAATCCTGCAATCCCAGGCCTTTACCGGTGTAGCCACGTGCGATGTTGACGACGAGTCGAAGGTTGGCTCGCACCATTCTGTCTCGGGCGCGAACGTCGCCTTTGGCGATGGCTCGTGCGAGCTCTTTTTCTTCATCCGCATTGAGCAGGTTGGTCTCATTGATCTCCCGCAAATAGGTCTCGAGAGGAGATTGAAGGCTTCGACCTGTTTTTCGTGTTTTCGCACGTTTCAAATCGGTGAGTTCGTTTTCGATGGGGGCTATGTTTTCGTCGGTTGTCATATTTTTTCACTTGTGCAATGGAGTGCTGTTGTACAAGAGCTATCGAACCGCACACCACAAAGTCTACAGGACCGGCAAAGTTTAACGATCTACAATGACTGCGACGAACATGCCGATGTTGCTGATCGTTCAACTCAACAGTTGTGCGGCACAGCCGTTGAGTTGATTCTCGCTGGCCAGGACACGTGTTTTGTTCGGTTTGCTTTCGACTGTCTTGGGTGGAAGTGACTTACTCAGACGAAGGCACGTCGTTTTCTGCTCTTTTGCAACCAGCCCTCCTGCAATTGGTATTTGTTTAAAACCGGTGTGGGCGGGGTATTTCCGCCGCCAAGCCGGTTTCTTAGTCAAAATTGTCAAATACTCCGCAATTCATTGGCAGGCGTTAAACCCTTGCCTTAACATCTTCTTAACAAACTGTGTTGTTTTATACCGTTTAAAGGAGTTATTCATGCGACGGCCCACACACTTCCACCGGCTTGGCTTTACCCTGGTCGAGCTTCTTGTTGTTATCGCAATCATTGGAATCTTGATTGGGATGTTATTACCCGCTGTTCAGCAAGTTCGCGAGGCGGCACGCCGCGCGACGTGTGCCAACAACATTCGCCAGCAGGTGTTGGCATTGCACAACTACGAAAGTGCCTATCAAAAATTCCCACCGGCTCACTTAATTAACGGTTCCTGGTGGGGCGGTCCATTTGAGGTTCAGCCAGCTCCCAATGGCTATGCTTCGAATTCATATCCGCATGGCGGTGCGTTTTGGAGCTGGGCGATGGCAATTGCTCCGTTTCTGGAGCAAGGCAATCTTCATGAGCAAGTCAACTTTTCGGCCAGTGGTGCGTCGTGGCCGTGGTGGCAATTCATGCCCAACGGCGAAACAATCATGGGCGTCAGTTGCCCAACATTCGTTTGTCCTTCGGATCAACGTGGCGACGAACGGTGGGAAGACCCGAACAATGAAAATATTAAAGTCGCGGTGACTTCCTATTTGGGAGTGAGTGGGCGTGACAGTTACATGGCGACCGGCGGCCAGGATGGAATGATTTATGTCAATTCAAAAGTCACCATGGGAATGGTTACCGATGGCACGTCAAACACATTACTAATTGGTGAGCGAACACCGGCAAAAGATTTACAGTACGGTTGGCAATGGGCCGGTGCGGGTGACAACGTTCAAGGCGAAGCCGATGTTGTTCTAGGAGTCCACGAGCGAATTGGAGTTGGCTGGGGATCCGATCCAAATGGCTACGAAACCGATTATTTTCGACCGGGAGACCCTCGCAGTCCAGGTAATATTCATCGTTTCCATTTTTGGAGCAGTCATCCCGGCGGTGCAACTTGGGGGCTCGCGGATGGTAGTACCCAATTCATCTCGTACGACATGGACAATCCAAATAACGGCAGCAATGGATTTGAAATGTCAGTCTTAGAGAAAATGTCTACACGCGCTGGTGGCGAGGTAGGGTTGGATTACAATTAATCGCAATTCTAGTTTTGGCGTTGGTCGCGGAGTTAGATTTACTTCTCCTGAATCAACGCCGAAACTGTTTGTTTTCTAAGAGTAGGCTGGCGGGCAGAGTATTGCTAAATTGCAATAAACAGCGATGAGCAAGTTATTTTGCAAGACTATAGAAATTATCGTTTGGACATCGGCAGGAATTATGAAGAATATTGTATCGAGATACGGTGGCGTTTTGATGTTATCCGTGGCCTTGGCGGTCTCGGGCGTTTCGATCACCGGATGCACGAAGGCCTACGAACCGGACCCAGACGCTCGAATTCCAAATGTGCCGCCAAGTGCACGTGGTGGCAGTGAAGGCGGGATTCCGGGAGAGGCTGGAGATTTAAAGGCTAAGAAATCTGATTCCAGTATGCTTTTTCGGTTGAGGCAATCTGAAAGTCAGGTCTAGCGAGCGTGTGGCGTTGTTCGTTGTCGGAGCTGATTTTAGCTGCGATGTACGAGACTTCGCTGTGAGATTAAACAGAATTAAGACGAAAGAACCCGCTATTTAGCGGGTTCTTTTTATTGGTGAGTTTTGTCCCGCCCCTGTATGTGGTGGGCGTGGCTTAGTCTAACTCTGTTGAAGTCGACGTGCCGCTTCGATTGCGAAATAAGTGAGCACGCCATCGCAACCGGCTCGTTTAAATCCTAGTAGACTTTCCAGCATCACCGCCTCGTGATCGAGCCAACCGTTTTTTACAGCGGCCATCATCATGGCATACTCACCGCTGACCTGGTAAGCAAAGGTGGGAACGCCGAAGGTCGATTTAACTCTTTGAACAATATCGAGGTAAGGCATTCCAGGTTTAACCATCACCATGTCAGCTCCCTCGTTGATGTCGAGCTGAACTTCGCGAATGGCTTCGTCTGTGTTGGCGGGGTTCATTTGATAGGTTTGTTTGCCGCCACCTAGAATGTTTCCAGCTTTCAGATTGGATTTTGATCCAATAGCATCACGAAAGGGCCCGTAAAACGCAGACGCATATTTGGCGGCGTAGCTCATGATCATCACGTTCTCGAACCCCGCTTGATCCAACGCCCCTCGGATAGCACCAATTCTGCCGTCCATCATGTCCGAGGGTGCAATTACATCGCAACCGGCGCGAGCCTGGACGAGCGCCTGCTCGCACAACATTTGGACGCTTTCATCGTTGACGACGATTCCATCGCGAACTAACCCATCCTGACCGTGGGATGTGTAAGGGTCGAGAGCGACATCGCAAATGATCCCGATGTCGGGGACGGCAGATTTGATGGCGGCGACCGTTTGGCAAACGAGATTATCTGGATTGATCGCTTCTTCCGCGCCGTCAGTTTTCTTAGATGAATCGGTTTGAGGGAAGATCGCAATGGCGGGGATCCCGAGCGTGTGGGCGTCTTGGACTGCGATTAACAAATTGTCAATCGAGTGACGGTAGACTCCCGGCATTGATTCAACTTCGTCAGACTTGCCTTGTCCGGGTTGTACGAATACTGGCCAAATCAAATCGCTGACGCTGAGTTGGTTCTCGGAAACGAGGTTGCGAGACCATGTAGATTGTCGCACCCGACGCATCCGGGTGTTGGGGTATTGGGGGTTGGTCATGAGATTGACGTCTTTCCGCATTTCTCGCGTTGGAAGTTGATCAGGATGGTTTGTTTGATTTATTAATCGGTCGGTGGGGTAAAGGCGGCTAAGGCAAGGGAATGTATGTGCATTTAAGTTAAGGGTATCTAAGTTAAACCGAGGGAGTTGATTTAGAGGTCAACTTTTACGATCCAACCGACCTCTTTTTTAAATATTCGTAACGATTTAGCGTTTAAGTAGACTCGTCCCGATGAGGGAATTGAGACCGATAAGTTAGACAAATTACATCAATAAGTTTGAAAGCTGGTGCATCCGTTTTCCCAGAGTCTTTTAATTTATAATAAACGGCTTCGGCATGGTAAAACCGTTCAATGGATATTAAATTATTGAGGGCGTAGCGAAGTCGGAAAGTTCGCAAATTATCGCGAGAAACCGTTGCTACGTTCACCTCCGCGGAAGCGAGAGGTGGTTCATTCCGTAACGACTACTGTTAAAACAACAGACAATCTAACCATTTATCAACTCTCAGGTACCGAAAATGCAAAAAGCGGTTCATCTCCTTACACCTGCCAATCGTTGTTGTAGGCAAAATAGATCAATTCAGTTCTCGCTGTTCATGGTTGCGGTCTTTAGTGTGACCAGCGCCATGACTAGTTTAACGTCTGCTCAGGATTGGGCTGGATGGCGGGGGCCAGAGCAGAACGGTATGTCCCGATCCACAAATCTACCTGATGATTGGTCACTCGAGACAAGTAAAAACGTGGCCTGGATGTCCGAGGTCGGCGGGCGGGCAACTCCAATCGTGCTCAATGGAAAAGTCTACCTCAACTGCCGAACGGATGATGACGTCAATGATCCGGATGAAAAAGTAAATGCGCGAGAGCAGGTGATTTGCTGGGACCTGGAAACGGGCAAAGAACTTTGGCGTGATGTGTTTAATGTTTTCCAAACGGATATTCCGGCACCACGTGTGGGTTGGGCATCAATGTGCGGTGACAAGGAGACGGGTTACGTCTACGTTCACTCAGTGAGCGGAATCCTGCGATGCTATACCGGTGACGGTGAAAAGGTCTGGGAAATTTCACTGGCAGAAAAGTACGGAAAGATTTCCGGTTATGGTGGACGAACGCAAACTCCAATTATCGATGAGGATCGATTGGTTTTAAGTTTCATGGCGACGAACTGGGGCACGACCAAAGGTCCTTCTCCACGTCACTTTTATTATGCGTTTGATAAGAAGACGGGTGATCTTCAATGGGTTTCGGCTCCTGGTGGTCCTCCCAAAGATACGAATTATTCAGTTCCCGTGGTCGCTGTTGTTAAAGGACAGCGCCAATTAATCGGTGGTAACTGTGATGGCCATGTCTATTCGCTCAATGCGAGGACGGGAAAGCCGCTGTGGTCATTCAAGATGTCACTGCGAGGATTGAATACGACCCCAGTTGTCGTCGGTGACTATGTTTACATGTCACACGGCGAGGACAATTTTGATAATACTGAGTTTGGGCGTGTGCAATGCATCGATGCGACTGGCACCGGTGATGTGACCGATACCCACGGTGTGTGGCGAGTCGATGGCGTCAAAGCGGGTTACACGGCTTTGGTTGCTCACGACGGCATGCTGTTCGTGGTTGCAGATCTTGGAAATATGTACTGTTACGACACCAAGACCGGGGAAGAACTCTGGGTGCATGACCTCGGAACCGTGGGTAAGGGTTCTCCAATTTGGGGAGACGGAAAGATTTACGCGACGGAAGTCAACGGGAACATGTGGATTCTTGAGCCTTCCAGAGCACGGTGTAAAACCCTTTCGCATGAAAAGATTTCCGCCCGAGTTGGTTCTGGAATGGATGAAATTTATGCTTCCCCCGTGATTGCCGACGGTCGCATTGTACTTGTCACACGTGATCGCACGATTTGTATCGCAGACGAGTCGAAGGAAGTCGTCAATGGCGAGCCAATTGCTTTGGCACCTGAGACTGCTCCGGTTGACGAAATCGACATGATCCAGTTGCGGCCCTACGAAACCGTAGTGCAGCCCGGATCGACCACTGAGTACGAAATGCACGCTTTTGATGCTAACGGTCGTTTTCTAAGAAAATTACCGATCAAAGAATTAGTTGCCGATGCCGGCTTGGCTGGATTTACGACCGCTGGTGGCAAGGTTACGGCACCGACCACGGAAAGTCATATTGCAGGAACGGTAACGGCGACTGTTGGAGACAAAACAGCGGTTGCCCGGATTCGAATGTTTAACCCAGCCAAGGTCTGGAAATGGGATTTCAACGGCTTGAAACCACCTGTGGGTGTTCCCGCCGGTTGGATGCGCGCGTTCGCTAAACTAAAGCCTTTCGAGGTTGATGGCGAAAAGGTCCTGAAGGTAACCGGTGGAGCAGAGGCCAAAGGCCGACCAAGTCACCAAATTGGACTCGGTTACGCTGGGATGAAGAATTATGAAATTCAAGCGGATGTTCGATTGACCGAAAAACGTCGACAGTTGGGAAGCATTGGACTTTCAAACAATCGCTACAATTTGATTCTTATTGGAAATTCAAGCAAGTTGGAAGTCCTGTCATGGGCACCTCACAAGCGAATGGCCAAGAGTGTTCGATTTCGAAGTGACCCCGATGTTTGGTACACCATGAAAATGAAGGTTGACGTCACTAACGGCGAAGCCAAGATCTCCGGCAAGGTTTGGAAGCGTGATGAAGCTGAACCTGAGGCGTGGACGATTGAGGTAGTTGATCCTAATGGGAACGAGTCGGGTTCGCCGGGACTGTATTTCTATGCTTTGGCAGACTGCTATTTTGACAACGTGATTGTGACGCAAAACTAAGCGAGTCGGCTGGTTCAATCATCGAGCTCATTTTGACGGGCTCGATGTCCTGGTTTGCTCCGCTAAAAAAATTAATATTAGACTAACACTTGATCAAGGAATAATTATGAAAGCGATTCGAGTATTATCGCTTGCGGCTCTCGCATTGGTTTTAACGCTCTCCTACGCAGCGGCTGATTGGCCAATGTGGGGCGGAACGCCATCGAGGAATATGGTGTCGGGTGCAAAGGGAGTTTCAATTAAATTCGATTTGCAGGCTGGCAAAGACGGGAAGGTTCTCTGGCAACAAGGGTTGGGTTCACAGACCTACGGAAACCCAATTGTTGCGGATGGAAAAGTTTTCGTTGGAACCAACAATGGTGGTGGTTGGCGAAAAGATAAGTATCCACCTGAAAAGGACCTAGGGGTTCTGCTCTGTTTCTCGGAAACCGATGGTAAGTTCATGTGGCAGTTGTCCCGCGAAAAATTGGCTGCGGGACGCGTGAATGACTGGTTGCTGCAAGGCATTTGCTCAGTGCCGGCCGTCGAGGGTGACCGAATGTGGGTCGTGACGAATCGTTGCGAATTGATGTGTCTCGATACCGACGGTTTCCTTGACGGAACCAATGACGGTGTCGTGAAGGATGAAGTGGATGCTACAAAACAAGATGCCGATATTCTTTGGAATCTTGACATGATTGAAGAGTTAGGCGTATTTCCGCATAACTTGGCGACTAGTTCCCCTGTGATCTTTGGCGACATTGTTTACGTGGTAACCTCGAATGGAGTTGACGAAGCTCACTTAAATGTTCCTTCTCCACGATCTCCTTGTTTTTTAGCAGTTGATAAAAATACAGGGGAAGTTCTATGGGAAAAGAACCAGCCATTTGATGGAATCCTTCATGGCCAGTGGTCATCACCTGCGATCGGGATGGTCAACGGCAAAGCTCAAGTGATTTTCCCAGGTGGCGATGGCTGGGTTTACGCCCACGATGCGGTTTCGGGAGAAGAAATTTGGAAGTGCGATCTCAATCCTAAAGTAACCAAATGGGAGCTTTACGGAAAAGGGACTCGTAATTCGATCATCTCTACACCTGTCTTTTATGATGACAGTGTACTGATCTCTGTTGGACAGGATCCGGAGCACGGCGAGGGTGTTGGCTATCTTTGGCGGATAGATGCCACGAAAACAGGCGACGTCAGTGCGGAGCTTGGGGAGATTGGCAGACCGGGTAAGCCAAATCCAAACAGTGCCATTATCTGGGCCTACGGTGGCGAGACCCAGCCGACGATCGTTGAAGGAGAACGATTGGCAGAAGTCGAAGGCATGCTCGCTGATTTGAAGTCAATTGAAGCCAATCCTGCTAATTCAGGAGCGAGTCTGGCTGATTTCATGAAGAAGTATCAGGGTAAATTTGATGACGGAATTCTGCATAAGAATTTTACTGAGAAAGATCTAAGCCCTGAGCGAGAGGCCGTTTATCGAAGAACGATGTCAACTGTTGCCGTTGCCGATGGATTGGTGTTCTCTGCTGACTTGAGCGGGTTTGTTCACTGTATCGATCTTGAAACTGGCCAGCGACATTGGGAGTACGACATGCTCTCTGGAGTTTGGGGGTCACCTTTGGTCGTTGATGGAAAAGTATTCATTGGCAACGAAGATGGAACGCTGATGATATTCAAGGCGTCCAAGAAACGGGCCCAGGTTTTGGCCAAAAAAGAGACGGTTAATTACTCCGCAATCTATAGCACACCGACGTTTGCCAATGGGAAGATGTTTCTTTCCGATCGCACACGTCTCTACGCGGTCGACGTAACGGAAGTAAGTGACGAGTCGAGTAAGTAATTTACGACTGATAAAAGAAAAGCGAGGCTTTCGAGCCTCGCTTTTTTTTTGGAATAAATTAACGACCGAACATGCCACAGGTGTTCAGGCTTATTCAACAGGTGAACTAATCAATGCCACGGTCATCGGGAGCTGGGTTTGGTGTGGAGGTGGCATCGAATCCGCTGGTGGATTCATCGTTGGTAACATCGTCGTGGTCGGCGTCACCATCATCGGAGGCATCGATCATTTCAGCAGCGTCTAATTGATCACCGCGATCGACCGATACGACCTTGCCTTGGAAACTAAGCATTTCATCAATCCGAGCCAGCTTTCCTTTGTAGAATGGAAACCACGGGGTGCGATAAAGGCCAACGACACGTTTCATGGTAAAAATTGGTTTATTCATTCTCGTTTTCAACGAGAGGGAACCGACACCGGAAAGAAACATTTCCAGATAATCGAGAGGTTCGTTTTCGGTTTTCAATCCGATCAGTTCGAATCGTTCGCCTTTTCCCCCGAGCCGATTCACGGTCAAACCAGATTCGTCAATTCGAACACGCATGTGCGTTCGACTGTAAATGAAATTACCAAGCCAGATGCAGCTAAACACGAGCGACATCATTAACCAACCGCCGGTGTCCAT
Source organism: Mariniblastus sp. (assembly GCA_029251085.1). Taxonomy (GTDB): domain Bacteria; phylum Planctomycetota; class Planctomycetia; order Pirellulales; family Pirellulaceae; genus Mariniblastus. The sequence continues at coordinate 43,419 of JAQXDZ010000041.1, forward strand.
GGTTGGTTCGAGGCCGCCGAGAAATTCCCCCATCCATTTAAACGGACGGATGGTACCTTGGAGTTCTAAAACGACCGGAATTCCTACTAAGGTGCCGATCATGAAAAACATTAGGAAAAACTTACCCTTGGGCAGATTGAATCGAAAAGCGATGTACCAGACCAGCATTACTGTTAGGCCGATCCAAAACAGCATGTGCGGATCAAAGAAGGGAGTTTTGGCAGACATCAGCGAAAGCGATTCATTGTAAGCCGCAACGACGGCGGTATCGCCCGCTTCGGTAGACAATTCGACCTGCTTTTCGAAATGGGTTTTTATGGTTTCAAATGTAGGGGCATCGATTGAGCCCACAATCGATCTTCCTGGTACCAAGGAAAGCAGTGCCAATACGAGGAAAAGAACTGCGGGATAACCAGCTAGAATGCCAGGAAGGTGATCGTAAAGAACGATCGGTTTCAGCGTAGGCGGTTTTTCGGACATATACTTTGATCCAATGGGTGTTTAGGTACGGGCTGAACTTAATTCGTGCCGCTTTGCACAATATCGTAAAAAAAATTCTGCGTTGCTGCAATTTACGATTATTGTTTGTTTATTAGTTTAACGGTTCAACGAGTGTGAAAGATACAGTTAGGGTGCTTTGGCGTGTGAAAACACGACAAAAACTCTAGTTTAGTCCCATCTCTTTAATCAAGTGTTTTGCCCCGTACACCTTGTCGGTAATCCACAGTACGTAACGAATGTCGACTCCAATGGAGCGGCTGTACTCGGTATTCCAAGCAAAATCATTGATGGTGGCTTCAAACGCTCGATCGAAATTAACGCCGACGAGTTCACCCTTTCCGTTCAGGATCGGACTTCCCGAGTTACCACCGGTCGTATCCGTGTCATACAGAATCGCAATTGGAATGTCTTTCAATTTGGGGTGCATGTAGGGGCCGAACTCCCGCTTTTCGGACATTTCTAATACTTTTTCCGGGGTGATGAATGGTGCGATGCCCGTGGTTTTTGCGACCACGCCACTGAGGGTTGTTGCAGGTGATTTGTAAACTGCATCCTCGGGTGAATATCCCCGAACGGTTCCGAATGTCAGGCGAAGCGTACCGTTAGCATCAGGAACAAAATCGGTATCTAAAAATTGTTGTTTTAAAGTGATTAGCTCACCATAGTAGAGGCCGAGTTGGCCGTCTCGGGCTTTGCTCGATTCTCGTAATTCAAGGTACTGAGGGTATAGCTTCACAATCAACTGGATGAACGGATCCGAATTTGCTTTCAACTGTTCTGTAGTTTGATTCAAGCAGGTCTGCAGGAAGGTCGGATCTTTCAATCTAGTTTGCTTGTAAAGATCCTCCAGTACGAGTCCATCGAGTGCGGGAACTTCCATCTTGTCGTTCTTCATTTGATCGATTAGCTGAGCCAGTAGAGCTTGATCAACGTTCAGATTCAGATCCTTTTGGATCATCTTTAATCGAGAAATGGTCTGCGAAAAATTTCTATCCATATAAGCCGACTCGCGTTCGAGATCCGGTTTTTGGCGTTCATGGGCGCCGTCGTAAATCGTAAATGCCAACCGCAGGAGTTGGCTGGTGCTTCTAAGGTTTTGGAAATTTGCTTCTTCGACTGCGGTCTCGCTCAACGTCTGGTAAACCGAATTAATGTTATCGAGTAACTGGCCGTATTTGGCTTGGCGAACGGGATCGGCATCAATAAATGCCTGCAGTTTTTGTTCCTCGGCGGAACGCTTGGCAACAATTTGTTTACGCGAGAGACCTTTTAGCTGTCCGCGCGACCTTTTCTCTGTATTTGCGAGGCTCTTGATTCTGGAAAGTAGTGTCAGAGCGACAGCGCGATCTAGTTCGCCTGCTTTTTCCATCGTCTCGATCTGCCGTCCGTAGAGGTCAACAATGTACGGCAAGCGAACATCCTGTTCGAAGGATAAAAAGCTTGATGTTTTATGCCTAGCCGTACGTCCAGGGTAACCAAGCAGCATGACGTAATCACCTTCGTTAGCGCCTTGCGGAGCGACTTGGATAAATCGCTTGGGTTGGTAAGGCACGTTGTCGGGCGAATAGTCAGCGGTTGAACCGTCGGGGGCAACGTAGGCTCTCATGAAGGAGAAGTCACCGGTGTGTCTTGGCCATTCCCAGTTGTCAACGTCTCCCCCAAAATTGCCGATGGAGGATGGCGGGGCAAAAACAAGTCGGACGTCTTTAATGTAGGTGTACAGAAACAGAACGTAAGTTTTACCGGTGAACATCTCGGCGACTTCCGCTCGAATGCCCGGGTTCTCTTCTTCGGCCTGTTTTTCGATTAATTTCCTTTTCCGCGAGATGGCTTTGCTGCGCTCGACAAAAGACATGTCGGCGTTAACGACGCTCAGAACTTGCTTGGAAACATCGGAAAAAGACTCTGTGACCCGAACCGTGTAACCAGCGGCGGGAATTTCAGTTGCTTTGGTTTTCGCTTGAAAGCCGTCTTTTAAATAGTCATTCTTCGTGGAGCTGGCCGATTGGATTGCTCGATAGGCACAATGATGGTTGGTAATGATTAGCCCTTGCGGCGAAACAAAAGAGCCGGTGCAACCATTTACGCGACAGATTCCATCGATCAGGCAGGTTTCGTTGGGATTAAACAACTCTAGTGCGGTAAGCTGCAATCCTTTTTGGGATAAATTCAGCCTTGCGATTTCGCTAATCGGGTACATGCCCTCGTCGGAATGGACTTGCGAAGTAGCAAATAAAGAAAGTAACGCAAACGTTATCAATTGATAAACTTGTTTCATCGAAACTCTTTCAAAAAGATCATGTTGGAGCTGTCGCTGACGGGATTCCCGTCTTGCTTCAGTATGAAGAACCTTTTAACCGCGCGGTAGTCCATTTCTGTTATTATTAAGGTTTCCGGTGTTCAATACCGCGCGAGACTTTGAGAAGATATTTCAAAAGCACTGTTTTGAGCGTAAGCTGCTGAGGGTTTTTTTCGAGGTGTTGTACCAACCAATATTCGCTACTGAAATTTGAAATGATGTTAAAAGTAATTTTTATAGTCGTGGTTGCCGTTTTTTTTCAGAATGAAATCAGCTGGGCGACAGAGTTTTCCGTTCAAGAGACCACCGACATTTCCAACGCCTCAAGCGAATCGCTGCAATCAGACGATTCCGAATTGCGTCAGTTCGTTGGTATTGAAAGGGCTTACTCTCAGCTTCGATTCAATCGCCCGATCTATCTAACGGGGGCTGGCGATGGGAGCGGACGGGTTTTTGTCGTCGAACAGGGAGGAGTAGTTCGCTGGTTTTCCCAAGAGGAAGAAAACCCAACGAGCCGAGTGTTCCTGGATATTAGCAAGCTGGTAAGTCGCCGTGGAAATGAAGAGGGTTTGATAGGTTTTGCGTTTCACCCTGATTTTAAAACCAATGGACAGCTTTTTTGCCACTACTCCTCGAACTCCCATCGGACAGGCGAAAAAGAAGTTGCGTCGAATGTGATTTCCAGGTTTACCGTTTCTGAAAATCCAAATCTCGCGCTTCCAGATTCGGAAGAGATTCTCTTAACCGTTCCTCAGCCTTTTCCAAATCACAACGGCGGTGCGATGGCGTTTGGGAAGGACGGTTTCCTATACTTTTCCCTCGGCGACGGCGGTTATAAAGACGACCCGCTCGGTAATGGGCAGAATCTAAAAACCATGCTTGGCGGAATCAATCGAATTGATATTGATTCCTCTGATCTTCCCAAATCGTACCGTATCCCAAGTGATAATCCTTTTCTAAAGGTAAAGGGGGCAGCACCCGAACTTTACGCCAGCGGGTTACGAAACGTTTGGCGTTTTTCGTTTGACCGGAAAACGGGCGAACTTTGGGCGGCAGATGTTGGGCAGGCCCGAACCGAGGAAGTAAATATTATTCAAAAGGGAGGCAACTATGGATGGAATCGGTTTGAAGCTAATGAGGATTTCGCACTTAATACGGCGATGGCTTCCCAGCCTCATATAGCTCCTGTTGCTACCTACGGTCATCAGTGGGGTGGTTCCATTACTGGAGGAAATGTCTACCGGGGAACCCGTTTCCCAGAGCTCGACGGGGCGTATTTCTTCGGTGATTACATGACAGGAAATCTTTGGAAAACCACCAAGGATACAGACGGGCGTTTTGATACTCTGCTGGTTCGAAGAACGGGGCGAAGTATTGCCTCATTCGGCGAGGACGATAAAGGCGAATTGTACCTGTTGAGTTTCGACGGTGGGATTTACCGTATTGTTGCGACCTCCGAACCAGAAAATACGTTTGCTGATTGGCCTCAATGGTTGTCGGAAACGGGCTTGTTTGCCTCCATGAAAACAAAAGAGCCGGCAGCAGATTTAATCCCCTATGAGGTGAATGCCCCGTTTTGGTCGGACAATGCCCAAAAATCCCGTTTCTTTCAACTGCCCAAAGGTAGTCAACTGGCCTATCGGGAGTCAGGTAGCTGGGAAGTGCCCGTCGGTGCAACGGTGGTTAAGAATTTCCACGTCAAATCGAGGGGTAATTTGCGAATGTTCGAAACTCGTTTAATCAAACGAACGGCGAATGGCTGGGAAGCCGCTACCTACGTTTGGGACAAAAAGGGCGTCGACGCTGAGTTGTTAACCGGCGGCAAGCAATTTGAATATTGGAACTCATCGGTTGTGCACTCGTGGCACGCTCCGTCAGCATCGGAATGTGCAAGTTGTCACGTGGATAGCGCGGGTTACGTATTGGGTTTGTCCACTCGACAGTTGAATCGCACAGGGCAATCTGGAAAGCACCAACTTACCGAATGGGTAAGCAAAGGTATCCTCTCAGCACCGCAAGGAATTCAGTGGGATGAGCAGGCGAAATTTTGTTCGCCCTACGATGATCAATTTTCGCTTGAGCAGAGATCTCGAGTGTGGCTGGATGTGAACTGTGCAATGTGTCATCGACCCAACGGTTCTGGAAACGCCACGATTGACTTGCAGTTTGATACACCACTGGCGGAAACCAAAACGATTGAAGTAGTGCCCGCACAGGGGGACCTTGGTATTGCAGACGCAAAAATCATTGCGAAGGGAAATCCAAACCGGTCACTCTTGGTTCATCGTGTTGAGACGCTGGGGCAGGGGAGAATGCCAGGGTTGGGAAGTAACCGCATTGATACTGAGGCTGTCGAATTACTGGTTCAATGGATACAGCAAATGGCTGTTAACGATGAAAGCCCGAGTCATCGCTAAGTAGATGAGTCAGAGTTGGGCGTCTACAATTTCCAGTAATAGCTTGAGCGTAAATTCCGCAAGGTCGAGATTGCCAGCAGCGTTTTTGATTTTAGGTGACATGCCGACAAGGTCATTGTTTACAAAGGCTTCGTACATGGCACTTTGCAGGTTGGCATCAGCAATTTCAAGTTGTGTGATCGTAGTTTCGAAATCTGCCACCATGGACTCTGTAGAATTGAGATAGATCCACGGCATTAGCTTTTGAGATATTAACTTGAGTTCGGAAAATCGCTGAAGCTGCGTGATTAGTGGTTCGAGATTCGGGAATATCTTCTGAGTGGAAAGCTGTGGAGATATCGATAGCTTTTGTTTCTTAATGTCTTTGAAGGCCGACACACTGCCGGAACGATTGATTGTAATATCGTTTGCACCGGGTGATTCAGCTCCATAGCTTGTACCACCGGCAAGCAAACACCAACATACAAACGAGAAGACGTACCGTATTGTAAATGAACGTTTCATGGCGGTATCCTCTTTTTCTTTCAAACGGTGTCGGTTTGGAATGTGGAAGGAATGTGGGCACGTCGACTAGATAAAGACTCGCCGGTTATAAACGATCCATTCCAGTGTCAGGGCAGCGAGGGCAAAAAACGCCAGCAATGTCCAGAAATCTCGACGGGCAGGTTCCCGGCTAGGATTTCCTTTGATCGCTTCATAACCAAGTTTGAGTTCGTCGCGGACTGCAATGTCACTTTCCAAGCGGTCGAGCAGGTTCACGGCAAATAATTGGTCGACTTCTTTATTCCCTTTTTCACTGACGGAATAGATTCCCGTCTCCTCGGCCTGATTATAAACAAAACTCTTGTTGGGCTGTTGTTTAAGCGATTGGTTCCTGCCTTTGGGGTTTTTAACGTCAATTTCTTCGTAAGGGTAACGCGGTTTAATCTTGACCGAATTCCCCGGGCGGTTAGCACGAAGGGAATTGAAACGAGCGCCGCTACCTAGGGTGCGGATAATGTTCTGCATGAAAAACGGGAAACTAGGTTTCTTGTGCCAGTCCGTGTTGTAAGGGGTGTCCCCATCTTCTTCGTATAAAATCATGGGAAACCCGATCACGATATCTTCAAATCCCGATCGCGGACCGATCGCAACGACAGGGCCATCGATTGATTCGACTAGGCTCGTATTCCCTTTTGGCCCTTCAATGAGTTGGCCATTAAGAATCGAAACGCTCTGCATCTGTACATCAAACATGACTGGATGTGAACTGTTTGTGTAGATGATGGGCGTGATCTCGAGATCTTTTGTGAATTTCCAGTCGTCACCAGACGGCAGTGCGGCAAAGAAGACGGTGTTGCAGGCAGGCATCGTCTTCGGGGAGCACTGGTCAAAGATCACTAAATCGTAAACGCCAAGTGCCGCATTCGTTTGGTACTCTTTGTCTTCGAGGAATTTGCGTTCGGCGAATTCAATGTTTGCAATCTTCTTGAGGCGGTCAGTCGAACTGGCAAGTTTGAGCGCGGGGTTGTAATCCGTGACGACTAAAATATTGGTCAGTCGAGCAGGATTGAGCACGCAAAAAGCTTCATTGTCGAGGAGGTATTCATCCGGTTCATCAATCTTAAATCGAATAGGGGCTGCAGATTCGAGGACTGCCGCCACAGAAGTAAGATCAAATTTTAGTGACAGTCCACCGGGGGGAGATTGGTCGATGTCGGCGAGTCGGTCGTTCGCCCCGAGTGAAAGGTTGTCCTCAGAAATCTCCCGCCCGGGAATCGTCACCGTATCAGCATCGGTCAGTTGATCACCAATAAATAAAGAGACTCCTACTGTTTTCGGTTCGAATCCTGAGTTCTGCAACCGCACAAAAGCCTCGACCGAACCACCAGTATCAAGTTGGTCGTTCACCGAAAATGTTGTGATTCCGATGTTGCTTACAGGGGTCACCGCACCCACCGGCTGGTAGATGGTCGTCAATTCTCCAGGTGCATACTTGCTGACGTTCTTAATAGCGCCATCACTAAAAATAAACATAGTAGCAGCGAGTGCATCCGCGACCTGCACGTCAGTGTTGCTGAATTTGTCACTCGTACGACCAGGATTAGCCAAACCAGTCGCGGCGATCAGAGCGCGATTGAGATCGCTCCCTTGTTGTGTCGCTTCGATCGACTTAACTTTCCGTTTTAGAGTAGCCTTGTTTTTTGTATAGGATTGGTCGACCCCCTCAGTATCCGAGAAGCTAATCACCATTGCGGCGTCGCTCGATTTCATTCGGTCGATCAACGTATAGATTTGATTTTTAGCATCTTCCAGCCGCGTGACGCCTGTTTCGGTATCCGTCGCGCTCATACTGGCCGATTTATCGACTAGAAAAATGAATCGATCGCCGGCAAGCTCTTCACCCGTGCAACCGGGTCTCAAGCAGGCAATCATGAGGATTAAGACGACAAGTAATTGGAGCCACAGCAATAGATTTTTACGCAAGCGCTGCCAAATACTGTTAACGTGCATGTCTTCGACGGTTTTGGTCCAAAGATAAGTACTTGGAACCTCTAACGGTACTCGCCGCAGTTTTAGAAAGTAGAGCGACAGAATTAGAGGGGGAACAACCCCTAAGATCAGCCACTGATACCATGTCAGCATATTGATAAAATTCACCGAACTAATCCTCGCTGTCGAAGATAACGAGAAACGAGACGGTCGACCGAGCGTTCGGTGCTGGTCATTGTGTAGACGATTCCGCGACGAGAGCTAAAGTCACGTGCCTGCTCAATAAACGAGCCAAGTGTTTGCTTGTATCGATCAATCAATCGTTGACTGACACTAATTTCGGCAATGTCCTGGTCTTCGCAGTCGACCAGTTTAAGGTCGCCGTTGATATCGGGATCAATTTCTTCCTGGGATAGCACGTGGATTAAATAAATATCAAGATCTCTTGCCACGAGATATTTGAGAGCTTCTTCATAACCTGATTTGTCCATTAAATCAGTAATCAGTACCAGGATTCCCTTGCCTGTATTTCGCAAACAAAATGCTTTCACCGCTTCTGTCATGGAAACAGTAGATTTTGATTCCATGCGTTCGAGGTGATCGACGAGCTGCCACAGGCTAGACCGGCCGCGAAGTGTCGGAGCGTTACTATTACGCGATCCATCGAGAGCTTCAATTTTAACTCGGTCAGCTCGGCAAAGCCCAATGTAGCCAAGGGCTCCGGCAAGCTGTTTGGCATACTGGAATTTGGTTGGGCTGCCAAACTGCATCGAGGGGCTAACGTCGATCAGGGTGTAAAAGTGAAGATCCTCTTCTTCCATGAATAATTTAAGGAATAATTTGTCGAGGCGGGCGTACATGTTCCAGTCAATAAACCGGAGATCGTCTCCGGCGACGTAATTCCGAAAATCAGCGAACTCAACGCTCTGTCCCTTTCGTTTACTCCGTCGTTCACCTTTCATGCGTCCGCGAAATATCTTCCTGCTCACAAGTTCCATCCGCTCTAATTGGGCTAATAGCGCAGGGCTTAAGAGTGGTTCGTCTGATGAGTTCTTTTTTGAAGGGGCTACGTTGGCCATAGTTTACCGATGATCTAAATGCGAAAAGGACTTCAAAAAGAGTGGTTAGTCTTCAATTTTTTGTGGAACCTGATCGAGGATTTCCAGAAGAACTTGATCCGAGGTAATGCCTTCCGCTTGCGCTTCAAAATTGGGCACGACGCGATGCCTCATCGCGGGTAGATAGGCCCGGCGAATATCTTCAAAACTCACATTGAAACGACCGGCTAACAGTGCACGGACTTTCGATGCCAGGGCGACGGTCTGTGCACCACGAGGACTTGCGCCCCAGCGAAGGTAATCGTTGGTAACCTTCGGTGCAAATTCTCCCTCGGGGTGAGTGGCTAAATTTAATCGAACGATATAGTCTTGGAGATGGTCTGCCAAAATAACTTTGCGAACGAGTTGTTGCCATTCTTGAATTTCCCGACCGTCCATCACTGTGTCGGGTTGGATTGAGATTCCTTTTGTTGTCCGATCAAGAATCGTCGCCAGTTCTTCGCGGTTGGAGTAACCAACGACTAGTTTAAATAAGAAACGGTCCAATTGAGCTTCGGGTAGCGGATAGGTTCCTTCTTGTTCGATTGGGTTTTGAGTTGCCAAAACAAAGAACGGTTTGTCGAGAACGTAGCGGTTTCCAGCGACGGTGACGGTGCCCTCCTGCATCGTTTCGAGCATGGCAGACTGGGTTTTTGGGGTGGCGCGGTTGATTTCATCCGCGAGACAGATCTGGGTGAAAATAGGTCCTTTTTGGAATTGAAACTCTCTTCCGCCATCGGGAGTCTCAACAACCATGTTGGTTCCGAGAATATCGGCGGGCATAAGATCAGGAGTGAACTGGATTCGGTTGGATTGAAGGTTCAAGGCTTTCGAGAGCGTCGAAACCAAGAGTGTTTTACCCAAACCAGGTGCCCCCTCGAGAAGGCAATGTCCGCCGATCATCATGCAAGTCAAAACGCCATGAATGATTTCATCATGTCCAACGATAACTTTGCCGATTTCATCTTTGATTTGCTGGTAGCGTTCGCGGAATTTATCGGCTTGTTCCTGAAATTGCAATTCGTCGTTCATAGTTTTCAGATTTCCTGAGAGCTAAATTATAATGTTGGGTTTGAATGTGTCGTAAATTGATTCGGCGAAATGGATGAGCAGTAGTGGGCGGCTATAGCAATTGGTTATTCATCCGTTTTTCGTTGCTGATGTTTTACTTTGCGTTTTGCATCGAGCAAGCGCGAGGTGTAGGAATTAGATTCATCGGCGTCGAGTTTGTCGCGTTGGATCTTGGGTGGCATCGCAGGTGTCTTTTCAATTTCGCTGGCAATGATTTCCTCAAGCTTTTTACCGCCACTGAGTTTTGTTTCATCTTCGGGAATGAATTTGGTGGTTGCCCTGCGAGATTCAATTCCTTTTTCAATTTCCGCTTTTCTGCTTTTTAGACGGTCAATACTCACGGCTGCAGTTTCGGTAGTTCGGCGGAATAGTTTTTGCTTCACCGATGTGAATCGCTCGGTAAACCAATCGGAGGTGACGAAGAATGATAGATAAAATGCGGCATAAACGGTTAATAAAGCGATCACGCCCGCAATGGTCCACCAATCGACGATGGGCATTTCCACTTGAAACCCTCGTTCGATGATCGTCGGTATCGCTAATGCGACAAGTCCGATGACTGAAAAGACTACAGCGAAACAGCTAATAATTGCCCAGGGAGACGCCGACACGCGGCGAACAAATACATCCGAAAAGAATGCCGTTCCGCAGATGACCAATAGCCATGGCCAAATATCTTGGATACCGATTGCGGCGGAAAGCGTGGGGCGGAATGTATTGGTCGTAATTGATTCGCTCAGTGCAGATCTGCCTTGCTTGTTCAGTTCTCCGGAGTTGAACCATTCCGACTGCGGTTCTAGCAATTTATCAAGAGTAACTCCCGGTTTTCCTCCCCGAGGCTTCATCTGGCTGAGTGTTTCTAGGAGTGGAAGGTTCGTCTGCCGGTCAGAAAATTCTGTTGAGTACGGGACGTTAATGCCGGCGTTCAATCGCTCGTATCCATCGCCTGGAAAAATGGTATAGAGCAGGTTTCCCGTTCCCTCGACCGGATGTTCAGCGACATAACGCCCCGGTCCAACCTGGTTGAACTCGAGGTTGACTGTTTCTGTCTCACTGGATGTTTCAGAATTCTTGATCCCGGTTCCGGTTAGATTTAGGAAGTTAATTAATTCCTCGTTCTCATCGAGGGCAGTGACGACGATTCGGGCCACACCATCCTTTAATTCAGAGGAGACTGAGAAATTTGCGTCTTCGGTAATGGGTCGCATGGAGTGACGAATCATTTGTACAAAAAACTTATCGTAGACCTCGGTGTTGAACCACTGGGTAGTCCATTTCTTACCAGCGTCGCTCGTGAACGCAATGGTTCGGCCATTGCCATACCTCCATGAAGCGAGCAACGTCGAATTTTCCCCGCCGTCATTGGCTGGATCGTTTGAGATAGCGAGTTGCTCAACGAGGTTGCTCTGCTTTCGCGTTGTCATCACATAGCCAAGGAACGGCGGTAATTGGTTGACGTCAATTCCACGGATGATTTCGTGATTGCTCGTTCCGGATACACCGACGACTCTCATCCCAGATTGGGATTCTTTAATGACTGGCTTGGCAACGCGACGGGCTTCCCGTTGATAGATTTTTGGAAGAGCTTTGGGGTTTTTAACGACATAATATTTGCCGCCGGTTTGGTTAGCGATTTTTTGAAGTGGACTGCTCCCGGCAGGGCCATGGGTTCCGACTGCCACGGTCGTAATCTTAATTTTGGCGGCGATAAACTGGTTGAGGAGTGCCGCCGTTGGAGGTGTTGGATCGCCATCGCTAATGATAATCACGTGCTTCATGGATGCGTTGACTTTGATAAGGCCATTGAGCATCACCTTCATTGGTGCATTGAAGTCCGGCATGTCGCCCGGGTTCATTCTATTAATTAACGCGAGCATCTTGTTGCGGTTTCCAAAAATTCGATCGACGCCCATTGGCATTTTCCAAAGCCACCTCGGGGTCCCACCAAAATCTCGCCAGTCAATAACGCCGCAATAATCCATTGGGCCAAGAACTTTCACAGCCTCTTCACCAATTTTTACCTGCCAGTAATTCCCGTTGGCCATCTCGGAAGCGTGCATCATTAATGCCAACGCTCCAACCGCTGAAACCTTGTCATTCTTGATCTGGAAATCGACTGGCATTGCTTCTTCAAGCGGAGTGTTTGACCAACCGCCAGCACCGAATGAGCGATCGCCACCTAGCATTACAATTCCGCAACCCATGTGTTCGCAGTTATCAACTAGCATTTGGATTTGTGCGTCGCTGAACGATTGGATTTCCCCGTTCGAGTTGTCATCACTCGACGCCCGGGGTAAATTTGCGAGGATAACTGAGTCGTATTGGAGTAGTTCCGCTGGTGTTGTGAATAAGTTGCTGGAGGTGATGACATCGACTTCGATATCGTTTAACTGCAGTCGTTCAACGAGATGTAAAAATTCACCTTGGTGAAACTCATCCTCTATCAACAACACCTTTCCCTTGCCACGTACTTGGGTGAACGCTGAGGCAGAATTGTTTTGAGAGATGGCGTCATTCTGACCCTGATTGGGAATAAAAACGGCTTCGGTCGTATAGACGGCTGAACGATCTAACTGAGAGGTGAATCCGACGATCGTCTTGCCCGGCTCAAGTGTGATTTCCTGTTCATCCACCAATTCTTCATTTTGAGCCGTTTTTCTCGTCAGTCGCAATTTCCCGGAAACGGTTTCGCCGTTGGGAGCTTCGTTATTGATTACAACGCGGGTGTCAAATTTCTGTCCTCTCCGAACATCCATTGGGATGACAACTTTTTCAACCGAAACCTCCGCACCGGGAATTAGCTCGACCGGGACGACATCGATTCCGATTCCGTCGTCCGCCATTTTTTGTGCAACTTCGATCGCGTCGCCGTTGTTTTGATTGCCGTCCGAAATGATGACGACGCGTCTGGCTGTATCTTCGGGAAAAGAGGCTTTTGCCAACTTCAATGCCGAGGCCAAGTTGGTTGCGCCAGTTTCGAGCCCAATGTTGGACTCAATTTTTCCGATCGATGGAATTTCTCCATCGTGAGGAGCTGATTCAATTTTCGCGTTTCCGCCAAAAATGATGACTCCGGCCTTATCTTTTTTCTGATCTCGACGATGCTGCTTAACTGATTCATAGGCAAAGTCGAGCATTAGCTTTCGCTTGGCAACGGAAATACTCTCGCTCTGGTCCAGCAGGTAAAGAACCGTGAGACGATCAGTCGAACGCTGCCATTTTGCATCGGCGATCGCGAAAACGATTAAACCAACAACGAGTGAGCGAAACGCTAAAGCGAGAATACACCGGCCACGTCCGAGTCCTGCGAGGCTGTTGTAGCTGAAGGCACACATTACCGGGATGATAATTAGTAATAATAAAAACCAAGGACGGTCAAATCCGATTTCGAATCCAAGAGGCATTTGTTATTTCATCGTGAGGAGGATTTAAAATTGAGTTCGAGAATTCTGCCGGCGTAAACAATTTGGCTAGTCTAATTAAGTAAACGCTCGGTCGCCTCCGCGTTAGGCTACCAAACGATGGGATATCCGAGGTTAAACCAAAGTTCACACCTCTTGGGACATACACAGCAATCGATCGTTAGGTTTCAAAAGAACGTAAGATAATTAACAACTTATCGATCTTTCTCTTCTGCCCACATCGTGGTTGCTGTCGGTCTTCGGCCCTTAACAGGGATATTTTTTAAGTATAGCAGTTTAGGAATCATGCGACGAGGTTCGTAGAAGTGGGAGTGGTGCGAGAGCGAACGTTTTTTATTGGCAATCAGGCTCCGCTCGCTAATCATGGTTCAACGGATGCCGCCCAGAGGCATCGGTAGTTGGCGTCCCGTCGTGGAAGTTGCCTTTTTTAACGGTAATTCGCACTTTATTAGTCGTGCACGCGATTTGTATTGAGCTAGTATGGCACCCGGTGGAAAGGATAACTGGTGGCAACTCGACAGATGGTTCGGCACCCATTGATTCCTGACCTATCTTTTGGAAACGAACCTTTTTCGCTGTTAAACGCGTATCTTCGTATTAGAAGGCGCTGCTGGCCAGGAGGAGAAATTCGTTCACTCCGTGAGCGGGTTCGCAATTGAGAGCGCCGATGGCATTCAAGAAACTTCTAGGTCGAATATAATGCGGCTAAGTTGAACAAACGTGCCACTCGTTGTTTAGCTGTTCTTAAATTTTACTAATTACTAAAACACCAAATTGACCCAAGTCATCAGGAGTAACTTCATGCAACGCTTTCGCTTTTGGAGCCTTACGCTTTGCGCCCTCTTCATCGCAAACATTGCGATTAACGAGAACGCAACCGCTCAGGTTCCTGCCACCACCCCTAAGCCTGTCACTAAGCCACCGGCTAAGCCAGACTTTCCCCCGCTCGAAAAGATCATCGAGGGTTACACTGAAATTAAGGTGCAGGACGGAACCACTCCGTTTTTCAAGCTTTGGAAAAACCCAAAGAATGGAAATATGTTGGCTCAACTACCGAAGGATTTTGCCAGTTCTAAAACTCGGCACTTTATTGCTCCGACCGTCGCCGGTGGAGAAGTTTTTGCTGGTTTGCAGTCCGACGCATTTTACGTTTACTGGAAGCAGTACGGTAAAAAGATCGCGTTGATTCAGGAAAATCTATCGATCAAAGGATCGGACGCAGAGTCCAAATCTTCGGTAGATCGCTTGTTCACCGACAAGGTTCTTCTCAGCCTTCCGATTTTGACAATGGCGAAAGGCGGCGGACCGGTCATTGACCTCGACGCGTTACTTGTTGGAAACGCCCGGGTGTTTTTTGGCTCTGGCGTTTCGCCGCAGTCATCTCTGTTGACGATCAAAAAAGCGAAAGCGTTTCCGAGTAATATTGAAGTGGCATTCGAAGTTCCGATGTCCAACGGAAATTTGAAGACGCTTCACTATTCTATCAGTAAAATTCAGGGTACGCCGACTTTCAAGCCAAGAATGGCTGACCAGCGAATCGGTTACTTCACGACCTCGTACAGCGATTACGGCAAGTACGAGGGAGATGATACCGATGTCCGTTACGTTAACCGATGGCATCTCGAGAAACGAGATCCTAAATTAAAGCTTAGTCCTCCGAAGCAACCCATCGTATTTTACATCGAGCACACAACGCCGGTTCGCTACCGTCGCTGGGTTCGTAAGGGAATTTTGAACTGGAATAAGGCGTTCGAGCAAATTGGTATTCTCGATGCGATTGAAGTTCGACAGCAGGACAAGACTACCAACCAGCATATTGATTTGGATCCGGAAGACGTGCGGTATAATTTTGTTCGTTGGCTAAACAACAACGTCAGTACTGCGATTGGACCAAGTCGTGCGAATCCACTCACAGGTGAGATTCTGGACGCGGATATCGTTTTGACCGATGGTTGGATCCGCGTGTTCGAAGATCAGTTTTCTGAATTGATGCCTAAAATTGTGATGGACGGAATGACGCCGGAAACTCTAGCTTGGTTCGAAAAGCATCCTGAGTGGGATCCTCGGATTCGCATGGCAGATCCTTCTGAGCGAGATTTTATTCGTCAACAATTAGCTCACCAGGCAAAGATTGCGTCGCAGTCAGCCAAACAGTGGGAACTGAAGACGCGATTGATGGGCGACGAGCCGATGGATGGTATCGCTGGCCGTCAAAGCCAAGTCAACGGAGCCTGCATGGCAGCCGAGGGACGCGGTTTTGATGTAGGGCTGATGCGCATGACCATGGCTATGATGCGTGCTCGCCTTGACGAGGAAAAAGACGAGAAGAAAAAAGATGGCGAAGAAGACGACAAAGAAGAAGCTGAAGAAGACAAAGAGCAAATGCTGGATGGCATGCCTGAGTCTTTCATTGGTCCCCTTCTCGCTGATCTTGTTTCGCATGAAGTCGGACACACACTAGGTTTGCGTCACAACTTCAAAGCATCCAGCGTTTATGAGTTGGAGCAGATGAATAGCGAAGATTTCAAAGGGAAAAAGCCGCTCGCTGGAAGCGTAATGGACTACCTGCCAACCAACTTCCGAGTTGAAAATGGTTCGGTTCAGGGAGACTATGCGATGATTGGTGTCGGCCCTTATGACATGTGGGCGATTGAGTACGGTTACACGCTCGACGACAAGAAACTCAAAAAGATTCTTTCTCGAGTCGCGGAGCCCGAACTTGCGTTTTGCACGGACGAAGACACTTATGGTCCGGATCCTCTCGCACGTCGCTATGATTTCGCGAAAGATCCATTGAAATTTGCTCAGGATCAGGTCGCCTTGGCGAAAATGCATCGAGAGAAGATTCTTGAGAATTTTGTCAAAGACGGGGACGCTTGGGCCAAGGCTCGTAAGGGTTATTTGATGACTCTCGGTTTGCAAACAAAAGCAAATTCAATGATGTCAAACTGGCTCGGTGGAACTTACGTCAACCGCGATAAAAAAGGTGATCCCAATGCTCGCAAACCAATTGTTGTGGTTGAAGTTGAGCGACAACGAGCGGCGCTGGATTTTGTCATCTCGAATACATTCTTCGATGAGTGTTACGGATTGACGCCTGAGTTATTGGCTCACATGACGACCGACTACTTCGGTGGATTCCTCTCACGGATGACCAACGAGCCAGCTTGGCCCGTCCACGATCGCGTGATGGGTGTTCAGGCGTCTGTGCTGTCGCAGTTGATGAATCCAACGACCTTGCGTCGGGTTTACGACAATGAATTTCGCGTACCATCTGATCAGGATGCGGTCACACTTAATGAGATCCTTAATAAGGTTTCAGGGGCAATCTGGTCGGAAATCAATGAAGCTCCAAAAGGGAAATTCACCGAGCGAAATCCAGCGATCTCAAGTCTCCGCAGAAACCTGCAAACTGAGCACATGCAACGGTTGTTTGACCTTGGTGCTGAGAAGCGTGGTGGAACCGCCGCGATGAAGCCAATTGCAAATTTGGCTTCGCTACAGCTGACGGAGCTCAATGAGAAGCTGCAGAAGGCTCTAAAGAACGACAACTATGATGCGTACACCAAAGCCCACCTCGTCGATGCCCAAACACGGGTTCAGAAGTGGTTGGATGCACAGTACGTCATCAGTGCTAAGTAGTTAATTGTTTGTTCAACGAACAATTTGACAATAAATTGCCGGCCTCGTGTTCACACACGGGGCCGGTTTTTTTTTGTAAAGAACGAGATCTGCGAGGCGATCTGTAGCGCTGTTAGTGAATGCCACTGTTGAGTCATCTCGGAGAGCGACATTGCAAAGCGTTGATGGCAGACTAAGTGGGCAGAGTGCGTGCCTGCATTGTCACCAAAGAAAAAGGGGAACCCGTTTGGGTTCCCCTTTTTTATTTTGATTTGTGATTGACTGGGCTCAGTTCATTGGCCCGCATCTCACGACTAATAGTTGAAATTTAAACCGAACGAAATTGCATGGAAGAATGGCGTGTTGCCGGTTTCAATGCCGGTCGAGCCGGTTGTGATCAACTGAGCTGGTGCCAAGGCGACACCATCGATCCAGGTTGCTTCATAGCCAACGTAAGATGAAACGCTGTTCGGAACGATGTCCACGTAGAGTCGACCGCCGACTTCGCCAAGGAACGATCCCGTTGACTTGGTTTGGCTCGTCTGTGTCTCAACCGTCGAAACCGTGTCCGCTACAGAAGTTGTCACTTCAGTTGGATTCATGTAACCACCTGCTCGGATGAAGCTGTTGACATAAAAGTAACGATTCATCGGGATGTTCAACTCAAGACCCGTTTGCAGACCAATCAAAGCGTTGGTTGCTTCGGTGGTTTGGGTTTGCGTGAAATCAACTGTCGTTCCATCGCCGGGATCAATTTCAATTGATCCACCAATTTTCACGCGATCTCTTGTAGAAACGAACCTTGGACCGAACATTAAGGTAACACCGGGAGAGATGTTTCGTCGCTTCATGACTTCGATGCTGAAATAATCAGACTCGTAATCATAGTTGACTGTCGTCGGAGCTAAGTCCGGCGACGGGAAAAATGGTGACTGAAAATTGTCACCTTCGAATTCGTAAGCCTCGCCCCAACTGGCCAGAATGGAACGAACTTCCAATTCTTTGCCTAGCGGAGTGACAAATGCGAATTTAACTTCAGCACCGACGGTATTACCCAAATCTGATGCCTGTGTTGAATCAAACAATGGTGCGAGCGTGATCTCGTCGGTGATCAATGGCAATGCCAAATCATCTCCTGGGCGATCGTAAGCCTTCGCACCGAACTCAACTGTCCAACGCGAATCCTTCGCCACACTCATGGGCGATTGTGCGTTCGCCTGAAGTACAAAAGTGGCGTTCGCTAAAAAAACGACGAGCGATGCAAAAAACGTTAACTTCCTCACGGGAGCCTCCAAACCTATTCCGGCGCAGTTATGGTGTCTGCAAAATTGGATCGGCCTGAACCTAAGGAATAATAAGTACTATTATCATTGCCCGAAAGGACGGCTTGGCTTTGCTGGGCTGCCTAGCTTGCCTATGTTTTTATTTCATGGCTTGCTGTGCGTTAGAACGCAGTGCCGTTAGCGATTGCTGGAACGGAATTTGAACAATGATCGCTTCGTCGTCGCTTCCTGGGAGGCGTTGGACTTTGCAGATTCCTGTGACTGTCCATCTGATTTGTAAATCGAATAGTCGAAGGGTGGAATCTCTTTTTCGAGTTTCATCGCCTTGGCCTGAATGCGAATCACTTTTTCAAAATAGATGAATGGATAGTTTGTGTTTGGTCGTTTGGTTCGTCCCCACTGGTAGCTAGTGCTGACCAATCTCGATGGGATTTTTCCAAGTTTTACTTGCATTACGATCTGATTTACAAATTTCTTTTCTTCATTGGCGCGGGTTTTTAGAAGCGCGTTGAGCTTCCGTTCGTACTCAACGAACTGGGCGTTAGTAAACGATTCTGGGAGGAAGTCATCACCGTAGCCAGTCGCTGGCGATAGCAAAGAGGTTGCAAGACAGGTGATTAACAGCAGGCTATACCTTGCGATATTCGTCATTATTTTCTCGTCGCGAAAACTCATCACACAATTGAAACGTTGCCGTAGATAGGCTTTTTGCTGTCCTTACGACAGGTCAATTTCATTTGCCTTGGCGATATCTTCGCTAGCGAGGTTTGACGGTTGGGGTGGCGAAGTTTGCCGATGTTGACAGATTTGTTGAAGTTCAGCCGTTATTTGCGGCTCGAATTTTCGAAACTTGGTTTTTCGTTGCGTCCGGCGTCGGGCGAGTTATTTGGAAATTGGCTCGCCCGTCTGTGTCTTTTGGGATTTCTTTAGATATACTCTGTGCTAGCAATTTCTAAGTCTGATTTTTGATCCTTTGACCGAGATGGGTGCTCTAAGAGAGCGATGCAGCATGGCTACCCTATCCTTTTCATGTCCTCAGTGCGGCAAACTGCATGAACGCGTAAATAGCGGTATGGTCGGATTTAAGGTGAAGTGTAAATGCGGGTTCGTATTTCGTTTAGGATCCAAAGCTGACAAAAATGAAGAGTTTGGCGAAGTCATTCGGAAGAAAAAGGAGATAAAGCGGAAAGCGGCGGAAAAGGCGGAGGTGGCGGCATCGACGCGACCCAAAATTGCAAATCCTACCTTTGATCTGCTGCCGAAATTTGATCCGCTAGACCCAAATCGAGAAGACGTGTTTTCGCCTTCGAATGAGATTCAGTCTCCGCTGGCCTCAGATGTTGAATCAACCGGGGGTGATTCGGGAAGTATGGAGTTGGAAGATTTTCCGTTGCCTCCACCGATTCCAGATGAAATGAAACGCTCGGTTGAGCCCGCGGCACGCGGACGATCCGTTGGTGTTGAGCATCAGGGCCTCGGCAGTGCTCCGGATAATGTTGCGGTTGCGGCGATTCCGGACGATTTACTTGCAGACATCGAAGCCAATCAGGAGGAGGTCCAACCGGAGCTTCCGCCGGCCAACGGTGTTATTCGCGAACCCTCAAAAGTTGTTAAAGGGCGTCATCAGCCAATCCGCAAGAAAAGCAAGAACGGCAACCCCGCCGATGGTACAGGGTCGGTTTTGTGGTCGTGCATCGGATTGGGGCTGTCGATAGTCTGCGGGCTGGTTTACTTTACGAAATTCATATTCGGTTTAATGAGTATGTTCGGAGTTGCCTATGTCCGTGCTGAGGTAGGCGAAGCGGAGTTCGATGCGGCAAGTGGTTTCTTTGCTTGGTCGGTGGTTTTAGACACATGCGGGAACGCGGTTTTGGGGATGAGCCTTCTGTTCACCGGCGTTGTTGCCGGCTTCGAACTAGGGAAATCAAAGCTCTATCAGTGGCCTTGGATTATTCAGGGGGGCCTAGCGGGTTTAGCGTTGGTCTGGGGATGTGTTTTGTGTGGGCTAGTGTGGCAGTCGGGAAGTTTGGCGGGCGTTGTAGCTACCTTTTTTCTGGTTTGCTTGGCTCCTCTGGTGCTGATGCTTAACAGTCTCGCCCGTCTGATTATTCGTTAAGGCTTATTCGTTAAGGCTGATTCGTTAATGAATGTTTGTTGAATTAGCTCCGCTAACGAAACGCAAATAACAACATTGGTTCTTAACGTTAGTAGCGAGCACCGCAGGTGGACGGGGCTCTTGCAACTCAATCAACCTCCCATCCTTGCTTAATTATCGCTGACGCTCTCTGAGGAATCTGATTTCTCGGCCTTCGAAATTTCAATTCCCAGATCTTCCAGTTGTAGTAGTTCGACGACGTTGGGTGCTTCCGTCATCATGTCGTAAGCTTTTTGCGTTTTGGGAAATGCGATACAGTCACGAATGTTGTCGAGTCCTGCGAATAGCATGACGACGCGATCGATTCCAAGGGCGATGCCTCCGTGGGGAGGGGCACCGTATTTTAAGGCATCGAGGAGGAATCCAAATCGCTCTTGAGCTGATTCCTCGTCGAGTCCGAGCAAGCCGAAGACTTTTTGTTGAATTTCGCTATCGTGAATTCGAATGGTTCCTCCGCCTGCTTCGTAACCGTTGATAACAAGATCATAGGCTTTTGCTCGAGTCTTGCCTGCGTCGCTGTCGAGTTGGTCAAGGTCTTGGTCACGTGGAGCGGTGAACGGATGGTGCATTGCCGTCCAGCGTTCTGTTTCATCGCCCCGTTCGAACATTGGAAATTCAACGATCCATGAGAAATGCATTTCTTTGGGATCGTAGAGTTCCAGTTCGACGCCCATCCGTTTTCGAATGGAGTAGAGCCCTTTGCAGCTGATGTCCCAGGTGTCGGCGATCAGTAGTAAGAGGTCACCCGGTTCGGCTTCGAATCTGGTTTTTAGATCTGCGAGTTCTTCCTCGGAGAAGAATTTGGCAATCGGGGAAAATAGTGAACCATCTTCTTCACATCGGAACCAGGCCAAGCCTTTCGCGCCAAAGTCATCTTTGACCATGTTGGTTAGCTCGTCGATCCGTTTTCTGGAGTACTTGGGAGCTGCCCCTTTGGCGTTGACGCCTCGAACGAATTTCCCGGCTTCTGCGGTGCTCTTGAAAACCCCGAAACCACAAGTGGAGGCGAGGTCGGTGATATCGACGATTTCCATCCCAAACCTTAGGTCAGGCGCGTCATGGCCAAAACGAGTCATTGCTTCGTCGTAGGTTAATCGCTGGAGGGGCAGTTGGAGGTCGAGCCCAAGCAGTTCTTTGGCGAGTCGCTGCATCATACCGTCGATCATGCCGATGACATCGTCGGAGTCGACGAACGACATTTCCAAATCCAGCTGGGTAAATTCGGGTTGTCGGTCAGCACGAAGATCTTCATCGCGAAAGCAACGGGCGACTTGGATGTACCGATCGTAGCCCGCGATCATCATGATCTGCTTGTAAATTTGAGGTGACTGAGGAAGCGCGTAGAACTTCCCCTTAAAAACGCGACTGGGAACGAGATAGTCTCTTGCACCTTCGGGGGTGCTGCGACCGAGAATCGGAGTTTCAATATCGATGAAATTATTTTCAGCGCAGTAGTCACGCATTGTTTTAATGATGCGGCTTCGCAGTTGCAGCGTTTGCAACATCTTCTCTCGACGCAAATCTAAATATCTATGCTTGAGTCGAAGGTCTTCCCCCGGAACGTCTTTCTGACCGGGAACGAACGGAGGTGTTTTGCATTCGTTAAGGATTTCCAAATCATTGACGACGAATTCGATTTCACCGGTGGCTAATTTCTTGTTGCTTTGACCATCAGGTCGCGGTCGGACCTGACCAACAACCTTAATGACGTACTCGTTCTTGAGTTTTCCCATTTCGGCGAGTACTTCGGGAGTGGAATCTGGGTTGAACACAACCTGGGTGCGGCCGTAGCGATCCCGTAAATCAATGAATGTAACTCCACCAAAGTCACGAATGGTATCTACCCAGCCGCATAAAGTGGCCGTGTCTCCAACGTTTTCGATCGTTAGTTCGCCGCAGGTATGAGTTCTTAGCACGAAAAGATTCCTCTAAGAGGTAAATGGTGAGTTGCAACCGCTGATTTGGGTTCGTCTGAAATCGCCGAACGAAGGAGTTCGAATGCTGTAGTTCAGGAGAACGTTTTGTTTAAGCCTACTAATATCGCAATTCCGAACGATTTGGCAAAGGCGTATTTGAAGAAGCTGGAGTATTAGGCAGTCCAATTGTTTACTCGGGGATGGTGCCAAGAGGCGACTGCTGCTCCCAAGATTGAGATTGCGGCATTCATTTTCACCAACTTGGCCTTCAAGTGGGCAATTTGCCGCTTAGAGTCTCTTAAGTGGCGAGGGAATTTTGGTTTAGAATTTAAGCGGGATGCGGTACTCCTTGGGGCAAATAGGCTCGATTGGCTGTCGCTCTAAGGCGAGTGGGCGGGAGACGAATTCCTCCGAAATCAGATTCACCAACTTGCCACTACCAGTTAAAGGCTAGATTAGGAATAAGATGTTCAACGGTTTTCCCAAAGAGACGCTCCCGTTTCTCGCTGAATTGGCAGACAACAACGACCGTGATTGGTTTCGCGAGAACAAGCCCCGCTATGAAGCGAGTGTGCGCGAACCGGCGATGGAATTTGTGGAGGCGATGTCTGGACCGCTTCGAAAAGTGTCGAAACATTTTTCAGCCGTGGCCAAACGCTCTGGTGGATCAATCATGCGTGTCTACCGCGATACGAGGTTTTCAAAAAATAAAACCCCTTTTAAAACTAATCTTGGAATTCAGTTTCGACATGAGTTTGGAAAGGATGTTCACGCCCCCGGTTTTTATTTTCACATCGCTCCCGGGCGAATTTTCGCAGGTGCCGGCATTTGGGGGCCAAAAAATCCAGTCCTTAATAAAATCCGCTTTTTGATTGACGACCGTCCGGATCGTTGGAAACGGGTGACCCGTGCAAAGGCGTTTCGCGAGACATTCGAGCTCCAGGGGGGGACGTTAATCCGCAACCCTCGAGATTACGAATCGGATCATCCGTTAATTGTGGATTTAAAACGAAAGGATCACATTGGGATTTGTTCCCTCGATCCGGCAGAGATTCAAAGCCCCGATCTCGTGGATAATCTCATCTCTCGCTACCGAATAGCCACTCCCTACGTTCGATTTTTGTGCGATTCGCTTTACTTGCCGTGCTAATTCGATCTCACGCATTCTAAAAACTATTGAAAACTGACACGCAGTGCTGCTTTCCGCGGAGGTTGGTTTTCAGGTACCATTGAGCTACACCTTCCCGTGCCCATTGGAAATTTTGAACATCGTGAATACTTCGCTTCTGCCTGACCCGGATATTCTGCTTGAAAGTGGTGCCGTGTTAGTGATGAACAAACCGGGGGGATTGCTGACTCAAGGACCACCGGGGATTGATAGTCTTGAACTGAGGACAAAACAGTTTTTAAAAGTGCGTGACGAAAAACCCGGCAAGGTTTATTTGGGGGTTCCGCATCGTTTGGATCGGCCAGTTTCAGGTGTGATGGTGGTGGTGAAAAATGTTCGAGCAGCGAAACGAATCTCCGAGCAATTTCAAAAGAGGACAGTAACCAAAAAATACTGGGCGATTGTCGCCGGTGGCTTGCCCTCCGAGTCAGGGACTTGGTCAGACTGGATGAGGAAGGTGCCAGATGAAGCGCGATCAGAGATTGTTGAGGAAGCGGAGACCGGTGCGAAGCATGCTGTGCTGCACTACCGAGTCGTTGAGTCCAGTGGAGATCTGTCGTTATTGGAAATCGAATTAGAAACTGGAAGAACGCACCAAATACGCCTCCAATGCGGCTCGCGCGGATATCCAATTGTTGGTGACGTCCTTTATGGATCTGAGATAAGCTTTGGCCCGCAAACGGATGATTTAAGGCAGCGATGGATCGGGCTGCACGCCCGTCGACTTGCATTCATCCATCCGATTTCACAGGAACCGGTTGACCAAGTCGCGCCACTCCCCGGATGTTGGCTGGAATTTGGTTCGTTTGAAACGATCAAACATGCTGGAGAGGTCTGATGAGTGAACCGCTTCGCGTGCTCTCTTTACAGCCGTATTACGGCGGGAGCCATGAGCAATTTCAGCAAGGGTGGGAAAAATACAGCAAGCAACGGTGGACCATCCTGACATTGCCGCCGCGACACTGGAAGTGGCGGATGCGGCATGCTGCAATTTATTTTGCGGAAGAGATCAAGCGACGGATCGGGGAAGGTGAGCAATGGGATATTGTCTTCTGCTCTGACATGCTTAATCTGGCGGAGTTTCGCGGCTTGATGCCGCGGCAGATCAGCGGAATTCCAATTGTCATGTTTTTTCATGAAAATCAATTCGCCTATCCAGTCCGGGAGGGCTACCAGCGGGATGAGCACCTGGCCTTCACGAATTTTACATCGGCTTTGGCGGCTGATCGCATCTGGTTCAATTCAAAATATAATTTTGACTCCATGGTGGCAGGCCTCACTCGTCGACTTAAACGCTGGCCAGATTTTCAGCCGCGAAAGGCGATCGAATCTCTCGCGGATAAGTTAACAATTGAGCCACTTGGAATTGAGCAACCCGCGGTTGATTTAGTGCCTTGTCAGCAGGCCAGAGAGCAGCGAGCCGCGAACGGAGTCCCAGTTCATCTCGTCTGGGCAGCGAGATGGGAGCATGATAAAAACGCGGATGATCTGTTGGTGGCTTTGAGATGTTTGCGCGAACGAGGCGTTTTGTTTCGGCTGAGTTTGCTTGGGCAATCGTTTAAGTATTCCCCTCGTGTCTTTGATGAAATTCAATCCGAGTTCCAGGCGGAGATACTTCGTAGTGGATTTCAGGAGTCGAGAGCGGACTATTGGCAAGCGTTGGCCGAAGCGGATTTATTTGTTTCGACGGCAAAGCACGAATTCTTTGGGCTTGCCGCGGCCGAAGGGATTGCAGCAGGACTAATTCCTTTATTTCCGGATCGATTGGCCTACCCGGAGTTGTTAGAACATGCCATGACGCGCGAGGAGGCTAAAGATTATTTATACGATAATAATGCGGAGGCGCTGGCTGATTCTATTCAGCAGTGGTCACAAACTCGCAACGGGATTGCCGGGGAGCTTAAATTTTCGAAGCAATTAATGAGTCACCTTTCCGTTGAGCAGCGGGCAAGCGAAATGGACAACGCATTGCAGGCAACGGTTGATAAATTTAGAGGCGATCGAACGGACTTTTGACTCCAGTCGCCCCCGTGGAGGCCACGTGTGTGTAGATCATCGTCGTCCGTACATCGTTGTGGCCTAGTAGTTCCTGGATAGTGCGAATGTCATAGCCGTCTTCCAGCAAATGCGTTGCGAAAGAATGTCTGAGGGTGTGGCAGGTGACACGTTTTTGTATTCCTGCTTTTTGGGTGGCCTTTCGGAGTGATTTTTGGATTCCGTCCGCGTGCAAATGGTGTCGTCGGATCTGTAGGGAATCTAATCCTGCTGGATGATGGTGGGTGACCGATCGAGGGTCGCGGCTAAGTCGATGTGACGGAAAAATATATTGCCATGACAGGCTTCGTCCGGCAGACGGCGACTTTTTTGCGAAAGCGTTTGGCAAGTGTACCCAGCCGGCACCTGCTTCGATATCTTTGAGGTGTTGGGATGCAACTAGATCAAGTTGCAGTCTTAGTCCTTGGGAAGTTAACTCAGGCATGGGAGCTGCTCGGTCTTTCCCACCCTTTCCTTGACGAACGAGAATTTGAGAACGGGAAAAATCAATATCTTTGACGCGTAATCGACAGCATTCCATCACGCGCAGGCCGCTGCCGTACATCACCGATGCCATTAATTGGTGAACACGATTGTTGATGTTCGGAATGATCGATTTGAGTTCTTCACGGCTAAGTACCGTTGGAATCGTTTTAGACGGCTTAGCGCGGACAGCATTAAAATCGACCTCTTTTTTAAGTACCATGCGATAGAGGAATAGCAGGGCCGAGAGTGCTTGATTTTGAGTGCTTGCTGAAACCTTGCGTTCAATGGCCAAGTGGGAAAGAAACGCGTTCACTTGAAGGTTTCCCAGTAGGTTAGGGTGAACCCATTTCCCATTTCGCTTGTGGAAATGCAGAAAGCGGTAGATCCAGAAAGTGTAGGCTTCTTCGGTGGATTTTGCCATGTGCTTGGTTCTGATCAGCTCACGCACTTGGTCTAACAGTTTTCCTTGCTTGTGGGAGGTTGGCATGCCGACTCCTTGGTGGTGTTCATAGGTACACTATTTGGATTTTAGCGGTAACAAGCCAATGTGCAAATTATATTTTGAAATTTTGGTTAAAAACGCTTAAGCCATTTTGGCAGTCTGCGATGAAAGCCAGTTCTTGTTTTTCGGAAACAGGTTCTTGCTTGTTTCATTTGGTCGGCGAAAAGAGTGCGGGGCGTTATTATGCCGCTTGCCGTATAATTCCATAACGAGTTAAACGCAAATCAGTAATCGACCCGCGTTTTATCGACTAGAAGCTTCCATCGGCTTTTTTCTACTTTGTTATTATGGTGCAAGCAGACTTAAAACACAGTAGTTTCACGTCTGACTTCTAAGGCCTCGGTTTTTAACGAGGCAAACGCATTTGCAAGCCGATCAACGGACCGTTATTATGACGACTTCGTTATAATAATTGTTATCTGGCTACTTATGGCATCCTTTACTTGCATTACAGAGGCGTCGGATAGCATCCACATCTCGCAACACTCTGCAGGTGGCCCCGACTATGCACTGCGCGACCACATCTCCGCACTGCCCTACGACGATTGCGATGGTCCATTCGACGACGAACTTGAATGGCTTCAGAATGTCAGTAACGGGGAAACCGAAGTCGAATTGATATCCGTCACTAACTGCAAGAACACATGGCTATGGCGTGATGGCACAACTCGAAAACCGCAAATCCTGACGTATATTATCAAAACCGACATCAACGATTGATTCGTACGAACTTCGACCCAATAATATTTTCGTATAATTACATCGCGAGATCGGTCAATTGTTGCCCGATTCCGAACGCTGAATCGCCAGATAACAAACGGATGAACCGAAGTCGCCGACAGCGCGGCAATTGGATGGTTAGTCTTCTCCGGCGACTCGGTTATCCTGACCGTTATAGGAATGATCCCGATGGACCCCGAATCAGGGAAAGCCCAATTCCGATGCCCGCATTGCAATATCGTTGCAAAGCAGTCATGGGCGGACTGCAATTCACTGAGTGATCGTTTGG